>NZ_JBZCNH010000006.1:0-334346 GCF_058269215.1 Arthrobacter sp. TJ-238 | reverse complement strand
TCGGCTTGCGGCTGAACACCGGGAAGATCTCCGAGACGATGCCGAAGAACGGCAGCGCGATGATGTACACCTCGGGGTGGCCGAAGAACCAGAACAGGTGCTGCCACAGGATGGCCCCACCGGCTTCGGGGTCGAAGATGTGAGCCCCGAAGCGCCGGTCGGCGCCGAGCGCGAAGAGCGCGGCGGCCAGCGGCGGGAAGGCCATCAGCACGAGGATCGAGGTGATGAGCGCATTCCAGGTGAAGATGGGCATACGCCACATCGTCATGCCCGGGGCGCGCATGCAGATGATCGTGGTGATGAAGTTGACGGCGCCGAGGATGGTGCCGAACCCGGACAGTGCGAGCCCGAACACCCAGAGGTCCCCACCCACGCCCGGGGAGAACGTGGTGCTCGACAGCGGCGCGTACGCGAACCAGCCGAACGACGCGGCGCCCTGCGGGGTGATGAACCCGGACACGGCGATCGTACTGCCGAACAGGAAGAACCAGAACGCCAGGGCGTTCAGCCGCGGGAAGGCGACGTCGGGAGCACCGATCTGCAGCGGCATGACGAAGTTCGTGAAGCCGGCGAACAGCGGCGTCGCGAACATGAGCAGCATCACGGTGCCGTGCATCGTGAAGAGCTGGTTGTACTGCTCCTTCGTCTGCAGGATCTGCATGCCCGGCTCGAAGAGCTCGGCACGGATGATCAGGGCCATCACACCGGCGAAGCAGAAAAAGACGAACGAGGCGATCAGGTACATGAACCCGATCGTCTTGTGGTCGGTCGAGGTGATCCAGTTGACGACGATCCGTCCCTTGGACCGTGGGACCACGCGGGGAGCGGCTACGGTGCCGGCTTCCTCAAGGGTGTATTCGAAGGTGGACATCAGCTGCTGCTCCTGGCTGGGTCGGTATCGGGATCATCCTCCGGGTAGGAGTCGCGGTCGTACTCGTCGCCGAGCTGTCCGTCCTCGAGCCGGTTCATCTGCGCATCGAACTCCGCCTGGGAGACCACCTGCACGTTGAAGAGCATCTCGGAGTGGTACTGCCCGCACAGCTCCGCGCACTTGCCGTCGAAGGTGCCCTCCTTGGTGGGCGTGAGGTTGATGTAGTTCGTGCGGCCCGGGTAGAGGTCGCGCTTCATCAGGAAGCCGGGAACGAAGAAGGAGTGCTGCACGTCGCGGGCGTTGAGCTGGAGCTCGACGGTCCTGTTCACGGGCAGGTAGAGCGTGGGCAGGTCGGCCTGCTGACCGGTCTCGCCGGTGAGGTGGGCCTGCACGCCGGTGGAGTACTTGTCCTCGGTGACGTAGTTGAAGTCCCACGACCACTGCTTGCCGCGGACATCGACGATCACGTCCGGGTCCTCGACCCGGGCGTCGATCGTGTTGATGTCGCGCTCGGTGAAGTAGAAGAACACCAGCACCATGAACAGCGGGATCGTCAAGTAGAAGATCTCGAGCGGCAGGTTGTAGCTCATCTGCCGCGGGTAGCCGGTGTCGTTCTTCCGGCGGCGGTAGGCCACCATGCACCAGATGATCAGGCCCCACGTGATGACACCGACGGCCAGGGCCGCGATCCACGAGTTGACCCAGAGATCGGTGATGGCCGCGGTGTGGTTGGTGTTGTCCCGGTCAGCCGGGAGCCAACCCTTTTGGGCTTCTGCCGAACAGCCGGTCAGTAGGAGGGCGCCGGCCAGCGTGATGCTGGAGATCTTTGCGATCCTGACGCGCTTGCTACCGGTTCGGTCCTGCGAACTCACAGACGGACCTTCCTTTTCTACGTGCGTTGCCACCCGCGCGGAAAGCGGCCCGGGGTGCACATCCAGTTTTACTACTCACTGTAGAGCTTACCCGGAAGAGCCGCGATCCGGTGACATGCGAAAGGCCCGGAACACTCCCCTTCGGGATGTTCCGGGCCTTCGCCTCGTGCTAGTGGAGCTGCTGGTGCCGTGGCTAGTGGAAGGAGTCGCCGCAGGCGCAGGAGCCGCCCGCGTTCGGGTTGTCGATGGTGAATCCCTGCTTCGAGATGGTGTCCTCGAAGTCGATGGATGCGCCGGACAGGTACGGCACGCTCATCTTGTCCACGATGACCTCGACTCCGTCGAAGTCACGGACGGCATCGCCATCGAGGACGCGCTCGTCGAAGTACAGCTGGTAGATCAGACCGGAGCAGCCGCCGGGCTGCACGGCGACCCGCAGGCGGAGGTCCGTGCGCCCCTCCTGCTCGAGGAGGCTGCGCACCTTGCCGGCGGCGACGTCGGACAGGTTGACCTCGTGCGAAGGAAGATCCGTGGACTCCTGCAGGGCCGCTGCTTCGGTGGTCGGTGTGCTCATTGTGTCTCTCCTAGCTCGGACCCTGGTGGATCCACTCGTGCGTCCGCGGTGTGGCGCGCAGGGCTTGGTCCAATCCTACGCCGGGCCTACTCCCCTTCTAACGGCCGGGAGGGCCGAAACATTTCCCCACTCGCTGACCCTCCCGGTGCGGGCGTCAGCCCCGGTCGCGGTGCAGGCCGCCGTCGTTGATCCGTGCGAGGAGGATCGCCTCGGCCAGGACGGCCTTGCGGAACTCGTCGAGGTGCAGCGATTCGTTGGCGCTGTGGGCCCTGGAGTCCGGGTCCTCCACGCCGGTGATGAGGATCTGGGCGGAGGGGAAGAGCTCCGTGAGGTCCGCGATGAAGGGGATGGAGCCGCCCATGCCGGCCTCCACGGCCGGCACGCCCCAGGCCTCCTCGAGCGCCTCGAGCGCCAGGCGAGAGGCCGGCTCGCTCGTGTCGGTCAGGAAGGGACTGCCGGTCTCCCCCGGCGTGAAGGTGACCCGTGCCCCGAACGGGGCGTGGCTCTCGACGTGGGCGCGGACCGCGTCCATGGCGGACTGCGGGTCCTGCCCGGGCGCGAGGCGGAGGCTGAACTTGGCGCGCGCCCGCGGGAGCAGCGTGTTCGAGGACAGCGCGACGCTCGGGATGTCCATGCCGATGATGGACAGCGCCGGCTTGTGCCACAGCCGGGAGGCGATGGAGCCCGTCCCGGCGAGTTCGACGCCGTCGAGGACCGAGGCGTCCGAGCGGTAGTCCTCCTCGGCGTAGTCCACCGTGGCGTGGTCGCCGGCCTGCAGGCCGGCGACGGCGACGTCGCCGGCGTCGTCGTGCAGGGTCGCGATGAGGCGCGCGAGGAGCGTCGGCGCGTCGAGGACGGGTCCGCCGAACATGCCGGAGTGCACCGCGTGGTCGAGGACCTGCACCTCGATGGTGCCGTCCACGAGGCCGCGCAGGCTCGTGGTGAGCGCGGGCACGCCGACCTTCCAGTTGCTGGAGTCGGCGACGACGATGACATCGGCTGCGAGGTCGTCTCGGTAGGTCTCGAGGAAGGAGCGGAACGTCGGCGACCCGGCCTCCTCCTCCCCCTCGATGAAGAGCGTCACGCCGACCCCGAACGCGTCCCCGAGTACGTCGGAGAGGGCCCGGAACGCGCCGACGTGCGCCATGATGCCGGCCTTGTCGTCGGCCGCGCCGCGTCCGTAGAGCCGTCCGCCACGTTCGGTGGCCACGAACGGTTCGGTCTCCCAGAGGGCGGGATCGCCGGGGGGCTGGACGTCGTGGTGCGCGTAGAGGAGGACCGTCGGGCGGTCGCCGACGGCGGGGCGGCGGGCCACGACGGCGGGACCACCGGGGGTGCCGTCGTTGTCGACGCGCAGGATGCGGACGTCGTCGATGCCGGCGCCGCGGATCAGCGCGGCCACCGCCTCGGCGCTGCGGTCGAGGTCGGCGGCGTCGAAGGCCTCCCAGGCGATGCCGGGGATGGCCACGAGGCCGGAGAGTTCCTCGACGATCCGGGGGAACGCCGCGTCGACGCTCGCCCGGAGCTGCTCGACGATGCCGGTGGGCTCGTGCGGATGCTCGGTGGGGGTGCTCATGGAAGTCATGCCAGAACCCTACACAGCCCGCGTCGGCGCAGCCGCGGCGGGGCCGCAGGGCGAATCGTCCGGCCCCGACCGGCGGCGCAGGCGCGGCGAGCCGGTATCCTGAGGGGGTGTTCGGACGAAATAAGGAAGCATCCACTGCCCAGGAAGTCGTTGACAGCGCTTCGCCTACCCACGAGACCCAGCGCGTCCAGGGCAAGGGGGCCCCGACGCCCAAGCGGAGCGTGCAGCAGGCCGCGCGCAAGCGGCCGCTCGTGCCCGCCGACCGCAAGGCCGCCCGGGACAAGAACCGGTCCGCCGTGCGCGACGACCGCGCCAGGATGCGCCAGGCCCTCGACACCGACGACGAGCGCTACCTGCCCCTGCGGGACAAGGGCCCCAACAGGCGCTTCGTCCGCCAGTTCGTCGACGCGCGCATCAACATCGGCGAGTTCCTCATGGTCGCCGCGCTGGTGTTCGTGGTCCTGAGTTTCTTCCAGTCCCTGGCGGTGCAGAGCGCCGTGCTCCTGGCGTTCTGGTTCCTCATCGTCGCCGTGATCGTGGATTGCATGCTGCTGCGGCGCAAGCTGAAGAAGAAGCTGACGGAGAAGTTCGGCGGCCCCAACCAGGGCGACCTCTGGTACGGGGTGACCCGCGCACTCCAGTTGCGCCGTCTGCGCCTGCCGAAACCGCAGGTCAAGCGCGGGCAGTACCCCTCCTGAGCTGCGGCAGGGCGAGCAGGGGCCGAGGATGACACAAGAGCCGGGCCTTCGGGCCCGGCTCTTGTGTCTGCTCGGCGGTGCCGGCGGGTGTGGGGCGGTCGTCAGGCCGCCCGGCGGCGCGCCAGCCCGCGGTTGATCCGGCGCACCCAGAACGGCCCCTCGTAGAGGAAGGCCGTGTACCCCTGCACGAGGGTGGCGCCGGCCTCGAGCCGCTCGATGACGTCCTCGGGCGTCTCCACGCCACCGACGGACACGATGGCGAGCCGGTCGCCCACGGCGGACCGGAGCCGGGTGAGGACCTCCAGCGAGCGGGCCTTCAGGGGCGCCCCGCTGAGGCCGCCCACGCCCTTGGCCATGACCGTGGCGGCGTCCGTGGCGAGGTTCTCGCGCGTGATGGTGGTGTTCGTGGCCACGATCCCGTCGAGCCCGAGATCCAGGGCCAGCGCGCCGACGTCGTCGAGGTCCTGGTCCGTGAGGTCGGGGGCGATCTTCACCAGGAGCGGCACGTGCCGGCCGGCCGCGCCGTCGGCCGTGGTGCGGACGGCCTCCAGCAGGGGGCGGAGGGACTCGACACTCTGCAGCAGCCGGAGCCCGGGCGTGTTCGGTGAGGACACGTTCACCACGAGGTAGTCCGCGACAGGGGCGAGCTCGCGGGCGCTCACGAGGTAGTCGGCGACGGCGTCGGCGATGTCCACCTTCTTCGTCTTGCCGATGTTCACGCCGACGACGGGCCGGCGGGTCCCGTAGCGGCGCGTCAGCCGCTGCCGCGCGGACCGCAGGCGGGGCGCGACGGCCGCGGCACCGTCGTTGTTGAAGCCCATCCGGTTGATCACGGCGCGGTCCTCGACGAGCCGGAACAGGCGGGGCGCGGGGTTGCCGGGCTGCGCCTGGCCGGTGATCGTGCCGATCTCCACATGCCCGAAGCCGAGCGCGGTCAGCGACAGCACTCCCTTCCCTGCCTTGTCGAACCCGGCGGCGAGGCCGAAGGGGGACGGGAACTCCACCCCGAAGGCCGTGGTGGCCAGGCTCGCATCGGGTGCGCAGAAGCGGCGCAGACCCCAGCCCACGGGAGTGCGATCGACCGCGCGGATCAGGGCGAACCCGATCCTGTGGGCCCTCTCGGCGTCCATTCCCGAGAAGACGAGCCGGAAGAAAGTCGGGTAGAAATGCATGGGTCAAGAGTTCCATGATGGATACAGGTGCAACAACTCGGGGCGGCGGGAGGAGGATCGTGTCCGGGACGGACGAGCCCTGGAACGAGGACATCCTCGGTCCGTCCTTCCGCGCCCTGACCTTGCCGCTGACACCCGACGACGAGGGCCCGCGGGTGGCCACCCTCGTCGCCTACGAGCCGGACGTCGCCGGCGGCCCCGCCGAGCAGGCCGGCCCGGCGCGCGCCGTGCTGTACGTCCACGGCTTCAGCGACTACTTCTTCCACGAGGAGCTCGCGCGGACCCTGCACCTGCACGGCTGGGCCTTCTTCGCCCTCGACCTCCACAAGTACGGGCGGAGCCTGCTGCCCGGACAGACTCCGGGGTACGTGACCTCGCTCGAGGAGTACGACGCGGACCTCGAGGCCGCGGTCCGCGCGCTCGAGCAGCGGCTCACGGAGCGCCGCGGCACCCCGACCGCCGTCGACCTCGTCCTGATCGCCCACTCGACCGGAGGACTCGTCGCCACGCTGTGGGCGGCCCGCAATCCCGGCCGGATCGCCGCGCTCGTCCTGAACAGCCCGTGGCTCGACACCCTGGGTACGGCGCCGCTGAAGCAGGTGACCCGCAGCATCCTGGGTGCGGTGTCCCGCAGACGGCCGAAGCTGCGCCTGCGACTGCCCGAACCCGGGTCCTCCTTCCGGAGCATCAGCAACACGCGTGAGGGCGAGTGGGACGTCAACCCGTCGTGGCGGCCCGAGGCCGGCTTCCCCATCACGGTCGGCTGGCTCGCAGCCGTCCTCGACGGGCACGCGAGGCTTGCAAGGGGGATCTCGGTCAGTGTCCCGGTCCTCGTCCTGTGCTCGGCGGCGTCGACCCTCGGCCTCGCATGGAAGAGCGCGAAGCTCGCGACGGACAGCGTCCTCGATGTGGAGCCCATGGTGCGCCGCGCGGCCGCTATCGGCCCGAAGGTGACCATCCGGCGGCTTCCCGGTGCCCTGCACGACGTCTTCCTGTCCCGCGGCGAGGTGCGCAGGCTCGCCGCGGACAGCGCGGCATGGTGGCTGGACGCGTACGTCCCCGTGAGGACGGTCGACGCCGGCAGGGCCCGCGCCGTCCCGTCAGCTGCCACACCCTTACCTGCCACACCCTTACCTGCCACACCCCTACTTGCCGCACCGTCCCTTGCCGTCCGGTCCCCTGCCCCGGCCCGGGAGGACTGACCGTCCGGAGACCGGCGGTCAGGAGGACAGACGGGTGGTGGCGCGGTCCACTGCTCCGCCGTAGCGGCGGTCCCGTGACGCGTACTCCTCGATCGCGCGCCAGAGCGTCCGGCGATCGACGTCGGGCCAGAGGGTGTTCATGAACACCATCTCCGCGTACGCCGACTGCCACAGCATGAAGTTGGACAGGCGCTGCTCGCCCGAGGTGCGCAGGAAGAGGTCGACGTCCGGCAGGTCCGGTTCGTCGAGGTAGCGCTGAATGGTCTTCTCGCTGACGGACGACGCCTTCAGCGTCCCGGCAGCGACATCCTCGGCGATGGCGCGGGCGGCGTCGGCGATCTCGGCGCGGCCGCCGTAGTTGACGCACATGGTGAGCGTGCACGTGGTGTTGTCCACGGTGTGCCGCTCCGCTTCCTCCAGCTCGCGGATCACCGACTGCCACAGCTTCGGACGGCGCCCGGACCAGCGTATCCGGACGCCCCACTCGTTGAGCTGGTCCCGCTGGCGCCGCAGCACGTCCTTGTTGAAGCCCATGAGGAACCGCACCTCCTCGGGCGACCGCTTCCAGTTCTCCGTACTGAACGCGTACACCGAGACGTGCCGCACCCCGATCTCGATCGCGCCGGCCATGACGTCGAGGAGCGCGGCCTCGCCGGCCTTGTGACCGTCCGTGCGCGGCAGCCCCCGCTCGTTGGCCCAGCGACCGTTGCCGTCCATCACGATCGCCACGTGCTCAGGGACGAACTGCCGCGGGATGGACGGTACCTGCTCGCCGCTCGGGTGGGGCCAGGGTGCCACCGGCCGGGCTGGGTTCTTCATGCACGCTCCACATGTTTGAGGGAGGCGACCCCGCGTTCGAGGTGCCATTGCAGGTAGGCCCCGACAAGCCCCGCAGCCTCGCGGCGCGCACCGCTCTCCGACGCGTCCGCGGTGATCCAGTCACCCGTGAGGAGTGCCCCGAGGAGGTCCATCGTGGCGGCCGACGGCGAGGCGGCGCCGGGCGGCCGGCAGACCGGGCAGACCGCTCCGCCGAGGGGTGCCGAGAACGCCGAGTGGGGTCCCGGGGCGCCGCATCGCGCGCACTGCGTGAAGCTGGGCGCCCATCCCGCCGTGGCGAGGGCACGGAGCAGGTAGGAGTCGAGGATGAGTTCCGACGGGTGCAGGTCCCGGCTGAGGGCCGAGAACGCCCCGGCCACGAGGGCGTACTGCGCTCCCCCGGCCTCACCGATGTCGGTCAGGCGCTCGGCGGTCTCGGCGATGGCGGTCGCGGCCGTGTAGCGCCCGTAGTCGGAGGCGATGCCGTGCCCGTACGCGCCCTTCGTCTGGGCCTGGGTGATGATGTAGAGGTTGCGTCCGTGCGCGAGCAGGAGATCCACCGCCATGAACGGCTCGAGGCGCGACCCGAACTTGCTGCTGGTACGCCGTACCCCCTTGGCCACCGCGCGGACCTGGCCCTGGTCGCGGGTCAGCAGCACGATGATGCGGTCCGCTTCACCGAGCTTGTACGTGCGCAGCACGACACCTTCGGTGCGGTAGGTACGCGATGGGGAGGAGGACGGCACGGTTCCATTCTCCCACCTGCCACCCCCGCCCAGGCGGATGCCCGGCCGGGGGTGGCGGCCCGGGAAGGCGTCAGGCTGCGTCGCGGATGGCGCGGTTGACCGCCGAGACGACGGCCTTCAGGGCAGCCATGGTGGTGTTCGCGTCGATGCCGACGCCCCACAGGACCCGCTCGCCCACAGCGCACTCCACGTACGCCGCGGCGCGGGCGTTCCCGCCGGAGGACAGCGCGTGCTCGGTGTAGTCGAGGACGCGGACGTCCACGCCGTCCTGGCTCAGGATGGCCAGCAGCGCATCGATCGGCCCGCTGCCGTGCGCGGACCGGCGCTGCTGGATGCCGTCGACGAGGAGCGTCGCGACGAGCTTGAAGGAGCCGTCCTCGGAGGTGTCGGTGTTCACCGAGGTCAGTTCGTAGTGGCCCCACGCCCCGGTACCGCCCTCGGCGCGGGTGGGCAGGTACTCGTCCTGGAAGGCGGACCACAGCTGGGCGCCGCTGACCTCGCCGCCCTGGGTCTCGGTGCGGCGCTGGACGACGCCCGAGAACTCCATCTGCGCGCGGCGCGGCAGGTCGAGGCTGTGCTCGTTCTTGAGCAGGTAGGCGACACCGCCCTTGCCGGACTGCGAATTGACGCGGATCACGGCTTCGTAGGAACGGCCGATGTCCTTGGGGTCGATCGGCAGATAGGGGACGGCCCAGGGCAGGTCGTCGACACCGACTCCCGCCTCGGCGGCGTCGCGCTCCATGCTCTCGAACCCCTTCTTGATGGCGTCCTGGTGCGACCCGGAGAACGCCGTGAAGACGAGGTCGCCTCCGTAGGGCGACCGCTCGGGCACGCTGAGCTGATTGCAGTACTCCGCGGTGCGGCGGATGTCGTCCATGTCGGAGAAGTCGATCTCCGGGTCGATGCCCTGGCTGAACAGGTTCATGCCGAGCGTCACCAGGTCCACGTTGCCGGTCCGCTCGCCATTGCCGAACAGGCAGCCCTCGATCCGGTCCGCGCCGGCGAGGTAGCCGAGTTCGGCGGCGGCGACGCCCGTGCCGCGGTCGTTGTGCGGGTGCAGCGACAGGATGATGCTGCCGCGGTCGGCCAGGTTGCGGCTCATCCATTCGATGGAGTCGGCGTAGACGTTCGGGGTGGCCATCTCCACCGTTGCGGGGAGGTTCAGGATCATCCGGCGATCCGCGGAGGCCTCGAACACCGCCGACACCTCGTTGCTGATGCGGGCCGCGAAGTCGAGCTCGGTCCCGGTGAAGGACTCGGGCGAGTACTCGTAGGTAATCGAGGTGTCGCCCATGTTCTCCTCGAACTTGCGGCACAGCCGTGCGCCCTGGAGGGCGATGTCGATGATCCCGTCCTGGTCCTGGTTGAACACCACGCGCCGCTGCAGCACCGACGTCGAGTTGTAGAGGTGTACGATCGCGCGGTCGGCGCCCTCGAGGGACGCGTAGGTGCGCTCGATGAGGTGCTCGCGGGACTGCGTCAGGACCTGGATCGTGACGTCGTCGGGGATGCGGTCCCCCTCGATGAGCTGCCGCACGAAGTCGAAGTCCGTCTGGGAGGCGGACGGGAAGCCCACCTCGATCTCCTTGTAGCCCATGCGGACCAGCAGGTCGAACATCTTGTGCTTGCGCTCGGGGTTCATCGGGTCGATCAGCGCCTGGTTGCCGTCGCGGAGGTCCACCGCGCACCAGCGCGGCGCCTTCGTGATGACACGGTCCGGCCACGTGCGGTCCGGGAGGTCCACCGTGATCTGGTCCTGGAAGGGACGGTACTTGCCGAAGGGCATACCGGAGGTCTTCTGTGCGTTTCGCATGGGGTTCGGCCTTCTCTGCTGGGGATGAGGTTCTCGCGGCCGGGCAGTACCTCCGCGGCGAGGGGTGGCCACTGACTCTGAAGTCCTAGATGGCCTCGCCGCGGCACCGAAGAAGGGTCAGCTGTGCGCGCACATTGCCACGATAGCACGGCGCATAGGATGGCTTCCGGGCGTCCCGCGCCGGGACGAACCGGTTCAGCACCGCGAGGAACACCATGAGGAAACGGGAAGCGACCATGACGATCAGCACCTTCGATCCGGACCAGCTCGACGCGACGGTCCGGCCCCAGGACGACCTCTTCCGACACGCCAACGGCGTGTGGCTGACCTCGACCGCCATCCCCGACGACCGTCCGCTGACGGGCTCGTTCACCGCGCTCCGCGACGCCTCCGAGCTCGCCGTCCGCGCCATCATCGAGGACGCCGCCGGCCGGGCGGGCGCCGCCGACGGTACCGACGCGAAGCTCGGCACCCTGTACGCCGACTTCATGGACACGCAGCGCATCGAGGCAGAAGGCGCCACGCCGATCCTGCCGCTGCTCGAGCGCATCGCCGCGGTGACGAGCGTCGAGGAGCTGGTCGACCTCAGCGCCGGCCTCACCCGCTCCGGCGTGCAGGGCCTCGCGGCGCCCTACGTCAGCAACGATGCAGGTAACCCCGAACGGTACCTGCTGCACCTCTACCAGTCGGGCCTCGGGCTGCCCGACGAGTCGTACTACCGCGAGGACGGGTTCGCCGAGACCCGCGAGAAGTACGCCGAGTTGCTCGCCACCCTGTTCGGTCTCGTCGGCACCGAGGATCCCGCGGGCGCGACGGCCCGCGTCCTCGCGCTCGAGACGCGCCTGGCGGCGTCGTCGATGGGCAGCGTGGAGCGGAGGGACCCCCAGAAGACCTACAACCTGGTCCAGCACGACGACGTGGCCGGTCTCTCGGCCCACCTCGTGCCCTGGCTGCGGATCGTGACGGACGAGCCCGACCAGGCGGGGGAGCTCGTCATCAACCAGCCGGACTACGTGCGCGGGCTGGATGCCGCACTGCGCGAGGAGGACCTCGGCACGTGGCGCGAGTGGCTGACCAGCCGCGTCCTGCTGCAGGCCTCCGACTACCTCGACGAGCGGTTCGTCGACGCCGTCTTCGCGTTCTACGGCACGCACCTGGCGGGCACGCCCCGGCTGAAGGACCGGTGGAAGCGTGGCGTCGCCCTGGTCGAGGGTGCCATGGGCGAGGCGATCGGCCAGCGCTACGTGGAGCAGCACTTCCCTGCGACGCACAAGGCCGCGATGCTCGAGCTGGTCGGCAACCTGATCGCGGCCTACGAGTCGAGCATCACGGCACTGACGTGGATGACCGACGGGACGCGGGCGAGGGCCCTCGAGAAGCTCTCCCGGTTCACCACGAAGATCGGCTACCCGGACCGGTGGATCGACTACGGACCGCTCGACATCCAGTCCTCCGACCTCTACGGCAACGTGCTGCGGGCGGCGGAGTTCGAGCACCGCCGCCAGCTGGACAAGCTGGGCCGGCCGATCGACCGTGGCCTGTGGCTCATGACGCCGCAGACCGTCAACGCCTACTACATGCCGACCATGAACGAGATCGTGTTCCCCGCCGCGATCCTCCAGCCGCCGTTCTTCGACATCGAGGCCGACGACGCCGTCAACTACGGGGCGATCGGCGCCGTCATCGGGCACGAGATCGGCCACGGCTTCGACGACAAGGGATCCCAGTTCGACGGGAAGGGCAGGCTCGCCGACTGGTGGAGCGAGGAGGACAGGACAGCGTTCGACGCGCTCACCGGACGGCTCGTGGCGCAGTACGCCGCGCTCGAACCCTCCGAGGTCCCGGGCCGGACCGTCAATGGCGAGCTGACCCTCGGGGAGAACATCGGCGACCTCGGCGGCCTCGGCATCAGCTATCGGGCCTACCTCCTGAGCCTCGACGGAAGCGAGGCTCCCGTGATCGACGGCCTCACCGGCACGCAGCGGTTCTTCCTCTCGTGGGCCACGTGCTGGCAGCAGAAGATCCGGCCCGAGGAGGCGAAGCGGCGCCTGACCGTCGACCCGCACTCCCCCAACGAGTTCCGCTGCAACCAGGTGGTTCGGAACCTCGACGAGTTCCACGAGGCCTTCGTCGTCGGCCCGGAGGACGGCCTCTGGCTCGACCCCGCCGAGCGCGTGAGGATCTGGTAGGAGCCACCGGCACGGGCCCGCTCAGGCGGGCCCGTCCCTGCATCCGACAGGGCATGACAGCCGGTCGGCGGGGTCGAACGGCCGGTCGGGCCGGCTAGAGGCCCGAGGTCGCCTGGCAGGTCACCTGGTCTGCCGTCTGGCCCTCCAGGTCGCTGCCAAGCGGCGGGGCGACCACCTTCGCGCCCGTGGCGAGATCGGCGCCGACGAGCAGCTGGACGCCCGCGGCCTGCTCGCTCAGGAACACCTGGCTCTCGGGGATGCCGAAGCGGGCGGCGAGATCGGCAGCGGCGGCGTCGTACCCGGTGCTGAACACGACCTGCGACACCTCGGCCGGCACGGAGGCGAAGGGCGCGGTCTGGGTATAGCCGGCCCCGACGAGGAGCTGCTGTATCGCGGCACCGCGGCCGGCGTCCGTCGTCGCGTTGATGACGAGGACGGGCACCGTGGCGGGATCGACGGCGGGCGTCTCCGGCGTCGGCGTGGCGGCCGGCGCGGAGGGCGTGGCCGATGCATCCGGGCCGGACGAGGGCTCCGGGGCATCCTCGGTGAGCCCGCGGTCCTCCCGCAGCGCGTCGAAGAGGGGCGCTGCGGCCTCCTCGTCCAGGACGAGGCGGTTGGGGTCCTCGACCCAGGGCTCGGTCGGGACGGTCACGAACGCGATATTCCCGAGATCCACGTCCTTCATGCGGTCGGCGATCTTGAGCAGCTCCGTGGGCTGGGAGAGTCCCTCGTCCACCGTGAGGTTGCGGGTGATCACGTCGGCGATCGTGTAGAGCTTCGGCAGGTTGGTGAGAGTGCCCTCCGCCTGTACCTTGCGCGCCAGGGACGCCATGAACGCCTGCTGGGCGGCGATGCGCCCGGCGTCGCCGCCGTCCCCGAAGCTGTGGCGCGTCCGGAGGAAGGCCAGTGCCTGATCACCCTCGACCTCGCTGGTGCCGGCGGGCAGGGACAGCCCCGAGTACTCGTCGTCGACGGGTTCCTGGACGCAGACCTCGACGCCGCCGACGGCGGAGGACAGTTCCTTGACGGCGTTGAACCCGGCCATCATGAAGTGGTCCACGGACAGTCCGGTGAGGTTGTTGATCGCGGCGACGGTGCAGCCGGGACCGCCCTCGTCGAGCGCCCCGTTCAGCTGGCCGAGGTCGAACGCCTCCGAGACCTCCCCGGTGTCGGGGTTGACGCAGCTGGGCAGGGGCACCAGCAGGTCGCGGGGGAACGAGACGACCGTGACGTCCTCGCGGTCGGCAGAGAGGGTCAGGAGCATCATGACGTCCGAGTTCCCCTCGCCCGAGGAGTCGCTCTCGTCGCCGAAGAACTCGCCGCTGTTCCCGGTCCGGGTGTCCGAGCCGAGGATGAGGATCTGCAGGGGGTCGGTGCTGGAATCGACGGGGAGCGCCGACTCCTGGTTCTCGGCGAGGTTGAGCGGCATCGTCAGGACGTTCGACTGCAGGCGCAGGACCTGCACACCGACGAAGACGACGGCGGCCACGAGAACCGTCGCCATCAGCATGGCGGTCAGCTTCAGGACGCGGTGCCCGCCTCCCCTGCCGAGGTGCCGCCCCACGGGTTCCGCGGCGCCGGGCGTCCCGGCGGGACCCGCCAGGGGGGCGTCGCTGGCGCTGTCTGCGCTCTCGGAGGACGATCGGCCGGTCATGCCGGGGCTCCTTCGGATGGTTGGTCGTGGTCGGTGCTGGCAGGAGGTTACGCCGTCGCCCCTGCCGCGGATGACGGCGCGGCAGCACGGGCGCCGGTCGCCCGGCATCGGCCGGGAAATCGATGGCGGGCGCTATCGCAGCCTATCTGCCCGTTCCCGCAGCACAACGAGCGGGCCGGGCGAGTCGTGCCGCTCAGAAGCCGAGCTTCACCAGCTGCTTGGGGTCACGCTGCCAGTCCTTGGCCACCTTGACATGCAGGTCGAGGTAGATCGGGGTGCCCAGGAGCGCCTCGATCCCTCGGCGCGCATTCGTGCCGACCTCCCGGAGACGTGCGCCTCCCTTGCCGATGATGATCGCCTTCTGGGACGGCCGCTCGACGTAGAGGTTCACGTAGACGGTGAGCATGGGGTTGTCCTTGCTGCGTCCCTCCCGCGGGACCATCTCCTCGACGACGACGGCCAGGGAGTGCGGCAGCTCGTCGCGCACGCCCTCGAGGGCGGCCTCGCGGACGAGCTCGGCGACCATGACGGCCTCCGGCTCGTCCGTCAGCTCCCCGCCGGGGTACAGCACGGGCGACTCCGGCATGTGCCGGCTGAATACCTCGGCGACCGTCCCCACCTGGAAGCCGTCGGCGGCGGAGACGGGCACGATGTCCGCCCAGCCGTCGGGGCCGGTCACCTCGGTGCCGAGCTTCGCGACGGCGAGGAGCTGCTCGGTCAGGGCCTGCCGGTCCACGAGGTCCGTCTTGGTCACCACCGCGATCAGGGGCTTGCGTTGCAGCCGCGCGAGCTGCTCGGCGATGAAGCGGTCGCCCGGGCCGATCTTCTCGTTGGCGGGGATGCAGAACCCGACGGCGTCGACCTCGGCGAGGGTGTCGGCGACGAGGTCGTTGAGGCGCTGCCCGAGGAGCGTCCGGGGTCGGTGCAGGCCCGGGGTGTCGACGAGGACGATCTGGGAGTCCTCGCGGTTCACGATGCCGCGGATGGTGTGGCGCGTGGTCTGCGGCTTCGCGGAGGTGATGGCGACCTTCTGCCCCACCAGCGCATTCGTCAGGGTGGACTTACCGGCATTGGGCCGGCCGACGAGCGAGACGAATCCGGCCCGGTGTTCAACGTCGCTCATGGTCAGCCTCTATCGTCTCTCGTTCGTCCTGCTCGATGTGTTCCGGGGGGATGCGGCGCGCGATCACATGGGAGACCCTGTTGCGTCGGCCCTCCACGCGCTCGGCCCGCAGCCCGATACCGTCAATTGTGACCTCCGATCCGACGATCGGCACCCTCCCCAGGGTCTTGGCCAGAAGGCCGCCCACGGTGTCGACCTCCTCGTCGTCGAGGGCGATACCGAAGAGTTCGCCGAGATCGTCGATGCCCATCCGCGCGCTCACCCGGTACTCGCCGTCGTCGAGCCGTTCCTGCTCGGGCACCTCGGAGTCGTACTCGTCGACGATCTCGCCGACGATCTCCTCGATGAGGTCCTCCAGCGTGACGAGCCCGGCCGTGCCGCCGTACTCGTCGATGACGATCGCCACGTGCGTGGACTCGCGCTGCAGCTCGCGCAGCAGATCTCCGACCGGCTTCGATTCGGGTACGTACCGGGCGGGACGGCAGACGGCGTCCACGGGGCGGGCGAGGTTCGACGCCGACCGTCCGTGCAGGTTCGCGACGACGTCCTTCAGGTACAGCAGTCCCCTGATGTCGTCGGAGCTCTCCCCGATCACGGGGATGCGGGAGTAGCCGGAGCGGAGGAAGAGGGACATCGCCTGGTCGAGCGTGGACCCGCTGTCGATCGTGACCATGTCGGTGCGGGGCACCATGACCGAGCGGACCTTGGTGTCGCCGAGTTCGAAGACCGAGTGGATGAGCTCCGCCTCGTTGTCCTCGATCATCTCGGCGTCGGAGGCCCGGGACAGGAGCTCGCGGAACTCCTCCTCCGTGAAGAACGCGGCCTCGTCGCGGCTCGCTCCCGGCGTGATGGAGCTGCCGATCCGCACCAGCCAGCGCGGGATCGGCCCGAGGACGGCGCACAGGAACGCCACGAGCCCCGCGGTGAACCGGACGACGGCGGGGGCGTGCGTCCGCCCGAGCTGGCGGGGTGAGACGCCCACGATCACGAAGCCGATGGCCGCCATGACCGCGGTGGCGAGGAGTCCGGCGAGCCAGATGCTGTCCAGCAGGTCGTGGAACAGGATGGCGACGGCGACGGCCCCCGCCATCTCGAACCACACGCGCCAGAAGCGCAGGGCGTGCATGTGCGCGACGGGGGCGTCCAGGATGCGGCGCAGCGACGAGGTGCGCGATTCCTGGACGAGGGCCTCGCCCTCCTGGCGCGGCAAGTAACTGAAGGCTGCTTCCGCGGCCGTGACGAGGGCCGCGGTGAGTGCGAAGAGCAGGGCCATGAGCCCGAGGAGCCAGATGCTCAAGCGCGGGTCTCCCGGGGGGCGTCGCCGCCGAGGAAGCCGGAGAGGAGCTCCCGCTGCAGGCCGAACATCTCCTTCTCCTCCTCGGGTTCCGCGTGGTCGTAGCCGAGGAGGTGGAGCACGCCGTGGGTGGTCAGCAGCAGCAGCTCGTCGTTCGTGCTGTGACCTGCTGCCGCGCCCTGCGATGCGGCGACCTCCGGGCAGAGGACGATGTCACCGAGCAGCCCGGCGGGCGTGACCCTTCCCGGCGTGCCGGGGCGCAGTTCGTCCATGGGGAAGGAGAGCACGTCCGTGGGACCGGGCTCGTCCATCCACTCGACGTGCAGCTTCTCCATCGCCGCGGTGTCGACCAGGATGATGGAGAGCTCCGCCTCGGGGTGCACGAACATCGACTCGAACAGGTAGTTGGCGAGGCGGACGAGCGACTCCTCGTCGACGTCGTGCCCGGACTCGTTGTTGACCTCGACGCTCATCGGTTCCCGGCCGGTCGGGTCGAGCGTGCCTGTCCGGCGCGCTGCTCCTCGTCCCAGGCGCTGTAGGCGGTGACGATGTCGCCGACGAGGCGGTGGCGGACGACGTCCGATGAGTCGAGGTCGCTGAAGTAGACGTCGTCGACGTCGCGGAGGATCTCGCTCACGATCCGCAGGCCCGAACTGGTGCCGCTGGGGAGGTCCACCTGCGTGACGTCACCGGTGACGACCATCTTCGACCCGAACCCCAGGCGCGTGAGGAACATCTTCATCTGCTCCGGCGTGGTGTTCTGGGCCTCGTCGAGGATGATGAAGGCGTCGTTGAGCGTCCTGCCGCGCATATAGGCGAGTGGGGCCACCTCGATCGTCCCTGCGGCCATGAGGCGCGGGATGGAATCGGGGTCCATCATGTCGTGCAGGGCGTCGTAGAGCGGGCGCAGGTACGGGTCGATCTTGTCGTTCAGCGTCCCGGGCAGGAAGCCCAGCCGCTCCCCTGCCTCGACGGCGGGCCGCGTGAGGATGATCCGGTTGACCTCCTTCTGCTGCAGCGCCTGCACGGCCTTGGCCATGGCGAGATACGTCTTGCCGGTACCGGCCGGGCCGATCCCGAACACGACGGTGTTGCGGTCGATCGCGTCGACGTAGGTGCTCTGGTTCAGCGTCTTGGGGCGGATGGTCTTGCCCCGGGACGTCAGGATGTTGACGGACAGGACCTCCGACGGCCGGGCCGCGCTCTGCGTCTTGAGCATCGTGACCAGCTGCTCGAGGACCTGCGGGGAGACGGTCGCGTTGTTGCGGGCCATCGTCTGGATCTCGCCGATGAGCCGCTCGGTGCGCAGCACGTCCGCCGACGGCCCGGTGATGGTCAGCTCGTTGCCCCGCGCCTGGAGGCCGACGCCCGGGAACGAGTCCTCGATCAGACGGAGGGCCTCGTCGTTCGAACCGAGGGCCTGCACCATCTGCTCCGTCGAGTCGAAGACGAACATCCTGGTGTCCAGTCCTGCCGCATTGATGCCTGTTGAAGATTCGCTCATAGCTCGGCCGTCCGGCCTCTGATCGCCCTCATTCGAGTAGTCGTGCTCGTGTGGATGGGTGCTGCCCCTGCCGGGCGCCGCTCCCGCGGGGGGATATGCGGGCTGATCGGCGCAGGTGGCAGTAGCGCCAATGTTACGCCATGGCCCTTTTCCTCCCCTCCCGTCATCAGGAGCAGAGGCCTCTTGATTCCCGCAGGAAGTCACCTCCGGCTGTTATGTGGGGTATCCGGCACCTCGACCGAGTGACGCTCGGTTTTCATCGCGAATCGGCAACGGCTTCGTATCGATCGGGTTTCAGTCGCGCCGCGAGGAGGTTTTCGTGCGGGTACGTCCCCCCGCCCTGTGCCAAGCTGAAACCGGTCCGGCAGCGCAGACCGGCACCCGGTCCGCGCCAGCACCGACTCTCGATGTCGGTGGGCCGCGAACATTCCACATCCACCCGCGCAGCGGCGCGCCCGACGGAAGGGGGCCGGCATGAGTGAGCAGGATCCCCTGAAGAGGAGTCGCCTCGGGCTGCCCGGTATCCTCTTCGTCTCCGGCGGGGTGCTCGTCGCGAGCACGGTGTTCATCGTCCCGAACGCCGGTCTGCTCCAGGGCGCGGGGCCCAGCACGGCCATCGCCGAGCCCGTCCCGACGTCCTCCGTGGAAGGTGCCGGCCCTTCCGGTCCCCCGATCCGGACGCAGGGCGCGGCGGCCGGCCCCGCCGGGTCGGCGCAGGCGCTCCTGCCCGTGTACTGGCTCGGGGACGTCGAGGGCGACGACCGGCTGTTCCGCGAATTCCTCCCGGCTCCCGAGGGGTCCACCGGCGATCCCATTGCCGACGCGGTGCGGCTCATGACCGGGGGCACGCCCCTCGACCCCGACTACCGGTCCCCATGGCAGCAGGCCTCGAGCGTGCGCTCGGCGATCTCCACGAAGAACGTCATCACGCTCGACATCTCCGCCGACGCGTTCGCGCCACGGCTCGACGAGGACGCGGCCCGCCTGGCGCTGCAGCAGCTCGTCTTCACCGCGACCGCGGCCGCTGCCAACGCGGGCCTGATCCCGGGCGGCGAGGCGAGTTCCGTCGTCGTCCTCGTCGACGGGGCCGCGGATATCCGCGCCTTCGATGCCATCGACCTGGTGGGCGAGTGGACGCGGGACACCGAGCTTCTCGCGCCGGTCTGGATCATCGATCCCCAGCAGGACGTGGAAGCCGACACCTCCGGCCTGATCATCCACGGCACGGGCCACTCCTCCGAGGAATCCGTCGCGTGGCGCATCGACCGCAGCCTGGACGGCTCGGCGGGCGGACGCACGGGCCTCTTCCTTGACGGGTCGGTGGACATCACCCCGGAGGACGGTGCCTACTCCTTCTCCGTGACGCTGCCGGCGGGTCGGTACGAGATTACGGTGTCCGTGCCCGAGGGTGACGGGGAGGCACACGACTCCAAGAGCGTCGTGGTCAGGTAGGGCGGTGACTACCAGCGGCCGAGCAGGTGGTTCAGCAGGACGAGGGCAGCCGGCCCGGCCGACGACGACCGCAGGACATGGGGTCCCAGGCGAGCCGTGTGCGCTCCGGCGTCCCGGAGCTTGCCGAGCTCGGCGTCGCTGATGCCGCCCTCGGGCCCCACGACGACGGCCGTGGAGGACGGCTCGTCGAGTCCGCCGGAGAGGCGCAGCGCCGACACCCGGTCCGCCAGGGAGGCCCCCGCGTCCTCGTGGAGCACGACCAGCCGGTCCACCGACGCCGCCCAGGCGGCGAGCCCGGAGGTGTCCAGCACACCGTGCACATCGGGGACGAACGAGCGGCGGGACTGCTTGGCGGCCGCGCCGACGAGCGATACCCACTTCTGCCGGCCCTTCTCGGCCTTGTCGCCTCGCCACCGGACGATGCTGCGCTCCGCGTGCCAGGGCACGACGCCGTCGACGCCGAGTTCGGTGGCCGCCTCGACGGCCTGCTCGTCGCGGCTGCCCTTGGCCAGGGCCTGCACGAGCACGAGGCGATGCCGCGGCGCCGGATCCTGTCCCGCCGTCTCGACACGGAGCTCGACCGTACCCGTCCCGACCGCGGCGATCACGCCACCGATCCGGTAGCCGGCGCCGTCGGAGACATCGATGCGCTCCCCCGCGACGAGCCGGCGCACGGTCGCGGCGTGGCGCCCCTCGTCACCGCCGAGGACGAAGGCTGCACCGGGCTCGGCCGACCGGACCTGGTCGGCCGGCCCGAAGAAGAGGGGTCTCGTCATGCTCAGCGGTTCCCGAGGCGCTCCCGGAGGCGAGCGAACACGCCGGAGCCGCTGCTGGCGAGCTGCCCGTCCGTGTACTCCTCGCCGCGCAGTTCCGCGAGCCGGCGCAGGAGCTCCTCCTGCTGGTGGTCGATGTTGCGCGGGGTCTCGACGTTGAGGTGGACGCGGAGATCCCCCCTGCCCTGGCCGCGGAGGTGCGTGACGCCGAGGCCCCGCAGTGTCACGATCTCCCCGGCCTGCGTCCCGGGCTTGATCACGAGCTCCTGGTCGCCGTCGTAGGTGTCGAGGTGCACGCTGGTCCCGAGCGCGGCCGCCGTCATGGGGACGCTGAGGGTCACGTGCAGATCGTCGCCATCGCGGAGGAAGGTCGAATCGGTGTTGACGCGGATCTCCACGTAGAGGTCGCCCTGCGGCCCGCCGGCGATGCCGGCCTCGCCCTGTCCTGCGAGCTGGATGCGCGTGCCCGTGCCGACGCCGGCGGGGACCTTGATGGTCAGGGTGCGGCGCGCCCGGATGCGGCCCTCACCGCTGCATTCGTGGCAGGGGCTCGGGATCACGGTGCCGTAGCCCTGGCAGGTGCCGCAGGGCGCGCTCGTCATGACCTGGCCGAGGATGGACCGCACGGCGCGCTGGACCTGGCCGGAACCGCCGCAGATGTCGCAGGTGCGCACGGACGTGCCGGGCTGGCAGCAGCTGCCGTCGCACGTGGGGCACACCTCCGCGGTGTCCACCTCGATCTTCTTGTTGGCGCCGAACACGGCGTCCTTCAGGTCGATCCGCACATTGATCAGGGCGTCCTGCCCCCGGCGGGTCCTGGTCGGGGCGCCGGCCTGCTGGCCGCCCCCGCCGAAGAAGGTCTCGAAGATGTCCTGGAACGCGAACCCGGAGCCCGAGTAGCCGGCGCCGTAGCCGTTGTCCGTGCCGTTCTCGTTGCCCGTGGTGTCGTAGACCCGGCGCTTCTGGGGGTCCGAGAGCACCTCGTAGGCGTGCGTGACGCGCTTGAAGTCCTCCGCGGCGTCCTCCCCGGTGTTCACGTCCGGGTGGAGCTTGCGCGCCAGCTTGCGGTACGCCTTCTTGATCTCCTCGCCGGTCGCACCCTGCGCCACACCGAGGACCTCATAGTGATTACTCACTCGTGCACATCACTTCCTGTTGGAGACTGCTGTCTGCTGCTCGCCGTTGCCGGCGGAAATTGTCTGGCTGCCCCGGAGGGCACTCGCCTACTCCTCGAGGATCCTCGAGAGGTAGCGGGCGACGGCGCGCACGGCGGCCATCGTCGTCGGGTAGTCCATGCGGGTGGGTCCGAGGACCCCGAGCTTCGCACCGGCGTCCGGTCCGTAGCCCGTCGCGACGACGGAGGCCCCCGACAGGCCGCCGTACGGGTTCTCGCTCCCGATCCTCACCGAGATGCCGCGGGCGTCGTACTCCATCTCGGACAGGAGCCTCAGCATCACCACCTGCTCTTCGAGCGCCTCGAGCACGGGGCCGATACTCAGGGGGAAGTCGCCGGTGGAGCGGGCGAGGTTCGCCGTGCCCGCCAGCAGGATCCGGTCGTCGCGGCCGAGCCCTGCGAGCTGTTCGAGTGCCCTGATGATCGTACCCCCGTGCGCCCTCAGCGCGGGGGGCAACTGCGACAGGGCGACCCCGAGCTCGGCGGGCAGCGCCGCGAGCTTCATGCCGGACACCGCGGAGAGGATGCGCTGCCTGAGGTCCGCGAGCTCGGCCTCCTGGATCGCGGCGGGCGTCCGCACGATGCGCTGCTGCACGGTGCCGTTGCTCGCGATGAGGACCACGAGGATCTGCTGCGGCGCGAGGAGCACGAACTCGATGTGCCTCACGGACGCTCCCCCGACCCGGGGGAACTGCACGACGGCGACCTGGTTCGTGAGCTGCGCGAGCAGACGCACGGTGCGGTCCATGACGTCGTCGAGGTCTTCCGCGCCCTCGAGGAGCGTCTGGATGGCCTTCTTCTCGGGGGCCGAGAGCGGCTTCACCTCGGAGATACGGTCGACGAACAGGCGGTAGCCCTTGTCCGTGGGGATGCGGCCCGAGCTGGTGTGGGGGGCCGCGATGAGGCCCTCCTCCTCGAGGACGGCCATGTCGTTGCGGATCGTGGCGGACGAGACGCCCAGCCCGTGGCGGTCGACGAGGGCCTTGGAGCCGACGGGCTCCCGGGAATGGACGTAGTCCTCGACGATGGCCCGGAGCACCTCCAGGCGTCGTGGTTCACTCATTCCTGTGTCACCTCCGGGTCTGTTCCCTTCCCTCACGAGCGCGGCGGGCGCGTGGTTCCGAGCGGTTAGCACTCGACACGCCCAAGTGCCAAGTCTAGTACGTCCGCAGCGATTGTTAGCATTGGGACCCGGGCCGCGGCACACCGCCGGCGCCCTTACCGGAAGGGCAGGCTCGGCATGGACTACGGCTGGGGAGCACAGGACATCGCGGCTCCCAGGCGGGTCGCCCTGCCCGACGTCCCGGTCGAGAAGGACATGGTCCTGGAGGACGTGCAGAGCGGTTTCGTCGGTGCTGTGGTCCGCGTCGAGAAGTCCGGCGGGTTGCACGTCATGGTGCTCGAGGACCGGCGTGGGAAGAAGCGCACCTTCCGGCTCGGCCACGGATTCCTCCTGGACGGCGCGCCCGTGCACGTCGTCGCGCCCGTGACGCGCGCCGCGCCGGCCTCCACCCGCACCGCCTCCGGTTCCGTCCGGGTCGACGGGGCCCGCGCGCGGACGGCGCGCGCCAGCCGGATCTGGGTCGAGGGCAAGCACGACGCCGAGCTGGTCGAGAAGGTCTGGGGCGACGACCTCCGGCTCGAGGGCATCGTCGTGGAACCGCTGCACGGCGTCGACGACCTCGAGGGGGCCGTGCGGGCGTTCGGGCCGGGACCGCAGCGCCGGCTCGGGATCCTCGTCGACCACCTGCTGCCGCAGACCAAGGAATGGCGCATCGCGCAGCAGGCCATGACCGTGCCCGGCGCCCGCGACCACGTCCTGATCGTGGGCCACCCCTACGTGGACGTCTGGCAGGCCGTGAAGCCGGCGGCTCTCGGACTCGACGCCTGGCCCGTGGTGCCGCGCCACCAGGACTGGAAGACGGGCATCCTCGCCGGTCTCGGCTGGCCGCACCACGATCAGGCCGCCGTCGCGCACGGGTGGAAGCGGATCCTCGCGGGCGTCAGCACGTACGCCGACCTGGAGCCGTCGCTGCTGGGCCGTGTCGAGGAGGTCATCGACTTCCTGACCGCTCCGCCCGGGACCACGTGAGCCGGACGGCCCGGGCCACCACGTATCCTTGGAGCACACTCCGGGGGAGAGTTTCCACCAGTTACCAAAGGAATCGAAGTTGTCCAACACCGCCGACCACCAGCACCACGGCCGGAACGAATCCCGCCCCGCGTTCGAGGGGATCCCGGCCACCGCACTCCCCCTGACGGCGTCGGAGGACCGGCAGTACGCCACGCTGGCACACTTCGGCGGGATCCTGGGCTTCATCCCCTCCCTGCTGATCTACCTCATCTTCAAGGACCGTGGCCCGTTCACCGCGCAGGAGTCCAAGGAGGCGCTGAACTTCACGCTTCCGCCGACGGCCCTGGCCCTCGTGGCATGGCTCCTGTCGCTCGTCCCGGACATCGGGGGCGTCTTCGCCGTCGTCAACGCGCTCATCTGGGTCGTCATCACGATCTTCTCGGTCAATGCGGGCATCCACGTCAACCGGGGGCGGCCGTACCGGTACGCCCTGAACCTGCGCCTGATCCGCTGAGCGGACGTCAGTCCGGCAGCAGTCGCCGCACGACGGCGTCCGCGAGCAGCCTGCCGTCGAGGGTCAGGACCACGCGGCCCGCGAACGCGGCGGCCGGGTCCACGAGTCCGTCGGCGATCAGCCCCGCGACGGCCCTGCGCCCCGGCGTCGTCAGCGACTCCGTGGGTAGCCCCTCGCGCAGCCGCACGCGCAGCATGACGTCCTCGACGTAGCGGTCCTCCGCGGACAGCACCTCGCGCCCCGCAGCAGGTGAGCGGCCGACACCGAGCGCCTCCGCGTAGGGTCGCGGGTGCTTGACGTTCCACCAGCGGGTGCCGCCGACATGGGAGTGCGCGCCCGGACCGGCCCCCCACCAGTCGCTGCCGCGCCAGTAGGCCAGATTGTGCCGGCACTCGTCCGCGGGGGTCCGCGCCCAGTTGCTCACCTCGTACCAGTGGAGGCCGGCGGCCGTGAGCATCTCCTCGGCGAGGGCGTACTTGTCAGCGTGGTCGTCGTCGTCGATGGGCGGCACCTGGCCGCGCCGGATCCGCGAGGCGAGCCGTGTTCCGTCCTCGATGATGAGGGCGTAGGCGGAGATGTGGTCGGGACCGTAGGACAGCGCGGTGGCGAGCGACGTGCGCCAGTCCTCGAGCGACTCCCCCGGCGTGCCGTAGATCAGATCGAGGCTGACGCTGAGGCCGGCCTCGCGCGCCCACTGCACGGCCTGCGGCACGCGCTCGGGTGAGTGCGTGCGGTCGAGCACCGCGAGGACGTGCGGGACGGCCGACTGCATGCCGAAGGACACCCGGGTGAACCCGGCGTCGCGCAGGATCCGCAGCGATTCGGGGGTGACGGAGTCGGGATTGGCCTCGGTGGTGACCTCGGCGTCCGGAGCCAGCCCCCACGTGGCACGCGCCGCACGGAGGATCGAGGCGAGGTCGTCGGCGGGGAGCAGCGTCGGGGTCCCGCCGCCGAAGAAGACGGTGGAGAGGGGGCGGGCCGGTACCCCGGAGGACTCGAGGACTCGGGCCCCGAGGGCGATCTCCTCGAGCACCGATCCCGCGTAGGCGTCCTGCGACGCTCCGCCGCCGAGCTCGGTGGCCGTGTACGTGTTGAAGTCGCAGTAGCCGCAGCGGACGGCGCAGAAGGGGATGTGCACGTACAGGCAGAAGGCACGCTCGAGCGCTCCGTCCGCCGCCGCGGGCGGCAGGAGGCCGTCGTCGGGTGCCGGCAGGCCGAGCGGCAGGGCGCTAGGCATGCCGGCGGGTCCCCTGGTAACCGATCCGCGTCACTTCTTCGCTTTGTCCTTCGACTCGTCGGAGGACAGGGCTGCGATGAAGGCTTCCTGGGGGACCTCGACGCGGCCCACCATCTTCATGCGCTTCTTGCCCTCCTTCTGCTTCTCGAGGAGCTTGCGCTTGCGGGTGATGTCTCCGCCGTAGCACTTTGCCAGGACGTCCTTGCGGATGGCCCTGATGCTCTCGCGCGCGATGATCCGCGCCCCGATGGCGGCCTGGATGGGCACCTCGAACTGCTGGCGCGGGATGAGCTCGCGCAGCTTGCCCGTCATCATCACGCCGTACGCGTAGGCCTTGTCCCGGTGGGTGATGGCACTGAAGGCGTCCACCTGCTCGCCCTGCAGGAGGATGTCCACCTTGACGAGGTCGGCCACCTGGTCGCCGTCGGCTTTCCAGTCGAGGGAGCCGTAGCCGCGGGTCTTCGACTTCAGGAGGTCGAAGAAGTCGAAGACGATCTCCGCGAGGGGCAGCCGGTAGCGGATCTCGACGCGGTCCTCGGACAGGTAGTCCATGCCGCCGAGCACGCCGCGGCGTTGCTGGCACAGCTCCATGATGGCGCCGATGAACTCCGACGGCGCGAGGATGGTCGCGGATACCATCGGTTCGCGCACCTCTGCGATCTTGCCCACCGGGTACTCGCTCGGGTTGGTGACCCTGAGGGCACGCTTGTCCTCGAGGGTCACCTCGTACTCGACGTTGGGCGCCGTGGAGATCAGGTCGAGGTTGTACTCCCGCTCGAGGCGCTCGCGCGTGATCTCGAGGTGCAGCAGTCCCAGGAAGCCGACACGGAAACCGAACCCGAGCGCTGCGGACGTCTCCGGCTCGTACACCAGGGCGGCGTCGTTCAGGGTGAACTTGTCCAGGGCGTCGCGCAGCACGGGGTAGTCCGTACCGTCGAGGGGGTAGAGCCCGGAGAAGACCATCGGCTTGGGGTCCTGGTAGCCGCCGAGCGACTCCGCGGCCGGCTTGGCGAGATTGGTGACGGTGTCGCCGACCTTCGACTGGCGGACGTCCTTGACGCCGGTGATGAGGTAGCCCACCTCGCCCACGCCCAGGCCCTTGGACGGCGTCGGCTCGGGAGAGCTGACACCGATCTCGAGCAGCTCATGACTTGCCCGGGTGGACATCATCTGGATGCGCTCGCGGGGGCTCAGCTTGCCGTCGACGACCCTCACGTAGGTGACGACGCCGCGGTAGGTGTCGTAGACGGAGTCGAAGATCATGGCGCGGGCGGGTGCGTCAGGATTCCCGGTGGGGGCGGGGAGGTCGCGGACGATCTTGTCCATGAGCACCTCGACGCCCATGCCGGTCTTGCCGGACACCCTCAGCACGTCCTCCGGTTCGCCGCCGATCAGGCTCGCCAGTTCCGCGGCATACTTCTCGGGCTGGGCGGCCGGCAGGTCGATCTTGTTCAGCACGGGGATGATCGTGAGGTTGTTCTCCATCGCGAGGTACAGGTTCGCGAGTGTCTGGGCCTCGATACCCTGCGCCGCGTCGACGAGCAGGATCGCGCCTTCACAGGCCGCGAGGGAGCGGGAGACCTCATAGGTGAAGTCGACGTGCCCCGGCGTGTCGATCATGTTCAGCGCGTAGGCGGTGCCGTCGACCTCCCACGGCAGGCGCACGGCCTGGGACTTGATGGTGATGCCGCGCTCGCGCTCGATATCCATCCGGTCGAGGTACTGCGCCTTCATGTCCCGCTGCTCCACGGCTCCGGTGAGCTGGAGCATGCGGTCCGCCAGCGTGGACTTCCCGTGATCGATGTGGGCGATGATGCAGAAATTCCTGATGATCGCCGGATCGGTGGCGGCGGGCACCGGCGCGGTGCGGGCCATGGGTGACACGTAGGTTCCTCACTGTTACGGGACAGGGCCGGCGTGCAGTCCGCAGCCGGGCCGTCGTCGACGGTGGCCGGGCTGGTCCGCGCCGTTTCACTCCCCTTAGTGTCCCACGTGGCCGGGCGGCCACGGCAACCGCGCCGGTACGTCACGGTCCGTCGCACTTCGCCACGGTAAGTCGTTGTCCGCCACGGTCCGGCTGGGCTGGGCAGCCACTCACCTCTGCAGTAAGTGCTGTTCGTGCACCTCGGATGCCGCTCGGGTGGCCGCTCGGGCGCTGCGGCCGGTGCTCGCCTAGGATCCCTTCCATGGCCATCACCCTGAGCTCGCTCCTGTCCCTGGCACGCCGCGTGGTCCGCGGCATCGAGAGCGCACCGCCCGCGCAGGTGCCGGGTCGCCGTCCGCCCCGGAAGCGCGGCGGCTCCGCGGGGCAGGCAGCCCCTGCTACCCGGGCGGCCGGCAGACGCCGGACCGCCGCGCTGGCCTACTCCCCCTCGAGTGACGGGAATCCCGATCCCGGAGAGATCGTGTGGACGTGGGTGCCCTACGAGGACGACCCCGGGCAGGGCAAGGACCGCCCTGTGCTCCTGATCGGGCGGGAGGGGCGCGACCTGCTGGGCCTCATGCTGACCAGCCGCGACCGGAACAACACCCGGGAGCACGACGGCCGGTACGTCGACATCGGCACGGGCGCCTGGGACCGGCAGGGCCGTCCGAGCGAGGTGAAGGTCGACCGGCTCCTGCGGGTCTCCCCCGCAACGATCCGGCGCGAAGGATCCGTGCTCCCGCGGGACCGCTTCGAGCGCGTCGTCGCGGCGCTCCCCGACGATCTCCTCGCCTGACGGCGGATCGGGTTCCCGCGGTCTTTCTGGTAACCTGTATAGCTGTGTGTCCGCGCAGGTCTTCGGGCACTTTGGCCGATCGCCACACGGTATCCCCACGCCGTCCAGTCTCTGATCGGCCGAAATACCCTCACGACCAGTCCGCAATACAAAGAAAGATCTCATTCGTGGCAAATATCAAGTCCCAGAAGAAGCGCATCCTCACCAACGAAAAGGCGAGGCAGCGCAACAACTCGGTCAAGTCCGAGCTCAAGACCGCCATCCGCGCCGTGAACACGGCCGTCGAGGGCGCTGACAAGGACGCTGCTGCAACGGCACTCCAGACCGCCAGCCGCAAGCTCGACAAGGCTGTCAGCAAGGGCGTGCTGCACAAGAACAACGCAGCGAACCGCAAGTCCGCGATCTCCAAGAAGGTCAACGCGCTCTAAGCTGCGGATCCTTCATCGAAGGGCCGGCTCCCGCAAGGGAGCCGGCCCTTCGGCGTTCAACGGCCCGCCCTGACGGACGGGCCGGCAGAACCAACTGCTCAGCCGTCGCCCAGCGCGATGACCGTCACGGCCCGCTCGACGGCGTAGACCGGGTCCCGTGACGCGCCCTTCACCTGCGCGTCGGCCTCCGCCAGTGCACGGATACACCGGGCCAGGGCGTCCGAGCTGAAGCGCTGCGCTTCCCGGCGTGCCTGGTCCACCTGCCAGGGCGCCATCCCCAGGTCCTTGGCGAGCTGTACCGACGATCCCCTGACACCGTGGACCTTCGCGACCGCGCGGACCTTCATGGCGAGCGCCGCGACGATGGGCACGGGGTCGGCGCCCGTCGCGAGGGCATGGCGCAGCATCGACAGTGCCTGCGCGGTGCGTCCGGCGAGAGCCGCGTCGGCGACCTTGAAGCCCGTCGCCTCGACACGCCCCCCGTAGTACTTCTCGACCGTCTCGACGGACACGTCGCCCGCGGTGTCGGCCATCAGCTGCTGACACGCTGCCGCGAGCTCCGGAAGCTGCGAACCGACCGCAGCGACGAGTGCTCGCACCGCGTCGGCGTCGATGCGCCGTCGCGCCAGGCGGAACTCGGTGGTGACGAACTCGGCCTTCTCGCCGTCCTTCTTCAGTGGCTGGCAGTCGACGATGGTCGCTTTCGCCGCCTTCACGGCGTCCAGCAGCTTCTTCCCGCGGTTCCCACCGGAATGGCGCATCACGAGGACGACGTCGGGTGCCGGGTCGGTGAGGTAGGCGAGCGTGTCGACCAGGAAAGCGTCGTTCATCTGCGCCAGGCCCGCTACCTCGATGACCTTCCAATCGCCGAACAGGGATGGGCTCGCGTGCATGAGCAGGGTGCCGGCCTCGTAGGATCCGGCGTCGAAACGGACGAGTTCGGCATCGGGCTGCGCTGCGCGGACCTGGCCGCGGATCGATTCGGCCGTCTTCGCCGCGAGGTAGTCCTCGGGCCCCGACAGCAGGACGACGGCGGCCGGCTTGACGTCCCGCCACGATGTGGGCGCAGGACTCGGACCGCTGGTGCGGCCGGCCGGGGATCTTGTTGCCACGGGGCGGGCTTCCTTCCGTCAGGTGCACTCCTACTCTGTCATGGCCCCGCGGCGCCTCAAAGCCGCAGCGCTCCCTGACGCGGCGGCCTCATCACAGCGGCCTGACCTCGAGGGTGCTGCCCACGACGTCGACGAGGAAGGTGCCCAACTGGTCCGTGCGGGCGGTGGCCGTCCGTGTGCGGTCGAGAGCGTCCAGGATGCTCGGGTGGGGGTGGCCGTAATCGTTGGCCTCCCCCACGGAGATGAGCGCCAGGCGCGGATGCACGGCGTCCAGCAGCGCCGTACCCCCGTTCCTGGCTCCATGGTGGGCGACCTTGAGGACCTCCACGCCGTCCGTGCGCAGCGAGGACAGGCCAGACAGCAGCACCGCCGCCGCGTCCTCCTCCAGGTCGCCCATGAGCAGGATCGTCAGAGGGCCACGGGCCGTGTGCGCCATGACCTCGAGCACCGCGCTCGCGTTGTTCTCCTCCGGCGGCACGGCGCCCTCCCTGGGCCACAGGACGTCGACGTGCAGCGGGGCGAGATCGAGCGCCGACGCGCTGTCCAATTGCACGGCGCGCACCCCGCCCGCCGTCGCTGCATCCTGCACCTCCACCGGCAGCCGGTCCTCCCCCGTGGAGAAGTAGAGCGCCGTCAGGGTCCTCCCCCGGACCGCGCCCTCGACGCCGCCGTAGTGGTCCTCGTGGAGATGCGTGATGACCAGCGCATCGATCACCTCGACGCGCAGGGCGTCCAGGCACCGGTCCATCGCCTCGGGGTCCGGGCCGGCGTCGACGACGAGCGCGTGACCCGGCGTGGTCCTCACCACGACGGCGTCGCCCTGGCCGACGTCGCACATGGCGAGGACCCAGGAATGTGCCCCCGGTACACCGGCACGCCCGGCGAGCACCGAGGCCGCGGCCAGACCCAGCAGGCAGCCGAGGAGAGCGGCGAGCAGCATGACCCGACTCCGACTCCGAGCCCCATTCCGGCCTTGCGCACGGCCGGACCGGCTCGATGTCGGCTCCTCGGGGCCCGCGCGGGTGCTGAAAGCTCGTCCGCCGCGGCGTAGCCACCGAGCGACGCCGGCATCCCGGCGGATCACCAGCACCAGCGCCGCGGACACCAGGGCCGCGATCACCGCCCCCGGCACGCCCGGCACCCAGGGCAGCGACGCCGCCGGTGCGGCGGCCAGGGTCTCAGCGACGCCCGCGACCCAGCTCGTGCCCACCTGAGCGGCGGTCACGAGGGGCGGCGCCAGGATCGGAACGGCGACCAGCGTGAGCGCCGCCGCCATCCCCAGCAGGGTGATCGCCGGGACCACGGGTGAGGCGAGGATGTTGGCCGGCAGCGAGTAGACGGGAAGGGAGGGCTGGATCAGGACGAGGATCGGCGTGCAGAAGAGCTGCGCCGTCAGGGGGATGGCGAGCAGTTGCGCGAGAAGCCGTGGTACCGCCCGCTCGAAGGTCTCCACCATCGCCGGGCCCGCGGTGACGAGTCCGAGGGTCGCCGCCACGGAGAGCGTGAACGCGAAGGACACCGCGAGCCAGGGGTCGACCGCGAGCAGGATGATGATGGACAGCATCAGCAGGGTCAGGGACACCCGGCCCCTGCCGGAGAGGACGGCGGCCACGCCGATACCGCCCATCACCGCTGCACGGAGGACGCTCGGTTCCGGTCCCACCAGCAGCACGAAACACACGAGGGCCACGACCGCGCCGACCGCCGCCGGCAAGCGGGGTAGGCGGGCCGCCCGCAGCCCGAGGAAGGCGAAGGCGATCACGTAGGAGCAGTTGGCGCCGCTGACGGCGGTGAGGTGCGTCATGCCCGTTGCCTTCATGTCCGCCTCGAGGCCGGGCTCGAGCCCCGCCCGGTCACCGAGCGCCATGCCTGGGAGCAGCCCGCCGTCGCGGTCGTCGCGCGACGCCAGGTCCCGGAAATCTGCCCGAAGGTCCGACGTATAGGCGATCCATCCCCGGGCGCCCTGGATGGTGGGCGCGCTCGCAGGCAGGAAGACGGCGGTGGCCCGGCCGACCCGATCGGACTGCTTAGCGGTGCCGGGCACCCGCGCGATGTCTCCCGTGCCCACGGCTCCCCAGGGCCCCGACCCGAGGATCACCACCGGGGTGGCGGAGGTGAAGGCCCTGCCGTGCAGCACCCCGCCGATCACGTCCGCATCGATTAGATACCTCGTCCCTCCACCGAAGGCGCCCGCCGCGAGTGGCGACGGCTGGCCGGTCATGCGGAGCACGGCGGTGAACGTGGTGCCATTACGGACCGCGTCGTCCACCGGGCCGGCCGCCGCGCGGTCGAGACTCCCTCCCGCAGCGAGCAGGACCAGAGCCACGGACGCCGCAGGAGGGATGGCCTGGGCGGGCACCAGCAGCCACGCACGGCGGGATCGCGGGGGCACGAGGAAGATCAGGCAGGCCAGGAGCAGGGCAACGGCAGCGGCGACCAGTCCTGCCGCCGTCACTGCCGCGGCCCCGCCGTGGATTGCGGCGCCGGCGGCGGCCCATGCGGCGGCCGCCGAGGGTACGAGGCGCAGGTCCCGTCGCAGCGGGAGCTGCCCGGTGGGACCGCCCTCACGGGCGCCGTCCGCTGGAGGCCGCCGACCTGCTGCTGCCCCGTGCCCGCCACGGTCCGGTGTCCCCCTCATGTCCTCCTCACCGCGCCACGATGAGGGGGAGGATCCCGTCGAGTAGCGCCGGTCCGATCCCGGGAACGGCGTCGATGTCCGACGCCTGCACGAAGGGCCCGTGCTCGTCCCGCCAGTCGATGATCCGCTGCCCCAGCACGGGTCCGACCCGCGGAAGGGATTCGATGTCCGCGAGAGAGGCGGTGTTGATGTCGAGGACCCCGGCCGGACCGGCGCTCCCCCCGGTGGCACCCGTGGCTCCGCCGGGCACCGCTCCCGATGCCGTCCCCGGCACGCTCCCTGTCCCGGACGCGTCCGGTTGGGGCTGGTCGGGCCTCGGCTCCTCGCCGACGGCCAGGAGGTGCACGTGCTGCCCGTCGGAGGGGGTGGCCGCGAGGTTGATGCCTTCGAGGTCCGCCCCGGGAAGCGCACCGCCGGCCTGCTCGACGACTTCGAACAGGCGCGTCCCGATGGGTACCGTCACGACGCCGGGCGATGCCACCGCCCCCGTCACGTACACGACGACAGTCCCGCCGGCGGGTGCGTCGCCCCGGGGCGCGTCCGCTGACGCGCGCGGCGCCACGCCATGCCAGACGTCGCTTCCCGTGGGCGCTCCCTCAGAAGCGCCCACGTTCGCCGAGGTCCCGCCCCCGGCGTCCTGCGGTGCAGCGCCGCCACCTGACGCGCGGTCCGCCGGGGCGCCGTCACCCCGGCCCTGCGTCGGCCCGTCGTCGAGCGGCGCGGACTCCTCTGCGCCGTCGAGCTGTACCGAGACGGCGGCGGCCGGCGGCTCGGAACTGCGCATCAGGAAGAGCGCGGCCCCGACGGCCAGGGCCACGCCGAGGAACACTAGCGCTGCCGAACGCGCCACCCGCCACTGGAGCGCCCGGGGTTCCGGCGGTGTCCGCGGTTCCCGCCCGACCACGCTGCGCGGCGACACCGCGCACCGCGATCCTCGCGGCCGGCGGGACGCGCTCCCTCCATCGGCGTCGGCGTCGGGGTCCTCCGCGAGCCCCGCGGCATCGGGGTCCGCGTACTCCGCGTAGTCCGCATACTCCGTGCACTCCGCACGGTCGACGTCCCCGGCCACGGATCTCCCGGCTGGGTGCGCGCGGGACGAACCCTCATCGAGCGGCACGGAGTCGGGTACGTGGGGTGGCGGCTCCCACGCGTCGCCGGCCGTCGGCCATCGGTGCTTTCCCATCAGGCCACGCTAGGAGCCGGGTACCCACTGCCGGCCCGGCGCGGGCGCTATGTGGACATCCTGACCCGGCCGGTTACCCGGCCGTCCGGTCACCCCGCGCTGACGATCACCCCGCGCTGACGATCACCCCGCGCTGACGATCACCCCGCGCTGACGGTCACCCGGCGCTGACGGTGACGGCCACGACGCCGAGCCCCGCGTGCGCGGCCAGCACCGAGGGGCACGGCGCCGTCGACACACGGCCCGAGCCGGCCATGATCTGCAGCCGGTCCGCAAGGGCGTCCGCCTCGTCCTCGTTGCCGAAATGGTGGACGGTCAGATGGATGCCGCCGGTCCGGCCCGCCACGTCGGCCTCGACGAGTTCCTGGAGTCGCTGCATCCCGCGGGCAGCCGACCGCATCCGCTCGAGCGGCACCAGCCGCCCGCCCTGGACACGCAGGATCACCCGGACGGACAGCAGGGTGCCGAGCCACGCGGCAGCGGCGGTGATCCTCCCGCCGCGGCGCAGCTGCTCGAGGCTCGGGACGTAGAAGTAGAGGCTGGAGCCGCGGGCCGCGATGGCGGCAGCCGCGGCCGAGGCCTGCAGGTCCCCGCCGGAATCGGCCGTCGCCAGGGCCGCGAGGGCCGCGCGACCCTGGGCCATCCCGGCGGTCCGCGTGTCGATCACCTCGACCGGTACGGTCGCGCGTGACGCCGCCAGGCGTGCCGCCTCGACCGTGCCGGACAGCAGCCCCGATAGGTGCACGGACACGATTCCGTCGTAGCCCTCCTCTGCCAGCTGACCGTACACCCGCTCGAACTGGCCCGGTGACGGCCTGGAGGTGCGCACGTCGGACCCGGCGGCGAGGGCGAGCATGAGCGGCGCAGTGACGTCGTCGTGCTCGCCGGTCAGGATCTCGTCGCCCACGAGGACCGGCATGGCGACTACGCGCACGCCCTCGGCGGGGCCGCCCGGTTCGCTCCACCCGGGAGCGAAGCCGGCGGCCGAATCGGTGACGACGGCTATGCGCACGGGAGCACTCCCGCGCGCATGGCCGCCCCGTCCTCGTTCATCAGGCCGGCACGATGTTGACCAGTTTCGGCGCCCGCACGATCACCGTCCGGATACCGCGACCGTCCAGCACGCGCTGCACCTGCTCGCTGGCCAGCGCGAGCTCGCGCAGGTCGTCCTCGGCGATGTCCGGGGACACCGTCAGGCGGTCACGCACCTTGCCCTGCACCTGGACGACGGCGACGACGGTCTCCTGCGTGAGCAGGGCAGGATCAACAGCGGGCCAACCCGCGGTGGCAACCGTGGCCTCGTGTCCCAGCCGGTTCCAGAGGTCCTCCGCCGTGTAGGGCGCGAAGAGGCTGAGGAGGATCGCCACGGCCTCGGTGGCCTCCCTGACCGCGGGGTCCGCACCGCCGGCACCGGAGTCGATGGCCTTCCGCGTCGCGTTGACGAGCTCCATCAGCTTGGCGATCACCACGTTGAACTTGTTGGCCTCCATGAGCTCGGCGGCCTCGGCCACCGTCCGGTGCGTGACCGACCGCAGAGCCCGGTCACCCGAGGCCGGATCGGCTCCGATCGCACTCGTCACGTCGTTGCCGAGGCGCCAGGCACGCGCCAGGAACTTCGCGGAGCCCGACGGCGAGACGTCCGCCCAGTCGACGTCGTCCTCGGGCGGGGACGCGAACACCATGGTGAGGCGGACGGCGTCCACCCCGTAGCGGTCGAGCTGCTCGCCCAGGTCCACGCCGTTGCCGAGCGACTTGCTCATCGCCTTGCCGCCGTTGAGGACCTGGCCCTGGTTCAGCAGGGCGCTGAAGGGCTCGGTGAAGCCGACCATCCCGAGGTCGAACAGGACCTTCGTGAAGAACCTGCTGTACAGCAGGTGCAGGATGGCGTGCTCCACCCCGCCCACGTACTGGCCGACCGGCAGCCAGCGGTTGACCGCCTCGGTGTCGAAGGGCGCCGTCTCCAGGTGCGGGTTCACGAAGCGGAGGTAGTACCAGGACGAGTCGACGAAGGTGTCCATGGTGTCGGTGTCACGCTTCGCTGCGCCGCCGCAGGACGGGCAGGACACGTTGACCCACTCCTCGACAGCGGCCAGCGGGGAGGTGCCCTTGGGTGCCAGGGACTCGCCGCGCAGCCCCTCGGGCAGCGTGACGGGCAGCTGGTCGTCCGGTACCGGGACCTCCCCGCAGGACGGGCAGTGGATGATCGGGATGGGCGTTCCCCAGAAGCGCTGGCGGGACAGCAGCCAGTCGCGGAGGCGGTAGTTGACGGTGTGCTCGCCGGTGCCCTGCTCCTCGATGAGCTCGACGGCGCGCCGGATGGCGGCCGTCTTGTCCAGCCCGGTCAGTTCACCGGAGTTCACGAGGGTCCCCTCGCCCGTGGTCGCCACGCCGGTGGCGGTCGCGTCCTCCGCCCCGGTGTCGACGACGGTGCGCACGGGCAGGTCGAAGGCTCGGGCGAAGTCGAGGTCGCGCTGGTCGTGCGCGGGCACGGCCATGATGGCGCCGGTCCCGTAGTCGGCCAGGACGTAGTCTGCGGCCCAGACGGGGAGCTTCTCGCCGTTCAGGGGGTTGACGGCGTAGCGACCGGTGAAGATCCCGGTCTTCTCCCGCTCGGTGGCCTGCCGCTCGATCTCGGACAGGCCCTTGACCTGCTCGCGGTACTCCTCCAGGGCGGCTCGGCGGTCGGGCGTGACCAGCTCGAGGGCGAGGTCCGCATCGGCCGCGACGACGAAGAACGTCGCCCCGTACAGCGTGTCGGGTCGCGTGGTGAAGACCGGGACGTCCGACGCCGGCAGGTCCGCGTCGGCTTCGATGCGGAACCGCACGTGCGCTCCCTCGGAGCGGCCGATCCAGTTGCGCTGCATCGCGAGCACGCGCTCAGGCCAGTGGCCCTTCAGCTGCTCCATGTCGTCGATCAGGCGGTCGGCGTAGTCCGTGATCCTGAAGTACCACTGGTTGAGGTTCTTCTTGGTCACCATGGTCCCGCAGCGGTCGCAGGCGCCGTTGATGACCTGCTCGTTGGCGAGGACGGTCTGGTCCTTCGGGCACCAGTTCACCGGCGAGTTGCGGCGGTAGGCGAGGCCCTTCTGGAAGAACCGGACGAACAGCCACTGCGTCCAGCGGTAGTACTCGGGATCCGAGGTGTGCAGGCGGCGCTCCCAGTCCGCGCTGATGGCATAGCGCCTGAACGAGTGGGCCTGCGTCTCGATGTTCGCGTAGGTCCACTCCGCCGGGTGCGCATTGCGCTTGATGGCGGCGTTCTCCGCCGGCAGACCGAAGGAGTCCCAGCCGATCGGGTGCAGGACGTCGAAGCCCTTCTGCCGGTAGTACCGTGCGGCGACGTCGCCCATGGCGAAGGCCTCCGCGTGCCCCATGTGGAGGTCGCCGGAGGGGTAGGGAAACATGTCGAGCACGTAGCGCCGCTCCCGCGTGCCGTCGTCCGCCGGGGCGAACGCCTGGAGCTCGTCCCAGACCGCCGGCCAGCGCGCCTCGATGGCGGCGACGTCGTAGGTGTTCTCGTCCGGCTGGGCGACCTCGGGGTTGGTGCTCACTGTATGACCTGTCCTATCGGTGGAACCTGGTGGATCTCGTGGAACCTGGTGGTACCTGGTGGAACGAATGGATCTGCTGCCGCGTCCGCCGGTCCGTCCCGCGGGAAGGACCGGCGGTGTCCGGAGCATCCGGCGCCGGACACACAAAAGCCCCTCACACAGGAGGGGCCGCCGCACGGTCGATACCGTGCGGCTAGGTAAGCAGGAGGTTCCGGGGCATGCGTCCACCTTAGCAGTGCGCGGCAGCGGGCCGGTGCGGGACCGACGACGGCGCCCGGCCCGTCGGGAGACGGACCGGGCGCCGCGTTCGTGGTGCCGCGAGCCCCGGAAGGCGCCGGTGCTAGCTGACGTCCTCGTCGACCCAGTCGAAGGTCTTCGTGACGGCCTTCTTCCACAGGCGCAGCTGGCGGTCGCGTTCGGCGTCGTCCATGGACGGGCTCCAGCGCTTGTCCTCGGCCCAGTTGGTCGCGAGCTCGTCGGTGTCCTTCCAGAACCCGACGGCGAGGCCCGCGGCGTAGGCGGCGCCGAGCGCCGTGGTCTCCGTGACCTTCGGCCGGATCACGGGGATGCCGAGGATGTCAGCCTGGAACTGCATGAGGGCGTCGTTGGCGACCATCCCGCCGTCGACCCTGAGGTCCTCCATGTTGACACCGGAGTCGGCGTTCGCGGCGTCCAGCACCTCGCGGGTCTGGAACGCCGTCGCCTCCAGTGCCGCACGGGCGATATGACCCTTGTTGACGAACCGGGTCAGGCCGACGATCGCCCCGCGGGCGTCGGAGCGCCAGTACGGCGCGAACAGGCCGGAGAATGCGGGGACGATGTAGACGCCGCCGTTGTCCTCCACCGTCGTGGCGAGCTGCTCGACCTCGGGGGCGCTCTTGATGATGCCCAGGTTGTCCCGGAGCCACTGGATGAGCGAACCCGTGACGGCGATCGATCCCTCCAGCGCATAGACGGGCTTCGCGTCGCCGAGCCGGTAGCAGACCGTGGTGAGCAGGCCGTTCTTGGAGTGCACGATCTCCTCGCCGGTGTTCACGATCATGAAGTTGCCGGTGCCGTAGGTGTTCTTCGCGCCACCCTTGTCGAACGCGGCCTGACCGAAGGTCGCCGCCTGCTGGTCACCGAGGATGCCGGCGACCGGCACCTCGCGGAGGAGCTGCGAGGTGTGGACGGTGCCGTAGACCTCGGAGGAGGACTTGATCTCGGGCATCATCGACGCCGGGACGCCGAAGTCGGCGAGGATCGACTCGTCCCAGGAGAGGGTCTCGAGGTCCATGAACAGCGTGCGGGAGGCGTTGGTGACGTCGGTGATGTGCACGCCGCCGTCGGTGCCGCCGGTCAGGTTCCAGGTGACCCAGGAATCGGTGTTGCCGAACAGGAGGTCACCGGCTTCTGCCTTCTCACGCGCGCCGTCGACGTTGTCGAGGATCCACTTGATTTTCGTGCCGGAGAAGTAGGTGGCCAGCGGCAGCCCGACCTTCGCCTTGTAGCGCTCGACGCCGCCGTCCTTCGCGAGGTCGTCGACGATGTTCTGCGTCCGCGTGTCCTGCCAGACGATGGCGTTGTAGACGGCCTTGCCCGTGGTCCTGTCCCACACGACGGCGGTCTCGCGCTGGTTGGTGATACCGACGGCGGCGATGTCGTGGCGCGTGAGGTTGGCCTTGGCCAGCGCGTTGCCGATTACCTCGCGGGTGTTGTTCCAGATCTCGGCGGGATCGTGCTCCACCCAGCCGGCCTTCGGGAAGATCTGCTCGTGCTCCTTCTGGCCGGAGGACACGATGTCGCCCTTGTGGTCGAAGACGATGGCCCTGCTGGAGGTGGTGCCCTGGTCGATGGCTATGACGTACTGCTGCGACATGTCTTACTCCTTCATTGGATGTGTCGATGCGTGGCGGCTGCGCGCGGCGGCTGCAAGTAGCCGCCGAGCGGCCTCTAGGCCGGAGGAGCGGGGAACGAGACGAACTGGATGACGATGCCCGCGAGGATGCCGCCGATGATCGGTCCGACGATCGGCACCCACGCGTAGCCCCAGTCGCTGCTGCCCTTGCCCCTGATGGGGAGGATCGCGTGGGCGATCCGGGGACCGAGGTCGCGGTTCGGGTTGATGGCGTAGCCGGTGGGCCCGCCGAGCGAGGCGCCGATGCCGACGACGAGGAGCGCGACGGCGAGGGGGCCGAGGCCGGACGGCGTGTTGCCGAAGGACAGGATGACGAACACGAGCACGAAGGTGGCGATGATCTCGGTGACGAGGTTCCAGCCGTACGAGCGGATGGCGGGTCCGGTGGCGAACACCCCGAGCTTGTTGGCGGGATCCGGCTCCTCGTCGAAGTGCTGCTTGTAGGAGAGCCAGCACAGGACGGCGCCGAGGATGGAACCGATCATCTGGGCGGCCAGATAGGCCATCGCGTTGATGAAGTTCTTGTCCACGCCCCCAGCGAATTCGGCGGTATCGGAGTTGACCCAGAGACCGACCGTCACGGCGAAGTTGAGGTGGGCTCCCGAGAGCGCTGCGACGTAGACACCGGCGAAGACGGCCAGTCCCCAGCCGAAGTTGACCATGAGAAAGCCGCCGTTATTGCCCTTGGTCCTGGCGAGCGCGACATTCGCGACCACGCCCGTACCGAGCAACAGCAGCAGCATTGTGCCGAAAGCCTCGGCTACAAATACTTCCAGAGACATCATTGACTCCTCATTCTATTCATTTATTCACGGGTGCCGCCGCCTCGACGGCACCCGTTGACTCCCCCCGGCAACCACTGCCGTTGGCACTGCACCGCTGCCTCCGGCAGCGGTTCGACCCCGTGGACGGCAGGTGCCGCTACGCGATCAGGCTCTTGACGTGCACCCGGTGGGCCTCGGCGAGGACCGTCTCGGCGAGCTTGACCTCTGCTGCGGACCGTGCCGCGTCCCATCCGAGCAACGGGGCGAGGGTCTTGGCAAGCTCGGCGAGCAGTTCCCCGGTGACGAGTCCGCGGAATGCAAGCGATGTACGGCGAATCAGGACGTCGATCAGGTGGCCGACCTGCTCGTGCTCCACCATGTAGGCGAGCTCTCGCGTGCTCAGCTCCTTGGTGGAATTGAACAGCCTGTCGGGACCTTCGGCAAGGTATTCGATGACATCGGTCGCGCGGGTCCCGTACCGGGTGAGCAGGACCTCCACGCGCGCCTCGTCGACGCCGGGGCGGACGGCCTGCTTGATCCAGGCGCGCTCGGCGGCCGCGTCGGTCGGGAAGTCCTGGCCTCCGCCGATGGCGACACCCGCCGTCGACGCCCTGCGCGGCGCCCCCAGCGCGGCGAGCGTGTCGTTGGTCAGGTGCTCGGACAGGGCGCGGAAGGTGGTCCACTTGCCTCCCACGAGGCTGAGCGTCGTTACGGACCGCCCGCCCATCGTCTCCTCGCGCTTCTCGATGCGGTAGTCGCGCGAGACGAAACCCGGCTGGGTGTCGTCGTGCCGCGGCAGCGGCCGCACACCGGAGAAGCTGTACACGATCTGGTCCTGCGTCACCTCGATGTCGGGGAACACGTGCCCGATCAGCTCGAAGAAGTACGCGATCTCCTCGTCCGTGCAGACGGCCTGCTCGTTGATGTCCACGTCGATGTCGGTGGTGCCGACCAGGACGCGGTCCCCCATGGGGTAGATGAGGACGATCCGGCCGTCGACGTGCTCGAAGAAGATCTCAGTGCCGTTGCACGCACTGAGCAGCTCCGGGTGGTCCAGGACGATGTGCGATCCCTTGGTGCCACCCATGAAGCGCGTATCCGTGCCGAGGACCGCATTGGTGTTGTCGGTCCAGGCGCCCGTGGCGTTGACGATGACATCGGCCTGGAAGGTGAAGGTCTCCCCCGTCAGCTCGTCGCGCAGGAGCACGCCGTCCTCACCGGTGCCGATGGCGCTGACGTAGTTGGCCGCACGGGCTTCGGGGTTGATCACCTGGCCGTCGCGCAGGACGTCGAGGGTGAGGCGTTCGGGGTTGTGCACCGAGGCGTCGAAGTAGGTGGCGGCCCACTTGATGTCCTTGCGGACGTCGGGCATGGCGGCGAGCGCCTTCTTGCGGCCCACGAAGGAGTGCCGGGGCACGTTGCCGCCGTCGCGCGAGAAGAAGTCGTACATGGTGAGGCCGGCCTTGATGAGCACGGCGCCGCGCTCCACCTGCTTGCCCTGCTTGTGGGTGAGGAAGCGCATGGGGGCGGAGAGGATGCCCGAGAACGTCGTGTAGATCGGGATGGTGGTCTGGAGCGGCTTCACGTAGTGGGGAGCGATCTTCATGAGGGCGTTGCGCTCGATGACCGATTCGCGGACGAGGCGGAACTCGCCGTTCTCGAGGTAGCGGATACCGCCGTGGATCATGTGCGAGGACGCACCCGAGGCGCCCTGGCAGTAGTCGCCTCGCTCGACCAGGGCGACGTCGATGCCCTGCAGGGCGAGGTCCCGGAACGTGCCGACCCCGTTGATGCCGCCGCCGATGATGAGCACGGACGCCCGGGGCTTCTCCCTGAGCTTCTGCACCACGGTGCGGGTCGAAGTTGTCGTGCCTTCACCGTTGATCCGGTCGACTGGAATGCTCAAGGTACTACTCCGTAACGTCTATGTCTGGAAGGGGCGCTGCACCTCTCATTCTTCGAGGACTGGGAATAGCAGTCAACCGCATTGCACAAACGTGCACGAGAGGTTCAGACTGGCCGGATGACGACGACGAGTGGTAGTCCGGGCGTGGACGGAACAGCTGGCGAGCAACCGCACGGCAATCGGTCGAGGGACGCGCTGCGGGCGGCCCAGATGTACTACCTGCAGGACCTGACCATGAACGCGATCGCGCGGGAGCTGCGGACCTCGCGCTCCACGGTCTCCCGCCTGCTGTCCATGGCCAGGGAGACGGGCCTGGTGCAGATCCAGGTCAACAACCCGTCCGAGCGGGCACCCGCCCTCGAACAGCACATCCGCCGCCGGTTCGGCGTCGAGGCGCACGTGGTGCCCGTGGCCGACTCGGTCAGCGACTCGGACGTGCTCGACCGCGTCGCGATCCAGGCCGCCCGCACGATCGGACCGCTCGTGGACTCCAACGCGATCATCGGCGTGGCCTGGGGCTCCACCCTGAGCGCGGTCAGCCACCACCTGACGCGGAAGCAGACCCACGACAGCACGATCGTGCAGCTCAACGGCGCCGGCAACACACAGACCACCGGCATCACCTACGCGAGCGAGATCCTGCGCCGCTTCGGCCAGGCCTACGGCGCACGCGTGGAGCAGTTCCCGGTTCCCGCGTTCTTCGACCACGCCGAGACCAAGACCGCCATGTGGGAGGAACGAAGCGTCCGCCGCATCCTCGACCTGCAGCGCCGCATGACGATGGCGATCTTCGGGGTGGGCTCCATCGGCTCGGGCATCCCCAGCCACGTCTACAGCGGCGGGTACCTCGACGGCGACGACCTCGAGGCGCTGGAGGAAGACGCGGTGGTCGGCGACGTCGCCACCATGTTCTTCCGGGCGGACGGCTCGCACCGGGACGTGATGCTGAACCTGCGCAGCACCGGACCCGACCTCGACGAGCTGCGGAGGGTCCGCCGTCGCATCTGCGTGGTCTCGGGCGAGTCCAAGATCCACGGCCTGCGGGGCGCGCTCGCGGCGGGCCTCGCGACCGATCTGATCCTCGACGAGGGATCCGCCCAGCGACTCGTCTACGCCTAGGTACCGCCGCCGGGCGGGCACCGTAGCGGCGGCTGGGCAGCGCCGCCCGCGACCTCCCGGCTATACTCGACCCGTGCTCATCTGATCCTCGCTTCTCTCCTGCGCCCGTGGCGGATGCCCGGCAGGGGTTCGACCGAGCCCGAGGATCCCGATGACCACTCCCACCCCAGGACGTCCCGCAGCGCACCTGCGCGTCGACGGCCTCTCCAAGACGTTCGGTACCCGACGCGTCCTGAGCAATGTCTCGTTCACGGTCGCCGCCCAGCGCACGGGCGTGATCGGCGGCAACGGATCCGGCAAGACCACCCTGCTGCGCATCATCGCGGGCGTACTGGAGCCCGACGGCGGCACGGTCACCGCGACGGCCCCCGGCGGGCGGGCGCGGATCGGCCTGCTGCATCAGGAGCCGCCGTTCGCAGCCGCGTCGACGATCGCGGAGGCGCTCGAGTCCGCCGTCGCCCCGCAGCGCGCTGCAGCCGCCGCTGTCCGCGCAGCAGGCGAAGCGCTTGCCGGCGCGGCCGAGGACGACACCCCGGCGGCCACCTTCGCCGCGGCTCTCGAGGCCGCGGACCACCTCGGGGCGTGGACCGTCGATACCCGCATCCATGCCGTGCTGTCGGGTCTGGGCCTCGCCGACCTGCCGGCGGCGCGGCCCACCGGCGGGCTGTCCGGAGGGCAGCGCTCCCGCCTCTCGCTCGCTTGGCTGCTGCTCAGCGCTCCCGATGTGCTCCTGCTGGACGAACCGACGAACCACCTCGACGACGAGGCGGCGCGCTACCTGCGAGACCTCCTCGGCGGCTGGTCCGGCCCTGTCCTGATCGCGAGCCATGACCGCGCGTTCCTCGACGACACTGTGACGTCCCTGCTGGACCTCGACCCGGCCCCGCTGCCGCAGGCGGTGGCCGGTCCCCTGGTGGGCGACGGCGACGGGACGGGGATCGGGGTTGTGCGCTTCACGGGCACCTACACCGACTACCTCCACGCCCGCGTGGATGCACGCGAGCGCTGGGAGGATCAGTACCGCGCGGAACAGGCACACCTGCGGCGCCTGCGCGCCGCCGCCCCGAGCACCTACGTGGTGGGGCACGAGGGCTGGTCCCCGCGCTCGGAGGTCCGGGGCGCCGCGAAGTTCTACGCCGACCGGAACGCCCGGACTGTCTCCCGGCGCGTTCATGACGCCGCAGCCCGGCTCGCGCGGCTGGAGGAACGGCAGATCCGTCGGCCGCCCGACGAGCTGCGTTTCCAGGGCCTCACGGCCGCGGGCACGCCGCCGGCCGGACGGGGCGGCAGCGCTCCGGCACTCGTCGTCACGGATGCCGCCGTCGTCGGCCGCCTGGCAGCCACGTCGCTGACCGTGGGCCCCGGGGAGAAGTGGCTGATCACCGGTCCCAACGGCTCCGGGAAGTCGACCCTTCTGCACCTCGCAGCCGGGCACCTCGATCCGACCTCGGGAACTGTCGCACGGGCCCCGTCACTGCGTCTGGGGCTCCTCGCCCAGGACGTCGACCTGCCGGATCCGTCCCGGCGCGGCATGGAGCGGACCGCACGCCAGGCCTACGAGGACCTCCTCGGGCCGGAGCGGGCCGGTCTCGTTCCCCTGCCCACCTCCGGGCTCATCCCATCCCGGGACGAGAACCGGCCGGTGAACGTGCTGAGCGTCGGCCAGCAGCGACGGCTCGCCCTTGCCGTGCTGCTCGCCAGTCCGCCCGACCTGCTGCTGCTCGATGAACCGACCAACCACCTGTCCCTGCTGCTCGCGACCCAGCTCGAAGCCGCGCTCCCCGACTACCCGGGCGCCGTGCTCGTCGCCTCGCACGACCGGTGGCTCCGGCGCACGTGGACAGGACAGCGCCTCGACCTCGCCACAGGACAGCCGCACCGCTGACCCGGGACCTGAGCCTCGCCGACGCAGCATCGTGCAAGGATTCGGCGGCGTCGGGCGCGGCGGGCAAGCGGTCACCGGCGCATCGCATAGCGTCGGACCGTCGGGGGGACGTACGGGACGAGCGGCGCCCTCGCCCTCCGATCCCGCACCCCGGCCTCTGCCTTTAGGACCCCCATGACCACCACCACCGGTCGATCCCGCCCTGACCCGAAGCCTGTGGACGCCTCCCGCTGGCAGCACCTGCGGAAGCGCATCGCGGCGCAGGGCCCGAACTCGAACCGGAACGCCCGGAACCTGCTGATCACCACGACGTTCGCCCTGGTCGCCATCGGGCTGATGATGGTGCTCTCCGCGTCCTCGGTGGAACTCGTGGCGGCGGGCGTCTCCCCCTACGACACGTTCGTCAAGCAGCTCATGTGGGCGGTCATCGGCGGGGTCGCCCTCCTCGTGTGTGCGTTCATTCCGTTCCGCGCCTACCGGAAACTGTCCTGGCTGATCCTGTTCGGGTCCTTCGGCCTGTCCCTGCTGGTCTTCAGTCCGCTCGGCGTGGAGGTGCAGGGCAACCGGAACTGGATCCAGTTCGGCTCCCTGACCGCGCAGCCCTCCGAGTTCCTCAAACTCAGCCTGACCATCTGGGGAGGGGCGGTCCTCGCCCGCAAGGCGGCGCTGCTCGGCTACGCCAAGCACATGTTCATCCCCGTCGCGCCCGGGGCGGCGATCGGGATCTGCCTCGTCGTCGCCGGCAAGGACCTCGGCACCGCCATGGTCCTCGCCCTCATCGCCGTTGCGCTGTTCTTCTTCGCCGGGGCCAGCCCGAAACTGTTCATCGGGGGCATCGTCGTCGGAGTCGTGGGGACCTTCCTCGCCGTCGTCTCCAGCGAGAACCGCATGCAGCGCATCAACGCCTGGCTGCACCCCACCGCCGACGGAATGGCGGACGGCCTGGGCTACCAGGGCGCCCAGGCCCTCTACGGGCTCGCCGGCGGCGGCATGTTCGGCGTCGGCATCGGCCAGAGCCGGCTGAAGGTCAACTGGATCCCCGAGGCGCACAACGACTTCGTCTTCGCCGTCCTCGGTGAGGAACTCGGTCTCATGGGGGCGCTGCTCGTCATCGCGCTCTTCGCCGTCCTGGCCTACTCGATCTACCGCATCTCGAAGCTCTCCGGCGACCTGTACACCACCTACGTCTGCGGCGGCATCCTCGTGTGGATCATCGGCCAGGCGGTAATGAACATCGCCGTCGTGACCGGCATGATCCCCGTCATCGGCGTGCCCCTGCCCTTCATCTCCTACGGCGGGTCCTCCATGATCGCCCTCCTCGCCGCCGTCGGGGTCCTCATCTCCTGCTCCCGTGCCACCGACCGCGCAGCAGCACTCGACGCTGCCGAGCGGGACGACGCTACGGGCGGCCTCGCCGACGGAATTGCGACCGGCGGATTCGGGCTCGTACGGCACTGAGCCGGGCATCACCGGCATCACGGGGCCCGCGGACCCTCATGCCGCCCCGGCGACAGGACCGCTCAGGGCAGGACGAAGGGTCGCGCCTGGTGTGCGCCGGCGAGGGCGGGCTGCGTCAGGTGCAGGCTGTCGAGCTGGGTCCCCAGGACGACGGCCGGGCGGTCGTGGCCGGCCTGCGTGAGGTGCACCGTGTCGGCGAGCTGGGTACCCGCCTGGTAGAGAGTCAGCTGCGGACGAACTCCTCCGCAGGATAACCCGGAATCCGCCGGGAACGACGTCATGCCGGGGGCGGACACCGCCGTGCCGGGACTCCGCAGCTCCGGCGCGGCTCCGACGCGGCTCCGACGCGGCTTTGACGCGCGGACCACCGGCGCACGCTCGGTAGAGTTCCCCCATGAACACCTCCGTACCCCGCGCCGCGCTCGCCGACGGCACCGCCATCGATGTCCTCGGGTACGGCGTGTACAAGGTCCCGCCGGAGGACACTGCGGGCCTCTGCTCCACGGCCCTGGCCGCCGGGTACCGGCTGCTCGACACGGCCTCCCTCTACGGGAACGAGGCCGGCGTGGGCGCCGCTGCCCGGGCGTACCTCGAGACCGGGGACCGGCGGGACCTGTTCGTCACCTCCAAGGTATGGAACGAGGACCACGGCTTCGACGCGACGCTGCGGGCCTTCGACACGACGATGGGCCTGCTCGGCCTGGACCAGCTCGACCTCTACCTCATCCACTGGCCCTGCCCGTCGAGGGACCTGTACGTCGAGACGTGGCGGGCTCTCGGGCGCCTCCGCGCCGAGGGCAGGGTCCGCTCGATCGGCGTCTCCAACTTCCAGCAGCCGCACCTCGAGCGCCTGATCGACGAGACCGGCGTCGTGCCCGTACTCAACCAGATCGAGCTGCACCCCTACCTCCAGCAGCGCGGGCTTCGCTCCTTCCACACCCTGCACGGCATCGCCTCGCAGGCGTGGAGCCCTCTCGGCCGGGGCCACGTCCTCGGGGACCCGGTCATCGGGGTGATCGCGGCCGAGCTGGGGCGCACGCCGGCCCAGGTGATTCTCCGCTGGCACCTGCAGCACGGCATCCTGACCATTCCGAAGGCGAGTTCCCCCGAGCGCATCGGCTCGAACGTGGACATCTTCGGGTTCGAGCTCGGCGAAGCGCGCCTGGCCGCGATCGACGCCCTCGACCGGGACCAGCGCTTCGGCTCGCACCCTGACCGGGTGGGCTGATGCGCCAGGGCATCGTCCGGACCCTCGCCTGGGAGGGCACCCGGCAGCGGGTCTGGGACTACCCCGCGCTTGGCGCAGGCGTGTTCCCGGACGCCACGATCGTCATGGTGCACGGCTTCCGGGGGGACCACCACGGGCTGCTGCGGCTCGTCGAGGAACTCCCCGGCCATCGCGTGATCCTGCCGGACCTGCCGGGGTTCGGCCAGGGCGGTGAGCTGCCGGGCACGCACGATGTCGCCACCTACGCGCGCTTCATCAGCCACGTGGCGCGGCGCCTCGCTCCGGGGCCACGCGTGCTGCTCGGTCATTCGTTCGGCTCGATCATCGCGGCGGAGGCCGCGGCACGGGAGCCCGAGCTCGCCGACACCCTGGTGCTGGTGAACCCCATTAGCGCGCCCGCCCTCGAGGGGCCGAGCCGGCTGGCCTCGCGCATCGCCGAGGGCTACTACGTGGCCGCCGACCGCCTGCCCGAGCCCGCGGGGCGCGCCCTGCTGGCCAATCCGGTGATCGTCCGCGGGATGAGCGTGTTCATGGCGAAGACGAGGGACAGGGTCCTGCGCCGCTGGATCCACGGGCAGCACGACGCCTACTTCAGCTCCTTCGCGAGTCGCCGCGTGGTGCTCGAGGCCTTCCGGGCCTCCATCACCGGCACCGTCCGGGACCGCGCCCGCGAACTCGCGATGCCCGTGCTGCTCATTGCCGCCGACCAGGACGACATCGGGTCGGTGCAGAGCCAGCGCGATCTCGCCGCCCTCGTGCCCGACGCCACGCTCGCCGTCCTCCCCGACGTCGGGCACCTCGTGCACTACGAGAAACCGCGCGAAGCGGCACGGCTGATCGAGACCTTCCTGGAGAGAGCACCCGTATGAGGATCCTGTTCGACGCGCGCTTCACGCGCACCGACCACCACGACGGCATCAGCCGCTACGGGGCCAGCCTGATCGCCGCCCTCGCCCGGACGGACGACGTCGTGATGCTCATCAGCGACCCTCGGCAGCTCGCGCTCCTGCCCGATGTACCGCACGTACGGATCACCAGTCCGCTCTCCCCCGCCGAGCTCCTCGTCGCCCTCCGCATCAACCGCCTGAGGCCCGACGTCGTCGTGTGCCCCATGCAGACGATGGGTTCCTGGGGGCGCCGGTACCCGCTCGTCCTCACCCTGCACGACCTCATCTACTACCAGAACCCGACGCCGCCGTCGTTCCTCCCGCTGCCCGTGCGCCTGCTCTGGCGGCTCTACCACCTCGCCTACTGGCCGCAGCGCCTCCTGCTGAACCGGGCCGACGTCGTGACCACCATCTCCGCCACCACGGCAGGGCTCATCAAGCGGCATCGGCTCACGTCCCGGCCCGTGCTGCTCGTCGGGAACGCGCCCCAGCCCACCGAGCGCCGTCGCGACCCCCACGCGCCGCGGTCGGCGTCGCTGCTCTACATGGGCTCCTTCATGCCCTACAAGAACGTCGAGACGCTGGTGCGGGCCATGGCGCTGCTGCCCGGCTCCACGCTCCGCCTGCTCAGCCGCATCACGCCCGACCGCCGCGCCGAACTGGCGGCGCTTGCCGCCGGCTCGGACCGCGTGGTCTTCCACAACGGCGTGACCGACGCGGAGTACGAGGACCTGCTCCACGACTCCACCGCCCTCGTGACGCTCTCGAAGGCCGAAGGCTACGGGCTGCCGATCATCGAGGCGATGGCCACTGGGACGCCCGTCATCGCAAGCGACATCCCGATCTTCCGGGAGGTCGGAGGCGCAGCGGCGCTCCTCGTCGATCCCGACGATGCGCACGCCGTGGCCGCAGCCGTCCGCTCCCTCGAGGAACCCGGCCGCTGGGCCGAAGCGTCCCGCGCGGGGCTGACGCAGGCCGCCACCTACTCGTGGGCGGCGTCGGCCGACCAGCTGCGCCAGGCCTGCCGGCTGGCCATGGACGAGCACGGGCGACGGCGGCGGAAAGGCTGACGTGACCGACCTCCAGTGCGCGGCGACGGTCGTCCTGCTCGACGGTGGCGCAGCCCCTCCGGCGTGGCTCGCACGCCTGAGGATCGCCGGCCGGTTCGACGCCGCGGACAGGGAGGACCTCGTGACGGTCGTCGATGCGACAGCGGACCTTTATCGCGGGGAGACCTTCGTGGTCGCGGCCGCCGCGCATGACATCGAGGGGGCGCTGATCTCGCGCGGCCTGCCGCCCGGCGTGCCGGCCGTCATCGAGGTGGACTCCACCGGCTGGCGGCGCACGCCCCTTCCCGGCACCTGACAGGGCGACGCCGACCCGGGGCACTCCCTAGCGGCCCGCGGGCTCGCCGAGTACGCCGCGCGGATGGTCAGGCCGTGATGGTGAGGCCCTGAAGCCAGGCCTGCCACGCCGGCTCCTCACGCCGGACGTAGTCGGACGCGTCGGCGGAGAACAGGTAGGCCCGGACGCCCGCCATGGCCGTGCTGTCGCTGTCGCCGAAGGTGAAGACGCTCAGCATCCCAGGGACCGGTGCGGTGAGCCGGACCAGTGCCTGCCGCTCGCCGACCCGCTCCACGGTGCCGGTAGCACCGCGCACCTCGACCGCTGCCCCCTCGGCGCCCAGTCCGAGCGCGCTCTGGAGCGTCGACCACAGGGTCTGTGCGTCACCGGGGTGGGAGGCGGCGGCCTCGAGCTGGGAAGCCTCCTGGCCGGGGAAATGCGACAGGTAGAGGCGCAGGTTGTCGAAGAACGGCATCCAGCTGGATCCCATGTCGTTCCAGAACTCCGGCTCCCATGCGGCACCGGTCCCGAAGCCGCTACTGGTGACCCGCACGACGCACGTGCCGCCGGACTGCGCCTCGACGAGGAACTCCGACGTCAGCGCGCTGAGCGTACCCGGGTCCTTGCCCATGAGGGCGGCCCAGTCCTCTTCGTAGACGAGCCGGCGCGGCGGTTCCCAGCCGGTGACCTGGCCGTCCGAGCCCATCTCGGGGCCCATGGAGAAGTGCACGGAGCCACCCTCGCGCTCCTCCATCTCGGTGGGCAGGAACCAGGCACTCATGCCTTTGGCAGTGGCGATGGCCTGCCAGACCTGCTCGGCGGTTCCGGGGACTTCGACACTGAATTCGAGGCGGTACGGGACGTTCGGGGTCGTGTTCATCGGTTCTCCTCGGGAAGGGGGTGCGCGGCGACGACGAGCCGGTGCGGGCGCCCGTCGTCATGGTGGTAGCGAGCGGCCAGGTCGAGCACCGCGGCGGTCAGGTCGTCGGCGAAGGCGGCCCGGTCGGCGGCCGACCGGAAGCCGATCTGCGTGTCGATGGTCAAGGTCGGCAGGCTCCTGCCGGAGGCGCCGGCTCGGCGAGCCAGGGTTCCGACCTCGCGCACCAGGCGGCCGGCCAGGGCGATGAGGTAACCCGCGGACAGGTGGTCGTCGTTGGCGTTCGGATCGGCAGCGGAAGTGCTCACGGCCGCCGGCGACACGACGTAGGACGCAGCGGAGGCCCGCAGTACCCGCTCGGTGATCCCGCCGTGCCGGCGTTCCTCGAACAGCGTGACCAGGCCGTGGGTCTCCAGCGTCTTCAGGTGGTAGTTGATCTTCTGGCGTGTGATGCCGACCCGGGCGGCGAGGCCTGCGGCGGAAGCCGGCACGGCCAGCTCGCCGAGCAGTCGGGCCCGGACTGGGTCCAGCACGATGGCGGCGGCGTCCGCGTTCTCGATGACTTCGACGTCCTGCATGCGACCATCGTCCGCTTGACAATATTACTTGTCAAGCCCCTTGGACACCGACCGGACTCACCCCGGACGTGTCGCTCGGAACTCGCGACGATGCGGAGGCAGATCCTTTGGAGCATGATGAGGTCCGTTCAGGATGCACCGATGGGTTTCGAGCGATCGGACCGTCTACGAAGCATCGACGAGAACGAGTCGCCCACCCGGCACCAGGAGTATTCAGACATGACTGCACCCCAGATCTACATCAGCTTCCCGGGGACCGCGCGTGAAGCGCTCGGCTTCTACGCAGAGACCTTCGGCGGCGAACTGTCCCTGCACACCTATCAGGACTTCTCACGGCAGGACGGCCCTCCGACCGCCATCGCCCACGGCACACTGGACGGCCCCGTGGCGCTGGCGGGAGCAGACGCGGCCGCAGGTGAGGCGACCGTGCGCTGCGAGGGGCTGATGCTCTCCTTGCTGGGCACCGCCGAGCCTGCGGTCCTCCACGCATGGTTCGCGAGGCTCTCCGTCGGCGGGTCCGTCGCCGATCCTCTGGCGAAGAGACCCTGGGGCGGGTCGGACGGGCACGTGGTCGACCGCCACGGGCTCCACTGGCTCATCGGGTACGAGCCCGACGCCTGATCCACGCCTATCCGGGTGTCGCGCGCGAAGCGCGCCCGACCGGCTGCGACCCCGGGGACCGCGCCGCGGCGGCTCAGGCCGGGATGACGATCACCTTTCCTGCAACGCGCCCGACGCCGGCCTCGGCATGGAGGGCGGGCAGTTCCGGGAGCGTGATCCGGCGCGTCACCTGAACGGTGAGCGCGCCGTCGTCGACCATCGACACGAGTTGCGCGAGCCGGTCGCGATTCGGAAGGACGAACACAGTCCTCGCTCGCACAGCCCTGGTGTCGTCACCAGGGGTCGCCATGAAGGCCGTCGTGCTCACGACGACGCCTCCGTTGCGGACGGTGGAGACGTAGGCGACGAACCGGTCCGGATCGAGCGGTGCGAGATTCAGCAACACGTCGACCTGCCCGTCTAGGGCGCTGATCAGGTCCGTGTCGGTGTGGTCGACGATCTGGTCGGCCCCGGCAGCGCGGACGGCGTCGATACTGCGCGGGCTGGCCGTGGCGATGACGTGGACACCGGCGCGCTTGGCGAGCTGGATGGCGTACTTGCCCACGACACCGCCCGCACCGACGATCAGGACGCGCCGGCCCGCCTCCAGCTCGCCCTCGTCGAACAGCGCCTGCCACGCCGTCAAGGCCACTGACGGCAGCCCCGCAGCATCGGCCAGGGGGATGCTCGTCGGCGCTGCGACGACGGCGTCCGCGGGTGCGATGACGTACTCGGCAGCTCCGCCGTCGCGCTCCATCGGCAGGAAGGCGATCACCGGGTCGCCGACCGCCAACCCGTCGACGCCGCCACCGATCGCGTCGATGGTGCCGGAGACGTCGTAGCCCGGCACATGCGGCAGCTGGATCGGGATCGGGAGGAATCCGGCACGCATGCCGTCGTCGGCAGCACTGAACGCCGACGCGGCGACGCGCAACCGTACCTGCCCGGCGGCCGGGGTGGGCTGCTCGATCTCGCCGTACTGCAGGACTTCGGGTCCGCCGGTCTCGTGGTACTGAATCGCCTTCATGGTCTCGCCTTCCATTAGTTGCTTCGAGTTCGAAGCAGGTATAAGGAGAATACACCACTTCGAACTCGAAGCAACCCCTAGAATCGGAGGATGACCGAAAGACCCGCTTCACTGACGCCGACGCAGCTCGATGCCTACTTCGCCCTCACGGAGGTGAGCAGTCTTCTGCGCCCTGCGGTCGAGAAGCAGCTCCGAGACGTCGGGGCCCTGAGCTACGTCCAGTTCCAGCTCCTGGCACGCCTGGGAGATGCCCCCGACGGGCACCTGCGCATGACCGATCTCGCCGATGGTGTGGTCTACAGCCGCAGCGGCCTGACCTATCAGGCGCAGCTGCTCGACCAGCGTGGCCTGGTGACCCGCTCACCCTCGCCCGACGACGAGCGCAGCACCGTCGTCGCGATCACCCCGGCGGGACGCGACGTCCTCAGGGCGGTGTTCCCCGGCCATATCGAGGCCGTCCGCCAACTCCTGTTCGCGCCCCTCGATGACGACGACGCCGGCGAACTCGCCCGCATCCTCGGTCGCGTCAGCACGCATCTCCGTGCAGCCCCGCCGCGCTCGGCGGGTCGACGACGAAAGACGTGATTCGCGCGCCAGGGGGCCGGTTCCAGGGGTCGGTTTGGTGCCTGTTGGTAGTGTGCCTGCTTGGTCGTGGTTGAGAAGCTAGCCGGGATCAGTGCGTAATGAACGGCTGTCCCATGACCAGTGCGTATGAGCCCTCTGTGCCCCTGTCCGGGGCTCTGTCCAGCGTCGAGACCTTCCTCGACTGTCCTACCGGCACCGTGGAGCGCTACTTCTCCGACGGAGTCTTCCACTGGTCGGACGAGCTGTACCGCATCCACGGCTACGAACGCGGCGAGGTCGTTCCGACCCTCGAGCTGGGCATGGCACACATCATTTCGTCCGAGCGCGTCGCCGCCGAGGCGTTCTGGGCCCAGGTGACGACAACCGGCGGACCGGCGTCGATCTACACCGCCATCCGCTCCCTCACGGGACAGACGCGCAATCTCCTCATCTCCGCGGATCTGATCCTCGGCGACGGGCGGCCCGTCGGGGTGTGGGCGCTGGTCGTCGACCTGACCCGGTCCATGCACATCGACCGGCACCAGCTCGCGAGCGAGGCCGTCGCCGCGTCCGCGCTGAACCGGGCCGTCATCGAGCAGGCCAAGGGCATCCTCATGGCACGCGCGGGACTGAGCGCCAGTGAGGCGTTCACCCGCATCAGCAGCTACAGCCAGGCCACCAACCGCAAGACCGTCGTCATCTGCCAGGAGATCATCGACCGCACCTACCAGCTCACCCGTCAGATGAGCGAGCAAGCACTCGCAGACCTGATGCCCGCACCTCCCGCAGCAAGCCCGGTGGCGGGTCCCGGCCCGGGAGTCTGAACTCCTCCCGGCGGCCGAGGCCTCCCTCCTATGCGTTGCTCGATCTGGGCGCGCCCATTCCGGGGTTCACCCTGTACGGGCCCGCGGCCGAGGGCCGGACGTCGAAGTCGAAGATCGCGGTGGGGATGTAGACCGTCGAGCAGGAGTTGGGGATGTCCACCACGCCGGACAGCCTGCCCTCGATGGGCGCCGACCCCAGGAGCAGGTAGGCCTGCTCCGGGCTGTAGCCGAACTTCGTGAGGTAGTCGATCGCGTGCAGGCAGGCGCGCTGGTAGGACAGGTGCGAGTCGAGGTAGTGCTGCTTGCCGTCCAGGGTCACCGACGTGCCGGAGAACGCGATCCATTCGCTGTACCGAGGGTCCACGATGCCGGGCATGAAGATGGCGTTCTCGCTCACGCCATAGGTGTCCATCCCGCCCTTGATGACGTCGACCCTGAGATCGATGAAACCGCCCATCTCGATGGCGCCGCAGAAGGTGATCTCACCGTCCCCCTGGGAGAAGTGAAGATCGCCCAGGGACAGATTCGCGCCGTCCACGAACACCGGGTAGAAGATCCGTGAGCCCTTCGAGAGGTTCTTGATGTCCTGGTTGCCACCGTTCTCCCGGGGCGGCGCCGTGCGGGCCGCCTCCGCGGCCACCCGATCGATCTCCGATTCGGCCAGGCTCCCGAGCACGGCGTGTCGGGGCTCGGGCGGCAGCGCAAGCGGCGGCACCCGGTTCGGATCGGTGGCGATCAGGTCCCCCTCACGCTTGTTCCACTTCGCCAGCAGACCGGCGGACGGCGCAGTTCCCATCAGGCCTGGATGGATGAGCCCGACGTAGGACACTTCCGGCACATGCCGCGACGACGCCACCTGCCCGGAGAAGTCCCAGATGGCCTTGTAGGCGTCAGGGAACTGCTCGGTCAGGAAGCCTCCGCCGTTGTTCCTGGAGAAGATCCCCGTATAGCCCCAGCCCTGCCCTGCCAATGGCCCGGAGTCCTCCTGCGGGATGGGACCGACATCGAGGATGTCCACCACGAGAAGGTCTCCCGGCTTCGCTCCTTCGACGGCGAACGGGCCACTGAGCTTGTGGACGGTCAGCAGCGGCGCGTTGAGGATGTCGTCCGCGGAATCGTCGTTGACGATCGCGCCGTCGAACCACTCGCGGCAGTGGACCCTGAAGGAATCCCCCGGCTTCACCGTGGCGACCGGCGGGATCTCCGGATGCCAGCGGTTGTGTCCGACTTTCTCCTGGTCCTCGAACTTCCTGCTCGAATCGAGTGGGAATATGACGTCAGGCATTTCATCTCCTTTGATGATTGTCGCCGTGCCAAGAACTATGGCCGCGGCAGTTTCCGATGGAGCGGATTGGACGAGTAGAGCGGGGATCTGTGTGGGCCCGTCGACGGCAGCGACCCGGAGACGACCTGGGGTTCCGACGCGCTCTGGTTGGTCGCATCGAGCAACCGGAACGCTGCAGTTCCGGTCCTGGCGAGGTGAGGAGCGGTGAAGCGTCGCGCGGCAGGCTCCCCGCAGGTGGGGCAGGCATCCACTCCCTGTGCTGCGCCCATGGCGCGGACGACCTCGAAGACATCGCACCGGGGACAGCGATACTCGTAGATCGGCATTCGGAGGACCTTTCTTCCCGATGAGCAACGATCAGGCCGGCGAGACCGCCGCACCTTCCCGCGACGACGCCGTGCCGCGCGGGATACCTCTCCTGCCGAGGACGAACGCCACGCCGAGGGCTGCAGCGGCAACGATCGCCACCAGCACCGCCAGGACGGTGTTCGTCTCATATCTGCCCACCAGCAGGAAGAACGCCGGGATGGTGCCGGTGAGATGGGCGACGAAGATGGTGAACCAGCCTGTGGCGTAGGTCAGCGATTCCTTCCCCAGCCCCAGCAGCAGGAAGAACAGCAGCCACAGGATGGCCCAGGTCCACCAGATGACGCCGAAGACGGGATCCCCCACGAGGGTGAACTGAAGGGCACCTATCACCACGGCACACGTCGCGACGAATAGCGAGAACCAGCCCAGGCCCTCACCGCTGATCCCGGTGATCTGGAGGATGCCTACGTACAGGTAGGTGAACCCGAAGAGATACAGGCCGGCCGCACCGAAGATCGTCGGGAGGTCGTTGTCGGCCTGTACCAGGATGATCGTCGGGAAAACCACCTGCATCGTCCCGACGAAGAAGTTGAGGATGGCCGCTGATCTGCCGGGGACTACCCCGATGAGCATGAGCCCGTTGATGAAGAGGACGGCGCCGACGTACAACAGACCAACACTGCTCATGGTCGCTCCATTGCGAAACGAAGAGTGGGAAAGTGACACGGGAAGGCTGTCTCCGACTGCACCTGTGGGCGGTGCGGGAACAGCGGTCGAGATTACCGACGTTCAGTTGTGACGGCGAGCCTAGCCCCGGGCATTTTCGCTGTCAACGATGCGGGCCGCGACCTCTTTCCAGCTCTGCAGGGCTTCGGGCGTCAGCCGTGTCCAGTCGGGGACTCAGGGCCACAGGGCGATGGTCAGGACCGCTGCGGCGAGCAGGAACAGGGCGATCGCCATCGGGATGGAGCGCTTCACGGTTCCCGTGGAGAAACGGTCGAACACCTTCTGCAGGCGAGCGCTGACATTGTCGCCGTGGGTCATGCCCAGTACGAGCAGGATCAGGCACGGCAGGCAGTACACGAGCGAGTAGGCGGCGAGCACCATGAGCCCGATCGGTATGCCGACGTCCGCGTCGACCATCCGCTCGATCGCGATGAAGTAGGGGAACGCGTTCGGCAGATCGGCTCCGGTCACGAGAACCCCGAGGGGAAACGCAGTCCATACACCGAACCAGGCCGGCAGGGCCACGCCCTTCCTCGCCCGGTCCTTGAAGCGGCGGACACCAGCGACGGCGAGGGCGACGGCGGCAATCAGGAATACGCCGCGACGCAACCAGATCAGTCCTTCACCGACGGCGTCGGCCGCGGCACTGGCACCGAGGAAGATCGCCATGCCCAGCACGAAGACGGTGCTCATCGCCCCCAGGACGAAGGTCAGGGCCGAGCCGACCGGACGGCGCCGGACCGTGAGGAGTATGAGGGTGATGACGACGATCGTCGCCGGATTCAGGGAGTCAGCAAGGGCAAGGCCGGTGATACCGGCGAGCAGGGCGCCGCTGATCATCTCCTGGACCTGCGATCGAGCCATCGCAGGATCGAGTCGATGTCATGCTCGGCATCGTCCGCGAGACTGTTCAGCAGGAGCCCGTCGCCCAGAAGACGGACAACCGTCGCTGTCACCGAATCCCCCGTCTCCGCAGCGAAGAGCCGCTCCCACCGTTCGGTGGACTCCGCCGCCTGCTGCAGCAGCGTCTCCGTCAGCGAGGAGTGGTCCGTCAGGATGATCGACATCGCCCGGTAGAGGGCTGCTTCCTCGCGGGACACCGACAACCGCAACCACGTCTCGACGGCCGTTCCCTGTGCAGCCGCCGTTTCCAGCGCGTCATTCATGTCCAGCATCGCCTCCCGGGCGATGCCCTCGACGAGGGCGGCCCGGGACGTGAAGTGGTGCATCATCCCACCCTTGGAAACGCCGGCGGCCCGGGCAATGACATCCATCGACGGGACCACGCCGACTTCGATGGTCAGGTCACGGGCGGTCTGCAGAATCTTGTCTCTGGTGCTCATGGAGCAACCATACCCGCGAGACAGACCGACCGGTCGGTCTTGAGGAATTCGAGGCACGATTCGAGGCGAACTCCCAGCTTCGGAGGATCGCCGGCTCGATGCCGGATGACCTTCACGGTGGAAACCGGACTCGGACCCCTCGGGTGCGGGTCAGTTGCGGCGAGTGCTTCGTAGTGGGCGTGATGTCGGTGGGCGTGCCGGCGAGCTCGTCCGCGATCCCCCGTCTGACACGTTCCGGTGTGGCCGGGTGTCGGCCAGCTGTGTTGTCGTGCTCCGGTGGGATCATTGCTGAGTGTCTGTTCCCGATCTGCGTCCGCTGCCGGCAGGCGAGGTGGAGTTGCATGACGCTCGACGTCGACGCAGGTGGTCCGTGCAGCTCGAACCGTACGAGATCGGGGCCTTCCCCGTTTCCGAGGCCCAGTACACGCAGGTGATGGGATGCGCTGGATCGGCGGTGGGCTCGCCCACCGTGGAGCTGAGCTGGCTGGACGCCGTCAGGTTCTGCAATGCGGCCTCGATTCACGCCGGGCTCCCACCCGCCTATGTGCTCGATGAAGGCACTGTCACGTGGCAGACCGAAGCTTCGGGGTACCGGCTGCCGACGGAAGCCGAGTGGGAGCATGCCTGCCGTGCCGGCACGAAGGGGCCGCACTACCAGTCCCTTGAGCGCATCGCGTGGACCGCCGATGATGAGGTGGACCGGCCGCAGCCCGTCGGGTCGAAGCAGGCCAACGCCTTCGGCCTGTACGACAGCCTCGGCAATGTCTGGGAGTGGTGCTGGGATCTGCTCGATCCAGCGCGCTATGGAGACTACCGGGTCTTCCGCGGAGGTGGATTCGCTGACGAACGGTGGAGCGTCCGCGCATCGACCCGGCGGGGCGGAGCGCCTGGGATGAGTCATCCCGACGTCGGCCTGCGGCTGGCGAGAGGCGCGCTCGATGCAGGCCGGGCAGCACAGGGCTGGTCAGCAAGGACAGATGCCGAACGAGGAGCCATCAGCGGAGCGTTGCCGTCAGGCTGGACCCCCCGACGGTCCTGACCCGGACGAGCACCGCCCAGCAGCCGAGTGGCGTCGGTCGTGGTTCGCGCGTCGGGGGATCCTTCAGCGTCCGTCAGCCGGTACCTGCCGATGGACCGGCAGTCGCCCTTGGAGGAGCCGTCACGGACCACGCGGTCCTGTCGCCGGAACGGTGGATGGACGGGATCGAAGGCGGGCCGTCATGGTCCGAAAATGAAAGAGTCGACAATTGAGCCTGCACCGGCCTGGTCGAGGTACTCGCTGAGGGTGTGCTGTTCGAGCAGGGCGGTCACCTCGATGGCGACGTTCCCGCCCTCCCAGTCAAGAAGGATGAGGCGCATTTCCAGGGGGATGCCGATGACGTGGTGGAAGTCGGAGATCCCGCCTCCGATGAGGACAGGAATGACGTCGGTGGCACCGGGCGGGCAGGAGTTCTCCCATCCATCGTCGACCGTAAGGTCGAGCGCCACTCCGGTGAGCCCGCCCACTGTCACCGGAACGTCCCGCCCGATCTCGAGGCCCGGTATCGAGCGGTAGTAGGCAGCGAGTTCCTCGGCGCTCGCGCCGATTCCGGGTTGCGCTTTCTCACCGCGGGGAGCCGGCGCACGGACGTTCTGGTAGATGCCGATGTAGCTGCCACCCCAGGTAGCCTCCTCAGGGTCATCGACCCTGCTCAGCAGCACCTGACCCGGTAGGTCCTCACGATCCGTCCAGCCCTCGGGCACCGCGTACGCGAGCCCTGGTTCGAAGGACTTCGTCGCGTAGTCCCCCGCAGCGAGAGTGCGCAGGGGACGAGGCCATGTCCGCACGTCCGTTATGATCCCGTTGAAGAAGTCAGAGGGCTGCCTGCGCGTCTGGGCCCGGCCGAACAGCAGCCAACCGCCTGCCCGGTACACACGGTCCGTGGCGATGGGGCCAGGCCGGGAGGTGCTGGCGTACGAGGTACTGCCCACCCGCAGGCCCTCGCCTGTCCATCGGGCTCCGTTCTCGGCGTATAACGCTCGATCTCCGACCGACGGATCAGGGCGCGTCAGAAACCAGACATTCTCGGCCCCCGATTCCTCGGGCGCGCTACAGGCGTTCAGGGTTCCGATCAGGATCCCGACGAGGAGCATCACGACGGCACGCGGCCGACCGTGAACTCCTGATCGCGAGGACGCGGCCCGTCCCGCGGTGATGTCCCCGTCGACCATGATGATCTCTCGTCATTGTGGGAAGGATCGAGGAGAACGTCCGATGATGCGGACGACGAATCAGGTGCGTCCAGGAGACCATACCCGGGTCACCGACAGGATGAACGCGGGCCGTCATGGTACGCCTGGCGCACGACCATGAACAGGGCGGAGCGCAAAGCAGCCGTCATCGTCGCTTCATCGCGCGCCCGGTCCCATCGACCACGTCAGATGGGAGCCCCGTCATGTAAACGATTCTTGACACAGCTCAGGGGTAGGCATAGCTTGGCCGTGTCAAATAATTTTTACATGGGAGTGGCTGTGTCGGCACAGGAGAAGAGCGCCTGGATCTTCGGGGTCGTCGCGGCACTCGGGTACTCGATCTACCTCGGCCTACTGCTCGGCAGCGGGTTCGGCGCACTGACTGAGCGCCCCTACGCGCCGATCATGCTCTGGACCATCGGCGGCGGAATCCTTGCCGGCATCGTGATCAACATCCTCGTCGGCATCGTCTCCGGCATGTTCCGCCGGGATGCCCGACGCGTCGACCAGCGGGACCGGCAGATCGCGCGATTCGGCGACCAGGTCGGCCAGTCGTTCGTCATCCTCGGCGCTGTCTCGGCGCTGTTGCTCGCGGTGCTCGAGGCGGACCTCTTCTGGATCGCGAATGTCATCTACCTGGGGTTCGTGCTGTCCGCGATCCTCGGATCGATGACCAAGGTCGTAGGGTACCGGCGAGGGCTGCCGGAGTGGTGAAGCCCACCCGCGTACGCAACAGGATCCGCACCCTGCGCGCGACCTACGGCGAGATGACGCAGGCCGAGCTGGCCGACCGGATCGGCGTCACCCGACAGACCGTGATCGCCATCGAGCAGGGCCGCTACTCCCCCACCCTCGAGCTCGCGTTCCAGATCGCGCTTGTCTTCGGCGTCGGACTCGATGCCGTCTTCGAATATCCGGACACCGACGAAGGAGCATCCACATGAGGGCGATCGTGCAGGATCGATACGGAGACGCCGAGGTGCTGCGCCTCGAGGAGGTCGAGCAACCGGAGCCCGGACGCAAACAGGTCCTCATCCGCGTCCGGGCGGCGGGCGTCGATCCCGCCGTGTGGCACGTCATGGCGGGCCGGCCTCTCGGCGTGCGGCCGGCCTTCGGCATCCGCGGACCGCGACAGCGCACCCGCGGAACTGATGTCGCGGGAATCGTGGAAGCCGTCGGCCCCGAGGTCACCCGGTTCGCGCCGGGCGACGAAGTCTTCGGCGTCGCATCCGGCAGCTTCGCAGAGTTCGCGCTTGCCTCGTCGGAGAAAGGGCTGGCACACAAGCCTGCCGGGCTGAGCTTCGCCGAGGCGGCGATCATCCCGATCTCCGGCTGCACGGCGCTCCAGGGTCTCCGCGCCGGTGGCGTGGCAGCAGGCACACGCGTGCTCGTGCTCGGCGCTTCCGGCGGCGTCGGATCGTTCGCTGCACAGCTGGCGAAGGTGTTCGGCGCCCACGTCACCGGAGTCGCGAGCACGAACAAGCTCGATTTCGTCCGCGACCTCGGCGCTGACGAGGTGCTCGACTACAAGCAGCAGGACCCGGTGGACGGCACACGCCGCTACGACCTCATCCTGGACACCGGCGGCAACCGGCCGCTGCGGAACCTGCGGCGGGCCCTCGCTCCCGAAGGAACGCTCGTCATCGTCGGCGGCGAGGGCGGCCGCGGATTGCTTGGCGGCTTCGAACGGGCGATGCTCGGCGCGCCGGCTCTGTCGCTTGTCACACGTCAAAAACTCCGGGGGCTCATGGCGACCACGAGCCACGACGATCTCGTCACACTCACCGAATTGGTCGAGGCGAGTCGGCTTCGCGCACCACTCGATCGCACCTTCCCCCTCGAGGAGGCTCCGGACGCGATCCGTTACCTGCATGAAGGGAAGGCGCGCGGCAAGGTTGCAATCACGATCTGACCGCTTGGCCGCTGTCGTCGTTGGCGTCGTCACCCGGGCCCGCTCTCGGGGAGCTGAGACATGAGCTAAGGCGTTGCGAGGACGAGCGCCATGCTGAGGAGGCCCATGATCAGCGTCGTTGCAGTGACCAGTCCGGGGAGCACTCCATCTCGTCGGCGCAGTGGCGCGACCGATCCGGTCACCGGGCGGTGATGGGGCGGGTACCGTCGTCGCGCCTCGGCGAGGAGCAGGAGGGAGGAGATCACGCCCAGGAGTGAGGGTGCGAGTACCCAGCCCCCGAGGACCTCAGGCAGTACCCGTAGTGAGACGAGGGAGGCTGCTGTGAGCACGAGTGCGGTGCGCCACCAGGCCATCACGGTGCGCTCGGGCTGGAGACCGCCGTCGGCGTCCTGCGCGCCCGGGGGTGTGCTGCTCATGCAAGGATCACGCCGAGGAATACGAGCAGCCCGCCCGCAATGGCCGCGATGCTCATCGGTAGTGCGAAGAGTGCCGGTGGCAGGGGGTCCTGCTGACGGATGGCTCGCTCCGCCCGGTACCAGCCGAGCCACGCCTGGAGGGAAGCCGCGATGCCGGTGAGGATCAGGAGTAGTGCTGCCGCTAGTTGCAGGTCCGGCTGTAGGCGCAGGTTCAAGGCGCCCAGAGCGACGCCGCCTGCGAGGAGTGCCAGTGAGGTGCGAATCCAGGCGAGGAAGGTGCGCTCGTTCGCGAGCGAGAAGCGGACATCGGGTTCGATGCCGTGGCCGTACACTCCTGCGGGAAACCGCTTCATCGAGTGCTCGCAGCCAGGGCGAGAATGATTCTCACGGGATCTTCCTCCTGGGCCAGCAGCTCCTCTTCCGGAATCCTCTCATCGACCGAAGCTGGACAGCTTCACCCCAGCGGAGTGACATGCCCCAGGCGAACCGTCCTCGGAACGGTGGAGAACGCCCTTGCCATGATTGCAGTCCACGACAACCGATGATCAGGGCCGCGGAAGTGTGAGTCCGATAGAGCGCACGGGTAGCGACTTCAGCCCCATCATAGGGTTCGCTTCCCGCTTGCTCCCGGGCTTTCATCCGGACAAGGTGAGGTCCTCACTGCGCGGCGGACGGTCGCTGCAACAATTGCCGCAGCGGCCGTCCGCCGGTCAGTAAGGCCGGCAGACGTCAGCGATATGGACGTAGACCTACGAGGGAGCTTCCAGTGTCAAAATCACACCCTTTCCTTACCTGCCTCTCTGCGACTGGAGTAGTGGTCATGGCGCTGACGGGCTGCGGTTCCGATGCGCCAAGCAGTACGCCGACCGGCACTGAAAGTCCGAGCACCAGCAGCAGCCCGAGCACCAGCAGCAGTCCGAGCACCAGCAGCGGGCAGAATCAGGCCGACGTGGACCGCCTCTGTGAGACTGCTTCGGATTTCGACGGTGCGGTGACCGATTTCGTGACGATCCTTACCCCCGAGGTCAGGATCGAGCAGCTCCGGGAGGCTCGGGATGAGGTTGCAAGGACCTACACCGAGATGGAGAGGGCTGCGGTGGACGTCGCCGCGGGCCGTCTCGCCGACGTCACTGCTGCTAAAGAAGAACTCGAGGAATCCGTCGCGGACATCCCTGATCAGGCTACGGTGCCCCAGGCGGTCGATTCGCTCCGAGACGAGGCAGCCGAGCTTCGGACTGCCCTTGGTGGTCTCATCGAGGAGGTCGAGTGCCAGGACCCGGCTGCCTGAGGCAAAGTTACACACCCCGAATATCGACCGGGTTGCCGATGAAGGGGCGCGCTTCACCGCTACTACGGGGAGCAGGGCTGCACAGCCGGCCGCCGCCTTCATCTGCGGGCAGAATCCCATCAGGACAGGCCAGACGAAGGTAGGCATGCCCGGAGCTGCACTTGGCCTGCAGCCGGAGCATCCGACAATCCGTCAGGACCGTCTTGGACCGGGACGCAATGAGCTCCAATGGATGGCGGAAATGGACCTTTCCACGAACGCACGCGGCATTGAGGACCAGTCGGATGCCCGGAGCCTCGCGTTCGAGCCGGACGGGTTCGTTGCTGACCCCTCATCGGCGCGAACGTCCAGCGGCGGTCACCGATGAAGCCCCGCCGCTCCATCTGGCTGTCGGGCTACTGGATAGTGCTTGTGCTCCTGGCACTCTCCTATACCTTCTGCGCGATCCAGGGTTCGCAGTATCCGAGCGTCTTCGCCCTGTTGTGGCAACTCGGCACCGTCGCCGCCACGCTCAAGGTCGCCGAGGTCAGTGCGCGAGCCCGGTACACCGGATGGGTGGCACTGGCGGTGACCGGGCTGGCTCTGGTGGTGGTGTTGACCGAGGGCCTCGAAGGACGACTGCTCAACGTGTTGCTCACATCGGCATCACTGGTGGCCTATTTCCTCGCGCCGGCGATCATCATTTCCCACCAGTTAGGACGAAAGCAGGTCGACGGCCAGACGCTGCTTGCTTCCATCGCTGCGTACATCATGGTCGGCATGTTCTTCACCTTCGTCTACAACCTGATCGGGCTCACGACCACAGAACCCTTGTTCGGTGTCGGTAACAACGATTCGCTGAGCAGCCAACTGTTCTTCTCCTTCACCACGCTGACCACGACGGGCTACGGCAATCTGGTTCCGGTCGGGGCCCTTGTCCAGAGCGTCGCCATCGCGGAGGCGATCACGGGTCAGCTGTTCCTCGTGATAGCGGTCGCGGGAGTCGTCTCCGCCTGGCGGCCACCGGCGCGGGGCTCAGCGTGATAGCCAGTCGGCGCTCACCGGACCAGAGGCTGACCGATGGAGCGGAGGACCTAGGTCAACGAGTCGATCGCGACCGCGATTGTCAGGATCAGAGGAACATCCTCACCCGATGCGATGGAGATGCCGTAGGACTCGCGCACACGGAACCACTTCTTGGATACGGTCGCGACTGCTCGATCGTCACGCTCGATCTGGTACTCGTGGCCGACAACGTTCCCGTGCGCCTTCATCTCGGCCCCGCCCCTCACCTGGATCGAGAAGCGATCCCGGATCCCCACCAGTGCTTTGTGGATCGTCGCGACTTTGTCGCCGCCTTGCTCGATGACGACTGTGTCTCGGACCGAGAGCTTGCGCTCCTGGAGACGTGTCAGCTCCTTTCCCGAGCTGTCCTCCAGAACGAAGGTGTCCCGAAGTCGAAGCGCTTTGCCGTTGACCTTGTAGCGGCGTCTGCCGTTGTCATCCTCGATCCAGAAATCATCCCCGATCGACGCCAACTTCTCTCGCATCTGAAAGCGCTCCCCGACGGGTTGGTCAGCCCTCTGCCGAAACAGTCCCATACGGTGACCATAAAACGTCCTGCCGACGGGTGCTTCACCCGAACCGGATGACCTGGATAGTGCACCGTCGTCGCCACCGAAGGACGCTGTGCAGGCGTCGGGTGACAATGGCCTGTCGAGTGGTCAGTCGATGCGCTTCCCCGTCTTCAGTACGCCGGCAAGGATGATGACGAACAGGCCGGCAAGCGGTACGACGAGGAGCCCGTAGCGAAGGTCGGTAGCGTCGGCGATCGCGCCGACGATGGGTGGCGAGATCAGGAATCCTACGCGAAGCAACCAGCTGAGGATGGTCAGTCCGGCACCCGTTCTGAAACCGGGCAGCTCATCAGCAGCTTGCATTGCGGCCGGTATCAGGGTGGCGACGCCCAGACCGGCGAGGCCGAATCCGATGATGGTCGCCGGGATACTCGGCATGAGGAGGGCTGTGCCCATGCCGGTGAGGACAATGATCCCGCCGAGGCGGGCGATGAGTTGTTGGCCGAACCTGTCGACCAGGCGGTCGCCGAAGAGCCGGCCGATGAACTGCATGCCCTGCAGGGCGATGAATCCGAGTCCGGCCGCGAAGGACGATGCGGCGAGAGAACCGCTGAGATAGATTGCGGCCCAGGAACTTCCCGCGTCCTCTACCAGGGCTCCGGAGGAGGCGAGGATCACCAGTCCGGCCAGGACCGCGTACTTGCTCGTTGCAGCACGTCGTTTACGGACGCCTGGTTCCGTGGTCGTCGCCTCGCGCTGAGTGGTGCCGGCGGCGGTCTCGGTGCGGAGGGGCTCAGGCCCCTGCAGCAGGAGGCGGTAGATGCCGGCAGCTGCGGCACTGAAGATGAGGGCGGTCAGCCCCAGGTGCAGAGCGCGAGCCACACCGATTTCCGCGGCCAGCGCGCCGAGAGCACCGCCAGCGACCGCTCCGATACTCCAGACGGCGTGGAACGAGTTCAGGATGGACCGCTTGTACAGTTTCTGCACGCGCAGCCCGTGTGAGTTCTGGGCGACGTCGGTGATCGAGTCCATGGCTCCGGCGATGAAGAGAGCCCCAGCCAGCACGGCCCAGCTCTGGCCTGTGGCTGCGATGAAGATGCCTGCCGCGGCCGCGAACGTCGCAGCGATGGCCACTCTCGAGGAACGGTACCGCCGAATCAGGACACCCGCGGCCAGACCTGCCAGCAAGGCCCCTAACGGGTACGCCGCGACCGCCGCCCCGAACGCAGTATTCGTCAGCCCCAGCGCCTCCTTGATCTCCGGATACCGCGGAAGGATGCTGGCGAAGATGGCGCCGTTGGTGAAGAACAGGACGGAGACAGCGAACCTGGCCCGTGAAGCATCACGGGTGGGAGCCATCTGACCGGGACGTGCGAGGACCATAAAGGGCCTTTCCTATGACAGGTCTGTAAGGGCGGGATGGAAGGGCAGGGGCACCAGGCCCCTTACCTCAAGAGCGGGCTCCGGAAAGGATCGAGAGGTCGCAGGATCTGCGCCAAAGCTGCTCCGGCCCGCTCGTCATACAAGCTCCTACCTCTTCCCCACCTACGACGCGGATACAAGTGCCGGGACAGTCGACGCACGGGCCACATGGAAGGACGAGCAGCCTCTCCGTGAACGTTCCCGGTTACCTTCACGGAACCGTAGCATTACGCTTGAAGGCATGGCAAACAGTCCCAGACCGGCGACCATTCTGGACGTCGCGCGGGTGGCAGGAGTCTCCCGGCAGACGGTGAGTCGGGCAATGAATGGCCTGCCCGACATCAGCGCTGCAACTCGAGAGCGCGTGGTCGATGCTGCACGCTCCTTGAACTACCGGCCCAACCGTGCTGCACAGGGTCTTGTCCGCGGGCGGGATACGACGATCGGCTTCGTCGTGGAGGACCTGCAGAACCCCTACTACCCCGAGCTCGCGTCGGCTCTGAGCCGGAGCGCGGGCGACCGGGGATGGAGCGTCATGCTGTGCGACGTCGGGCAGAGCGAGGCGGCGGCGTCGGCCCGATTCACAGCACTCCTGCGTCGAGTCGATGCGCTCATCATCACCGGCTGCCAGGGCGGCAGCGTCGGTGCGGTGCCGCTCGACGCCTTCAAACGGTCCGTCCTCGGAATTCCCACGGTGATCCTCGACGGGTCGTCCGAGGACGGCTTCGACGCGTGCGTGAGCATCGATCACAGCGCCGGAGTCATGAGGGCCTTGAACCATCTGATGGACAACGGACGCCGGCACATCGCCATGATCGACACCCTGCAGGTCGACTCACTGCGGCGTGATTCCTACCGGAACTACCTCGCCCACCATGACCTGGCCTGGACGGACGAGTCAGAAGTCCGGACCGAGGAAACCCTCCAGGGAGGTATCACCGCCGCAACGACACTCCTGGAGCAATACCCGCGGTTGGATGCCATCCTCGCCTACAACGACATTCTGGCCATCGGCGCTCTCAAAGGGCTAGGTCGGGCAGGGATCGAGGTGCCCGACGCTGTCTCGGTCGTAGGGATCGATGGGCTCGCTGTCGGAACGATGGTCACGCCAGAACTGACGACCCTCGCCATCGACAAGACCGAACTCGCGCGCCACGCCATCGAACTCCTCGACGGACTCATGAGCAACCCGGAGGTGCCCGAGCCCAACGCGTATCGGAACCTGGACTACGACCTCATCATCAGGGCTTCCAGCTGAGTCGACTTCTGCCGGTGATCCGATGGGGAACGACTGGTCGCGCTCGGGGGCGGTGACCGGCTAGCGCGGTGAGGGCCTCGAGCTGTGCATCATCGAGATGTGTGTCGGCCGCGCCTGCGTTGGCCTGCAGTTCCTCGGGGGTTTCCGCACCGACGATCACTGAGGCGACGGCGGGGCGTCGAGCTCGCGTTCAGTAGGGAGTACTGCAAGAAGGCTTCTCCTTCACCGTGTTCTGAGCTGGCGTCGACGCGCTGCGTCACGGCGAACCTGATGCACCGCCCTGGCAGGGTGCCGTCGACTCAGCGAATCCGAGCGAGATCCCGCCGGATATAGCGCAAGTGCGCCCACTCCTCCTCCAGGATCACGCGAAGGCAGTCACCGACGGTGGGCCGCCAGTCACCACCGCCCCACGGGTCCGCGCGTTCCTCTGCGAGCACCTCTGGCGAGGCCGCGGCCAGGAAGTCGGTCACCTGCAGCTGCCGCTCGGCCCGCACGTCGAGTATCTCCTCGTATGTCGGCGGGTCCACGCGGAAGACCGACAGGTCGAAGCCCGTCTCGCCCGCACCCGTGAAGGGCTGCCCGATCTCGTGGAACGGCTGCTCCATCCGAAGGATTCCACCGCGGAGCCACGCATCGGTTGCCAGAACGAGGTGCCGCAGGGTCTGGGCCAAGGACCACTCGTCCTCCACGCAGGCATCTACCAGCTCCGGCGGCGTACCCGTCACCGTCTCCTGCCACGCGGACTGCACAGCAACCCACCCCTCCCGTAGGCCTTCGGGCGTCTGTGCCTTCTGCAGCTCGCGGCCGGGGAACTGCCGGTTGAGTTCGGCGTCCACAAGTGGCACCACGTCGACCCCGTTGACGAGAAGGCTGCCGAAAAAGAGGTCGTGGCTGTCGATGTCGAGTCCGTCGACGTCGACGCCGCGCATCACCATACCGCTGACATCGGAGAATCGGAGGGTGGCGCCCTTGAAGCTCGCCCTGACGAAGGTTGCGCCTTCGAAATCTTTCGTGCCGGAATAGGTCGTCATGGTCCCAGTATCACCGCTGTCGCGGACCACCCCTCGGGTCCCACGCGGGGACCACGATCCGGCATCAAGCATGATCGGCTCGAGGGCTGCGGGTAACTCGAAGCAGAGGAGAGAGCCGGGGTGCAATCGGTGCGGCCTCAGTTCGTGGCTCTCCAGGCGAGGACCGATGCTCCTGCTTTCATTGCTGGTCCTGCGGGCATTACTCTCATCATGGTGTTGCGGACAGTGATGCTGATCCTGCCTTCGAGGCCGGCCCCCACTCGCCCGGCGCTTCGTGACTGTCGGGCTATCTTCTGCGTGCGGGGGCGGCGAAGCGCGTCGAACGTGCTCAATGCGGCCTGCAGGGACACTCCCTCGTTGACGGGTCGTCCGATCAGAAGTCCGATGCATGCGCCGTCCTCCAGTGAGGAGTTCGCTCCCTGGCCCATCGTGGGGATCATGGCGTGTGCTGCATCGCCGATGAGCACCACGCGTCCGAACACATAGGTCCTGAGATCAGGGGCGAGGTCATGGACGTCGTGTCGCATGACCTGGTCGCTCGGCGTGTGATCGATGAGAGGTTGCACGGGGTCTGCCCATGCCCTGAAATGATGCAGAGCCGCGGTCTTCTCATCTGGCCAGCGATGGCCTTCCTTCGAGGAGGTGTACCCGTACCAGTACACCTGTGCAGGTCCGATTCGTACGGCCCCGAACTCTGTTCCCGGACCCCATCGAACAGTGAAATCCTCGGTGACGAGCGCCGAGTCGGCGACGATTCCCCGCCACGATGACTTGCCACTGAATCGAGGCACCGTGGTGGGAGCAACGAGGCCCCTGACCGCGCTCCGAAGACCGTCGGCCCCGATGACAAGGTCGGCATCGTAGGACACGGCACCCTTCGCGCTGACACAGGTCACTCGCGCCCTGGCTCCGCTCGGTGTACCCGGGCCGACGTTGATCACCCGGGTACCAGTCACCAGCACGGCCCCTTGAGCCGCAGCAAGCAGCAAGCCATGGAGGTCCCGTCGGTGAATCCCGTGGATCTCCTGGCTCGAGTCCGATGGACTGGTGAGTGGAACGCGCAGCAGCCACGAGCCGTGTTCATCGGTGGTACCGGCCATACGTACCCGATGACCCGCACTGCGGACAGCGGCGTCAACACCAAGAGCTGCCAGTGCCGACATCCCATTGGGAGTGATTGCCAGGCCTGCACCGACCTCCGTGAAGGCCTGAGCCCGCTCGAGCACGGTCACCGTCCAGCCCTCACGTACGAGCGAAACCGCCGCAGCCAGACCGGCAACGCCCCCGCCGACAACTACTGCGTGGTGCGCGACCGTCATGACAACACCCTTTCACTGCCTCGCTGCCCGAGCCTACGCCGAGCAGCACCGATTGATCGCCGCCGTCGAGCCGTGCCCGCTCGGTTCGTGAGGGGACTCCTCTGATCTGGTTCGCCTAGGTACCCGCCACCGGCAGGGCAGTATCTGCGCGGCCGGCAGCGGACCACCATGGACGCTCCTCGTGTCTGAGAGGGAAGTTCCGCTCGGGTCTCTAGCGGGTACTGCGGCCTTGAGTGGCAGAGGTGATGAGGTCACTCTTGGTCAGCGTCACGCCTGTGCGTAGTGCCGCGGCCCAGGTTGCGGTGTCGGTGACGGCAGCCCAGTTCGAGTGCAGGACAGCCATGAGGGTTTCGTGGACCTGGCGTGCGGGTGCGGTACCGGCGTCGTTGGCGAGATCGATCGCTCCGGTTGCATCGGAGAGGACCTCGACGGCGAAGCCGAGGGGCTCGGCGGCCGCAGCGGAGGCGATCACACAGTTGTTGGTCATGTAGCCGACCAGAGTGATCGTGTCGATGTTCTGTTCACGCAACCAGGCCTCGAGGTCCGTGTCCGCGAAGATGCTGGAGAACTGCTTGCTGATGCGCTTGGTTGCGGCGCCCTCGTGGACGGCTACCGTGGGATGGTTCTGCCAGGTCGACGATCCGGAGGCGAACACGGGTGCTCCTGCCGGGAGTTCGTGCTGGACGAGCACCACAGGCGTGTCTGTTTGCCGGGCCGCGTCGACCACCGCCTGGATGCGGGCGATGGAGTCCTCGCGAGCCGGGAACTGGATAGGGAGTAGTCCATCGAAGTATTCCTGCTGGGCGTCGATGACAATGAGGGCTCGGCGTGGTGCGGTCATGAGGACCTCTTTCTGGGGGCTGATCGGGAATGCGGGACGTGCACACTGTGTGTGATCCGGGAAGTCGGCTCTACTGCACGGCCCGACGCCACGACCATTCCTCACGGGAAAACAGCTTGTTTGACATGATGCGAGCCTAACACCCCTCTCATGGTTAAAAGTCACTGATAACATGAGACCTATGTCTGAATCACTGCTGGCTGCCGCCCCGGGCGCGCAGGATCATCCGAGCCTCGCCCTGGTCAACAGCGCAGGCGACGTGGTGGGCGGCAAGGGCTACGACGAGATGAACACCCCAGAGGCCGCAACGGCCTGGCTGATGGCACGCGATCTCATCGGGCCGGAGGCCGTGCTGCACGAGCATTGCCACGGCCGGCTCGTGGCGCTGCGCTCGGATCTGCGCGATCTTTTCACCGCTCACACCACCGGAGACGTGCCCATGACGTCCTCGGTGCACGCTCTGAATTCTGCCCTGACCTGCGTCCCCGGCGCTCTGCTGTTGCGGTTCGATCCGCAGGCGGGATTCACCCGTCGCGCCGACCATCCCGTAACTCAGGTCGTGGAACACGTCATGGCGTTGATCGCCGACGATGCAGCCTCGCTGCTCAGCGGCGACCACGCCTCGCAGCTCGCGTCCTGCGATGCAGACTCCTGCCGGCGGTTCTTCGTGCGCACCCACGCACGACGGCAGTGGTGCTCAACGCGGTGCGGCGACCGGGTCCGCGCCGCGCGTGCCTACTCACGCAGACGTTCGAGCTCCAGCGTGCAGACCGTGTAAAGCCTCCGTGCTCCTCCGATCACGGGGCGACGCGGCCGAGCCGCCCCAGTATCCGAGTCTGTCGGTCGGCATCCTCGGGAACGGGTACAGCCGGCCCGCAGATACCGTCCATGTGCAACGCGCTCCCGAAGCTGTCAGCGCCGGCCTCGATGCGTTCCATCTCGCCGGGGGTGAGAACCTCCGTCCCACCTGTGGCGCGCGCAATATCCCAGCGGTGAACGAGCATGTCCCACACATAGAACTGTTCCAGGGTTGCTCCAACGGTGGTGGGCCCGAAGAAACCCTCGTACGAGACATCGACGATGTCGTCGCGGCTCACCAGCCTGGACACCCGGTCTGCGTGGTCTCGGAATCCGCGGGCAGGATCGGTCAGGTCGGGGGCCGGCCCGAGGTCGTGCCCATGTTCCGTCAGCAGGCTCCGCTGCGTGTCGATCATGTGCGCGACGACGTCACGCGCGGTCCATCCCGGGCAGGGGGAAGGGTTGGCCCATGCTTCGGCCGGAACAGCGCTGAGAAGGAGAGAAAGAGGGCGGAGGGAGGCCTCGTAGGCGAGTGAGGTGGAATTCATGTGCTCAATGGTGTCGGGTACGGCATTCTGGGTCTTGATGGAACCCGACACAGCACCGCCTGCTCTGAACGAGATCGAACGGGCGCACCTCAAGGCTCCCGACGACACATCCCACGTGATGTATCGGTATCCGGTTCCGTCCGAACTGGCCGGCCTGGTGCAGCGGTTCTGGATCCCGGTGTGGGCCGTTCCTGCGGGGGAACAGTCCGTGCAGCAGGTTCTGCAGTACCCGGTGTCGTTGCTTGTCATCGCATCGGATTACGCCCGCTTCTACGGTGTCACGACCGGGCTGTCGCGGACTGTGCTCGCCGGCAACGGGTGGGCCGCCGGCGTCATGTGCACTCCGGCCGCCGGCTCACTCATCTCCCGGGGTTCGATGGCTCGCTTCACGGACATGCACGTCGACGTCTCGGACGTCCTCGGCCAGGCGGGCACGGACCTGACCATCCGTGTCCGAGCAGCGATGCTCGACGACCCGCACCTCTCCAGCGCGCACCAGGCCGTGATGAACGCGTTCGGCGATGCCCTCCGGCCTCTGCTGCCCGTCGATCCGGAGGGTGAACTCGTCGACCGCGTCGTGGCACTCGTAGAGGAACGCCCCGACGTGCTCACGGTCGCCCAGCTGTGCGCCGAGATGAAGCTGCCCGAACGCGCCCTGCAACGCCTGGTCCGCCGACGACTCGGGTTGACCCCGAAATGGCTCATCCAGCGGCGTCGCCTCCAGGAAGCCGCGGAGCGACTGCGCACCACGGAGGGGACCCTGGCCGGGACGGCTGCGATGCTGGGCTACGCCGATCAGGCCCACTTCACCCGTGATTTCTCCCGCGTCACTGGAACCACGCCAAGCAGGTTTGCCGCCGAGCACCGAACGACGAGCACCCCTCCATGAAGAAGGAACCGCTGTGCGTCAGGTGCGCCGATGAGCTGGATTGCTCGGACGGTAGTGCTCATCCGCCCTGCCGCAGCTGCTGATCGCGCCGCGCGCTCCGCCACCCGGAGTTAGCTGGTTGCGCGGCTCGAAGGATAGCTTCCGCCGCGGGGCCCCTATCTGCGTCTCCCCTCGACAGACTCCAGCGATCCTTCCTCTGACGGCACTGGTGGCTGTTGGTCCCGTTTAGGGTTGAATCATGGCTGCCGTGGGGGAAGTGCTTGAAGCTGATGATCTGCTGGTCGGGTATACCGGCACTCCTGTATGCGGTGAGGTCTCTTTCGCCATCGGTCCGGGTGAGATCCTCGGGGTGGTGGGTTTCAACGGCGCGGGTAAGTCCACGGTCGTCCGGACCCTGGCGGGTCGTCAGGATCCGCTGGCGGGTGATGTGCGGATCCACGGTCTACCGGTGATGCCCGACGCTCTGGTGTTCCGCCGGCAGGTGGCCGCGGTGTTCGACGAGGACGTGTTCTTTCCGTCGTTGACGGTCCGGGAGCACCTGCTCCTGGTCGCTCGGGGTCATTCGGTGGCTGCTCCTGAAGAAGCAGTGGATGCGGAGCTGGACTTCTTTGGGATCGCGGACAGAGCCCGCGCGGTCCCTGATGCCTTGTCCTCCGGGCAGCGCCGGCGCCTGCTTCTAGCCGCCGGGTTCATCCGGCCGTCGTCACTGTTGTTCCTCGACGAGCCCGAGCAGCGCCTGGACCCGGTGATGCGTGACGCACTGTCCCGGCGGATCCGGGAGCGTGCTGCTGCCGGGACGGCTTGCCTGCTGGTCACTCACGACCCCCAGTTGCTGGTCAGCACGGCGACGTCGTGCCTGGTCATCGACGAGGTGTGCGCGACCGTGGGTACGGAGCGGGGAGCGCAGATCATTGCAGGTTCCTGATCGGGTCCGGACCCCGACGACAGGATGGGCGGCACCGGACCGCGAAACGGCGCGTCTGGCCCGGGACGTGGTCGCCTTCACGCGGCAGGCATCCCGGCAGTACAACCGAGCCCGCTCATCAGTGCGCGATCTTTTCGTCGATGTGTACTCGAACGCGTTGGCGGGCGTTTGCTTCGCCATGATGGTGGCGTCGCTCGTTGTGGCGCTTCGGGACGAGATCACACACAGGAACGTCGGCGGAGCGAGCCTCGTGGCCGCGCGCTGGCAGGTACTACCCTCCGACGTCCTGTGGGTGGTTCTGACCTACCTGGCGTTGGCCGGGATAGTTCTGTTGGCTCGCAGGCTCGGGCCTGTCGTCGTGGGTCAGGCGGAAGGAGCGTGGTGGTTGCCGCTGCCGGTCGATCGCCGGCCGATGGTCCTCCCGTCGTTCCTCCGCCGGCTGGTCGGCGTCGGTGTTGCAGCCTGCATCTCCTATGTGCCGTTCAGTCTCCTGACCGCGCTCGACCGGTCACCCGTGGAGCATGCGAGCTCGGCGGTGACCTTCAGCGGAACCGCCGTCGTGGCTATTGCCGGGGCGGCTGTCCTGCAACTGCGACCGGCGTACAGGCCGTACCGGGTAGGGATCCTCCTGGGGCTCATGCCCCTGGCAGTCCTACCGTTCCTTGCTCCCGCAATATGGCCGCTCGTCCTGGTCTTCACTCTCGCGGTGGTGCTCGGTGCGTACGTGGCCCCTCGCGTCGGTGACGTCCATGGCGTCGAGTTGCAGCGCGGCGGCGCTGTCTCGGGCCACGCGGCTGCGTCCGTCTTCTTCATCGACATCAACGAGCTGCATCGCTCACTGGTAGCCGCACCCTCGGTGCGTGTCAGCCGCCGCGGCTCGCGCTACTACGGCCGCCCTACCCGGCGGGCCTACACTGCGATGATGCGCGCCGACGTCGTGGCATACCTTCGCCTAATGCCATCGCCCACGGTCGCCCTGGTGTGGTTCGGGATATGCGTCAGCGTCGCCCTTGTCACCCCAGCCCTTCCCGTGCTCCTCCAGCTGGTCATGATCCTCATCGCAGGCTGTGCTACGACAGCGCGAACGGGGACCGTTGCGCGACGGACGGCAGTCGTTCCCGAAGTCGACGCGCTTCTACCTGTCAGCTCGGTCCTGGTGCGGTGCAGCCGGATGCTCATGCCCGCGTTGACCATGGGTGCGTGGATGGGCGGCCTCAGCGGAGTGCTGATGGTGCTTGGGGCCGGCCCGCCGAGCCTCGCGCTCCTCGGCGCCCTCGCGGGCCTGGGGATGGGGGCCGGCGCTGTCCGCGCGGCAACACGTCCCGCTACGGACTGGACTACACCGCCGGTAGAGACTCCTTTCGGCCCCGTACCCAGAACCCAGATGTCCTCGCTCCTGCGCGGAACAGACACGACAGTGCTCGCGATGGCCCCGCTCCTCCTCACCCTCTACCTGGGCGCGGTCCACCCTTGGCTGATCCTCGCCCAGATCATCGCCAGCGCCACGGCCATCATCGTGCAGACGTCGACCCCGACCGTGCGCTGAAGAATCGCCCAGCGGGACATTCCGAGTTCTACGTGCCGGTGTTCGCGCCCGGGCCGGCAGTCGCAGGGTCGTGTGGTTTCCGGGCGATGATCGTGTAGGTGCACGGAACGAGGTCGCGCTCCGACTCGGGCCAGGCGAAGCCGTCGGGTACTTCGACCATACGGGGTGAGAACCGCCACGGAAGCGTCGTGCCTTCGTCGACGCGAAGGACCTGCAGGCCTGCTCCGATGAGGGAGTTCAGGATCTCGGACAACGGATGCGGCCACTGGTAGGTCCGGGTATGGGCAACCGTTCCGTCTCCTGCGTAGGTGGATTCCTCATCCCATACCTGAGCCTGACCGGTGCTGAAGTACGGGTACCGAAGATGCAAACCGTCGGCGTTCTCGTCGAGTGCTTCGAGGAGAGGATGCCCGTCCCGGATGTAGAAGGTGCCGCCGGCTCGGAGGAGTCCGGCTACCTGTGCCGCCCAGCGGTTCAGGTCCGGTAGCCAGGTGATGGTCCCGATGCTGGTGTACACGAGGTCGAAGTCGCCCGGGACAGCGGCGCGGGCATCCAGCACATCGGTCTCGACCCACGTCGCATCCAGACCCAGCCGCTGCGCCAGGCCGGCTGCGGAGGCGAGGGCGCCGCGGGAGAAGTCGACGCCGGTGACGCGGGCTCCTGCCCGAGCCAGGGACAGCGTGTCGGTCCCGATGTGACACTGAAGGTGGCAGACATCCAGTCCCGTGACTGTGCCCTTCGGGAGGAAGGGCGCCAGAGCCGTCAGGTCTGTTCGGACGACCGAACTGAGATGGTCGGGGTTGTCGAAATCGCTGATCTCGTAGGCCTTCTCGTGCAGAGGTACCCTGTCTTCCCAGTTCTCCCTATTGCTTGTGCGTGCGTCATCCCAGTCGATCGAGGTCCGGTTATCGCCCATGAAGCGAGCCTAAGTGAGGGAGACCAGGAAAGCGTGCCACTGATTGCGGGTTCTGGTCAGCCACGTCAAGCCCAGGCCCCACAGGGCCGAGAGGCCGGCGCTGGATGCCTCGAGCGAAAGCCGGTCCTCCGGAAGCGTGATCGTCAATGCAAGCAGGACTCCCCCACGACGAATCCGATACTGCGTCTGGCGAAGCCGGCCACATACGGCCCTCATCTCACCGGCAGACCAAACCTGGCGCCCTGCCCACTGCGGCCGGACAGGCGTCCGCGAACGGCCGCAGTTGGTGGTTGCTCGTGGGGTTCGATGTCACCTTCGGGCGCGCCGTAACGCTCTCGGGCCGGGTGCGGGGTCAGTCTGGTGCCAGGATCTTCCGAAAAAGAAGGGGAGAACCGTGAACTTCTCGAAGTGATCGGGCATTACTGAGTGTGAACACAGACGCAGAGATAGTTGAGCGGTCGCGCTACGGCCCGGCGGCTTTTGGGGAACTCTACGACCGGCACGGCCCGGACATCTACCGGTACGCCGCCCGTCGAGCCGGTGATTTCGTGGCGGAAGACGTCATGTCGGAGACATTCCTGATCGCCTTCGAAGGACGTTTCGAATTCGTCGGACCTGCGGGTGCGGTACGGCCGTGGTTGTTCGGAATTGCCACGAACCTGCTGCGCAGACACCATCGGGCCGAGGCACGCGTGCTACGGGCCCTCGTAAAGCTAGGCGGACGTGTTGAGGAGCCCGATCTGCTGCGTGCCGTCGACGAACGGCTTGATGCCCCCGGCAACCAGGCCCGGATCGGACGGGCGTTACAGGACCTTCCTCCGATCGATCGGGACGCGATCCTGCTGCTGGTCTGGGCGGGCCTGTCCTACGAGGACATCGCCACAGCTACAGCTGTGCCTCTGGGAACGGTCCGTTCCCGTATCAATCGCGCCCGGCGCAAGCTCCGCGTGAACCTCACTCTCAGCGATCAGGAAGACGGTCATGGACGATCTGCAGTTGCTCCGCGCCACGCGTAACGACGTTGGCCTCATCCCCGCCGCCACGCTCGCTCGAGGACGTGAGCGCCTGATGCGCGCGGCCCATAGCGAGGAGGCCCTACAGCCGCACCAGGAACAAGCTGCCGCGCACGCCGCCCCTCATGTTGCCCGTCGGAGGGTCAGCACGTTGAGGGTTCGTCGCGGCTTCGCCCTGGCAGCGGCCGCCGCGGTCTTCCTCACAGGAGTGCTGGTCGCCTCTGATGTCGCTCTACCTGAGCGGCAGCCCCTGAGCGCTGCCGCAGCAGTACTCGAGGACGCAGCAGCCGCAACAATCCGGACGTCGGACCCCGTCGTCCTCCCCGGTCAGTACCTCGAGGTCGAGACCGAAGCCCTCACCGGGGCCAGTAGCGTCGCGGACGGCCAGCAGGTGTCCTGGTACAACACGACAACCGACAAGCTCTACATCCCCGCGGACACCGATGGCGAGTGGATCTGGAACAGGCAGGCACCCGTACCCACCGAATCGGCTCCCGAGGTTGTGAAGGAAGCAGCCCGGCTGCAGCCGACCGTGGACCCTGCGACATACGCGGCACTCACCGGAGTCTTCCGCGCACCTGGTGGAGCGTTCGGGAGCGGGGAGCAGTACACGATCATCGGGACGCCCCTGACGGAGACCGGTGATCTACCCCGCGACCCGCAGGCACTGCTGGACAGGATCTACGAGCACACGAAGGGAGCCGGAAAGAATCCGGACCTTGAGGCCTTCGAAACCATCGCGGAGTCCCTGCGCACCGGCATCATTCCCGCCGACCTACGGGCGGCCTTCTACAGGGCCGCGGCACTCATCCCCGGGGTCGAGGTCATGGACAGGCAGGCGACCATCGATGGCCGCGCAGGCATCGCGATCGGCAAAGCAGCCCCTGAGGGCGGGTCCCGCCAGGACATCATCATCGACCCGACATCAGGCCTGGTCATCGGCGAGCAAATCGTCATCCTCAAGGGCTATCCGGGGGCACCTGCCGGCACCGTGGAGTCCTGGACCTCCGTCCAAACCTCCGTCGTGGACTCAGCGCCATGAGCCCGGGCCCTTGAACGTACTGACCACGCGGAGGACATGGGTAGCGACGGCCCGGAGCAGCGCCGGAGAGAACCTGACAATTACCTACTTTCCGACGAATCACTGTCGGAATACCAGGTGTCCTACGCCGTCTACTTCCGCTACATGTTGCGGAAGCCCTACCGGACCTCGGGCGATTTCGTGGACGGAATGGCGCCGAACTTCGTGGCGTCGATGTGGCGCATGACCAAAGCCGCAGAAATGAGAGCCGCGGAAAAGGGCAGGCAAGCCAAGGGTGCCAGCAGGTAGATCTGGGTCAGAACGACGAAGAACGCGTTCTCACCATTGAAGGTGGTTGCGCCGAAGTTCTGCATGAACAGGTTCGTGAAGAGCATCGCGAGGAGGCCGACCACCCCGACGATGATTCCTGCCCGCAGTGTTCGCCGATACATGCTCGATGGTTCTGTTACGGTCACTTGTCCCCCAAGGATTGCAGTCGGCGCCTCCAGGGCTTCACCTAAACACGTAGCAGGGGCTGGAGCAAGCATGATGGCAGGGCACGAGGCTCAGATGCCACGACGCCAGTAGTCCAGGGTTCATGACCTCGGCGCGTCGCCGTATCCCCTTTCCGGACGGCCCTTGCATCCGCTGGGCCGAAGATAGAACAGTTGGGCAGATGCGCTCCCACGTCCTTTTCATCAGCGGTCGTTCCGGTGTCGGCAAGTCCACCGCTGCCCTGACCCTTCACGAGCAACTCATCGATCATGACATTCAGCACGCCGTCATTGAGGGCGACTATCTCGACCTCGCCTATCCCGCTCCACATCTCGCATTCCCCGATGCCAATCTCACCGAGCAGAATCTTGCCACCATGTGGGCCCGCTATCGATCGCTGGGCTACCGCCGACTCGTCTACACCAACACTGCGGCCGTCCTTGAACTCTCGAGCCTGGTGGCAGCGATGGGCGATGACCCACTAGTCACAGCGGTTCTGCTGCGCAGCAGCGACGAGCAGGCCCGTCCGCGGCTGGAGCGTCGGAACCACCGGGCACTAGAACCTGCCCTGCTCCATCACAGTGCCGCTATGGCGGACAGGCTCGATGAGCAAGCTCCTGCGTCCGTGCACCGCATCGATACCGACGAACTCGACCCGTCCGATGTCGCGACCCATCTGCTCTCACTCACTGGATGGGCGGAGGCCCGTCCTCTCACTAGGCGACAGCGCCGATCTCAGGGATGAGCCCGAGCTGGATCCCGGGAAGTTCCTCGAATGCCGGCCTGGCGAACCAGTATCCCTGGAACAGGCGGATGCCCTGTGCCTTCAGGAACAGGAACTCCGCCTCGGTCTCGATGCCTTCTGCGAGCACCGTGATGCCGAGGTCCTCGGCGATGCCCACGATGCCGGCGATGACGGCCCGGCGGGCCGGGCTGCAGTCGACCCCCCTGACGAGCTTCATGTCGATCTTGATCAGATCGGGCTGGAACTCGACCAGGAGCCCCAATCCCGCATGACCGGCACCGAAGTCGTCGATGGCGGTGGTGAAACCGTGCTTGCGATACTCGGTGATGATGTTCGTCAGGTGAGCGGTGTCCGCCACCTCCTCGTTCTCCGTGAACTCGAACATGATCGACGACGTCGGGAAACTGCACCGGGCGGCTGCGAGCAGGGTCGCCCGCAGGCAGGCAGCCGGTTCGTAGACCGCATTGGGCATGAAGTTGATCGACAGCTTCAGATCGTCGCCCACCGGGAACAGCCGCGCTGCGAGCTCGATCGCCTTCACACGGCAGTCCTGGTCGAAGCGATACTTCTGCTCCGGCGAGATCCGCGAGAGGACATCGAAGGCGCTCTCCCCCGACATCCCTCGGACGAGCGCCTCATAGCCCCAGACGCGGTCGTCAATGGCGTCGTAGATCGGCTGGAAGGCCATGCTGAACTCGAAGTCGAGCCTCGCGGATGTCGCGCAGCCGTTGCATGCCATACAGAACGCCCCCTCACTGGTCTCGTCCAGCCTAGAACAATCAGTTCAGAACGAGACCGAGGCACGACAACCAGGATGATCTCTGATCCGGAGCCAGGGCGCCGCCCGATCAGGAGCCCGGCTTCTCCTCGATGACCTTCAGCACCGCGGCGTCATCGAGCTTCTGCCACGGCGACGCATCCGAGCCCTGCTCGGCCGCCTCCGGGCTGTCGCTCTGGCTCCACCACTTCGCCTCGTACACGCGGCCCTCCACCAGAATCCGGTCGCCGCGCTCGTACACGGCCTTCGCGTCCCACTCGGGATAGAGCCCCGCCGGCGCTGTGACCGCGGGGACCGGCCGCTCGTTCGGCAACACCGGGCCCAGCAGGGTCCACGGGGTCTCCTCCGCCTGCAGCACGGGATCGTCCGGCAGGTCGCCCTGCGTCCAGTACTTCGCGGTGTACACGTTGCCGTGCCACACCACGCGGTCGTCCTCGCGGTACGTCCCGACGTCGGACCAGACCGGGTAGGGGCTCGTCTCGGGATCGTCCTCGACCAGTGCTTCCGGCGCCTCCTCGACCACGGGCTCCTCCGCGAGCGTCGCTGCCCGGCCCTCGAAACCGTCCCCCAGCAGGGGCGCGAACTGCAGGCCCTCCTGGTCGATGCCGCTGCACGCGTCCGAGACGACGGTCCTGTCCGCGTAGTTCTCGCTGCACGTGCCGTCGCGGTTCAGCGACCACATGGACATGCGGCCCACTCCGCGCTCAGCGGCGAAGGCATTGAACGCCTTGGCGTCGTCGAGCGTGAAGACCTCGCCCTTGACGTCGTTCTGCCCGATCATCGGCGTCAGACCGACCTTCCGCCACGCGGCCTGCGGGCCGATCCCGATGCCCGCCCGCTCGTACAGCACCTGTAGTTGGCGGTGCGTGGCGTCGGCGGCGTTCTGCGACGCGGTCAGCATGCTGGTGCCCTCGGGCCGGCTGCCGCCGTAGTCCATGGTCATGACGTTCACCCCGGCGAGATCGACGCCGGCCTCGAGAAACTGTGCGACGGCGGCGGTTCCGTCAGCGGTCAGCCCGCTCGGTGCGACCGGCAGGGTCAACCAGACGTTGAGCGGGGTCTCCGTACCGGCCCGCTCGGACTGCAAGGCGGCGAGGGCCTCCGCGCGACGCTGCCCGGCTTCGGTGTCCTTCAGGTTCTCGCCCTCGATGTCGAGGTCCACGGTGGAGAGCTTGTACCGGTCGACGACGTCCGCATATGCGTCCTTCAAGTCGTCGGGATCCGTGCAGGCGGTGGCGAGCTCATCATTGAGGAGGCCGCCGAACGACACGATGACCTCCCCGCCGTCCTGCACCAGCCGGGCGACGCGACGGTCCAGGTCCAGCCCGGCCTCGGCCTCATCCAGCCCGTAGAAGGTTCCCCAGGACGGGGTGCACGGCTCGGTCTTCGACGCGACGATGAAGGACAGCACCACGCTCCCGCCGGTTTCCACCGCCGGGTCCTCGAACTCGTACGACGGCGTTGCGGTGACGTCCACGTACCCCGCGAAGAACGCACCCGTGCTCTCGGCGGCCCGCGCGTCCTCCCAGCGGTCGAAGCCGGTCAGGCCGCCGACAGCGAGACCGCCGACGACGACGGACAGGAGGGAGAGGCGCAGGACGGAGAGTTTCCGGCCGGGAAAGCGAGCAGACACATGGACCCCAGATGACAGCCTCGAGAAAGGCGGAAGAGCGCACCCAGGGTGCGCGAGACGCTTGAAGCGTAAAGGAAAATCACGTCGCCGTCATTCTTTTGCCTAACGCCGACGGCGCGCGGGCCGATGGTGGAGAGTGACGCTGCGTATCGCGGGGGCGACGTCGTGCGTCCACCCGTCCGCCTACTGCCGAGGTAGCCATGTCCAGATCCAGCGATGCCACCGAGTCCGCACCCAAACCGCGATCGCGAGCCGGTTCCGAGGCGGCCGGGACCGTGGGCGCGACCGCCGTGCCGTCCTCGGGCGTCGCCGCTGCCGCCGTCCTCGAGCAGGTGGCCGCCGCTGCTCCCGGTGCCGCACCGGCTAGGCGTCGGCAGTGGGGGGCCGAGCGGCGCTCGGAGCCGCTGTCCATCGTGCACCCGACGCCGTCGTCGCGGAAGATCGCGCTCGGCCGGGTCGGCATCGTGGTCACAGTGCTGGCGTGGCTCACCTACATCGTCACGACGATCCTTCGGCAGTTCGCCAACAATCCGAACGCCGGCTTCCGGTTCCAGATCGAGGCGACGTCGTACCTGATCGTCGTCACGTTCCTGACGTTCTCGGCGCTCATGTACCTGCTGGCGCGCCAGGGTGCGCTGTACCGGTTCCGTGACCACCGGCGCGTACCGCGCGGCGAGCTGGACCGGCACTTCGCGCACCACGAGGAGGGCATCACCGTCCTGGTGCCGTCCTACGCGGAGGAGCCCGCCGTCGTCCGCGCCACGCTCTGGTCCGCAGCCCTGCAGGAGTTCCCCAACATCCGGGTGGTGCTCCTCCTCGACGACCCGCCCCACCCCAAGGACCCCGTCGTCCGCGAGCGCCTGGACGCCACGCGGGCCCTGTCCTTCGAGATCGAGTCCGCCCTCCTCGAACCCTCCACCCGGGCGACTGCTGCGCTCGCCGCGTTCGAGGCGCACCTCGCCGCGCGCGATATCGACACCCCTCCGTCGTGCGATGACCTGCCCCCACTCATCGCCGCGTACGAGGCCGCCGCCGTCTGGCTCGAGGACATGGCCGACGCAGAGACCGTGGACGACCACGTGGACGAGTTCTTCGTGGACCTCGTCCTCATGGGCCTCGCCCGCGAGCTCCGCCTGACCATCTACGCGCTCGACGCCGCACTGGTGCAGGAGCAGTGCCCCGAGCCGGACCGCATCCGCGAGCTGTATGTACGGCTCGTACGGATCTTCAACACGCGGCTCGAGACGTTCGAGCGGAAGGCCTACGCCTCCCTCTCACACGAGGCGAACAAGGCCATGAACCTCAACGCGTACATCTCGCTGATGGGCCAGCGATGGCGGAAGGAGCAGGTGGCCACAGGCACGGTGCTGCGGCCCCTCGCGGACGGGGAGGGCGGTGAGGACGACGACATCCTCGACGTCCCCGACTCCACGTACCTGCTCACGCTGGACGCCGACTCGCTGCTGCTGCGCGACTACTGCCTGCGCCTCGTGCACCTGCTCGAATCACCCGGCAACGAGCGGATCGCCGTCACGCAGACTCCGTACTCGTCCTTCCGCGGCGCACCGACGCGCATCGAGCGGGTGGCGGGCGCGACGACGGACATCCAACACATCCTGCATCAGGGCATGTCCTACTACGGGGCGACTTTCTGGGTGGGTGCCAACGCCGTCATCCGGAAGCGGGCGGTGGAGGACATCGTCGAGGTCGAGAACGTGGGCGGCTTCGAGATCAAGACCTACATCCAGGACCGCACCGTCATCGAGGACACCGAGTCCAGCGTGGACCTCGGCACCCACGGGTGGACGCTCATGAACTACCCCGAGCGCCTCAGCTACAGCGCCACACCGCCCGACTTCGGGTCCCTCGTGGTCCAGCGCCGGCGCTGGGCGAACGGCGGCCTGCTGATCCTGCCGAAGCTGTGGAACCAGCTCCGCCGGCGGCGCCACCTCCGCGAGCAGGTGCTGGCCCGCGAGGTGCTGCTGCGCGTCAACTACATGGCGTCCATCGCGTGGGCGAGCTTCGGGCTGCTGTTCCTCCTCGCGTACCCCTACGACAGCAGGCTCCTCAGCCCCGTCGTGTTCCTCGCGGCCGCGCCGTACTTCCTTGCGATGGGCAGTGACCTCCGCGACTGCGGGCACCGCTTCTCGGACATCTTTCGGATCTACGGCTTCAACCTGGTGCTGCTGCCGGTCAACCTCGCCGGCGTGCTGAAGTCCATTCAGCAGGCGTTCACGGGTGAGAAGATCCCGTTCGTCCGGACACCGAAGGTGAAGGACCGCACCGCGGCGCCGGGCCTCTACGTGGTGATCCCGTACCTGATCGTCGCGTTCTCACTGCTCACCCTCGCCCGCGACGTCCTGAACCAGAACTGGGGCAACGCCGTTTTCGCCGGTCTGAACGCCGTCCTGGCCGCCGGCGCCATCCGCGCCTACATCGGGATCAAGAATTCCCTGGTGGACATGTGGCTCGGCGTCCTGAACTGGCTGTACGTGGCGCCGCGGACGAAGAAGGTCGAGGAGTCGAAGGTCGTCCCGAAGACTGCGGCCGAGGCGGACTGGTCATCGATCCTCTACCACGGCGACCGCCGTCTGAACCGTGACCTGCGCTCGGGCAACGACCGCCGCCGTCGGGCCGGGGTGCGCTGACCCGCCCTCGGCGAGGCACTACCGGTCACTCCCCCCGGTCCGGACCGGGCAGCACGAGCAGCCCGTCGATCCGGCGGGGAACGGCCTCGTAACCGTCGCGCAGTTCTTCCGGGGAGGGCGGCCTGCGGAGCGTTCCGCCAGGCCACAGGCCGAAGGAAGCGCCGCACTGCCGTGACGCCTGCCGGACCTCCTCGAGCGCGGAGTACCGCGCTGCGACGATCAGCTGGCCGAAGCACTCTTCGGCCAGCTCCTCCGTCAGCAGCGCGCCGGAGGTTTCAAGGACCGTGGGCGTGACCATGAATCCTCCGGACGGTCGACCGCCGGTATCCGTAGCCGGCACCGGGAGGTCGAGGCCGGTCGCTACCCTGGCAGCCCCGCCCTTGACGAGACGCTCCGAGATCGCACCGAATGACGCGCGGATTCGATCGTTGAGGAGAACCTGTGGATGTGCTTGGTGGTCATAGCGCTGACACCGGTGCGCGGGTCGGTTGTCGTCAATATGGCGCATCCTTTGCCGGGTGGTCAGAGCCGATCGGCTCCGGGTCAAGCGCTTTCGCGGGGTATCACGGAGAATCCGAGATCGACCTTCGGGGTGAGTACGGGCTGATCCGTCATCCGGGCGAGCAGCAGTCGCCCGGCGGTGGTGCCGATCTCCCGGTTCGGGACCGCGACAGTCGTGAGGGTCGGTACGAGATGCCGGGCGATCTCGAAATCGCCGAAGCCGGTGATCGCGATGTCACGGGGGATGGACATCCCGCGCCGAGCGCATTCGAGCAGGGCACCCGCGGCGAACACGTCGCTCGCGAACATCAGGACGTCAGTCTCCGGATAGGCAGTCAGGGTTGCGTCGAGCAGTTGGCGCCCCGTGTCGAAATCCACGGTTGCGGTGCCCGAGTCTACGACACGCACCTGCTCGCCCGGGTACAACTCGCGTACCGCGGCCTCGAAGCTGGCCCGCCGGGCCACGGCGCGGAAGTCGCCGCTCTGGAAGGACCCGGCGAAGGTGGGGTGCGCGTACCCCCGCCCGGCGGCGAACTCCACGACCGCCCTGAGGGCGTCGCCGTTCGAGAATCCGACGACGCTGTCGATGGGGTCCTCCGTGAGGTCCCACGCCTCGACGACCGGTACCTGGGCTTCACGAAGGAGATGGTCGGTCAGCGGTGAGTGGTGAGTCCCCACGATGAAGATGCCATCCGGCCGGCGGCCGAGGAACGCGCGCACGAGTTCCTCCTCGTGCGCGGGCCGGTAGTCGGTGGAACCGATGAACAGCTGGTAACCGGCGGGGGCGAGGATCTCATCGAGCCCATGAAGCGCGTCGGCGAACACCGATGCCGAAATGGCCGGGATGATCGCGGCTACGGTCATGCTGCGGTTGGAGGCGAGGTTGCTCGCCGCCAGATTCGGTACGTACCCCGTCGCCTCGATGGATCGCCGGACGCGTTCGAGGGTGAACCTGGAGACCAGCTCGGGCGAACGGATGGACCGTGAGACCGTCTGCGGCGATACACCGGCGTGCAGCGCGACATCGGTGAGGGTCACCGTGTTCGTTGAACGCCGGGTCTGTCGAGGGCCGGCAGGTCCGGCGCCCGTCCCGTCAGGGTGGTCCGGCCCGAGACCGGACCGGACAGGTGGCGCCGGTGCCGGGGGGCCCGCGTCGGTCACAGCAGGCTCCGGCTCGCAAGATTCCGCATCAGAGAACCGATGCCGAACTCCCACCGGTCGCACCTCTCGCTCTCCTCGACGTAATTGACAAGAGTACCCAGTTCCCGAGAGGAGATCCTAACGACGTCGCCCCGCTTGTGCGTGAAGCCCTGGCCTTCCGCACCGCGGTCGACGATCGGGGCGAACATCGTCCCGAGCATGAGCACTGCGCCGTCGGGGTACTGGTGCTGCGGCCCCATGAGCTGAGAGACGAGTTCGAGCGGGTCGCGGCTGATCTGCGCCATGTCGGAGGTCGCTTCGAGGGTGAAGCCGTCCGGGCCGTCGATCTCCAGGCTCACCTGCATGATCCGGACCGCCTCCAGATCGAAGGTGCCATCGAACAACCGGATGAAGGGACCCAGTGCGCAGGACGCGTTGTTGTCCTTCGCCTTGGGCAGCAGGAGCGCCGACCTTCCCTCGATGTCGCGCAGATTGACGTCATTGCCGAGGGTGGTGCCCACGATGCGCCCGGTCGAGTCGACGATCAGTGCAACCTCGGGTTCGGGGTTGTTCCAGAGCGACGTGGACAGTACTCCGACCTGCGCTGCTGTGCCGACGGCCGACAGGGTCGGACCTTTCGTGAAGATCTCCGCATCGGGGCCGATGCCGACTTCGAGGTATTGGCTCCAGAGCCCCTCGGCGAGGAGGTAGTTCTTGAGTGCGATCGCGCCGTCGGACCCAGGCCGCACTTCGTGCAGGTCGGTCCCGATCTCGGCCAGGATGCTGTCACGCATCCTCGCCGCCGCCTTGATGTCCCCGCGGACACGCTCCTCGATCACGCGTTCGATCATCGACACGGCGAAGGTGACACCTGCCGCGCGGAGTGTCTGGAGGTCGACGGGGGCGAGGAACCGGGGCGCCGAGGCGTTCCGGATCGGAGGCATCGTGTTGGCGTAGATGGCGCTGAAGGAGCCCAGGTGGTTACCCGCGGCGGCCCGGGCGGCGCTCGCAGGCTCCGGAACCTCGCACAGTTCGCTCATCGTCGGGAAGGTGGCGCTGAGATCGAAGACGCCGTCCTCTCCGATGATCACAGGGGACGGACCGCCGGCGGCAGGATCCCAGACGCGTCCGATCAGTGTCCCCGCAAAGCGGTCAGCCGGAAGTGCCGGGGCGGCATCATCGTTGCGCTCGCCCGCCACGACGCCGTCCGGCGTCACAGTGCTGTTGATCGTGTCCTTGGTGCTCATCGATTCTCCTGGATCAGTGCTCGGGACGGGGCAGTGCAACCCGCCGGTGTGCGTATCACCGGCGCCGGAAGGTTCCCTGGCGTTTCTCGGCGAAGGCAGCCCGACCCTCTGCTGCGTCGTTAGTGGCGAAGGCCACCGTCTGGAGGTCCCGCTCGTAGGCGATCGCCTGGTCCTGCGGGAGGTTGAACGCCGCGTGAAGGTTCGCCTTCGCCGTCTCTGCGGCGATCGGAGGGCGTGAGGCGATGGTCGCGGCGAGTTCCGCGGCGCGGGCGAGCAGCGCATCAGGTGCCACGACCTCCGACACGAGTCCCCATGAGAGAGCGCGATGGGCGTTGACCGGGTCGCCGGTCATCAGCATCATGGCCGCATTGGTGGCACCGATCGAATGAGCGAGAAGAGCGCTCATTCCTCCGCCCCCGATCCAGCCAAGCTTGATCTCGGGGGCCGCGAACGACGCGGTGGCCGAGGCGATCCGGATATCGCAGGCCATCGCCGTCTCCAGACCACCCCCGAACGCGTAGCCGTTGATGGCCGCGATCACGGGCTTCCGTAGGAGGTGGAGCGCATCGCAGTAGTCCGCTCGATTACGGAAATCCCAGGGGGTGGCGTACTTGTCGAGCTGCCGGATGTCCGATCCCGTGCAGAAGGAGCGTTCACCAGCCCCTGTGAGGACGATGGCGCGGACGTCGTCGCTGTTATTTGCCCATTCCGCGGCCAGGACGAGGGCATCCGACATGCCCTGCGTCACCGAGTTGAGCTTCCCGGGGCGGTTGAGGGTGATGGTGGCGACCTGCCCTGAGAGATCGACCAGGATCTCCTCGGTTTCGAGCTCGAGCGGGGGCAGCATCAAGAGACCCTTTCTGTCGGGACGGGGAGTGCGGCGGCGAACGCTCTGCGGAGCCGGCCGAAGCCCGACTTCGCGGTTTCCTGCCCTCTCACCACGTCTCGCACGATCGCCGAGGCGGCTGACTGGAATTCGATATAGCCGGGGAACCGAGGGCGTACCGAGGAGTCCTCGATCGTGGCAAGCGTGGAGCGGTAGAAACCAGCGGAGGCGTGGTTGACCTCGTCGTCGATCCACGCGTGCCGGCTGGACGGCTGGCCATCGTGTCGCGGAATGAATCGGCCCTGGACGTCCGGCGACATCAGCCAGTCGATGTGGTGGACGAGGGCGGAAGTGACCAGCGCACGGGTGCTGACGGCGAGGCCGGTCCCTCCGATCGTGGATCCGTGCCGTCCTCCCGGAACCGCGGATGGTGCGTCCCCGAAGCGGAGGGTCGGCGAGGAGTAGTTCACGTAGCCGTAGACGAGCGGGCAGTAGGCGATGTCGTCGGTGTCTGCCATACGCTGCAGCAGGGAGATGGGGTTCTGCCCGGCTGCGTCGGCTGGCGCGCGGGAGCCGATGACCCGCATCCGCGAGAGGGCGCGGACGCCGATTTCTTCCGGCACGAAGGCATCGGCGGCACTCGCGGAGCCTCCATCCGCGCCGCCCACCGGGGCATCGTAGGCCGCGCAGATCGAGGCGAAGGTGAGGAAGGCATGCGGGCCGGCGAGTGAAAGGGCCACGGGCACGTTTGTCGAGAGGATCTCGACGTCGTCCCAGAGTGCTGGCGGGTCGGGTACGAGCGCGGGTTTGTACGCGGAAACCTGGGTGGCCGCATCGAGGGGTAGGGCCCACTGGATGCCGCCGACGGAGTACGAATCGAACGAGGGCCCCACGGATTGTCGAGACCAGCGCTCGATGCGTTCAGCCCCTACGACCTCTTCCATGGGCATCAGCGCGTCGTGCTGCAGGGCTTCACCCAGATGGGGGTGGTCGAGGACGATGAGGTCGTAGTCCTGGGCGAGGTCGTCGATCGGATGTGACTCGAAGTGCTCCAGGGAGTGCGCGAACCAGGTGAGCTGAAAGTCGGTTCCGCGCCTCCGTTCGTCCTCGGCGGCAGCCACGAGCGCGTTCCTACCGCGAGGGTGGTCCCACGTGATGCCCCGGTAGGAGGTCATACGGATCCCCCGTCCGGCGCGATAGTCCGGGAGCGTCCCGCGGTGACGGGCGCATCATCGACGACGACTCCGGATTCCACCAGCGCTGCAGCCCGATCGCCCCCGATACCGAGTTCGGTGAGGATCTCCAGCGTGTGCTCACCCGTCAGCGGTGCCCCCCTGTGGATGCGTGGAGGAGTGGCAGAAAGGCGGTAGGGGAAGCCCGGCGTCTTCACGAGTCCCTCCGTGGGGTGCTCGTACTCGACGAAAGTGCCGTTGTGGGCGATCTGCTCGTCGCCGAGGAGGTCCTGGTAGTCGTAGACGGGACCTGCCCAGATGCCCGCGGCTCCCAGGAGTTCGAGCCACTCGGCGCTGGTGCGGGTGACGAGCCGGCCAGCGGTCTTCTCGAAGATCTCGTCGCGAGCGGTCCAGCTGTCGGTCTCCGAGTCCATGCCCAGGAACGAGGGCTCGCCGATGACGTCACCAAGGACATGCAGGTCGGGCATGGCGAGCGCAATGAAGCCGTCCGCGGTGGAAAAGGTTCCGTACGGCGCCCGGATGTAGACGTGCGCATGAGCCTGTTCCCCACGGGTCTGCGGGATATTTCCGACGGTGAAGACCGACAGCTCCTGCATCTGCAGGGTTGTGATTGCGTCGAGCATGTTGACCGACACGAGTTGCCCCTCACCCGTCCGTTCGCGGTGGAACAACGCGGCGAGAACTCCTTCGAACGCCGTCGACGCCGTGACGGCGTCCACCAGGTACTGGCCTGCTGCTGCCGGAGGTTCGCCGTGGCGACCCGAGGAGAGCATCGCACCGCTCATCGCCTGGAGTAGCAGATCCTGTCCGGGCCGGTTGCGGTAGGGTCCGTCCTCTCCGTAGCCGGAGATCGAAACATAGATGATTCCCGGATTGAGGGCCCTGATCGTCTCGTAGTCGACGCCGAGTCGGGCGGCGACCCCCGGGCGGTAGTTCTGGAGAAATACGTCCGCTGTTTTCACCAGGTCATGGATGATCCCTCTGCCTTCATCGGACTTGAGGTCGACCGCGATCGACCGCTTGTTCCGGTTCAATGACAGGAACGACACATTGATGCGGTTACCTGTCGCCCCGCCGGCGGCAGCATGGCGCTGCCACTCTCCGGTGGTCGGTTCGACCTTGATCACGTCCGCACCGAGGTCGCCGAGGCGTTGCGCCGCGAAGGGCCCCGCCATGGCGATGGAGCAGTCGAGAACCCGGATGCCGGACAGCACCTCCGGAGCATCGTTGGCGGTTCGGTCACTCATCATGGATTCCTCGTGATCGGTTGGCAGGGCCTCCGTCGACCGACGGAGCGCTTGCATTGCAGGGGTGGGTTGGGTGGACCGCCGCGGATCCTGTACTACTCGGGCTGGTCACCGGCTGCCCTGATCGTGCTCCGTGCAGCGTCGACGGCGCCCGCGCCGTCGAGGATCCGGATGGTGGTGCGGTACTCGCGCGACTGTCCGTGATCAAGCCAGATCATCGAGCCGTCGGCGCGGGCTCCTGCGTCGCCGGTCACGTGATGCGTGGAGGGCTCGAGGCCTATCGCGTATTGACCGCTCCGCAGGTTCTGCCATTCGAAGAAGCGCGGCATACCTGCTGCATCCCAGGACACCTCGACGCCGAATTCGCTGTCCGCGGAGAGGAGCGCCACCCGGTGGCGGCCTTCTTCATCCGCCAGCAAGTCATGCTCGAAAACCTGTTCGACGAAGCTTTTCTGCGGCCGCGGCAGCTTGCGATAGGACACGCCCTGGAGCGCGGCCGAGTCCGACGCCCACAGCGTGGAGCCGATGGCCGCGACGAACTCGGTGCCCTCGTCGACCAGCGGCCAGCCGAAGTTGAGGTGGTAGAGGAACATGTGCGGCGTCCGTTCGAAGCCGAGATTGTCCACGACATCATGCAGCCGGATCTCGCGCCCGTCGAAGTCCAGTTCGATGGTCCGCGTGAGCCGCAGGTGTTCGCCGAACGAGGTGGCCTGCACGATTTCCCCCACGACCCTCAGGACCGAACACCCGTCGTCATCTACGATCTCTCGCGCCTCGAGCAACCGGGCAGGAATCGCGGTGAGGCGGCCGTGCAGGCCGTGGGTCACCTTCCGCTTGGGCGGGTAGCCGTAACCCGTCGCGTCCACCTCGCCTCCGAAGAGGGTGTGGTCCAGGCCTCCGCTCACGAGCAGTCCGTCGAGTGCACGGAGCCAGGAGAGTCCTCCCTCGTCGTTGTGCTCGTGGAGGCCCGGGTGGCGGAAGCCGTTCCCCGAGCGCCAGCCAACTGGCAATCCCCGGTATCGTGCAGACCCGAGGTCGAAGGCTCGGTCCACCAGCACCTCGACCTCCAGGCCCGCCGCAGTGCGTAGGTCGATGGCCCGCACCCCCCGTTCGAGGCCGTTGTCGAGAACCACCTGGCGGATGCCCGCCACTGCCGAGAGGTCACCGGTACGCTGCGCGAGCTCCGCTCGCGTCAGGTTCGTGCCGAAGATATTCATACCGAGATCCTCATTCCATGATCCATCCGCCGTCGACATTGATGGTCTGCCCTGTCACGAAGGACGAGTCGGGGCCGACCAGGAAGGAGATCACCGCGGCGAGTTCGGCATCGGTGCCACGGCGCTTGAGCGACTGGTGCGCGAGGACGTGCGCACTGTAGTGCGCGGCGTCGCCCTGGATCTCCTCCGCCTTGGTGGGGAACGCGCCCGGCGAGACGGCGTTCACCCGGACACCGAACTCCCCGAGTTCCCGCGCCAGGGCCCGTGTCAACGAGACCGCAGCGCCTTTGGTCGACACATAGCTGGCAAGGTTCGACCAGCCACCGTGCCAGGTGATCGATCCGACGTTGACGATCGCGCCTTCACGGCGCTCCACCATCCCCCGCGCGGCCACCTGGGCTGCATAGAAGTAGGCGCGCTGGTTGACCGTGACGACGTCGTCGTACTCGGAAAGGGGGATGTCGATGAACGGCGTGCTGGGATAGATCGCGGCGTTGTTCACGAGGACCGCGACGGGCCCGAAGTCCTCGTTCGTAGATGTCAGGGCGACGTCGATGGCGTCGGCGTCCCGCAGGTCCACCTCGAGGATGCGGGTCGGGACGGACTGCGCTTCGAGCTGGCGCGCTGTCTCCTCCAACTCGGTACTCTTCCGTCCGAGCACGGCAACAGCGAGGCCGTCCGACCCCAACCGGAGAGACGTGGCACGTCCCAATGCCCCTCCGGCTCCTGTGACCACTGCGACGCGCTGATGCAGCGCTCGCCCCCCTGCCACTGTCAGATTCCGTATCTCTTGAGCGTCTCGACGATGAACTGCTTGGCGCGCGGCACATCCGACTCGTCCAGGTGCTCGATGATGAGCGGGACGTTCGGATTGCGCTCGGCAAGCCGCTGGAGGTAGAGGTCGTAGTTCAGGGACCCCAAGCCGGCTGCGGGCAGTTCGATGTCCCCGACCCCGCGGAAGGTGTGGGACGCCAGGGCGTTCTCGTCCCCGATGTCGGCGTGCTTTTCGCTCTTGTCGTCGCCCGCGCGCTTGACGTCCTTCGCGTGGGCGACCCGAACCCGGTCTCCCAAGGTGTCGAACACCTCGTTCAGAACGGCGTCCATCTGATCGATGTTGTTGCCGTCGAAATAGTTCGTCGGGTCCATGAGGAGTTCGAGACCGGGCGTGCGGATGTCGTTGAAAACGCGCACCGTCTCGCGGACGGAGCCGATGACGTTGTTGACATAGGTCTCCAGGAGGAACGTGGCACCGTGGTCGTAGGCCGTCTGTGCGAGCTCCGTAAGGACGCTCCGCACCTGCTCGTAGCCTTCTTCCGTGCGGTTGTGGGGGTGGTGGTCCCACTCGCTGTCGGGATTGAAGGTGCCCGATTCGCTGATGACGTAGGGGGTGCCGAAGGAGCGTGCGTTGCGCAGGATCTCTTTCAGGTACTCGACGTTCGCCTTCCGGTGGTCGGGGTCCGGGTGCACGATGTTCGTATAGCCGGAGATAGCGCAGATCGGGAGGTCATTGTTGCGGAAGGTGTCGCTCACCCTCTTCGCCTTCTCCTTGGTGATCTGTCCTGCTGACAGATCCAGGTCCTTGAAGTGCAGGTCGAGTTGCACGGTGTTGAATCCGAGGTCGCGAATGGTCTTCGCGGTGGTCTCGAGTTCGTAAGGGAAGTACCCGCTGAAGATACCGACTTGGATCATGGCGTCATTGCTCCTTGTGATCGAAATGGGACTGCAAATGGAACCGGGATTGAACGGGCAGCGGAGCACGCGAAAGCGCGCCCTCCGGAGGATCAGAGATCGAACTCGCTGAGAAGAACTGGCCGGTGTTCGGTAATGGACCGGTAGCCGGCCTCGACCAGGGCCATCGTCCTGACGTTGTCCGCCACGGAGAGCACAGGCGGAGTGGCCGTCTCGACCGCGTATTGCAGCTGCTCCATGACCCCGATGAATGCATGAGGGAACCAGTGGGTGTCCCACGTGGGGGTGACCCAGGTGCCGCCGGTGGTCAGCGCGGATGCGTAGGTGAGCGTGGAGGGCGTGCCGGTCGGCCAGCCGATGGTGCCCTGGGCGACACCGCGGGTTCCCTCCACACGCCACTTGATGTAGGTGTCGGAATCGAAGCCCTCTTCGCGGGGCCCGCTCCAGACGTCTTCCATCGTCACAGCGAGCACATTGTTCGGGAAGCGCAGGGTCGACACCACGATGCCGTCCTCATGGTCGAAGGCCGTACGGGGATCCTCGCGGGCGACGCTCATGATCTCCGTGGGTTCCCCGAAGAGGAATCGCAGTGCATCGAGGTGGTGCACACTCATGTTCGCCAGGGTCAGGCGGTCGTAACCCTCGAGGAACCCCTGCCAGTGGGGGATGGCGCGCATCTCAATGGTGGCGATGACTGGGGTTCCCAGGTCGCCCCGGTCGAGGAGCTGGCGTAGCACCCGGATCGACTGGTCATAGCGCATGTTCTGGTTGACCGAGAGAATCTTCCCGGCGGCGGCAGCGTCGTCCCGGAGGGAGAGCGCCTCAGCAAGATCGAGGGCGAGTGGTTTCTGGGCGAGAACAGCCCGGATGTGCGGCGCTGCCAGGGCGCGTCGGATGAGAGCGGGCTGGAGGTCGGGCGGATAGGCGATATCCAGGATCTCGATCGACTCGTCATCGATGAGCTCCTCCGGAGTCGGATGCACTGTCGGGATGCCGTAGCGCTCGGCGACAGCCGCTGCTTTCGCCTCCGTGCGCGAGGCGATGGCGACAACAGGGAAGCCGGCCTGACGGTACGCCTCCAGATGCACGTCCGCCATGATCATCCCGGCGCCGATGCAGCCGATGCGGTACCTACGGCACCGGATGCCGACGTCGGGGAGCAATTCGGACTGCCCTGCCGCCATGGTTGTACTGCTCACGGGAACTCCAATCGCGTCGTTGCGAAAATGTGTCTCAGTGGTGCGTCCTGGCGAGATCTGATTTCCCTCACCCTACCAAAAATTTATGATAGCGCTACTGGTAGCGCTATCACTCGTACGGTAGTGTCCCCGATTACATCCGTCAATTGCAGTTCAGTCAGGTAGTTCAGCTGCCGACCGGAGGGGTTGGCACAGCGAACATCGGATTTCAAAGGAGAAATCATGAGTAGATTCCAGCGTGTTCCTTCGCTGCCCCAGGCAGTCGTGGCGAGCGCGGCAGTCTCCGTCCTCGTCCTCGCAGGGTGCGCGAGTGCTCCCGTGAACTCCAGCGAGGAGGCTCCGGCCGGCAGCGGCAGCGAGAAGTTTGTGATCGGCTTCGAACAGCCGCTCGGTGGGCAGGCCTGGCGGGAGATGGGGCTTGCTTCGCTCCAGGCCCTCGCCAATTCGCCCGAGTACAAGGACAAGGTCGAGCTCAAGATTGTGCGGACCAATGACAACGACGCCGCCCAGCAGAATGCGGCGATGCAGAACCTGATCGCCGACGGCGTGGACCTCATCCTGTTCGATCCGGCTTCGTCGAGCGGCGCGGACGCGGCCATCACTCAGGCCTCGACCCAGGGGATCCCGGTGATCGCCAACGGCGGTCCCTACGACAGCGAGGATGTATACGTCGTCTCGACCGACTGGGCGACCGCCGGAACCACCGGTGCCGAGTGGCTGCTGGACAACCTCGGGGACAACAAGAACATCGCAGTACTCGAGGGTCTTGCCGGCGTCCCCCTCAACGAGGGTTCGATGCCCGGTGTCATCGAGACCCTGGAGAAGGGGGGCGCCACGATCGTCGCCCAGGACACCAACGGTTGGAACGAGGCTACTGCGCAGGAGGCGATGTCGAACATCCTGCGCTCCAACCCCGACGTCGGCGGCGTCTACTCGTTCCTCACCGGGGGCCAGGGTGCGCCCGAGGCCTTCGCCTCGGCTGGTCTGCCGTTCGTCCCTGTGGTCGGCGGCTCCGGGTACAACGGGGAGGCCTGTGCCCTGGTGAAGTACGAAGCCGACGGCCTGACCGGGAACATGGTCTTCGGCCAGCCGGCAATCTATGCAAAAGGCCTCGAGCAGGCCGTGAAGTTGCTGGAAGGCGAGGAGATCGACAAGGAGCAGTACTTCCCGCCGCTGGAGATCACGAACGAGAACGCCAAGGACTACTGCCTCGATGACAAGCCGAGCAACTTCCAGCTCGGCTACAACTTCCCGGGCCTCAACCTGCCGCTCGAGGATGTCATGACGTATTACTCGGGATCCTAGGAGATTCGCCGTGACTGATGCACGAATCGGCGTCGCGGCTTCGGCGGCAGCGCCCACCCCTGCCGCCGCGCCGGAGGGCAGGCCTCCGGCGTTGGACGCACTCCTCGTTGCCACCGACCTGGTCAAGACCTACGGTCCCGTGCACGCGGTGCAGGGCGTGAGCTTCCAGTGCAACCCCGGCGAGGTGCTGGCGCTCGTCGGTGAGAACGGTGCCGGGAAGAGCACTGTGGCGAAGATGCTGGCCGGTGCGGTCACACCCACCTCGGGCAGCATAGTCGTCGGTGGCCGGCCCCTTGCTTCCGGCAGCGTCAAGCAGTCGAGGCTGTCCGGAGTGCGCTGCGCCTTCCAGGAACTCGCCCTCGTCCCGGACTGGACCGTGGCCGAAAACCTGGGCCTTCCCGACGGTGCCCCGTACCGGGGATTCTCCCAGAGAAAGTCGATTGTCGCGGCCGCTGAACTGCTCAGTGCATTCGATCTCCCCCACATAGATCCGCAGGCGACCGTCGGAACGCTGTCGCTGGCCGATCGCCAACTCGTCGAGATCGCCCGAGCCCTTGCCGGCCGCCCGAGACTACTGATTCTGGACGAGGCGTCCTCCGCCCTGACACCTCCCGGGGTGGCCTGGCTCTTCCAGCGCATCCGGGACCTCACCTCCGAAGGTGGCAGCGTCATCTACGTCTCCCACCGCCTGGGCGAAATCGCCGAGATCGCCGACCGTGGAGCGGTCCTCCGCGACGGGAGGGTCGCCGGCGAATTCGTCCGGGGCGGCTGGACCGACGACCAGCTCGTCTCGCTCATGGCAGGGCGCGACGCCGCTCGATTCTTCCCGGCCCCGCCGGCACGCACGACCGATGCTGTCGCACTGGAAGTGACCAACCTGAGGTCCGATGGGGTGCATGGCATCGATCTGGTTCTCGGAGCGGGCGAGATCCTCGGGGTAGGCGGCCTGCAGGGCCACGGACAGGCGGAACTGCTGCGATCCCTCTTCGGGGCTGCCCCTGCAACGGCGGACACCTGGATCATCGCCGGACGACCTGTCTCGGGGACCACACCCGTGCGGTCGGTCCGGCGCGGGATCGGGTACGTGCCGGAGGACAGGAAGCGGGAGGGTCTGGCGCTGGAGATGAATGTCGGGGAGAACCTCCTTGTTCCCTGGTTCAAGGCCTACCAGCTTGGCGGCAGGCCGCGACTCACACGGGAGCGGAGGTGGATCGACGGTGTTCTGGGCGCACTGTCCGTTCGCACCCGCGGCCCCCAGGAGCTTGCGGGGAATCTATCAGGCGGCAACCAGCAGAAGCTCGTCTTCGGGAGGTGGATGGACAGGGCCCGCACCGTCGTCCTCCTGCATGACCCGACCCGAGGCATCGATGTGCGCGCCAAGCAGGAACTGTACGCAGCGATCGTCGATCTGGCGGAGCAGGGTGTGGGCATCCTGTGGTTCTCGACAGAAGTGGAGGAACTCGTGCACGTCTGCCATCGCGTCGCCGTGCTGTATCGGGGCGCTGTCATCGACGAGTTGGTTGGCGAACGGCTCACCAGCGACGCCGTCGTCGGCGCTTCCATGGGACTGAGGGCGGCCGTATGAGCGTCTCCTCGCCTCCCGCCGTCCGGTTGCGGCGCACCGGGATGACCCGGCTGCGCCGTGAGGGTGGCATCGCGCCGATCTGCGCGTTCGTCGTGTTTCTCCTCGTCTATGTCATCATCAACCCGGAACTCCTCACCCGGTTCCAGTTGCAGACCGCGGCCAACCTCGTGGTGCCTCTGGCCCTGGTCGCCCTCGGGCAGCTCCTCGTCGTCCTTGTCGGCGGGATAGATATCTCGATCGGTGCCATCATGAGCCTCTGCAACGTCGTGTTCGCGACACAGCTCGAGAGCGTCCCGCCGCCCGTCGCGCTCCTCCTCGCGCTCGGAGTCGGACTTACCTGCGGACTGTTCAACGGCTTCCTGGTGGCCTACGGCGGATTACCCGCCATTGCCGTGACGTTGGCAAGCGCATTCATCTTCGGCTCCCTCGCCCGTGAGGTGCTCGACCGGCCCGGCGGTGGGGTCACCAAGGAGATCTACCTCGCCACGAGCGGCGAACTGCTGCCCTATCTCCCGATCTCACTGGTCTGGCTGGCGGTCGTGGCTGCGCTCCTGTGGCTCCTCCTGCAGCGCACCGCGCTCGGGCGGCACATCTACGGGGTCGGATCGAGCATGGAGAGCGTGCGGGCCGCCGGCATCGACGCGCGGCTCACGAAGCTGCTCGCCTTCGGGTTGGCAGGAATGGTCACGTCCGCCGGCGCCATGATGCTCGCCGCATCCACGGTCACGGGTGATCCCAGGAGTGGAGACGCCTACCTCCTGAGCTCGATAGCCGCTGTCGCGCTCGCCGGCGCCGCCTTCACGGGCGGCCGGGGAAGCATCATCGGCACGGTCCTCGCAGCCTGCACGCTCGGCTTAATCGGGAACCTCCTCTTCTTCGCCGGTATCAACTCCTACTGGCAGTACGTCATCAGCGCGCTCATCATCTTCACAGTGGTCGGACTCCCGGTGGTCTGGGCCAGAACGACCTCCGCCCTGAAGGGAATCCGATCATGACCGTCAGGGACTCACCCGTCACGCACTCCCCGACCCCGAAGATGACCGGCAGGCCACCAGGATCCGGATCGGTCCGTCGAGTCGCGGCCGCCGTTCCCCGCAGCGTCTGGCCCCTCATCGCCTTCCTTGTGCTGTTCGGGATCGGAGGTCTCATCCGTCCGAACCTCGTCACGATAGATTCGCTGATCGGCACGGCGACCTTCGCGATCATCCTCGCGATCGCTTCCTTCGGTCAGACGGTCGCGGTCATCCAGGCCGGCATCGATCTGTCGGTCCCGAACACGCTCGCCTTCTCCGCCCTGGCGTTCCTCGGTCTCGCGGGCCCGCTGGGTCCGATGGGCGCGTTTCTGGCCGCGCTCTTCACCGGGGCCGTGATCGGCTTCCTCAACGGCTTGGTCATCTCGAAACTCGGGCTCACTCCGATCGTGACGACGATAGCCATGAACGGACTGCTGTTCGGAGTCATACTCCTGGTGTTCAATTTCTCGGAGCTCACCGCCATCCCCGAGTTCGTCATCCAAATCACCTCGGCAAAGATCTCGGTGTTCGGCGTCGAGATGGCCTCGGTGCTGCTGCTGGGACTGATTCTCATGGGAGTGCTGCAGATTGTGCTGAGCTTCACGGGATGGGGGCGGTCGCTGTTCGTCGTCGGTTCCGCGGCCGAGGCCGCGCGGCTCGGGGGTCTCCCTGTGGACCGTATCCGGATCGGTGGCTACATCGTGAGCGGCGTCCTGGCAGCTTTCGCCGGCATCGTGATCGTGGGCTACTACCAGCAGGCGTCGGCGACGATGGGAGCGAGCTATCTGCTGTCCTCGGTCGCGGCAGTGGTCATCGGGGGCGCCTCGATCTTCGGAGGACGGGGATCGGTCGTCGGCACCGTCGGAGGGGCACTCGTGCTCGCTCAGGTCTCGACGCTCGTAACCGTCCTGAACCTCGGGGCGAACATTCAGCAGCTCATCTACGGAGTCATCATCCTCCTCGTCGTCTCCCTCTACGGGCGGAGTGCTTCTACCTGAGGCGCTTCGCGACGCGAGATGACAGGTGCCTCTGGACCCGCCGTCGAACCCGACCCGGCCTCGGAGCAGAATCAAGGGTTCCAACGCAGAACTCTGGTTTGTTGGACGGCACCCCGCGCTGTAGTGGGTGCCCAAGGTGAGCATTCGGCCCGGCACGGAACGTGCGGGCAAGGACGGCGCTTCCTCGTCCGGGGACTGGAAGGCGTTCGCCGGGTCGATCTCGAAGGGGTCCTGGCGGAGGAAGACGGAAGGAGCGACGGCGGCCAGCACGAGGAAGGCCAGCAGTGCCGCGGGGATCCAGACGCGGATCGGGGTGCCCCGGACGAGGCCGGAGGCGCGCAATCGCGCGGTGGACGGCGCGGAAGCGTGGAAGCGTGGAACACTCTGAAGTCGTGACAACACATCCGCTGTGGAGGCCGTTTCGTGATGACGCCAACTACCGCCGTCAGACCGCCCGCACCGCGTATCGCCAAACACCGCCCGGTCCCCCGGAAGCACACCGGATAGCGTGGGCGACCCAGTTCGCCCTCATGCATCAACTCATCAGCAAGACGATTCCCGACCAGGTAATGCAGATCCGTCATATCGGCTCGACGGCCGTACCGGGCCTCCTCGCCAAGCCCGTGATCGATATCGATCTCACGGTCCCCCACGTTGCCGACGAAGCCGCGTTCGTCCCCCTGCTCGAATCAGTAGGCTTCCGACTCATCTTTCGGGACGACGTGGCCGGTGACACGCACCGACAGCTCACCTTCGGTGACCCCAACACGAATCTGCACATCTGGGAACCGAACGCCATCGAGCCTCGTCGCCACGAGATGTTCGTCGCGTGGCTCCGGTCCGATGTACAGGATCGACAGCGCTACGCCGAAGCAAAACAAGCGGCCACGGAAGGTGACGGGAACCGTCGGTACAACGACCTGAAAGCTGCGGTGGTCTACGACATCTACGAACGGATCTTCCTCGCCGACACAGCGCATGTTCATAACCCTCGGCCCCGCCGCTGACGGCGCACTGCCTTAAGAGGGCGCCGTGAACGGCTTCCGGGAGCGATCCTGCCGCCTGGGCGGCTCCCAAGATCACACTCAGTTAAGGCAAGGGACCCTGTCCAGTTAGCAAGCTCAAAGCAGGGTAGGTCCTGTGCAGTCGCTCGGACCGGTCCTCCATAGCGCTGAGCTGTTCCCAGAACTCGTTCCCCGAGAGCGTTCTCCCGTACTCCGTGGCGCAAGTATCGCACCCGTATCAAGGTACGCAACGGGTCCTGAGTGGATGTTGTACGCGCACGGCCCGAGCCAAGGACAAGGCTGCTTTCTGACATCAGCTACTTCCACCGCTTCCGGGCCGCTTGTAAAATGTGGGTTGGAGAGCCGGGAAGCCTGGTCGGCCCGCAAACGGAAACGCCTGCGGCATGCCATGGCAACCGTCGCGGCGTGTTGGCCGCGACCAAGGAACGGATCCTGTCATGCAGTCAGATTCATCTCCCGTCATCAACACCTCACGCCTCGCCAAGAGCTTTGGACGGACGGCCGCGCTTGCCGGCCTGGACCTGTCCGTCCTGCCGGGCGAAGTCCACGGATTCCTGGGGCCCAACGGGGCCGGAAAAACCACCACCCTTCGCATCCTCTTGGGACTTATCCGCCCCACGTCGGGAACCGCCCGACTGTTCGGCATCGATCCCTGGGCCGAACCGGTGCGGTCACACCGGGATGTGGCCTATGTTCCCGGGGACGTGACGCTCTGGCCCAACCTGACCGGCGGCGAGGTCATCGACCTGCTCGCCGGACTGCGCGGCGGTGCGGATGAGAACCTACGCCGCCAGCTCATCGACGAGTTCGACTTCGATCCGCGGAAGAAGGCGCGGACCTACTCCAAGGGCAACCGGCAGAAGGCAGCCCTGATCGCAGCCTTCTGCCGCCCCACCAGGCTCTACCTGCTGGACGAACCAAGCTCGGGCCTCGACCCGGTCATGGACGCCGTATTCCGTCGCCATGTCCGCCGGGTCACAGCAGACGGGGCGACAGTGCTGCTCTCCAGCCACATCCTGGCCGAAGTGGAACAGCTCTGCGACAGGGTGACCATCATCCGCTCCGGAGTGGCAGTGGAATCGGGGACCTTGGCCGAACTCCGGCACCTCACCCGCACGCGCTTCCGTGTCACGTCGGCGGCGACACCTGAGATGCTGTCCACATGGCGGGGAATCCATGAGCTCCGCGTTGACGGGACAACCATACAGTTCGACGCCGACACAGCCGACCTTGGCTACGTGCTGGATGCTTTGGCTACAGCAGGTGTCACGGGCATCACGGCCACACCCCCTTCCCTGGAAGAGCTCTTCATGCGCCATTACGGCGTGCAGGATGCCGGGCAGTCCAGCCACAGGAGCCAGAACGGTCAGGTGCTGTGATGAGCGCTGTGCTCCGGCTGGCCCTGCTCCAGGCCCGCAGGGACCGCGGGACCCTGGCCGCCTGGATCCTAGGCATCGCCGGTCTGGGCTACGCGGCCGCTACCGCTGTCACCACACAGTTCGGCGAGGACGGCGAGCGCGCCGCCCTGATTTCCGTGGCTGCCGTCAGTCCGGCCTTCCTCTTCCTCCGGGGGCTACCCGACGGCATCAGTTCCGGAGCGGTCACCTTCTTCCAGGGGTACTCGTTCACCGCTGTGCTGGCCGGGCTGATGAGCTCATTCCTGGTGGTCCGGCACACCCGTGCCGATGAGGACCAGGGCCGATCCGAGCTGGTCGGTTCCACCCGGGTAACCCGGGTGACGTCCCTGTACGCAACCCTGCTCCTCGGCACCTGCGCCGCCGTGGTCCTTGCCCTGGCCGTTACCGTCGGTTTCATCGGCGCCGGCCTACCGGCACGGGGATCACTCCTGGCGGGATCAGCTGTTGGCGCCGTGGGTCTGTTCTTCATGGCGGCCGCCGCCCTGGTAGCACAGGTCATGCCCTCCGCCCGGAGCGCCAACGCTACGTCCGCGGCGCTAGTGGGCGGCGCCTACCTGATCCGCGGTACCGGTGACGCCCTTGGCACAGCCGACCCATCGCTGCTGCACGTTACCGCAGCCTGGCCCGCACTGTTCTCACCCATCGGCTGGGGCCAGCGCACCCGGCCCTTCACAGAGACGGACCCGCTGCCGCTGGTCATAATCGGCGCCGTTGCCTTGATCCTGGCAGGGATTGCCGTGGCGCTGCGCAACAGCAGGGACCTGGGCACCAGCTACATCACTGCGGATCAGTCAGGCGCCGAACGGGCCGGCACCGGCCTGGCGTCGATGCTGGGCCTGGCCTGGCGGCTGCAACGTGGAAGTCTGGCCAACTGGTCCTTCGCCACCGCTGCGCTTGGGGCCGTGGCCGGCGGTCTGGGCCCGGTGGTTCGCGACGCACTGGAAGGAAACCCGTCCCTGACCGACCTGATGAGCCGCGTCGTCCCCGGTGACGCGGGCCTGGTTGACCTGTTCACCACAGCCATGCTGGGCATCGCCGGGATCATGGCCGCTGCCGCCGGTATCGAAGCGGTCCTGCGGCTTCGAACGGAAGAGGCAGAAGGCCGGGCCGAACTTCTCCTGTCCGTACCGGCGTCGCGATTGCGCTGGATCGGCAGCACCCTCGCCGTCGCAGCACTCACGACGACCACCGTAGCCGCTGCCGCCGGATTCTCTGCCTCGGTTGTCCTCGCCCTGGGACAAGCAGAGGGAAGCAGCCCCGGCACAGTCCTGGCCGCAGCACTCGCCCACATCCCTGCGGCGCTCATCTTCCCTGCCCTGACCCTGCTTGCGTTCGCCGTCGTACCCCGGTGGAGCAGCGCTGCCGGCTGGGGCTCCTTGGCAGCTGCGCTGGTCCTCGCACAGTTCGGAGAACTTCTCGGCCTGCCCTTGTGGGTCCAGGATCTGAGCCCGTTCCGACACTCTTCAGCCATGCCCGTTGAAGCCTTCCATCTGGAAGGCGCCCTGCTGATGGTAGCCGTGGCCGGCATCATGGCGGCTGTAGCCACCCGCCTCATCCGGGAACGGGACGTGTCGGTTTGAGGCCCGCACCGGCAGAGGCACCAGCTGCCGTCGTCATTGCGAGCACGGATAAGCCTTCATTGCAGCGCGTGGTCCAACGCCGGGACAGCGGGATACGCATGCGTTCGTCATAGCTGCCTGTGCTCGCTGGGGGTGCATGTAGGAAACAGTGAAAGGGGCGGGCACCGTGAGCCGCCCCTTTCACCGTCGAATCGGCGGGATCCGTTCGCTTCTTGGATCTTGCGGATGCTCTTGGGTCAGTGGTGCCCGGCTTCTGTTGTGCCGAACATCAGGGTCCGGCGTTGGACGTCGTAGTAGACGGTCTCCGCTGAGGAGAGCAGGTCCTGGAGGTTGTCGGCATCGTCGGCGTCGATGGTCAGGACTTCTTCCCATGCTCCCTGGTCGAGGACCAGTTGCAGGGTCCAGGATCCGGGCTGGCCCGGATCACCGGCTACCCAGCTGAATTGGTAGTGGCTGAGCTGGCGGACTTTGATGCTGTCGTCGGTAACGGGCTGATTCAGGTTTTGTGCCATGGTGACGGGTTCCTCCTTGCACGACCCACCAGAGGGCGGGTGCTGTGGGTGGTTCGGACAGATACCGGAAAAACCCCGTTCGTGCTGAGGAAGTGCATCGGGCTCGCCCGGATGCCCCCAACGTAGTGCCACAGTCAGCGCGGGTAAACACTCGGCCCCAGCATCCGGGCGCCTTGACGGAAGACACCGTGAAGCACCCGGCGGCCGCCGTTCGTGACCACGACCATCAATGACCTGTGGAATTCCGGTGTCGCAGTACCGTGCGAGCAGCTTACGGGAGGAGTTCCGCTACCGGCGGTCGTTTCTGGCGCACCGGCGAATCTCCCGGTTCGATCCGGGCCGGGCGGGCGGCACTGTTGGCCGTCCTACCCTTCTCCCGTGGCCGCCCGTGTTCAGCATTCAGCGATAGGACGAGCGATTGTTGGCCCCCGCGCTGGGTAGACTAGTCGTCGGTCATCGCGGCCGCAGGCCACCGGCCTGCGTGAGCCTTCTCTCCACTCCAGGATCTGAAATGAGTACCTGATGAACAGCAGAATCACCCCGTCCGAACCCTTCCCCGAGAACCTGGACGTCTTGGCGGACTCAGAAGTCGAGGTGCTCAACAGCAAGCTTCACCGGGAACTCGACCACGAGTACGTGCACGAGGACGGGCCCGCCCCGGAAACCGAGAGCCGGCTCGAAGAGGTCACGGAGGAACTGGATTTCCGCGACGTCGTGTCCGAGAGCCCGAAGGACGCGGGAACCGATCGGACTTCAGCCGATCTGGTGGACGCGAACGCGCCTGATCGTGCTCCGCGAACGAGGACCGGCGCACCGGCATCGGACTCGAGTGAGCCGGGTACCGAGCATCATGCCGGATGAGCAGGAGCTCAGGCGCGAGGTGAGGCAGGACACCGTGACGGCGATGCTGCAGGACATGGTGTTGGACAGTGCGGACGTTCAGGAGTTCCTTGACGGGCTTGTGAAGGTCGCTGCAAAAGCTTTCACCGGCGCCTACGGGGAGGTGTTCTGCGGGGTGACGTTGCTGCGCCCGCGGTCGATGATCACGGTTGCCAGCAGCAGTGCCGAAGCGCAACGGATGGACGAGATCCAGTACGGGTTCGATGACGGTCCTTGCCTGCGCGCCGCCCGTGAGGGTTACACCGTCCACATCCCCGATTTCCTCACGGAGACACGTTTCCCTGAGTACCGGGAAGCCATCGCGTCCTATGGGATTCGTTCCGCCCTGGGCATTCCCATCAGGCTCGATTCCGGTGGCAGCGCAGGCCTGGACTTCTACTCCACCCGGCCGAACACGTTCGACGAGAAGGGCATCTCTGTCGCGGAAGGGTTCGCCCGGGACACCTCGCGGTCGCTGCGTCTTGCCGTGCGCATCGCCCAGCTCGGTGACGAGGTACGGGACCGTCAGACGGCGATGGAATCCCGCACCGCCATCGACATGGCCGTCGGAGTGATCATGGCACAGAACCGGTGTGGGCAGGACGAAGCCATCGCGATCCTGCGCCGGGCATCGAGCGCCCGGAATGTGAAGCTCAAGGATCTGGCCGAAGGAATGCTGGCCTCTCTCGGTCAAACCGGCCCGATTCGCACCCACTTCACCTAGGCATCCCCTGCCCCTGCCCGCTGTCTCCTGCCCGCGTGGGCCGACACCGTAGTCGACTGGATCTACGCGTCAGGCGTTGATCTCGTCCTCGACGAGGCGGGCCAGATTTCGAAGGAATCGTTCGTCGTGACCTGAGAAGTCGCGAGGCTTCTGGTCGATGACGCACAAGGTGCCGACGATCCACCCGCCGGGGCCTCGTAAAGGGTGGCCGGCATAGAAACGGATCAACGGCTCTCCCACGACCAGAGGGTTGGTTCTGAAGCGATCGTCCTCGAGTGCGTCCGTGACGATCAGCGGCCCGGCGCTACGGATCGTCGCGTGGCAGAACGCGATCTCCCGGGGCAGGTTCTGCTCAAGCGGTCCGATGACGGACTTCAGGAACATGCGCCGGTCATCGAGCAGCGCAATGACGGATGTGCCGACCCGGAAGTAGTCCGTCGCCTGCTGCGTATACCGGTCGAACCGGCCCTCGGGAGCGGAATCGAGCAGATGCGTCCTATCCAGCGCGGCCAGGCGCTCCGTTTCCTGCTCCCCTGCACTGAACAAGAACGCACCGGCAGCACCGAGCGCTCTGCGTGAGCCCTCGACCGAAGCGTCAGCGTCATCCTCGGCGTCGAAGGGCACCCGCAACTGCACCGCCCTCGACTCGAGCAGCTCGTTCGTGGCCTCCGCGAGGAGATTCCGTTCAAGTGGTGAGGGCACCAGAAGACCGGCAAGATACGACTGGACCTCGAACAGCGAGATGGAACCGCCCAGGCCGTAGTACCGCACCCACAAATCCTCGACGCTCACATGCGCCTCGGAAAGCGCGAACGTCGTCATCCTGACCTGCACTAGCACATCCACAGCGACCTCCGCGGCCATCATCACCCAGCACCCGCACCGCCACTGGCATCAATCACCCGAGACCCTCGATCATCAGCGCACTTAGTAGTTCAGGCTACAGTCTCCTCCCCGATTAGGACGAGTGCCGGCGGAAAGACCGGCCGCCCGAGGTACATCCGACGCGTGGAAGTAGCGACTCCCCGGTACACCTGCCGGCACACCTGCCGCCCCGCCGCACGGGCATCACCTTGCGCGGATCTACGGGACGGGACGAGCCAAAGGACGAGGAGACGGAAGCGACCACCTCGACCTGGCTGGCAAACATTGCGACGGTGAACGCGTGACCGGGTATCTGTTGCTTCCGCCGGTAGCGCCCCGGTCGCAGGTCTTTCTCAGGCTGGGGCGGGTCCAAGGCGATTGATGATGGCGATCAGCTGGTCACGGAAAACCTGGTCGGACAGTCCTGCTGATTCCGCTGCAGTCACACGCATCTGATCAATGTTCTGCACTACCGTCTGGCCGCGGGCTGTGATGCGGGTACGTATCGAGCGTGCATCCAATGTGTCGCGGGCCCTGGATACCAGCCCTTTGAGCTCGAGCTTTTCCAGGACTCGTCCCATTGTCTGGCCCTGAACGTGCATCAGGGCGGCAAGGCGGATCTGGCTGATCGGGCCACTCTCGGACAGCGCCTTCAGCGTGGTTGCACCGGCATGGGTGACGTTCTGGTCCGTCAAGCGCTGGTTCTGGTCCTGATCGTTCAATCGGGCGGCCGTACTCAACAAGCGACTGGTCGTCCAGTGTGCTGTATTCACGTACACCTACTCTCTTTCCTGACTCACCGTACGCTCTGCCCTCAAATAGCACCCGCGTACCGCGACAACTCACACGTCGTATTTATCCACCTGACCGCGTCCGGGTCGTCCCTAGCGCCCGCGGAACAGGGCGGGCAGGAACGGATAGTTGATCTCCCAACTGTGCCTGGCGGCGTCGGGATCCGTTAGGTATCCGCGCGTAGTCTGGGCAGTGTCTCGAGGTAATAGTGGTGTACGTCTTCTGGGTGCCACGTCCCGGGTTTTCCGAGCGTTGCTGTCCAATGAACGCCGATCTCCCGACGAGGAGAATCATCATGAACGACATCTCCCGCTCGGTCGGAGCCTCCGCAGACCGTCCCGAAGGGTCGGCTGGGAAGCAACGCCGCGATCCTGCCCCTGCTCCGTCGGCGCGTACAGCCACTTTCCTGCAGAACCTGGTCCTGGACAGCGGCGATGTCGATCAGTTCCTCAACAACCTGGCACAGGTCGCTGCCCAGCATCTGTCCCGCCTTGACCACGAGGTTCTGTGCGGGGTGATGCTCCTGCGCCCCCGGCATGCAAAAACCCTGGCCAGCAGCCGTCCATACGCCGCTGAACTGGACAGCATCCAGTACTCGTTCGGTGACGGACCCTGCCTGGAAGCTGCACGGACCGGCGCCCTCGTCCATGTCCGCGACATCCGAACCGATGAACGCTGGCCACAGTACTTCAAGGCCATCACTTATCTCGGGATACGATCCATCCTCGCAGTCCCGATCGCACTGGACGGCGAGGCCGGTTGCACGATGAACCTTTACTCCACCTCCGTTGACGGATTCACACCCGAAGCCGTCAAAACCGCGCAGACCTTCGCCCGTGACACCGCACAATCGCTGCGCCTGGCTGTGCGCATCGCCCAGTTGTCAGACAAGGCCGAGAATCTCAACGCAGCACTGCGGTCGCGGACCACCATCGACCTCGCGGCGGGAATCGTGATGGGGCAGAACCGGTGCAGCCAATCAACAGCTATCGAGATCATGAAAACCGCTGCCAGCCATCGGGAGATGAAACTCCGCCACCTCGCCGCCACCATCGTGTCCAGCATCAGCGCGGAAACCCCCGCCACCCACTTCGACTGACACCCCCGCGTGCCACCCCCGGCCCATCCCGCGTTGCCCCCCTTGGGGGTCATCCACGTGTGGGTGGTCGGACCGCCTCGCGCGAACCCGTCCCGCCGTGTTCTCGTCTTCGGCACAGCACGCAAGGCTGTTGGGATACGGATCCGAAACTGGAAGTGCAGGTGGAGCAGTGGCTATGCGTCGATGAGCGTACCCGTAGTGTTGCGCCTATCAGCGGCATCCAAGAACACAACGAAGTGCAGGAGGCATCATGCCCAATGTCGAGACCGCTGCGGCGAAGGCCTTACAGGAGGCCCTAATCACCGAAAAGGGTCGGTCCGCCGCGATTCTCATCCATGACGGGCCACTGCGTCAGACCATCCTCGGGCTCAAGGCGGGTCAGGTTCTCGCCGAGTACAACTCACCACCTGCTGCGAGCATGCACCTTCTCCGGGGACGGGTGCGTGTCACCGGTCAAGACCAGTCCGAAATAGGCACCGGAGAGATCGTCGCTGTGACTCACGTGCGTCACGGGGTGGAGGCATTGGAGGATTCCGTGTTCCTGCTGACAACGGTCACCAGCCAGGCCGGCGACAGCCACGGCGGCGACCCCACCGGGAAACATTCCTGATATGAGGGACCACTGGTTGGTGCCCGGACGATCAAGAGGTCCGTCCTTGCGTCATCTCACCGTGCGGTCTCTGCGCGATCAGTGTGGGGTCGTCCTTACGCTGCGCCGCCCCTCCGCACCACCCGCCTCAGCACCCGCCGCACCGTGCATCGAAGAGACAGGACGCACACTAGGGGTACCTGGCTGTTATCGGACGCGGCACGTCAAATCTCACTAAGGCACTGCAGCAACCCGACATAGGAGTATCAACATGAACACCTTCAGCACCTCACTCAAACCGGTCCTCGTCGGATACGACGGCTCTGACGGATCCCAGCGGGCGGTGCGCTGGGCCGCCCGGCATGCCTCAGCAACCGGAGTCCCCCTGCTCGTCGCCCATTGCTCGGTATGGCCGCTCTTCACCAACAACCTCGGCCCGGTGGAGGGCATCAAGGGCAGCGGCCTGCAGCGCGAAGCCGAAAAGACACTTGCTGAAGGCGTGGAGCATGCCGTTCAGGTTGCACCGCAGATCGAGGTCACACAGCGCCTCGTCACCGGATTCCCGGCCGAGGTACTGACCAAGCTCTCAGCAGAGGCATCGTTGCTCGTCACGGGAACCCGCGGCCTGGGCGGTTTCGCAGGATTGCTCGTGGGGTCCGTCAGCCTGCACCTGGCAGCCAGTGCATCCTGCCCCATCATGGTCGTGCGCGAAGACCAGCCCGCCCAGGGCAATGTTCTGGTCGCCGTGGACGGATCACCCGAAAGCGACCGCGCAGTGCTTCGAGCCGCGGACCTGGCGGACACCCTGAACCAGTCCCTCAGCCTTCTCCATGTACTCCCCTACCGCCGTAACTTGGCGGACGTCGCCGCCGACGCAGAGCGGGACCCCATCATCCAGCAATCCTTGAACCTGCTGCCGACCGACACCACGCTCACCATCGCCGAGGAAGCCACGACGGCAACCTCGACACCGGGAGCGATCGTGGAACGAGCCCGCACCGCGTCCTGCGTCGTGCTCGGAGCGAAGGGCCGCAACACTCTCGGAGCCAGACTCGGATCAACAGTCCACGCCGTCCTGCACCACGCCAAGGGCAACGTCCTCATTGTGCGCTGACCCGCGTGGCCCGTCCGTCATCGAGTCATCGCGCTGACTCGTGACGGACCTGCGGAACGTCGACCTGCAATTGAGCGCCTGTCGACAGCTAACGACCTGCAGCAAAACACCCACCGATACTTCCCGTTCCCGCACCCCTGCACTCATCAAAGGCTCTTCTTGCTCTCCATGAGAACAATCGACATGAGACACATTGAGGAGACGAAGCAGAGCCAGCAACTCCGGGTCAAACGCCCACTGCTCGCCTTAGTGCTGGCGCGCACCACGTGTCGGCGTCGACGGCTGTGAGGGCGATGTCCTGCAGCTGGTCGTGCAGCTGCTCCGGTACGGCGGACAAATCCTCGTTGCGCACGGTGAGCGTCGCTGACCCGTACATGCCATTGCCCACCACGGGCTCACCCAGCACCCGCTGCGGATCCTCAACAAAGTAGGCATTCATCCGGGCCACATCCTGGCCCGGATCGAGCACAACATCCTGCGCGGCGTCCTGGTTGTCACCTACGGACAGGACGCGCGACTCCAGCCACTGCGGGCTGAGCGGTTCCTCTCCCGGGAGTCGTTTGCGGAAGATCAGGACGTCGGTGAGGGCGTCGGTGCCGGCGGCGCGACGGTGCGCACCGGTCGGTAGGCGGACTGCGCCGAGCAGGTCGGCTGTCTCGTGGATTTCACGGCGGGCTGCCGGGTTCTGGGCGTCCATCGTGAACGCAGACGAGATGACGCCGACGACGCCACCGGGTCGGGTGAGGTCGAGGGACTTGATGATGAAGTGGTTGTGCATCGAGTGGTTGCCCGCGTTGTGTCGCGGGTCGTGCAGCCTGGTCTTAGCGAACGGGACGTTGCCGACGGCAGCGTCGAAATGGCCAGTCGGCAGGCGCGTGTCAGCGAAGGACTCAGCGCGGATATCAGCGTCAGGGTAGAGGGCCTGGGAGATACCCGCGGTGATCGGGTCCAGCTCCACACCGGTCATGGTCACGGTCTCAGGCGCGAGGCCGATGAAGGTGCCCGCACCTGATCCCGGTTCGAGCACCCGGCCACCGGTGAAGCCCAAGGTGCCCAGCGTCTGCCACAGTTGCGTGGCCAGGGCGGGGTCGGTGTAGTGGGCGTTGATGATGGTTCGATTCGCGGCCCGGTACTCGCTCTCGCTCAGCAGCTCGCGCAGTTCGGCGCGGTCAGCTTCGTACTCGGTCCGGGTCTCATCGAACACCTCAGCCACACCTGTGGCACCCCAACTCCCCCACCGGGCCAGCACGGAACGCTCCTGTGCGGTGGCCGCACGATCCTGGTCCTGCAGCTCCCGCAGGACACGCAGGGCAGCAACGTTGGCCTGGAAGCGCGCCCGGGTACCGGACGGTGCAAGGTCCTCCTGACGTGCCGGTGGAATACTGGCCCCACCGTATCTAGCACCGACCGATCATCAGGAAGGATTCACGGACATAAGCCTCAGTCCTCTAATCACCACTGGTTTGACCCTTGTATCCGGTGCCGGCGAGTCCATCGGTGCGACGTCGCCGAACAGGTGGGCAATCCTTATAGGTGTAGGTGATATCGGTGACGTCCTCCCGCCTGACCCACACGCCGATGTCCCAGTAGGCGTCCGTCCTGTCGACCTTGATCACCCCTGGTTCCTCGCCACTGAGAGCGCGGGCGTAAAGGTCTTCGCCTACTTGGCCTGTAATCCAGACGTTCCCGTCACTATCGAAGTAGCCCACGTACATGCGCTTCCCGCGCCACATTCCGTAGATGGAGACCTTCACCTGTCCTTCTACGAGGTCCTCGGGGAGCACTTGCTTGCGGTAGTACCCCCATCCGGGTGGTTCGTTGCCGACCTCGTGCATCTCCCAACCCTCGCCTGGGTGCTGATGCCCGAACACCTCCAGATGCGTGAACGTAACTGGTCGCCAGTCCGTGACGGTGTGCAGGCTTCCTTCGAACACGACGTACCGACCTGAGCTGCGGGTGCCGTCAGCGTGCAGTGGCGGACTGAAGGGTACGTGGGCGCGGGGAAGGTTGGGGTTCATCAGTTCGCTTTCTCCTTGGCTTGTTCCTTGTATCCGGTGCCTGCGAGACCATCGGTACGCAGTGCGCGGATGATCGTAGAGCGGTGGACCTTGAACTTCTTAGCGATGGCTTCAACGGTGAGCTTTTCCTGCTCCCTGAGCCGTCGCGCTTCCACGACGTCGTGAGGTTGAAGGCGGGGCGGGCGGCCGCCCTTACCGGTGGCGACGGCGAGGCCGGCCTTGGTCCGTTCCCGGATCAGCTCGCGTTCCATCTCTGCGACGCTGGCGATGATGTTGAACATCAGCCGGCCCGAGGCCGTGGTGGTGTCGATCCCCTCACCGAGGGATCGGAACATGATGCCCCGCTCGTGGAGTGAGTTCAGGAGTTCCACGAGTCCGCGCACTGTCCGGCCGAGCCGGTCGAGCTTGGTCACCACGAGAGTGTTACCTGGCTGCAGTGCCCGCAGGCACTGCTCCAGCTTGGGTCGCGTCATCGTCGCGCCGGACTTCCCGTGGTCCGCGTAGACGTCATAGCAACCGGCGTCGACCAGCTGACGGGTCTGTGCCTCGAGGTTCTGGTCCATGGTGGACACGCGGGCGTATCCGATCAGGACACCATTAGGCACCAGCCGCGGCTCCTCGACGCCTTCGAGACGTTCCGGTCGTTCCATGTGTCCTCCCCCGGTCCGGAGGGTCGCAGAATCCGTTTCACCGTCGCATTATGACAGTACACGTTTCGCACTTGGTTAGAGAGCCAGAAATCGCGCAGGTTCGAGTTGTGACTTTTCCTCGACATGGCGGGCTTCTTGAAGCCTCATTGGCGGGGTAGCCGCGCCAACGCCGTCACCCGGTCGAAGCGTCTAAGGACCGCTACAGCGTGAGGTGAAGCCCGGTTGGGTGAAGTGCGAGAGTGGGAGCATGACTGAGCCATCGCTACCTCACGCCGAGTTCGCGTTTCCTGGGCCGCTCCGAGACTCGCTCGTCGCGTCCATCCTCTCGGGCACAAAGACCACAACGACATCGCTGCTTGTCGAGCACGCCGTCGAAGACGATCCGCTACCAGCAGTGGGAAGGAGACAGGCAGTGATTGACTCGACAGGACGGCCCGTCGCGATCATCGAAACAGTGCATGTCGACCAGGTGCGATTGGATCAGGTGCCCCTCATCCACGTCGTTGATGAGGGAGAGGGACATGTCACCATCGCTCAGTGGCGCGCAGCTCACGAGCGGTACTGGCAGAGCGAAGAGATGCGCTCTTACCTAACGGATCCTGCGTTTACGGTCCGCGATGAGACTGCAGTGATTCTCGAACGCTTCCAACTCGTCAACTAGAAACTGCGAAGCAACCGCCCCGTAAGACGATGGCCGCGCGTGCACGGGCGGATGGACGTGATCTGCGAGGATTTGCACCATGCACAGTGGTGGCAACGAATGGGTCATGCCGTGGTTGAAGCGGAATCGTGGATGGCCGTGGCCCGAAAGCTCCTACGGGTTGAGTCCGATGTACGGCGACGATGGGTGGTGCCGTACATGCGGCATCCCTCTTCGGGAGCAGACGGGCGACCTCGTTCTGCAGCGTAACGGGATCTCCTCGGCGCAGGGCGCGTGGATGCCGTACTGGAGGTATGACGTCATCTGCGTCGAGACGACCTTGGCAAAGCAGATCGAGGAGTACTTCGGCGTAGCTCACCGCCCAATCCTTTGGTCTCGGGGGGAGTCCAGCCATGCTTCCCAGCTGGTCATCCCCGTCGTTGGTGACAAGTGGCATGAGAGCGAGTCACTACGCGAGCTCGCGATGGCGGAACACGGTGAGGTCGGAGGCGGTTGCCCGACTTGTGGGGCGTGGCGGTGGGCGCCGGTTTTTGTGAATGAGTTGACCGGCTTGGATCAAGGTGTCATGCAGTATGAGGGGGCGATTATGGTGAGCCCGGAATGGTTTGGTGGCGGCCTGCAGTCCTTCCGGCAGGTTGTCCTCCGGCGTGAACTGGCCGAATTGATCGTCGCCAGTAGCCCACGCGACTTCCGGATCGAACCCATCCCTAGTCCGTCCTGATCGCCGTACCCGATGGGAGCTGAGCACCCAGCTGTCCCTGTGAGGGATCGACATCCGGGCACTAAGAGAGAGCTTCTATATCAGGTCAGTTCTGTGACGAAGCCGATCTTATTGCCGTCCATATCCGTGAGTTCGAAGAAGTCGACGACATCTTCAATCCGCTGCAGCTCGCTGACGTGAAGGCCAAGCTTCGTGAACCTCGCGTGCTCTTTGGCGGCGTCTTCGATGCTGATGTTGACGGACAAACCCTCTTGACCAGCAAGTTGCGGAGCTAGCGCAAGCTGAAGCCAGAAAGGGCCGAGGTCGAATTCGATTAGACCTTCGAGGGGGATCTGCGCGGGCTCCCCAAGCTTGAAAGCTGATGTGTACCAGGCAACTGCTGTTTCCAAATCATGGACTGGCACCGCAATCGTCACTGCTTTCGCTCTCATTCGAGCAACCTAGCAATTCGCCCACGAAGTGGGAAGGGCCATCGTGGGCTTCAGCTGAAGGACGTGACCATGCGTGCCCGTAAGCGGGTCGCCCAGCGCGCAGCCGGACAAGATTCTTCCCTCGGCACCCTATCAATACGGTGTGTAGGTCGAGAGCTGGTATAGGACGAGTCCTACGAGGGCGGCGACTGTCAGCTGCAGGGCCGACATGAGGACGATGATGATTGTGGTCCAGAAACTACCGAATCGGTACCTGCGCCGTGTCGTCAGCCAGACGACTAGGTAGATCAACGAGATCAGGAGCATGAAAGGAAGCACGTATGGGATATATATGACGATGATGTAACCGGGGTAGTTACCCGACACTGCGCCCGCCAACAGGCAGAGCGGGGGCAGCAGGTAGGAGAGCAGAAGCGCGAGCCTCAACCAGCGAATTAGCCGGGGCGGGCGCGGCTTCTCTCCCTGGATCAGTGTCGCCGGAACGACAGGAGTCGCAGTAACGCCGCCTGGTTCAGGTAGGTTCTCGCGAGTTGTCATAATGACTGCTTCCAGGTTGTGTAGTTGGGCTTGCTGCCCGCGGCCTATTGAGCCGGCAGGAACATCTTCCGTTGAGCGATCCCCCAACGGGTGTTGGTTGTTGTGCGGATGGCTCTCTCGCCACGGTGGAATGATCAGCCTATGGGGCTGACTTCGCTGCACGCATCGGATGGAACACCGCAACGGCGGTTGCCTATCAGTGCGGCTGCTGAGGACATAAAGGTGCGCGTCATAGGCGCAACAATCATCCAGAGCATCGGCCTGCTATTGCTGATACATATAGGTGAAGTCGGCGGCCCCGACACCGACGTGCGGCTCGGCCTGGTCTACGGCGCCCTCCATATCGCAGTCGGTGCTGCCGTCCTTGGCATCCGGCCGTCCCTCCCAGCCGTGGGAATGTTCCTTGTGCCCGGAAGCGTCCTCGCCCTCATCGCCGCACTCGAAGGAGGGTACTGGGCCGGCGCATGGGCCTTTGGGCTCACCGCATGGGCCTTCCTATGCAGCGAACTAACCATGAGCTCACGGCCGCACCGTCTCGTCTCCCGACTACTCAGGCTGATCCTCGGCATCATCCCGGCGGCACCACTGATTGGCCTGGCCCTCTTCTGGCCCAACCCTGTCGCCTACCTGCTGGCCTTCAGCCCCTGGTGCCTGCTGCTCCTCGGCCACTACTCCCACATGCCCTGGCGCGCAGCCGCGGACTGCGCACTAGGGACCGGACTACTCGTCGTCCTCATCACCGTGCCGCAATATTGGCTTTCACCGGAAGGTTCCATTGCCGGGATATCCGCCATTAGCGGCTTCGGCATCACCTGGCTGACACGCCGACGAAGCTGATCCCTGTCCCGCGGAGGGATCCTCATGCGGGCGGACAGTGAGGCATCTTGGTCCACGTCGATCGGATTATGGTCCATCCAGTAAGGCGTAGCATCCATGTCTACGGGCTGCATTTGATTCGCCAGAGAGAGTCTCGCACCATGAATGATAAGTCGAGTAAGAGATTCCCGCAAAAGCGGTTCTTTCCCTCCAAGGGCGGCGTAATCCTTGGACTCATCTTCGGAGTCTCAGCTCTCCTCAACCTAACTGAACATACTTCGCCGTTCTGGATCACCTTTGACGTCATCCTATGCGTGATGACGTTCGGGTTCGCGGCCGCCAACATCGTGGGACTGGCCGTCGTCAAACGCCGCAAGTCGCCAAGGACCAAAGACTTCACCTAGTAGCGGATGAGGATCGGCGTGCGTGCACCCAGACACACTGACACTAACGCGGCCACAATCCATTCCGGCGACCTGCAGGTTTGTGCAGAGGAGTCCGAGAAACCGGATACTCACACTCCTCTGCACGAACCCAGAACGGCGCGGCAAGCTGTGCAAACGACTGCGAGAAATGACATTCCTCGGTGATCAAAGGCTTGTGTAGCGAATATTGTCCTTTGCGCACCATCACCAACGCAGTGAGGCCCATCTCCGCGCCCGTTGATGGCGGTCGAGGTCGTCGGGATCCACTCAGGCGTACTCGGGGCGGCCCGCTACACCGTACGTGAGGCCCAGGACGCCGGTGCCGAACACTTTCGACTCCAGCAACTGCAACCCGAAGTCCAGGCCGCTCAGTGGGAACAGGTGCTCACCTTCACCGACGATCACCGGGAACTGGACGAGGTTGATCTCGTCCACCAGTTCCTGCGCGAGTAGCCAGCGCGCCAGCGCAGCGCTGCCGACCACGAGAAGTTCCCCTCCCGGTTGCGACTTGAGGTCGCGGATTGCCGCGGCGACATCGCCGGAGATCACGGTGGAATGCTCCCAGGCCGGATTGGTCAGGGTGTTCGAGACCACGTACTTCGGCTTCGAACTGATCGCCTCTCCGAATCCGCCGTCGTCGGCGCGAGCCCCCCAGTAGCCCTCGAACATACCGAAGGTCTTGCGGCCAAGCAGGAACGCGTCGGGCCGCTGCCAGGTTTCGAGGATGTATTGCACGCCCTCGTCGTCGCCGAGTGGAAGCGCCCAACCGCCGCGCGTAAACCCGGGATCCAACTCCTGGTTATTGCCGCCGTTCGCCTGAGCGACTCCGTCGAGGGTGATCTGCAAGCTGATGGTGAGTTTCATAATGCATTCCTTCCTTTTGTCATCGCCACGAACAGGCGGCGACGATGTCGTCACCCCTGAGAATTCTCCACACCTTTATGACGATTCATCGTGAACCTCGAAGAAGCGTCGGCACCATTGCCCGCGATCTATTGGACCTTGTAACGCTCCTCGGTCCGCTCACAATCATCCTCGCCGGAACACCGGCACGTATGGCATACCTTATGTTCAGCCCCCACCTTCGGGAATGAACTCATCTACTGACCCCGTTCCGGTGAGGGATGGCCCTGCGGGCTGCCGCGTAGTCGTGTGGAACGATGATTTGCATGCCTTGGCTCCGCGCGGTCCAGCTCGACACATCCCGGCTCATCCTCGAACCGTTGGAACCTCGACACGCCACCGAGATGGTCCCAGTTCTCGCCGCACCCGAGCTCTACTCCTTCACCGGCGGCGAACCACCAACTGACCACGCTCTTCGCGCCCGGTATCAACGCCAATCGCTCGGGCACTCCCCTGCCCACGACGCCGGTTGGTTGAACTGGATCATGCGCACGAAGGAAACGGGAGTTGCGATCGGCAATGTGCAGGCAACTCTCACGGTCGACGACGACGTCCTTACGGCGGACATCGCATGGCTCGTTGCCCCACCAGCACAGCACCAGGGGTTCGGCACCGAAGCCACCAGCACCATGCTCGCCTGGCTCTTCGATCAACACGTCATGAAGGTAAGGGCCCTCATCCATTCGGGCCACGATGCCTCAGCTCATATCGCTCAGCGCCTCGGCCTCACCTCGACCTCGGTCGTGGTTGATGACGAGTTGCTATGGGTACGGACTAAGAACATCCACTAGCCCTCTCGAGAGATGCCTGTAGAAGGATCAGTGAACGAAAGGTCTTGTTGAAGAGGGAGTAGCTCTGGTCCTCCTTCGGCATCTCGGGCACGCTGGGGTCCATGCGGAACTATCCCGAGTTTGTGCAAGGCATGCAGGCCGCTCTGGTGTGGTGTGGCACTCTTCGTGTTGATACGGAGGCGCCGACGGGCCGTGCGTGGATTCAGGCAGCCGATGGCCGTCAGTTCTCCTTCAAGGAACCGCTGGCCGGTATCTGCGGTGTACTGACAACCTACGACTCAGAGGTCATGTCTGAGCCGGACGATGAGACGGCCCTCAGTGGGCAGCTTCGATTGTTCGCGATACACGTCCGGGAAGCCGTTGATACTTCAGTGGTCGATGGCCTCGTCTTAGTGTTCACCGCATGGGGCGTCGAAACGGAGTGAACGCGGACTGGTCAGCCAGGTTGTCCCGCAGCGGGATCCTCGTAGGGCATTCGTGCGGCCGTTTCAGGCCGGGTTCAGTGTTGTTTCGGCGGCATTCGTGAATGCGTCAAAGAGTTCGCTCGAGGGCGGTAGTAGCTGGGTCATCAGGACAACGCCAGCGCTGTGATCAGGCCAGCTGTACCAGAGTGTGCCGAGTCCACCTCCCCACCCGTACCGGCGCCCACACTGTCCATTGGTCACTCCAACGCCGTACCCCCATCCGCCTCCATTGAGGAAGGCTTGGGCCGAGGGGCCTGATCGTTGGTCCGCGGTGAGGTGATCGGACGTCATCGACGCCACGGATCCAGGTGATAGCAACCCGCCGCCGTCATCGAGCAGCATGCCCGCGAAGCGCAGCAGGTCACTCGCAGTGGACACCAGACCGCCGCGGGCGTCCGGGAAGGCCGGTGGTCTCGACCACCGGCTCTCCAGCGCGCTGTCGAAGAGGACCAAACCGTCCTCACTTCGAGCGAAGGACGGCACAAGGTGTTGCGGCGAGGCGACGAATCCGGTCTGCGACATGGCAAGGGGTGTGAACAGTCGCTCACGCAGGACCACATCGAGGGATGTTCCCGTCGCGCGTGCGAGCACGACTCCCAGCACCGCAAACGCCATCTCGTATCTCCAGACCGTACCTGGCTGCTCCAGCAGAGGAAGTGAGGCGAAGCCGGCCACCCATTCATCAGGCGACAGTATCGCCGCAGGGTCAGGCGGCCCGAGCCCCAGACCGGCGGCCTCGGCTTCCTGCACTGCGGGGCACGTGCTTTCGAACGCGAATCCGAAGCCCATCCGCATGGTCAGCAGGTCCTGGATCGTCATTGGCCGTCGAGCTGGGACGGTGTCTTCGAGTGGACCAGCAAGGTGCCGCAGGACACGGCGGTCGGTCAATTCCGGGATGAATCTCTCGACGGCATCATCGAGGCTCAGCACCCCGTCCTGATCGAGGAGCAGCGCTGCAGCAGCAATCAGTGGCTTCGTGTTGGAGCTGATGCGCATGACTGCATCAACGGGCATCGGGGTTGCCCCACCGGGTTCGGTTCCCCCCGCAGTGGCCAGCGATGTCCGGCCCTGGTGCACAACGCCCACGACAGCGCCCGGAACCTCGCCCATATCTACCAGCGGACGGATTGCCTCGATGAGCTGCTCGGCATTCATCGCTTGATGGTAGCAGCGGTCAACTCGAAGCATATTGAACCATAGAGGTGTGCTCAGCGCGTTGTAAATTTCGGGTCACTCGAGCTACTAGCCGCAGGTTCGGGCGACATGTGTTGTTCAAAGCACACCCGCTAGTGGGGTATGCGGAAATAGAGCATCCAATCGAAGACTGTGGATCACTCGATGTTCTCGACGTCCGATATGCGGGACAGTGGAACCGATGAGATCGACCTCCTGGGCGCGCCTACGTGAACGAAGGCAACGCCAACGAGAGAAGGAAGCAACGCACATGAAACTGACGAGCATGACACAAGTCACCGTGGATGGAGTGATGCAGGGAAACGGGCACGCGACTGATGAGGATCGCAAGAACGGATTCGAGCGCGCCGGATGGGCTATGGGCAGATTCGATGGCGAGACCGGAGCATTTATCACTCACGCCTACCAATGCGCCGATGCGTTCCTGTTCGGACGGAAGACATACGAGATGTTTGCCGGCACCTGGGGCACGATCGAAAATATGCGCACCCACCCCATTGGCGTGGCCTTGAATAACGCGACGGCTCGGCTGCGGCCATCCGCGAGCTGAAGGCAAACCCGGGAGGCGAACTGCAGGTGCACGGCAGCGGTGCCTTGCTCCGATGGTTGCTAGCGAAGGATCTTGTCGATGAGATAACTTTGCTTGTCGTTCCGGTCATCCTCGGTCAGGGAGCACGACTGTTCCCTAATGACGGCCCAGCCGTTGCGCTCGACTTGGTCGAATCACGATCCGATTCGAAGGGCGTAGCGATCCAGGTCTACCGGCCCGCTGGTCGCCCGCAGTATGCGCCGAACTTCGCTACCTGACAGCAGGAAAGCCCTCGATCACGAACGAGCGCAGCCTGGCCCACCTCGACAGCCTCCGGCCGATCCCCGACGAAGCGCCCCCTCCTTCGCCCACCGCCACCGGTGCACCTCCCGACGAGACCGGATCGCCTTGGTCCGGGTACGGACTACCGACCAACGACTGCACGCCGGCAGTCGATGGCAAAGAGTCACGCGAAAGCGACGATCAGTCACTTGATCTGCGGAGTGCCTTGATGCTTCCTGAGCGGTTGGGCCACCGATGACTCCCGGTGCCGAATTCCGTCTCCATGGGTATGACGTTGATCCGAGACGGCATGACCAGAGGAGTTGGGAAGCATGGCGACTTTCGTACTGATTCATGGAGGCGGATCAACGAGCTGGGACTGGCACCTGGTTACTCCGTTGCTGGAAAACTCGGGTCATGATGCCTTGGCAGTCGATCTGCCGATCGAGGACGAAGAAGCCAGCCTCAGCGATTACAGCGCCGTGGTGAGCGCTGCTGCCGGCGGCGCTCACCACCCCATCATTGTCGGCCACTCGTTGGGGGGTTTCACGGCACCGCTTGCGTGCGAGGAACTACAAGCAGGGGGCCTCGTGTACCTGGCAGGAATGATTCCCTTCCCCGGAGAGTCATTCAGCGAGTGGTGGACGAACACAGGCTACGACCGCGAAAGCGTCGATCAGAACGAGGATGCTGCTTTCTACAACGGTGTTCCCGATCATCTCGCCCGCGAAGCTCGTGCACGGACCCGCGACCAAAAAGGCGCATGGATGTCGATGGCCTGGCCCGCGAAAAGCCACCCCAATGTCCCCACCACCGCCATTCTCTGCCAGGACGACCGGTTCTTCCCCGCGCCCTTCATGAGGCGCCACATCATCGAGCGGCTCGGGACCGAACCAGAAGAGATTGCTGGTGGGCACTATGTCACTTTGAGTAACCCAACCGGTGTCGCTTCAGCGCTCGACGGTTTCGCTCGAGACGTCAGCATGCGGTGGAGTCGATAAGCTCCTGCACCTCCTGCACGTACAGGTATCAGCTGCTGGAACGGAGGAAGAGCGCGTAGCAGCGTCAGCATGGCGAAGGAGCTGATGGCGGACATCGTCGTGAAGGCCACCGATCCCGTTGGAACCCTCCCGGAGATAATGAGCGACGGATGCCGCGGAATTCCTCGCCGGCCTAAGGCAGCACACGAACAGCGGGGATCATGTTCGTGTCGTCGAGTATTTTATGCACGGGATGCCGAGGGAGTGGCTTGATTCCGTGCTGCAGAATCCCGCGATCGTTGCCAATGCTCCTAGCCTCGCAGCTGACTCGGAAGCCCTCGCCTGGACCCTGTCAGCACCAAGGACTGCCCTGTGGGGAGACATCGCCCAACCGATCGTGGTCATCCTTGGCGAGGAGACACTGCCGATGATGCCCGCCGCCGCAGAGGCGATCCTCACCGCGGTCCCGAACTCCCGCAAGGAGATCATCGGCGCCAGTGGCCACGGGTGGGAAGCTAGCGTCATGACCCGAACACTCAGCTCATTCCTGCACGATGAGAGCTAAATCTAAGCGACTTCCTCGCCTTGAGGGCAGCGCTAGCCCTCACCTTGTCGGTGCTAGGAAGCGAACCCGCCTGCGATGGAGAGCCTGCGCCGATGCGGTACTCAGGGCTCGCCCGAGTTCTTGCCGGGGTCAGCCCGAAGATGCTTACCCAGACGCTGAGGCCCCTCGAACACGACAGGATCGTCAATCGGACCGTAACGCCGATTGTCCCCGTCACAGTGACGTATGACCTCACAGACCTGGGACGGTCGCCGCATACGACGGTCCGCCTCATAAAGACCTGGGCCAGAACCATATGGACGACGTCTTCGCCGCCCGCGATAATCACGACAACCGACCCGAGGTCTGAACGATCCGCCCGCGGCCGTGAGTCAGTCCGGCATCCACTGGCGACTCGATCCGAGGATTGCCGAGGACCAGCAACCCGGCGAGAGGGTGTACGTCCGCAACGACACCGAACGCGGGCACCTCGTGCGCCGGGCCTCTGCCGTCGGGGGTAACACCCGGGTCGAAGCGGCCCGGGCGAACAAGGACACCTTCCATGACACCAACGCCGCCCCACAGGCCGCGAAGTTCAGCCAGGGCCTCGAGCTGCGGCTCGGCCTGGAAACCTATCTGCTGGAGAACGCCGCCAACAACGACCGGCGCCTGATCGTGTTCACCGGGCCCATCTTCAGCGCCGGACTGTTTCCGCTTCAATCGAAGTCACCGCTCGTCAGTTTTCCGGCCGTTGTGAATGCTGAGTGATCGGCATCCACCCCATACGGGTGGATTTGGCGATGACGTCGGCGGTATGGAGCCCTGCCAGGTGACCCTCCGCCAACGGGGGTTGCAGTGAGTCGGAGGAGTATCCGTCGGAACGGAACTGGTCGGTGTGCGTGAACCAGAACGCTGTACCGATCATGAACCGGGGTGGGCGGGTCCAATCAGTCGCACCAGCCATAGCCGCCCATCCAGTAATAGGACGTGCCTTTTCCTGGCCGAGGTAGCGCGCCCATCCGCCGCCGTTGCGCCCCTGGCACCCACAGAGAATCAACATCGCAAGGATGGCCCGGTAGGTGACGTCCCCGTGGTACCACTGACAGATTCCGGCATTCAGGATGATCATTGATCGGCCCTTTGACTTCCCCGCGTTGGCGGCAAACTCTCGAGCGATGCGGGTAACTGCTTGAGCCGGTACCGAGGTTGTTTCTTCCTGCCATGCAGGGGTGTACGGGGTGACGGTGGTGACGAGGTGGCCTGCTACCTCGATTATCGGCTCGACTTCGAGAACTGCCGTCCCATTTATTTCGCGGAGCCCCGGCGGGTGTACGCATGGGTCCGCTACCCCTCCAAAGCAGTACGTATCCAGGCCCAAGGAATCGCCCACGCCAGGATTTCAGTAAAGGTCCCTTTCCTGGAATCTCACATTCAGATTCAGCGTGAGGGCTGGGTGTGGCTCGACTGGGTCACGCCCGAGTTCGACTGCAATCAGCACGATGACGGCGACAAAAAGTAGAACAACAGGTTCGGTGAATGAAACCGGGACACTTCGCGGGTGTACACCACATTTTTCCGACACGATAGAGTGGAAGGCTGGGGATCATTGATTCATGTCCAATAACTCAGGAGTTGAAATGGCGCAGCGCGTACAGGTGGAATTGGTAGACGACCTCAACGGTGAGGTGGCACAGGAAACGGTCCGTTTCGGTATTGATGGCGACGAGTACGAGATCGACCTGACAACGGAGAACGCGCAGAAGCTGCGCTCAACCCTGTCCGACTACGCGGACAAAGCCCGCAAAGCCAAAACCGGCCGCAAAGCCCAGGGCGGACAGAAGTCCACCTCGCCGTCTTCCTCGACAGACCGGTCCAAGCGCGAGAACACTCAGCAGATCCGCCAGTGGGCGCAGGACAACGGCTACAACCCCAGCTCCCGGGGGCGCATCACCCAATCGATCATCGACGCCTACAACGAAGCCCACTAGCGGGGTCGCCCGCTAGCCAGAGTCCCCGCCCGTGGCGCTCAACCGCAGACTACGGCGGGCGGGGCCTGGCGCTCTCGCATAAGCCTGGAGGATTGCCGCGTAAGCGCCACGTGAATCTGATTTCCACGTTGGAGGAGCAGGTCGATGTCTGGACTTGCACCTCGTCCTCCACCTCGTGGTATCACCGCCGCATCAGTCGGAGACGTACCGAACGATTCTGGCCGGTGACCCGACGACGACCGCGTTGTCAGGCACATCCTTCGTCACGACCGCTGCCGCTGCCACCACTGCATTTCGTCCGATGGCGACCCCTGGGAGGATCGTCGCATTAGCTCCGATCCAGACATTGGTTCCGAGGAGGATCGGGGCCGGGAGGAGGTCCGTGCGGCGACTCGGAGCGAGATCGTGGTTGAGTGTTGCGAGCACCGCGTTGTGCCCGATGAGGCAGTCATCCCCGATGATGATGCCACCCTGGTCCTGGAACATGCACCCGGCGTTGATGAAGACCCGTCGTCCGATGGTGATGTTCCTGCCGAAGTCGGAATGGAACGGCGGGAAGACTGTCACCGAGTCGTCGACCGGCGTACCGATCAGCCGGGAGAGGAGCTGGCGGACCTCCGCCGGGTCCTTCCATCCGCTGTTCAACTCCCACGTGATGCGCAGGGCTTCCTGACTCGTTTCGTGCATGACCGCATGGAGTGGGGAGCCTCCCGGGATGGTCCTGCCGGCATTCAGTTCATCGAGCAGATCATTCAGTGTCATCTGATTCACTTTCGGCTGTGGCTGTGGCTGTGGACAGTCGTAGGGTCACTCGTCGACCCGGGTGGCGAGGGTGGTTCCGTCGGGGAGGCCCTCGATGGCCGGCGCGTCGTCGACATTGATGGTGTGTCCGACGGCGAAGGCACTCAGTCGCGGATTCATGGTGCACTTTTCGTTCGTCAGGACACGGCACCGTGCCATTGCCACTCCCCTGCCGGCGTGTAGACGGTGTCGCCCGGGTGCAGTTCGATGAGTTCCTCGCCGCGTGACTGGACATGGCCGCGGCCTTCGGTGACGTGGAGGGTCTGACCGACAGCGTGCTTGTGCCAGGCGGTGTGTGCGCCAGGAGAACCGCCTCAGAATGCCGACGGGGGTGCGATCAGCCGAGGGTCAGCAGGACCTTGGTGGCTCGGCGTTCAGCCATGGCCTTGTAGCCTTCTGCGGCGTCCTCGAGGGGCAGGGTGAGGTCGAAGACCCGGCCGGGGTCGATGGTTCGGTTCCAGATCAGCTCGATCAGGTGCGGCAGGTAGCGGCGCACAGGTGCGGGTCCGCCGAGGGTGTGGATGCCGGCGAAGAACAGTTCCATACCGGGGATCTGGACGTCATGGTTCACGCCGACGTAGCCGAGATGCCCGCCGCCGCGGGTAGCGCCGACGGCCTGCATGAATGACTCCTGGGTTCCGACGGCTTCGACGACCGAGTGGGCGCCCAGTCCCCCGGTGAGTTCCTTGATCCGTGCGACCCCTTCATCGCCGCGCTCCTCGACGATGTCGGTGGCACCGTAGAAGCGGGCGAGTTCCTGCCGGTCCGCATGCCGGGACATGGCGATGATGCGCTCGGCGCCGAACTGCTTGGCAGCGAGTATGGCCATGATTCCGACAGCGCCGTCGCCGACGACGGCGACAGTCTTGCCCGGGCCGGCCTGGGCGGCCTCTGCCGCGAACCAGCCCGTGCCCAGGACGTCGGAGGCTGCCAGCAGTGACGGGATCAGGTCGGCGTCAGGATGCCCTGGCGTGGCGACCAGTGTCCCGTCGGCGTAGGGGATGCGGGCCTTCTGGGCCTGGGTGCCGATTCCACCGGCCACGAAGGAGGCGTGCACGCACTTGGACTGGAACCCGGCCTGGCAGATCTCGCAGGTGTTGTCGGAGATGACGAAGGACCCGACGACGAAGTCGCCGACCGTAAGGGTCTTCACTTCCGCGCCGATTTCTTCGACGATGCCTACGTACTCGTGACCCATCAGGGTGTGGTCCACCGGCTCGATCCCGCGGTAGGGCCACAGGTCGGACCCGCAGATGCAGGTCGCGGTGAGGCGGACGATCGCGTCCGTGGGCTCGATGATGGTCGGGTCCTCGCGGTCCTCGACCCGGACGTCGCCCGGGGCGTGCATGATGACTCCACGCATGGTGGTACTCCTTTGCTAGCGCGACTACTTCTGGTTCGACTGGATGGTCATTGCATCCAGTCAAACCCCGATCCGTGAGGCGAGGGAGTCCCTGTCGAAGGGTGTACTGGCAGGGCACCCCACGCGCGGAAGCAGCGATCTACGCTGGATGGCATGGACAATCGAGCCGAGGTCCGCGCCTTCCTGATGTCGCGGCGCGCGAAGGTGACACCCAAGGAAGCAGGGCTGATCGCAGGCCTCAACCGGCGTGTGCCCGGGCTTCGCCGCAGCGAGGTGGCAACCCTGGCCGGTGTCAGCGTCGAGTACTACTCCAAGCTCGAACGCGGCGCCATCGCCGGTGCGTCGTCCTCTGTCCTGGACGCTCTAGCCCGGGCTCTTCAGCTCGATGATGCCGAGCGCACGCACCTGTTCGATCTCGCCCGCGCAGCCGACGGCATACCTACCTCCGGCCGCCCCCGCCAGCGCACTCCCAGAAAAGTACCAACGCGGGCGAGTCTGTTCTGGGCGCTGGAATCCATCACGGACGGCATCGCGTTCGTCCGCAACCAGGGTCAGGACCTCCTTGCCGCGAACGCCCTCGGTCGTGCCTTCTACTCCCCCATGATCGGGGACGGCGGAATGGTCCCGAACCTCGCACGCTTCCAGTTCCTCGACCCCGCATCCCGCGATTTCTACCCGGACTGGGACACCTTCGCCGGCATGTGTGTCGCCATCATGCGGGCTGAGGCCGGAAGGGACCCCCACAACCGCGCGCTGCAGGACCTCGTGGGGGAACTCTCTACCCGCAGCGATACCTTCCGCACCCTCTGGGGCGCCCACGACGTCCGCCAGCACGCCACGGGAACCAAGCGCTACAACCATCCCATCGTCGGCGAACTCACCCTGGCCTATGAGGAACTGCTCCCTACTGCCGAGCCGGGACTGGTCTTCATGATCTACACGGCCGAGCCCGGATCGCCGTCGGCGGAGCGACTACGACTGCTCGCTTCATGGGCTGCAGAACACCGGTCGCCGCGGACGATGTCAGGTGCTCGCATCACGGAATGACCGTTGCAGCGATATCACATCGGTGAACATGGATGTCTTCGACGTCACCCTGACCGGCTTTCTCATCTGCACGGCAGTGGTCTCATACCCTAGAGACTCATAGAGATTGCGGGCGACGGCGTTGTAGCCGAACACATTGAGCCCCAAAGTCGCGGCGCCATGCTCCGCCGCAGCGACCTCTGCAAGCTGCATCGCGGCACGACCATAGCCCTCGCCCCGGTAATTCTCATCGATCCTGAGGTCGGACACCCACCACGCGTCACCTCCGTCGAGTTGTGAGATCCAGAGATACCCGACAACGACGCTCCCGGCGTCCTTGTCCGTAGCCACCACGTCGTACACGAACTGCCCTGATCCAGCGACTCCATCGGGGAACGACGTGTCAGTCGACGCTCGGGCCCTCTCAGTAGCCGCCTCAACGGAATCACCTGAGCTGATACGGGACTGCTCATAGTCACGACGCACCGCCTCGATCCATGCTGGAAAGCTTTCGGCCGGCATCGGACGTAACTCGATAGTCATCCGCTCCCTGTAAGCGGCCCTCAACCTGGCGTCCTCACTTCGGGCCCGTCATTTGATCCCCGGACCGCCACCACTGATGGCGACCCTTGACCGAGCCGCTTGTGGCCATCGCCCTCCATGACGTGATCAACCGACGAGGTGCCGAATAACTGTGCCTCGGCGGTCGCGGAGCTGGACGTCCACAAGGGCGCCATGGACTAGAAGGTCGGCTTGGGAACGACGCCGCTGACCACGTCTTTTCGGCATAGCGACACCGTAGTGCCGCTGTGAAGGACCGCCCCGTAGCAGGATCTGCCTGCGAGCGCTGAAGTGCTTCACGTGCGAGGGTGTCGCCATGACTCTGAACGATGAGCTCGACCTGATCGTCGAGCGCCGCGACCGCGATGACATGCAACCGACCATCGATGCTTTGCTGCCGTTGTACGCGGCGCATCCTGAGAACGCGCGGGTGCTCTATGAAGTCGGCGGTGCTTACGACACTGCGGGACAGGAAGACATCGCGAGAGGCTTTTATGAGGAGGCTCTTGCTGCCGGGCTCGAAGGTGACTTGTTGCGCCGATGCTATCTCCAGTACGGGTCGACACTGAGGAACCTGGGCGCGTATGACAAGTCGTTGGAGGTCTTCCGAGCAGCTCGTACTGCGTTTCCTGACTCGCTGGCACTCGGCGCATTCGAAGCCATCACCCTGCATGCAGCGGGCCGATCAGACGAATCGGTCGCGTCCTTGCTTGACCTGGTGGTGAGCTTCGCCAGCACTCCCGACATCGAGCGATACAAGCCGGCGCTCAGCGGCAATGCGGCCTACATCCGCACACTGGCAGGCCAACTCGAGTGAACGGCTGTCTCCGCCAGGGACTCCCGTGCGCTGATGGACCCGACGCTACCTGTGCCTCGCCGCGCTCCTACCCACAGCTAGCGACCAGATCCTCGGCCCGCTAGCCGATCCTTCAGTGGGAGGATTTGGCTTGTTGGACGTAGGGCGACAGAGCGGCTGTCATGACGGCGGCCAGGACGGCGTGCCCTTGATCGTTGGGGTGAAGCTGGCCCTCTTCGGGGCAGAGGTACGGCAGGTAATCCCTTCCGAAAACGCCCCGTTGCCCTTTGATGAACGGCAATCCAGCTTCCAGTGCACATTCACCGTGCAGGTCGAAGATGCGCCGGCCCTTCGGCGGTTCCTGAAGCGTGGAGGGCCAGTACGGCTCCGCGACGAGCACCTGGGACTCCGGCAAGGCATCCCGCAGCGTGATCATGTCCTGCATCATCACGCGGCGAAGTTCATTCTCCCGATCGGGGATGCACTCGTAGTCGTTCTGCCCCAAGGCAATCAGGGCTATCTGAGGCTGCACGTCGATAACCATCTGCAACGGATGCAGGGGGAACGCGTCGGTATCGCGTCTACGGACGAAGCCCAGACCGTCCACCGAGAAGTTGTGCTCCTCCAGGTTGAGATTGGCACACGTGATGCTCGTCCAACGCCTACTGCGGTTCGAAATCCCTCGCCAGCCCGTGCCGATGCTGTCTCCGTAGATCCCCAACTTCATAGTCACAGGCTCACGGTAGCAATGCCCCAGTCGTTCCTCGGGCTCTTCGAAGGATCTTCGACCGGCAGCATGGCTGGCCTAGATTGATCTAATGAGTGCAGATCTGGCAGGAATTGTCTTGGCCGAGGTGGAAGCAGCTCGAACTCGTGAAGCTGACCCTGTGCAGCAGGCCACCCTGCAACGGGTGTCGCTGCACCTCGAGGAGCACGGGGCTGCTGCACTTGCGAAGGCCCGTCACCCGGTCCACCTGACTGCCAGTTGCTTCGTCTTCGAGGAAGGGCTCGAACACACCCTCCTGAGTTTCCATCGCAAGGGCCAGTTCTGGGTTCAGCTGGGTGGTCATATCGAGGTCGACGACCTGTCCCTCCGCGGTGCCGCCCAACGTGAATTGCGCGAAGAATCCGGTATATGTGCCGGCGTGCAGCTGTCCGCCCTTCCACTTGATGCAGACATTCACGATGTCTCCTCAGCCTTCGGAGCTTGTAGGACTCACCTCGATCTGGCATTCGCGGCTGTGGTGCAACGAGGCACGGTAACCGCGCGGAGCGAGGAAAGCGAAGACCTGGGGTGGCATCCCCTCGATGGCCTACCGTCGGGGTCTGTGGCTGGGCTCGCCGAACGTGCTGGACGCATCCGGCGTCAGCTCATGGTCCATAAGTACCACCGGGCTTAGGACCGGCACGGCCCAGGCATCCGATCCGGCACCCTCTACCGCGCGTACAGGCAGGGTGGTGTGTTGCCGTCCGGGTCGGGTGGGGAGTAAGAAACAGTCTTATGATCCTTCCTGCTGTTCGCGATCCTCGTCTCGTGTCCATCCGGCGCGGCGGGCTGCTGGCAGAAGCTGATCATCAGCTCCTGGCATTGTGGGCGGCCACCTGCGCCGAGCACGTTCTAGGGATGTTCGAGAATTCTTGTCCTGCGGATGACCGGCCTCGCGCGGCAATCGAAGCGGCGCGAGCCTGGACGCGTGGCGAAGTGAAGATGATGGTCACCCGGGCAATCGGAGGACACGCGATGGGCGCTGCGCGTCCTTTGCGTGGTGCTCCACGGTTTGCGGCGTACGCCGCCGGCCAGGCGGCCTGTGTCGCGCATGTTCCCGAACACGACCTAGGAGCGGCCGCTTATGCCATCAAGGCTGCTGCAGCTGCAGCACCCCGCGATCAGGAACGGGACGCCGCGCGTGCTGAGCGCGACTGGCAGCGTCAGCAGATTCCCGGCCACCTCCACCCCCTTGTCCTCGAGGACCAAAGCCGCAGGAACAGCATCTGCTGGTCCGTCTTCGAGGACGAAACTCCGCTGAGGAGCAGTCCGTGACCCAACGCCCTGCGGGTACGACCATCAGTGTCTGCGGCAGACGCGGTCGAAGCTCCCGTCCTTTCGATCCATGGCGTCGGTCGGAGGGGCTGACGCGATTTCTCACCGGGCGAATGTCGCTGAGCGTCCTGCGTGCCGGGTCTTCAGGAAGGCGATGAGCCCTGTCAGGAGGAAAGCGGGTATGCCGATGACGCTGAGCAGGATCAAGGTTTCGAGACAGGACCCGGCTCGCTTGGCGACGGCTTCCGGTCCGATAACAAACCTGTGCCCGCTCTCGACGCGGCTTGTCATCCCGGGCAGGGTGAAGACATGCGCGCGATGCGACCGACGGGCGAGTTCCCGATTTCCGGCCAGATGCTACTCGGCGCCATGACCATGTCGATGCTGCTGAGCGGATGCGCCGGCGCCCCTGGCGGTGATACATACGGCAGGGAGGCTGCCGAGGTCGTCGAAGGTTACAACTGTCTCGCCCCGAATCTCAGCGAGTGGGCGCAGCCTGCCGACGCGTTCGGTTCTCCCGATCCCCAGCATTCGAATGCGCCGGATGCCGGCCGGGTACCCGTCGGTTTCACTCCGGCCGCGGCTGTTCGCTGTGATCAAACGGGCAGTATTGAGGACGCCGAGGGGCGATGGAGCGGCGTCACCGCTGTCACTCTCACCGGTGACCTGACACCACTTCTGGCGTCCTTGGCCGAGCCGGATGATGCGGTTGGAGGTGGGCCATGTACAGCGGACATGGAGATCGTGTCGCCGTTATGGCTCGTTGATGCGACCGGCCGTGCGATCCTCGCGCACTACCCCCGGGACACGTGCGCAAAGACGAAGCCTGGTGTGCACGCCGCTCTCGCCGAGTTGTCCGTCGAAAAAACGACGGTACTGAAGCGAATCCTGGACACACCGCGGGCTGCACTGGCAAGTGGATGTGCAGCTACGCGGGCTCTTCCCATCAAGGCAGACACACCGCAGTCGATCCCGTCGGCGGATTCCTCCTCAGGCGTCATCGGGGCGTTGCCGGCTTTACCTGCACCCCTAGCCGACAGCGTACTGGCCGACATGACAGACCTGCTCACCACACGAACCAGCCCGTGACCGCCATCCGACCGCCGAGAACCTCATCGAACAGGACGACACCATGGTGACCGCCGACAGCACGGCCGACGCATCGACGAACGCCGCTCCTCCGCGGTTCGCGGATCCACGACGGACGGGAACCTTGATCGGGCTGGTCGGTGCGTGCGTTTTCGTCTTCTCCTATACGCCCGGGTTCACGGACGTGCTGTCCGTCGCAGCGCGCATCCTTGTCATCGCTGCCGTCAGTGCGACCCTCTGGTTTCTCTTCGTCGCACCCCGCTTCCTCGGCCGCTTCACACCCCCGCGCACGTGGCATATCGGCGTATACGTCCTCTGCGTCGTCGCGGAGTTCGCGCTGATCGCGGCTGGTGCCCGGTGGCTTGAATCCCTCGGGAGACCAGAGCTCCGGCCTGCGTTGATCGCTCTAGTTGTGGGTCTGCATTTCCTCCCGTTCGCCTGGGCCTTCAAGGAGCGGATGTTCTACACGCTAGGCGGAACGATCATCCTTCTCGGTGCTGCGGGCCTGCTCATCGCCACCCCGACCAGCGCCCTCGGAGCAGCCGTTGGATCAGGGGTGGCCATGTCGTTCATCCTGCTCACCTACAGCCTGGGCCTCTTCGCTTCCCGTCGAGAGAGTGCAAGCCCCTGACGACTACGGCAGGAGGCTCGAGCGCGGCAGCACACGAGCGCCGGCGAGCTGGTCGGGTACGTCGATCTTCATGGCTCGAACCTGGGCGTTCCTGGGCGAGGACAGTCCCTACCTGCAATTCAGTATCAGCCGCCCAGCATGGGTGCATGAGGGTGACCGTGCCAAGCTGATGAGATGGCAGATACAGCGTGGCAGCAGAAGATCGATCGCTTCTATGAGCAGGACTTCGACGACGACGACCCGCTGGGTTCCCTGACGAGGATGCGCGAAATCCTTTCCGAGCGCCTTGAGGGGGACCCGGAAGCCATATTCGAGTTGGCCGGCGTGCACGATGCCCTGGGACTCGAGGACGACGCGATCCCGCTGTACAGGCGAGCCATTGAAGCAGGGCTGGAAGGGACGAGCGCCCTGCGCGCGTCCATCCAACTGGCGAGCACTCTACGTAACGTCGGCCGGTCGACCGAGGCCGTGTCGATCCTTGAGTCCATGCCGGACGCCGGTGTCGACGAAGGGGCGCGCAAAGCCTTCCTCGCTCTGGCGCTGCATGACGAAGGTAGGCACGGGGAGGCTCTGAAGACGGCGCTGCTGGCCCTCATTCCGACGCTCAATGGTTACCAGCGATCCCTCCGCGCCTATGCAGCAGAACTGCCGAACCCTGCCGGCAAGCCCTGACCCCCCCCGACAGAGGTGTTGCACCGACCACCGCCCGGAAACGTTCATGAAATAGGGGGCCACTATCCTCCTGCCCATGACCTGCACCATTCAACTCGCCGACTTCGAGGATCCCGCCCTCGAGGCCTTCCTGCGTGCCCACTTGGCGGACATGGCACCGCAGTCCCCGAAGGAGAGCCAGCACGCGCTGGACATGGCGGCCCTGCGGCAGCCGGGTGTCAGGCTTTGGGTCTCCTGGCACGAACGACGCATTGCGGGCACGTGTGCACTAGCGGTGCTGGAGCCAGGGCACGAGGAGCTCAAGAGCATGCGGACGGAACCCGAGTTGCGGGGGCGGGGAATAGCGTCCGAGTTGCTGGATCATGTGCTCGCGGATGCCCGAGCACGTCACGTCACGCGCATCTCCCTGGAGACCGGAAGCATGGAGTTCTTCGCGCCCGCCCGAGCACTCTATGTCAGGCACGGCTTCCATCCGTGCCCACCCTTTGGCTCCTACAAGGAAGATCCACACAGCTCATACATGACGCGCGCAGTATAGACCCCTGGCCATCCAGCTCAGGCATGAAAACATCTACCAGCCGTGACTGGCCCTGATCCTCGCGGCCCCCTAAGCGCGTACGGGGTTCGGTCGAGGATCGCGTTTCGGGTGGTATGTCCGGCCGAAGCTGCGCTCGGCGCCGTCGTATGTCTCCGCAAGTTCCCAGTGGTATCGGTGGCCGCCCGGTACATCGAAGATGCGGATGCCGTCGCCCAGAAATACAGGGGCGACGAAGACCTGCAACTCATCGATCAGGTCATGCTCGAGAGCCTGGCGGGCGATGTCCGCGCTGATGATCTGTATGTCCCGATCACCGGCGATCTGCTGAGCACATTCGATTGCCTCAACTATTCCGCAATTCATCGCGACGATCGAATGATCGTCGGATATCTCGTGGGGCCGGTGAGTGAGGATGATCTCGGTCCCTGACCAGGCGCCGCCGTACGCCTCGGATGTCATCTCGTCCCGCTCGCCGCGTTGGGCTTGTGCGGCGTCGTAGCCGTTTCTGCCGGCGATGATGACGGCGACCTTCCCTGCCAGTCGCTCGGTGAAACCATCGGCTGTCGGCTCTGCAGCAGCCAACCAGCTCATGTCATGATCAGGTCCAGCGATGAAGCCGTCCAGTGAACACGTGAAACCCCAAGCGACTTTGCCCATGATCATCCTCATCGGTATCGGCAACCACTGAGTCGATGCTACCCACCCCGTGATTCGAAGCGGAATGGATGGACCGACAGCGAGGCTCCAGCGGTACCAGTGCTCCATGGACTTCCCCTGATGTGTCGTGAGGTATGGCGCGGGGAATGTGTTCTTCAGCCTGTGTACACCTCGACCTTGGTTGTCATCCACCTGGGAGGAGGTGCTGTGTGTCGGTCCCCACTGGAGGCTGTACATCGAAAATGCTGACCGGCGAGCTGCCGCCGAGCAGCGAAGGGCCGTGCACGACCTGCCGTGCGGTGGGATGGATGGCGGTGAGCCCATGTCGCTCGAGATGGTCATGAAAAGCGAGGGCCTGCAGATAATCGCGGGCGGCTTCTTCAACACCGCCTGGCTCGCTCGGGCGGTCGTTGGTGAAAGTGATTTCGATGCGCCGGGGTAGCGTGTCGTTGGCCACGGTGACCGGCTGCCCGGTCCGTGCGAGCACGTGCGCCGCGATGGCATCGCGGCTTCGCTGGGTCGGGCACAGGGAGGTGGGGCGGGCGATGAGCATCTGGTTCATGCCGCTTCTGGATGCATTGGGGACAGCTGTCCAGACTGTTCCGGCCGGATCCTCGCCGAGCTCCGAGAGCACCTCCACGAAGGCCTGATCGATGGCGGGGACATTCGTCGCCAGTGTGGTGAATGCTTCGGCTCGGCCTTCGAGGTCCAGAGGAATTCCGAGGTCGATGATGACGCCCACCCAGTCCACGGGTGGAACAGGATCGCTGTGAGCGAGGAAGCTCCCGGGGACGAACGCAGCAATGCGCTCGGCGACGCCGAGGTAGAAATCCTCCAGTGCACGCCGCAGTGCAAGCGTTTCCCGCCAACCCTGGAAGTCGAAGGCCTGCGCGGTCGCCAACTCCGTCAACGGAACCTGCGCACGCCGTAGCAGATCGAGGGTGATGCCATGCCTGATCTGCGTGTGGTCATAGGCGCGGTAGCCGGTGAGCGGGTCCACCGAGACCGGCAGAAGGATCCCGCGTTCCCCGTAAAGGCGCAGCGCCTTGGCCGTCAGTCCGGTGACCGCCTCGAATTGTCCAGCAGCCAGTGCATCCCTCATTGCCTTCCCTCCCTCGGCTCATCGAATCGATATCAGCATGGACGGCGTCCTTGGGGCGAGGTCAAATGCGGCTGCGCGAGCCCCGCACCGCTGTCGACGTTACGGCGCACACAATGACCAGCTCGAGGGACCACGAAGTCGGCGTCCCGTGCAGCGGGCCGAGGACCACAGCTGGGCACGGAAGTGCCACTGGCCCCGTCCGTTCAAGGATCAGCTTACGGATGGACTGCAGGGACGAGTGATCTCTGTCATGGGACGCGGGTTTGAAGTAGGTTCGGGCCTATGGACGCTCAGCAACTCATGGTTACGCTCTCCGATGGCAGTCAGCTCGCCGTGACGAGATGGCCCGGGCAGGGGCCAGCGGTGGTCTTCCTGCACGCTGGTGTCGCCGACCGGCGGTCCTGGGTCGCGGTTGCGGAGGCGCTCCACCGCGATGGCTCTGATCTGATCGCGTATGACAGGCGAGGTTACGGAGACACTCCGGCCGCTGCGGAGGCATCCTCGTTCACGCACGTCGATGACCTGCTTCAGGCCATCGACGAACTTGGCCTCGACAGGGTTCTGCTCGTCGGCAATTCGATGGGCGGGGCACTGGCGCTCGATACGGCTCTGCTGCGTCCTGATCGGGTCAGCGGGCTCGTGCTCATCGGTGCTGCGGTATCAGGGATGACCGATGAGGACACGCCGTTCGATTGGCAGCCGGACGAGGCCTCTGCTGCTCTGATGAGACGGGCAGATGACCCGAACGTACCGGACGACGACAGGGTCCGGGCGCTTGCGCACCTGTGGTTGGAGGGCCCGGAATCAACGGAAGGCCGGGTCGCAGGTGAGGCGCGGGAGATGTTCGAGTCGATGAACCGGAGGATTCTCGCGATCGCTGCCCCCGATTCTGCCGGCGATGCCGGTGTTGATGCCTGGACCCGGCTCGGTGACATGAGCGTGCCGGTGCTGTGCACCTGGGGTGAGCTCGATGTACCCTGCGACGTGCCGTTCTATGAAGAGACCGCACGCCGTATAGGACAGGGGTCAGTACGCGTCCTCCCGGGCGCGGCGCATCTGCCGGGCCTCGAACAACCCGCACTCGTCGCAGAGCTGATCCGAAACGCCGCTCACCACTGAGGCATCGGCGTGCCGGCCTGTGGAGTGCGTAGTACCACCTGAGGGATATCCGATCTTGTTGCCCGCGAGGAACGCCTTGTGGGCCGGATTCGGGGCGTGGTACGCGTCGTTTTGCAGATCGCGGGATTCGCGTTCCTATTCGCTGATTGCCTGGCTGACGGCGTTGATGGCACTGAGGATGACGTGCTCACGGGCGCCGGCGTCGTCCCGCTCGGACTCATACACGAATGCCGTGACGCCGCGCCGGCTGCCGCAGTAGTCGATGATGCCGTGCTCGATCTGGGTCCGCAGCGCATGCTCGTACCCGTGCCGGTCGTACACGCCGGCGTCATCACCGGCGATGGGCACCAAATGTGTTGTCAGGCGCCCGAGGTTGCGGTTCATCCCACCCTCGGCGGCGATGTCGAACGCCCAACCATTGACGAACACGCGGTCGACCCACCCCTTGAGCAAGGCCGGCATCGACCACCAATAAACGGGGAACACCAGCACGAGATGGGCGGCCCTGTCGAGCCTGAGTTGCTCCACGGCGACGTCGGGGGCGAAATCGTCCCCGACCCGGTAGGTGTGCCGATCGGCGAGGGTGAACCTCGGATCGAAGCCCTCTGCTGCCAGATCAGCGAGCTCCACGGTCCCGGGCTGCAACACTCGCTCGAGCCGACGCGCTATGTCATGGGTCAGCGAGTTCCGGTCAGGGTGGGCGGTAACGATGAGTGTCTTCACGCTCAATCATGACCACAGCTCGCTGTTCATCATCGCTATCGCCCCGGGCGCGTTGCATCGGGATGCTTTCCGCCTAGACTGGCCACACCACGAGCCAGGAGGCCAGCATGGACGTCAGCGAGACTTCAGGCTGTGGGGCACCGCCCATCCGCTTGATGGCCGTGAGCCCCGCCGGCAGTGACCTTGCCACGTGGATTCCGACGGACGGACCCCACACGGACGAACCCGGTGAGGCAGGTATCGATGCCGGTCCTTTCACCGCCGATGTATCCGATGCTCCTGACTTCGAGAAGAACCTCGCCGTGCTGCGGGCCGGGGACTCGGGGCAGACATCCACCGCAACAGCCGAGCCGGCGCTGGGCCCCCAAGCCCTCGGAGCTGACGGCGCTGACGGCGAGTGACACCACCCCGAGGGAGCGTCGAACCGCCGGCCGAGACGGGTCAGAGCACGTCGAGGGCGTCGAGACGGATGTGCACCGGCTCTCCCGTCCGCCGGGCCGACAGGGCGGCGCGGCGTGCTCGTAGCTGGGCGGTGACGCCGGCAGCTGCCCGATAGGGGAAGAACAGCAGCACGCGGTGGCTCCCCTGGCCCGCGAGGGTATCCGGCGGCCCTGTCGGTGCTGCGCCCTTCACCGCCGCGGCAGCACTACGCGCGGCGAGCATCGCCTCGCGCCGTACGTCGGGCGGCACCGGGGCCGGGCCGACGACGCGCACCGAGCCCTCCGTCTGCACGCCCTCGAGGAAGTGGGTGAGGGCCTCGCGGGTCCCGGTGAGCACCGCGTAGCGCACGGCGGGCGGCAGGCCGAGTTCCTGCCGCTCGGCGAGTTCCCGTGACGCGGCGCCGGCTGGGTCCCACCGCACGAGGTGGCCCACCGCGACGTCGTCGTCGCCGGTGATCACCACCGTGCCGCCCGCCGCGGAGGGGCGCGCGAGGATCGCCGCCGAGAACCAGCGCCGGAGGGCGTCCTCACCCGCGCGCAGCGACTCCCTGCTCAGCAGCGCATTGCCGTCGAGGAGGATGACCGCAGCGTATCCTCCGGGAGCCACCGGTTCCGCGCCCGGCGTTGCGACGACGACCGCGGGTGCATCCCGCACGGCGTCGACGATGTGCTCCCCCGCCGAGGAGATGACGGGCACTCCCGGAAAAGCCCTGCCCAGTTCCTCGGCCGTGCGTGTGGCACCCGCGACCGTGGCGCGGATGCGGGTTCCCCCGCACTCGGCGCAGGACCAGGAGGTCTCGGGGCGCCCGCACCACCGGCATGCGAGCGGCGCCGACCGGCCCGCCTGCGCGAGCGGCCCGGCGCAGGCCGAGCACCGCGCCGGGTGGCGGCACCGGTCGCACGCCAGCGCCGGCGAGAACCCCGTGCGCGCGACCTGCAGCAGCACGGGGCCGTGCTTCAGGCCCGCCTGTGCTGCGGCCCAGGCCGCGTGCGGGATCCGGGCCTGCGCGGCCAGGGGGTCCCGCTCCATCTGGTAGGCGTCTGCAGCATGGACGACGCGCGGCGTGGCCCGGCGGACCTCTGCGCGGTCGGCCTGGATGGCGCGCGCCCAGCCCGTGTCGACGAGGCGCTGCGCCTCCGTGGTCCGCCCGACGGAGGAGAGCAGCATCGCCGTGCCCTCGTGCTCGGCGCGCAGCAGCAGGACGTCCCGGACGTGCTGGTAGGGAGCGCGCTGTTCGACGTGCTGGTCGTCGCCGTCGTCCCACAGGCACACGAGCCCGAGGTTCCGCACCGGAGCATAGGCCGCGGACCGGGTACCGACGGCGACGGTCGCGGTCCCGTGGAGGATACGCAGGAAGTTCCGGTACCGCGGCGTCGCGCCGTCTTCACCGGTAAGCCGTGCGACGGCGGGGGCGCCCAGCCGGGCGACGAGCGCCGCTTCCACGCGCGCAAGATCGCGCTGGTCGGGGACGACGACGACGGAGCCCCGCCCGGAGGCCGCCGTGGCCGTCACGGCGTCGGCGATCTCCTCCGCCCAGGCAGTGGCGCCGTACCCCCCGAGGCTCGTCAGGACGGCGCGCGGTGACTCACCGGCCCGGAGGTGCTGCAGGTAGGTACGCCCGTTGAGGTAGCGGGAGAAGCTGCCGGAGGCACGGGGTTCCACGTACACGGGCAGCGACGGCTCCCCCTCCTCGGCGGGCGCGTCCGGCGCGCCGATCCCATCGGGGAACTCCGTCTCGACGCGGGCCATGCGCGGCGGGACGGCCGAGCGCAGCACGTCACTGACCGTGCCGACGGAACGCGCGGCGACAGCGGTCGCGAGGGCGAGGATCTCGGGCCGGAGCACCTGCTGCGGCGACACGACCTTGCCGAGCGGAAGAAGCGTCGCCGTCGTGCTGGCCTCGTCGACCCGTTCGGCGAGGAATGCGGCCTGCTCGCGTCCGGCGAACCGCACCTTCACCCGGACCCCCGGCTGGGCCTCCGCGTCCATCGCCGCGGGCACCGCGTAGTCGAAGAAACGGTCGAGGTGTGGCAGCTGGGCGTCGAGGATGACCCGCGCGACGGGCAGGGACGACGCCCGCTCGGGGTCGGCCTGCGGCAGTTTCGCGGGTCCGAACCCGTGCAGGAGCGACAGCTGGCCGTCCGTACCCGGGCTCGGCCGCGTTCCGGGCCGTGTCGTCTCGGTCATGATGCTGCAACGGGTGGCCCGTGCCGCCCGCCGTCCCCTCCCGCCTCAGGCGTTGAAGTAGCTCCGCAGCTTGTCCACACGGTCCGTTCGCTCCCAGGTGAAGCCGTCCTCCTCGCGGCCGAAGTGGCCGTGCGCGGCCGTCCGCTGGTAGATCGGACGCTTGAGGTCGAGCGCATTGATGATACCGAGGGGCCGCAGGTCGAAGATCTCACGGATCGCCCTGCCGATGGCCTGCGGGTCGACGGTCTCCGTGCCGAACGTCTCGACGTAGATGCCGACGGGCTGCGCCATGCCGATGGCGTAGGCGATCTGGATCTCGGCGCGGCGGGCGAGCCCTGCGGCGACGACGTTCTTGGCGACCCAGCGCATCGCGTACGCGGCGGACCTGTCCACCTTCGAGGGGTCCTTGCCGCTGAAGGCGCCGCCGCCGTGGCGGGCCATGCCGCCGTAGGTGTCGACGATGATCTTGCGTCCCGTGAGGCCGGCGTCGCCCACGGGCCCGCCGATGATGAAGGCGCCGCCCGGGTTGAGGATGTGCCGCACGCCGGTGGCGTCGAGCTCGGACTCGGCCAGCACCGGGGTGATGACGTGCTCCACGAGGTCCGCGCGGAGCTCGTGGAGGGAGACCTCGGCCGCGTGCTGCGACGAGATGACGACGGAGTCGATGGACACCGGCCGATCGCCGTCGTACCCGATGGTGACCTGGGTCTTGCCGTCGGGGCGCAGGTACGGGAGCGTGCCGTCCTTGCGGACCGTGGTGAGCCGTTCGGAGAGGCGGTGGGAGAGCCAGATGGGCGCCGGCATCAGCACCGAGGTCTCGTCGCTCGCATAGCCGAACATGATCCCCTGGTCCCCCGCGCCCTGCGCGTCGTACGGGTCCACGCCCGTGCCCTCGCGCGTCTCGAGGGAGGTGAAGACGCCGGAAGCGATCTCCGCGCTCTGCTGGCCGATGGACACGGAAACGCCGCAGCGGGCGCCGTCGAAGCCGTTGGCCGAGGAGTCGTAGCCGATGCCGAGGATGGTCTTTCGCACGATGTCGGGGATCTCCACGTACGCCTCGGTGGTGACCTCCCCCGCCACGTGCACGAGGCCCGTCGTGACCAGCGTCTCGACCGCGACGCGGGAATCGGGATCCTGCTCGAGGAGTCCGTCGAGGATCGCGTCACTGATCTGGTCGCAGATCTTGTCCGGATGACCCTCGGTGACCGACTCCGACGTGAAGAGGCGCAACGAGGACTCAGGGCTGGGAGAATTCACGTGCTCACTCTACTTGGTCGGACGGACGGTCCGGCTCGATGCCGGGTCCTGCGCCGCCATGGGACGTTCCCGCGCTGGGCCCTCCGCCGTGCGGCTCAGCGCGAGAGCAGGCCGGCCGCATGGCCGATGACCGCGTCCGCGACGACACGCTTCGACCCTCGCACGGGAGCCGATTCGCTGCCGTCGGCGCCGATGATGGTGACCTCGTTGGAGTCCTCCCCGAAGACCAGGTCCGATCCGACCACATTGAGGACGAGGAAGTCGCATCCCTTCCGCGCGAGCTTCGCACGGGCGTGGGTGAGGGGGTCGGCCGTCGCGTCGCCGGTCTCGGCGGCGAAACCGGCGATGACCAGCGGCCGGGCGTCGTCCGTGCCCGCGGGCACGGCGTCGCGGGTGAGCACCGCCTCACGGAGCACGTCGGGGTTGCGGACGAGCGTGAGCACGGGATCCGTCCCGTCGTCGTTCTTCTTGATCTTGGTGCCGATCACTTCGGCGGGACGGAAGTCCGCCACGGCCGCGGCCATGACGAGCACGTCCGTGCCGGGCAGCGCCGCGAGGACGGCGTCGCGCAGCTGGAGCGCGGACTCGACCCGCACGACGTCGCACCCGCGGGGCGGGGCGACCTCCGCGTGGGCGAGGACGAGGGTCACGTGCGCGCCCTGGGCGAGCGCGGCCTCGGCCAGCGCCATGCCCTGCTTACCGGAGGACCGGTTCCCGAGGAACCGCACGGGGTCGAGGGCTTCGCGGGTGCCGCCGACGGAGATGGTGACCCGCTTGCCGTGCAGTGCTCCGCCGGCATGGGCGGCGGCATGGGCGGCGAGGGCGGCGGCATGGATCTCGGCCGGCTCGGGCAGCCTGCCGGGCCCGGTGTCCGCACCCGTGAGCCGGCCGGACGCGGGTTCGATGACGGTGATTCCGCGCGAGCGGAGGGTCTGGACGTTCGCGCGGGTGGCGGCGTGCTGCCACATCTCGGTGTGCATGGCCGGAGCCATCACGACGGGCCCGCGGGCCATCAGCAGCGTGCCGGTGAGGAGGTCGTCGGCGAGGCCGGCGGCCGCGCGGGCGAGCACGTCGGCCGTGGCCGGCGCGATGACGATGAGATCCGCCTCGTGGCCCAGGCGCACATGGTTCACCTTGTCGACGTCGTCCCAGACGCTGTTGCTGACGGGATGGCCCGAGAGCGCCTCCCAGGTGGCCGTGCCGACGAAGCGCGTGGCGGCCTCCGTGGGGATGACGGTGACGTCATGGCCGGACTCCGTGAAAAGACGGAGGAGGGATGCTGCCTTGTAGGCCGCTATCCCTCCTCCGACACCAAGTACTATGCGCACCGGTTATCTGCCGCCTGCTGGATCGGTCGTGTTATTCGGACTGTTCGATGGGTGAGGAGACGAGCATGCCCTCGTTGATCTCGCGCAGGGCGATGGAGAGGGGCTTCTCGTTCAGCTTGGTGTCGACGAGGGGGCCGACGTACTCGAACAGGCCCTCGTGGAGCTGCGAGTAGTACGCGTTGATCTGGCGGGCGCGCTTGGCACCGTAGATCACGAGGGCGTACTTCGAGTCGGAGGCCTCCAGCAGAGAGTCGATCGGCGGGTTGATGATGCCTTCGGGCTGAGTTGACACAAATTCTCCAAAAAATAAGGCGGAACGGCTGGTGCGGGGCCTCTCAGCGCTGCAGCGGACGCAGTCCCATCAGTGATACGAGCTCGTCTGCCGCATGCTCCACGGAGTCGTTGACGACGGTGTGGTTGAATTCGGGCTCGGCGGCAAGTTCCAGTTTAGCGGTTTCCAGCCGTTGCTGCTGTTCCTCCAGTGTTTCGGTCCCGCGACCCACGAGTCGGCGCACCATCTCGTCCCAGGTGGGCGGAGCGAGGAACACGAAATTGGCCTCCGGCATGCTCTCCTTGACCTGGCGTGCGCCCTGCAGATCGATCTCGAGCAGGACGGTCCGCCCCTCGTCCATCGCGGCCTGGACGGTGCTGCGGAGCGTGCCGTACCGGTTGCGTCCATGGACCACGGCCCATTCCAGCAGCTGCCCGTCGGAGACGAGCCGGTCGAACTCCTCGGGCGAGACGAAGAAGTAGTGCACGCCGTCCACTTCGCCCGGGCGGGGAGGGCGCGTGGTCGCCGAGACGGAGAGCCACACCTCGGGGTAGTTGTCCCGGATGTACGTCGAGACTGTTCCCTTGCCGACCGCGGTGGGGCCGGCGAGGACTGTCAGCCGGGGCTGTGACACTACTGCTTCCTTACTTGCCGGCCGGGCCGGCGTGATGTTGTTCCAGGTACAGGACCAGGGCCTTGCGCTGATGGACGCCGAGGCCGCGGACACGGCGCGTGGCGGCGATGCCGACCTCGGTCATGATCGCCGCTGCGCGCACGTCGCCGACTCCGGGCAGGGCCTTGAGGAGATCCAGGACCTTGAGGCGGCCCACGGCGTCGTCGCCGTCCGGGTTGTCGATGACCTCGGCCACCGAAAGCTTACCGGTCTTCAGCCGGGACTTGATGTCCGCCCGCACCGCACGCGCCGCGGTCGCCTTCTCGCGCGCCGATGTTCGCTCGTCATCCGTCAATGGCTTCAGGCTCACGGGTGCTCCCTGCACTGGGCGGCACCACGGGTGGCGGCGACCGCTCGTCGTCTGGATCGGTCAAGGGTCTCCCCGGGGAGGGGGGTGGGGCTGGAACCGAACCTACCGGGCGCGGGCCTCCTAAATCAATGCACCTGGCACTGCACCTGGCACTGCATCCGGCGCTGCACCCGGTGCCGGGCGGGCGTCTCAGGCGAGCTCGTCGCGCGTCCGTTCCGCGGCGACCCGCAGCGCGGACACGCCGGGGCCGGCCGCGAGGATGGCACGGCTGGAGGTCGGGAGCACGAACGGCAGGGCGTCTCCGAACGCGTCCCGCAGCTCGCGCGGCCCGGCCCCCTGCGCGCCGACGCCGGGGGCGAGGATGGGCCCGTTGAGGCCGGCCAGGCCGAGGCCGAGGGTGTGCGCGGCGTCGCCGACGGTCGCGCCGACCACCAGGCCGACGTGCCCGGGAGCGGGCCCGGCGTTCTCGGTCGCTGCTGCACGGGCGATGGACCGCGCAACCGAGGCGTGCCCGCCGGCGTGCTGCACGGAGCGGCCCTCGGGGTTGGAGGTCAGCGCGAGGACGAACACACCCCGCCCGGTCGCCGCGGCGAGGTCGAGGGCGGGCCGGAGGGACTCGAAGCCCAGATAGGGGTTGAGGGTCACGGCATCCGCCGCGAGCGGCCGCCCCTCCCCCAGCCATGCCTCCGCATAGGCCTGCATCGTCGAACCGATGTCACCGCGCTTCGCATCGGCGATCGTGAGGACACCGGCGTCGGCGGCCCGCGCCAGCAGGCCCTCGAGGACCGCGAGACCCCGGGAGCCGTGCCGCTCGTAGAGGGCGACCTGCGGCTTGAGGGCCGCCGACACGGGCCCGACGGCGTCGAGCACCGCGAGCGAGAAACGCTCGAGTCCCTCCGGCGAGTCCGTGAGCCCCCAGGCGTCGAGCAGTGCAGGGTGCGGATCGATCCCGACGCAGAGGCTCCCCTTCTCCGCGCGTGCCGCCGCGAGGCGCTCCCCGAAGGGAGCCCGCGGCGCGGCGGCCGGCACCTCAGGAGGCATCGCGGGCCTCTGTGGAGGCGCGGAGGTTGGCGGCGTGCTCCTGCAGGCTCGTCACCGACCATTCGTAGGAGCGCATGGCCTCGATGGCCTGCACGGCCGCCCCGACCTCCGGGATGGTGGTGATGACGGGCAGCCCGTAGGACGTCGCCGCCGCCCTGATCTCGTAGCCGTCACCGCGTGCCTGACCGCCAGACGGCGTATTGATGATCATGTCGATGCCGCCCGCGGTGATGAGGTCGACGACGGTGCCCTCGCCCGCGGCGCCGGCGCCCTCGGCGACCTTGCGGACCGTCGTCGCCTGGATGCCGTTGCGGCGCAGCACGTCGGCGGTGCCACCCGTGGAGACGATTTCGAAGCCGAGGTCCACGAGGCGCTTCACCGGCATGACGATGGCGCGCTTGTCCCGGTTGGCGACGGAGACGAAGACCTTGCCCTCGACGGGCAGGGCCGCGTTCGCGGCCGCCTGGCTCTTCGCGAATGCCGTGTCGAAGTACTTGTCGATGCCCATGACCTCGCCGGTGGAGCGCATCTCAGGGCCGAGCAGCGAGTCCACCACGGTGCCCTCCGGTGTGCGGAAGCGGCTGAAGGGCAGCACGGCCTCCTTGACGGACACGGGGGCGTCGAACGGCAGGGACCCGCCGTCGCCCTGCGCCGGCAGCAGCCCGCGCCGGCGCAGTTCGGCGACGGTGACGCCGGTCCCGATCAGCGCGGCTCCCTTGGCCAGCTGGACACCCGTGGCCTTGGAGACGAAGGGCACCGTGCGGGAGGCGCGCGGATTCGCCTCGAGGACGTAGAGCACGTCCGAGGCGAGGGCGAACTGGATGTTGATCAGTCCACGTACCCCGACGCCCTGCGCGATGGTGAGCGTGGCCTCGCGGACGCGCTGCAGGACGTCGGCGCCGAGCGTGATGGGCGGCAGCACGCACGCGGAGTCGCCGGAGTGGATGCCGGCCTCCTCGATGTGCTCCATGATGCCCCCGAGGTACATCTCGGTGCCGTCGAACAGGGCGTCGACGTCGATCTCGATGGCGTCCTCGAGGAACCGGTCGATCAGCACCGGGTGGGCCTCGGTGATCTCCGTGGCGTTGGCGATGTAGCGCGAGAGGTTCGCCTCGTCGTAGACGATCTCCATCCCGCGCCCGCCGAGGACGTAGGAGGGGCGGACGAGCACGGGGTAACCGATCGTGTCGGCGATGCGCTTCGCGTCCTCGAAGGACACCGCGGTGCCGTTCTTCGGGGCGATGAGGCCGCCGGCGTCGAGCACGCGGCTGAAGGCGCCGCGGTGCTCGGCGAGGTCGATCGCCTCCGGCGACGTGCCGAGGATCGGGATGCCGGCGTCGGCGAGCTCCTGCGCGAGCTTCAGCGGGGTCTGCCCGCCGAGCTGCACGAACACCCCGAGCACGCCGCCGGTGCGCTGCTCGGCCGCGATGACCTCGAGGACATCCTCCAGGGTCAGCGGCTCGAAGTAGAGGCGCGTGGAGATGTCGTAGTCCGTGGACACCGTCTCCGGGTTGCAGTTGATCATGACGGTCTCGTAGCCGGCCTCCCGCAGCGCCATGGTGGCGTGCACGCAGGAGTAGTCGAACTCGATGCCCTGCCCGATCCGGTTGGGACCGGACCCGAGGATGATGACGGAGGGCTGCTCGTGCGCCTCCACCTCGTCCTCCTCGTCGTAGGACGAGTAGTGGTAGGGCGTGTAGGCGGCGAACTCCGCGGCGCACGTGTCGACGGTCTTGAACACCGGACGGATGCCGAGGGCGTGGCGGACGCCGCGCACCACGGCGTCGGGGGTGTGGGTGAGTGCACCGATCTGCTCGTCCGAGAAGCCGTGGCGCTTGGCGTGCCGCAGCACCTCCTCGGTGAGGTTCGGCGCTGTGCGCACCTCCTCGGCCACCTCGTTGAGCAGCACCAGCTGGTCGAGGAACCACGGATCGATCCCGGTCGCCTCGTAGAGCCGCTCCACGCTCGCGCCTCCCAGCAGGGCACGCTGCACCTGGGCGAGGCGTTCCGTCGTGGGGCGCCTGGCGGCCTCCACGAGCGCGTCGACCTCGTCGGCGCCGACGGGCGCGAAGGAGAGCTGCGAGCCCTTCTGCTCGAGCGACCGAAGGGCCTTCTGCAGGGCCTCGGTGAAGTTGCGGCCCATCGCCATGGCCTCGCCCACGGACTTCATGGTGGTGGTGAGGGTGGGGTCAGCCGCGGGGAACTTCTCGAACGCGAACCGCGGCACCTTGACCACCACGTAGTCGAGGGTCGGCTCGAAGGACGCCGGGGTCTTCAGGGTGATGTCGTTGGGGATCTCGTCGAGCGTGTAGCCGAGGGACAGCTTCGTGGCGATCTTCGCGATCGCGAAGCCGGTGGCCTTGGACGCCAGCGCCGAGGAGCGGGACACGCGGGGGTTCATCTCGATGACGACGACGCGGCCCGTGCCGGGCTCGACGGCGAACTGGATGTTGCAGCCGCCCGTGTCCACGCCGACCTCGCGGATCACGGCGATCGAGATGTCGCGCAGGCGCTGGTACTCGCGGTCGGTCAGCGTCAGGGCGGGGGCCACGGTGATGGAGTCGCCGGTGTGCACGCCCACGGGGTCGAAGTTCTCGATGGAGCAGACCACCACGACGTTGTCGTTCTTGTCGCGCATCATCTCGAGCTCGTACTCCTTCCACCCGAGGATGCTCTCCTCGAGGAGGACCTCGCTCGTGGGGCTGTACTGCAGGCCCTGGCCCACGATGCGGCGCAGGTCCTGCTCGGTGTACGCGAGCCCGGAGCCGAGGCCGCCCATCGTGAAGGAGGGGCGGACCACCATGGGGTAGCCGAGGTCCTCTGCGGCGGCGAGGGCCTCGTCGATGGTGTGGATGATGGCGGAGCGGGCGGACTCGGCGCCGCAGCGCTCGACGACGCCCTTGAACTTCTCGCGGTCCTCGCCGAGCTCGATGGCGGCGATGTTCGCGCCGATGAGCTCGACCCCGAACTTCTCCAGCACGCCGGCCTTGTCGAGGGCGATCGCCGTGTTGAGCGCCGTCTGGCCTCCGAGGGTGGGCAGGAGCGCGTCGGGGCGCTCCTTCTCGATGATCTTCGCGACGACGTCGGGCGTGATGGGCTCCACGTAGGTGGCGTCGGCGAACTCGGGATCGGTCATGATGGTCGCCGGGTTCGAGTTGACGAGGATGACGCGCAGGCCCTCCTCGCGCAGGACGCGCAGCGCCTGCGTGCCGGAGTAGTCGAATTCGGCGGCCTGCCCGATGACGATCGGGCCGGAGCCGATGACCAGGACGCTCGTGAGGTCGGTTCTGCGGGGCATCAGTTCTCTTCCTGCGTGCTGCCGGTGGATGCGCCGTGGGCGCTGTCGTGGCGGGGCTGCGTGCCCGTCACCTTGGATCCGTGCGTGCCGAGTTCGGCGGCGGCCGCACGGGCGAGCGCCGCCGATTCCGACGGTGCGTCGAGGGCGGAGGCCAGGACGGCGTCGCCCGATCCGGGGTTGGCCTTCTCGGCGGCCATGAGCTCGATGAAGCGGTCGAAGAGGTACGCCGAGTCGTGCGGGCCGGCGGCCGCCTCCGGGTGGTACTGGACCGAGAAGGCGGGCAGGTCCAGGCAGGCGAGGCCCTCGACGACGTCGTCGTTGAGGTTCACGTGGCTCACCTCGACTCGGCCGTACGAGCCCGCAGGCGCTTCGACGGGACCGTCGAGGGGTGCGTCGACGGCGAACCCGTGGTTGTGCGAGGTGATCTCCACCTTGCCGGTGCGGCGGTCGAGGACGGGCTGGTTGATGCCGCGGTGGCCGTAGCGCAGCTTGTAGGTGCCGAAGCCGAGGGCCCGTCCGAGGATCTGGTTGCCGAAGCAGATGCCGAAGAACGGCATCCGCGCGTCGAGGACGCGGCGCAGGAGATCCACCTGGGCGTCCGCGGTCGCCGGGTCACCGGGTCCGTTGGACATGAAGACGCCGTCGGGCTCGGTCCGCACGATGTCCTCGAAGCTGGCTCCCGCGGGCAGGACCACCGTGCGCACGCCGCGCTCCGCGAAGTGCTTGGGCGTCATGGCCTTGATGCCCAGGTCGAGGGCCGCGATGGTGGCCACCGTCCCGCCGGTCCAGCCATGGTCGGCGGGCTCGACGACATAGGCCTCGCCGATGCTGACCTCCTCCGCGAGGCGGGCCCCCGCCATGGACGGCTGGGCGAGGACCTGCTCGAGGAGCCGATCGTCGCCGGGGGCGGCGTCCGCGCCGGAGAAGATCCCGGCCCGCATGGCGCCGCGCTCGCGGAGGTGACGCGTGACGGCGCGCGTGTCGACGCCCTCGATCCCGACGACGCCCTGCTCGCGCAGCTGCTCGTCGAGGCTCTGCTCGGAGCGCCAGTTCGACGGGCGGCGGGCGGCGTCGCGGATGATGTAGCCGGCCACCCAGATGTGGCGCGACTCGGCGTCGTCGGCGTTCACCCCGGTGTTGCCGATGTGCGGAGCGGTCTGCACCACGAGCTGGCGCGCGTAGGACGGGTCGGTGATCGTCTCCTGGTAGCCGGTCATGCCGGTCGCGAAGACGGCCTCGCCGAGCGCGGTACCCTCGGCGCCGTAGGCGCGGCCGCGGAAGGTCCGTCCGTCCTCGAGGACGAGCACCGCGGGTGCCTGCGGTCGGACCGGTGCCGTCGATGGAGCGTGGGCGGTGGATGGAGCGCTGCTCACAGCTGTTCCCTGCCTTCGGGGGTCGGTGGAGTTCGGTTCTCGGGTGGAGCGGAGGGCACGAGCGCGGCGATCGCGGCGACGAGCTGGGCCTTGTGCGCGGCGTGGCGGGTGCGGAAGCCGGTGTCGACGCGCAGCGCGCCGAGGCGCCAGGTCACCACGACGAGGCCTTCCTTCTCGACGAACTTGCCGGTCATGCCGCTCGCCAGCTGCACCGAGACGAGGTCGGTGCGGGGGATGAAGACGGCGCGCGCCCCGGTGCGGGCGAAGAGCACGCCGTCGGGGTGGACGGCGGCGACGGCGTTGCCGCGGAGGCCGAGCCCGTGCACCGCGATGCGGTCCAGCCAGTCCCCCGCCGTCGTCGTCGCGACGTACTGGCCCTCGGCCTCGTAGAGGACGGGCCCGGGGTCGGCGGGCGTCTCCGGCGGTGCCGGGACGTTGGACTGCCGGCGGAGCCGGTTGCGCCATCCGAGCGCCATGAGCGCGACGATGACGACGATGATGCCGATCGTCATGGCGACCCAGCCTAGATATTCCATGCGGGGGCCTCCCTGCCCGCCCCGTGGGCTGCCGGGCGCGGCGTGGAGAGACGGCCGTCGAGGACTGTCGCGTGGCCGCCGAGGAACGTCGCCCGCACGCTGCCGGGCAGTTCCAGTCCACGGAACGGGCTGTTGCGGCCCTTCGTGGCCATGGTCGAGGGGTCGACCGTCCAGCGGGCGGCGGGGTCGACGAGGATCAGGTTAGCGGGCTCGCCGGCGGCGAGCGGCCTGCCCTGGTGGGCGAGCCGGCCGATCCGCGCCGGCGTCACGGAGGTGACGCGCGCGAAGCCCTCCCAGTCGAGCAGCCCCGTCTCCACCATGGTGTGCTGCACGACGGACAGGGCGGTCTCGAGACCGGTCATCCCCATCGCGGCCTGCGCCCACTCGCACTCCTTGTGCTCGCTCGGGTGCGGCGCGTGGTCGGTCCCGACGACGTCGATCGTCCCGTCGGCGAGGGCCGCGCGGAGGGCCATGACGTCGTCGGCGGTGCGCAGCGGCGGGTTGACCTTGTAGACGGGGTCGTAGCTGCGGACCAGCTCGTCCGTGAGGAGCAGGTGGTGCGGGGTGACCTCGGCGGTGACGTCGATGCCGCGCGCCTTGGCCCAGCGGATGATCTCCACCGAGCCGGCGGTGGAGACATGGCAGACGTGCAGGCGCGAGCCGACGTGCTGGGCGAGGAGGACGTCGCGGGCGATGATGCTCTCCTCCGCGACGGCGGGCCAGCCGGTGAGTCCAAGGACCGCGGAGACGTCGCCCTCGTTCATCTGGGCGCCCTCGGTGAGGCGCGGTTCCTGTGCATGCTGGGCGATCACGCCGTCGAACGCCTTCACGTACTCCAGGGCGCGGCGCATGAGCACCGGGTCCGAGACGCAGATGCCGTCGTCGGAGAACACCCGCACGGAGGCCGGTGATTCCGCCATGGCGCCGAGCTCGGCGAGCCGTTCCCCGCCGAGGCCCACGGTCACGGCGCCGACGGGCCGCACCTCGACCCACCCGGCCGCGAGGCCCAGGCGGTACACCTGCTCCACCACGCCGGCGGTGTCGGCGACCGGGGAGCTGTTCGCCATGGCGTGCACGGCGGTGAAACCGCCGAGGGCGGCGGCCCGGGAGCCGGTCTCGACGGTCTCGGCGTCCTCCCGTCCGGGCTCGCGGAGGTGGGTGTGGAGGTCCACCATGCCGGGCAGGGCCACGAGGCCGGCGGCGTCGACGGTCACGGCCTCCGCCGAGGCCTCGCGGGAGGCCTCGGCGCCCAGCGCGGCGATGACGCCGTCGCGGACGAGGACGTCCTGGCCGCCGCGTCCGAGCAGCGAGGCGCCGCGGATGAGGTACTGGGTCGAGGTCCCGGATGAGGCGCCGGGGGTACTGGGGGTGGTCACGGGGTGCGGCCTTCCGGGATGAGGTCGGTCAGGTCGGCGTGCTGGTCGTGCCCGTCGTCGTGCGGGTCACCGGCGAGCAGCAGGTACAGCGCGGCCATCCGCACGGACACGCCGTTGCGGACCTGCGCGAGGACGGTAGAGCGCGGGGAGTCGGCCGCGGCGGAGGAGATCTCCAGCCCGCGGTTCATCGGACCGGGGTGCATGATCACGGTGTCGTCGAGGCCCAGTGCGTCGAGCAGGGCCAGGCGCCCGTCGTCGAACCCCCACCGCCGCGAATACTCGCGCATGGACGGGAAGAACGCCGCGTTCATGCGCTCGGCCTGCAGGCGGAGCATCATGACGGCGTCGGGCCGCTGGGCGAGGGCTTCGTCGAGGTCGTAGAAGACCGTGCAGGGCCAGGACCCGACACCGACGGGCAGCAGCGTGGGCGGCCCGGCGAGCAGCACCTCGGCACCGAGGGTGGTCAGCAGCCATACGTTGGAGCGGGCCACGCGGGAGTGCAGCACGTCGCCGACGATCAGCACCGTCATGCCGGTGAGGTCCGTGCCCGCCGATCCGGTCCCGCCGACCCCCGCCCAGTGCCTGCGCAGCGTGAACGCGTCGAGCAGTGCCTGCGTGGGGTGCTCGTGCGTGCCGTCGCCGGCGTTGATCACGGCGGCGTCGATCCAGCCGGACGCCGCGAGGCGGGCCGGTGCGCCGGAGGCGGGATGGCGGATGACGACGGCGTCCGCACTCATGGCCTCGAGCGTCTGCGCGGTGTCCTTCAGCGACTCGCCCTTGGAGACCGAGGATCCCTTCGCCGCGAAGTTGATGACGTCCGCGGAGAGCCGCTTCGCTGCCGCCTCGAACGAGATGCGCGTGCGGGTGGAGTCCTCGAAGAACAGGTTCACGACGGTGCGCCCGCGCAGCGCCGGCAGCTTCTTGATCTCCCGCTCCCCCACCGCCGCCATCTCCTCGGCGACGTCGAGGAGGCGCAGCGCGTTCCGGGCGGAGAGGTCCTGCGTGCTGAGCAGGTGTTTCACACGCGGTCCTCGATGACGACCTCGTTCACGGCCGAGCCGCCGATCAGGTCGATCTCCGCGAGGTGGACACGGACGCGCTCCCGCGACGAGGTGGGGAGGTTCTTGCCCACGTGGTCCGCGCGGATGGGCAGTTCGCGGTGCCCGCGGTCCACTAGGACGGCGAGGCGGACCGTGCGGGGCCGCCCGAGGTCGGCGAGGGCGTCCAGGGCCGCGCGGACGGTGCGCCCGGAGTAGAGCACGTCGTCGACGAGCACCACCACCTTGTCGTCGATGCCCGACGGCGGCAGCTGGGTCGCGAGCGGCGAACGGGTGGGGTGGCGACGGAGGTCGTCGCGGTACATGGTGACGTCGAGCTGCCCGGTGATGAGGTCCGGGTCGACGGCGGGATCGACGGCCGCGATCTTCTGCGCGAGGCGCTGCGCGAGGGGGAATCCCCTGCGCGGGATGCCGAGGAGCACGAGGTCGCTGGATCCCTTGTTCGCCTCGAGGATCTCGTGGGCGATGCGCGTGAGTGCGCGGTCTATGTCTGCTTCTGCGAGAACAACGCGCTTGTGCGGGCCGGATTCCGGGGGTTGCACGGTCATAACACGCTTCCTCCTTCCCCGCCTCACCGGACGGAACTTAAAGGTTGGTTGCGGTGTCAAAACTACCACAGCGCCGCCTGCCCCTAGGGTTGCCTCATGGCTATGAACACCCCCGGAACGGGCCCAGGCGGTCCGCAGCGGACCGGCCCCCAGGGCTACGGGCACCGACCGCAGGACCACGACCAGCAGCACGAGGGCTGGTGGAGCACGACGACGACGCGCCGCCACCAGCCCGCCCCCGCCCGGTCCGCAGGGCCGCCGTTCCAGCCCGTGTGGAACCAGCCCCCGCCGCGGCGGGGTGGCGTGCTCAACGTCATCCTCGTGATCCTCGCGGCCCTCGTGGTGGCGGGCGTGCTCCTGTTCCTCTCCCTGTCCCTCGGACCGTCCGCGTTCCTGCTGTGCGGGATCCTCGCCCTCGTACCGCTGGGCATCTGCCTGCTCGGCCTGCGCTGGATCGACCGGTGGGACCCCGAACCGCGCGGCGCCCTGCTCTTCGCGTTCCTCTGGGGCGCCGGGACCTCCGTGGTGGTCACCCTGCTGCTCGGCACCTACGTGGTGGATCTGCTGGGCAGCGCCCTCAGCACCACGTCCCCCGAGGTGATCGGGCCCGTCCTGCAGGCACCGCTGGTCGAGGAGTTCGCCAAGGGCCTCGGGGTCCTGATCCTCGTCTACACGCGCCGCAGCCACTTCGACGGGCCCGTGGACGGCATCGTCTACGCCGGGACGATCGCGGCGGGCTTCGCCTTCACCGAGAACATCCTGTACTTCGGTTCGGCCGTCATGGAGACCGGCACCGTCAGTGCCGTCGTGGGCGTCTTCATCCTCCGGGGCCTGTTCTCCCCCTTCGCGCACGTCATGTTCACCGCGCTGCTCGGCTTCGTGGTCGGCCGGGCGGTGAGCCGCGGCGGCGGCAACGCAAGGATCCTCGGCGCGTTCGGGCTGGGGCTCATCCCGGCCCTGGCGGGCCACATGCTGTGGAACGGCGGCGCCCTCGTCCTGTTCGACAATTTCCTGCTCTTCTACCTCGTGGTGCAGGTGCCGCTGTTCGTCGCCGCCGTCGTCGCCGTCGTCCTGCTCCGGCGCTCCGAACGGCGCCTCACGGAGGCCCGGCTCGGCGACTACGCGCGCGCGGGCTGGTTCACCCCGGAGGAGGTGCGCATGCTCGCCACGCGCCCGGGCCGGTCGCAGGCACTCGCCTGGGCGGACTCGGTGGGCGCGAAGAACGACATGCGCGAGTTCATCCGCACCGGCTCACGCATCGCCTTCACCCGCCAGCGCGTGCTCGGCGGGCGGAGCGACGCCGACTACGCCGCGGAGGAACGCGCCCTGCTCGAGGAGGTCACCCGGCGGCGGGCCCGGATGTTCCAGCTGGCGTCCGCGGCCCGCTGACCGCCGTCGCGTCCGGACGTGGGGCGGGCGTCCCTCGGCGGTACCCGCCTGCGCGCGCGACGAGCGGGTCCCGTGCCGCCCCCGGCACGGCAAAGCCCCGGACAGACGGCGAAGCCCCCGCGGTCCGCATGCGGCGGACCACGGGGGCTTCTCGGCAGGGGCTTCCCGGCAGGGTCAGGCGAGCAGCGTGGGCTTGAGCTGCTGCAGGCGCCCGAGGAGCCCGTTGATGAACTTCGGCGACTCGTCGGTGGACAGAATCTTCGCGAGCTCCACGGCTTCGCTGACCGCGACGCCGTCGGGGACGTCGTCGTTGTACAGCAGCTCCCAGCAGCCGATGCGCAGGAGCATCAGGTCGACGGCCGGCATGCGGTCCAGCGTCCAGCCCTGCGAATAGGTGCTGAGGAACTCGTCGATCTGCTCCTGGTGCTCCAGGACGCCTTCCACGATGTCCACGGTGTAGTCCGCGATGACCATGTCCGTCTTCTCACGGCGCGCGCGGATGACCTCGAGTGCCGCCATGCCGCGCTGCGCGGATTCGAAGAGGATGTCCAGGGCCCGGCGTCGGGCCTTGCTGCGTGCGCTCACTCGTTGACGCGTCCCAGGTACTCGCCCGTGCGGGTGTCGACCTTGACCTTGGTGCCGGTGCCGAGGAACAGCGGGACCTGGATCTCGTGGCCCGTCTCGACGGTCGCGGGCTTGGTGCCGCCGGTCGAGCGGTCGCCCTGGAGGCCCGGCTCGGTGTAGGTGATCTCGAGCGTCACGGAGGCGGGCAGCTCGACGTAGAGCGGTGAGCCCTCGTGCATGGCGATGGTGGCCATCTGGCTCTCGAGCATGAAGTTCGCGGCGTTGCCGACGGTCTTGCCGGGCACCGTGATCTGGTCGTAGTCCGTGGTGTCCATGAAGACGAAGTCCTCGCCGTCCTTGTACAGGTACTGGTAGTCGCGGCGGTCCACGGTGGCCGTCTCGATCTTCAGGCCCGCGTTGAACGTCTTGTCGACGACCTTGCCGGAGAGGATGTTGCGGAGCTTGGTGCGGACGAAGGCGCCACCCTTGCCGGGCTTGACGTGCTGGAACTCGAGGACGTTCCAGAGGTTGCCCTCGAGCTTCAGCACAGTGCCGTTCTTGATGTCGTTCGTGGTCGCCACAGATTCACTTTCGTCGGTTTCGCTGATGGATGGGCCGGCCGGGGCGCGGCGGGCGCGGGGAAGCCCGCTAAAAGTCCAGTGACCAGTCTACCCTGCGCGGCGCGGCGGCCCGCTGGGCCCGTCCGACGCCCGGCGGGGTGGACAGGTCAGGAGGCGATCTCCTGGTATGCGGCGAACAGGAGGGAGGTGTCGGGGACCTCGAGCATGCCGGGGCGGCCGATGCCGTCGAGGACCACGAAGCGGAGCAGGTCTCCGCGAGACTTCTTGTCGCGGCGCATGCCGTCGAGGAGGGAGGCCCACCGGTCCCGGCGGTAGGTGACGGGCAGGCCGAGGGACTCGAGGACGGTCCGGTGACGGTCGGCGTCCGCGTCGCTGAGACGCCCGACCATGCGGGAGAGCTCGGCGGCGAACACGAGGCCGACGGAGACGGCCGCGCCGTGCCGCCACGAGTACCGTTCGGCGAGTTCGATCGCGTGCCCGAGCGTGTGCCCGTAGTTGAGGTACTCGCGGCGGCCCGCTTCGCGCAGGTCCTCGGAGACGATGTCGGCCTTCACGCGGATGGCGCGCTCCACGAGGTCCCGCAGCACGGGAGACGTGCCGTCCGTCGCGGCGTCGGTGTCCTGCTCGATGATGTCGAGGATGGCCGGGTCGGCGATGAAGCCGCATTTGACCACTTCGGCGAGCCCGGTGACGAGCTCGTTCTTCGGCAGCGTGGCCAGCGCGTCGAGATCGGCGAGCACGGCGGCGGGCGGATGGAAGGAGCCCACGAGGTTCTTGCCCTCGGCCGTGTTGATGCCGGTCTTGCCGCCCACGGCGGCGTCGACCATGGCGAGGAGGCTCGTGGGCAGGTGCACTACCCGGACGCCGCGGAGCCAGGTCGCCGCGACGAAGCCGCCGAGGTCGGTCACGCCCCCGCCGCCGACCGTGACGACGGCGTCGGAGCGGGTGAAGTCGTTCTGGCCGAGCACCTGCCAGCAGAACGCGGCCACCTGGATGTGCTTGCCCTCCTCGGCGTCGGGGATCTCCGCCGTGACGGCGGTGAAGCCCGCGTCGGCGAGTTCGGCGCGGACGGTGTCCCCGGTGGCGCGGAGCGCCCGCGGGTGGATGACCAGGACGCGGCGCACGCGTTCGCCGAGGATCGCGGGGAGCCGGCCGAGCAGTCCCCGGCCCACGACGACGTCGTAGCTGCCCTCGACGGTGCTGCCGGTCACCGGGATGATGGTTGGTTCGTCAGTCGCCATGGGGGTCGGTTCCGCTCTCGTCGTTCGGGGTGTCGTTCGGGGTGTCGTTCGGGGTGTGGTTCGGGGTGCCCGTCTGGCTGTCGTTCGGGCTGTCGTTCGGGGTGTCGTTCTCGGCCAGGGCGCGCAGCACAGCGTCGGCCGCCGCGGCCACGGTGAGGCCGCGGGTGTCGACGACGGCGGTCGCCACCGCCGCGTACACAGGTCGCCGCGCGTCGTACAGTTCCTGCCACCGCTCCGCCGGCCGGCCCGCCAGCAGCGGCCGTCCCGTGTCCGCCCTGATGCGCGGCAGCACGGTCGCGAGGTCGGTGTCGAGGAAGACCACGACGGCGTCCGCCAGGAGCGCCCGGGTGCCGGGATGGAGCACGGCTCCCCCACCGAGGGAGACCACGACCCCGTCCGCGGCCAGGGCCTCGCCCACCACCTCCGCCTCGAGGGCGCGGAACGCCTCTTCGCCGCCGCGGGCGAAGATTTCGGGGATGCTGCCGTGCCGCTCCGCGATGACGCGGTCCGTGTCGACGAACCGTGCCTCCGTGCGCCGCGCGAGCGCGCGGCCGACCGCGGATTTGCCCACGGCCATCGGGCCCACGAGGACCACCCGACGGTTGCCCGGCATCAGACTCCGGCGGAGTCCAGGAACTCCGGGATGCTCTCGAGGTAGCCGCGCAGGTTACGGGCCGTCTCGGCGAGGGAGTCGCCGCCGAACTTCTCGGTGACGGCCTCCGCGAGCACCAGCGCCGTCATCGCCTCGGCCACCACACCGGCCGCGGGGACCGCGCACACGTCGGAGCGCTGGTGGTGGGCGCGGGCCGCGGCGCCGGTGCTGACGTCCACGGTGCGTAGCGCGCGGGGCACCGTGGCGATCGGCTTCATCGCGGCGCGGACGCGCAGGGCGTCGCCGATGCTCATGCCGCCCTCGATGCCGCCGGCGCGGTTGGAGAGGCGAACGATCTTGCCGTCGTCGTTCCGGACGATCTCGTCGTGGGCGGCGGTGCCGCGGCGCGCGGCAGTGAGGAAGCCGTCACCGACCTCCACGCCCTTGATGGCCTGGATACCCATGAGGGCCGCGGCGAGGCGGGAGTCGAGCCTCCGGTCCCAGTGGACGTAGCTGCCGAGTCCGGGTGGGAGCCCGTAGGCGACCACCTCGACGACGCCGCCGAGCGTCTCGCCCTCCTTGTGGGCGGCGTCGACCTCCGCGACCATGGCGTCGGAGGTGTCCCGGTCGAAGCAGCGCAGCGGGTCCGTGTCGAGGGCGATCACGTCGCTCGGCACCGGCAGGGGTGCGTCCTCGGGCACGGAGACGGAGCCGATCGACACCGTGTGGCTGACGAGGTGGATGCCGAGCCCGGCGAGGAACCGCGCGGCCACGGTCCCGAGCGCCACGCGGGTGGCGGTCTCCCGGGCGCTGGCCCGCTCGAGGACCGGACGGGCCTCGTCGAAGCCGTACTTCTGCATGCCGGTGAAGTCGGCGTGCCCGGGCCGGGGTCGGGTGAGGGGCGCATTGCGGGCCGAGGCGGCGAGCTCGGCGGCGTCCTCACCCTCGAGGGGGTCGGCCGCCATGATCTTCTCCCACTTGGGCCACTCGGTGTTGGCGACCTCGATGGCCACGGGCCCGCCCTGCGTGAGCCCGTGGCGGACGCCGCCGAGGATGCGGACCTGGTCCTGTTCGAACTTCATGCGGGCCCCGCGACCGTAGCCGAGGCGACGGCGGGCGAGGGCCTCCTGCACGTCGGTGCTCGTGACGGCCACGCCCGCGGGCATCCCCTCGATGATGCCGACCACGGAGGGGCCGTGGGATTCTCCTGCCGTCAACCAACGCAACATGGCTTCCATACTGCCATGCGGCGGCACGGGGATCAGCGCCGCGCCACCCCTACCGCGTCACACATCACATCGAGGACGGCGGCGCGGCCGTGTGCGGTGTCGGGGAAGGCGTCGGGGAAGAACAGTCGAACCTGCTCCACGGCCTGGTGGAGCAGCATGTCGAGGCCCGGCACGATCCGCCCGCCGGCCCGCTGCCACGCCGACGCGAGGGCGCTGGGCCACGGGTCGTAGGCGACGTCGAGCAGGACCCCCCGGGTGCGGAATCGCGGGTCCGCCAGGAGCGTGGCGGCCAGGGGGTCGGCAGCCCGCGGGGGGAGCGTGGAGACGACGACGCCGGCCTCCGCCACCGCGTCTGCGGCACCCGGCCAGGGCACCAGCACGACGTCGACGCCGAGCGCACCCCCGAGGCGCAGGAGGTCGGCCGCAGCCTCGGGCCGCCGGACGGCCACACGGACCGTGGAGGCGCCGAGCCGGGTGAGACCGGCGACGGCGGCCGCCGCCGTGCCGCCGCCGCCGAGGATCACGGGAGCGTCCGGATCCTGCACGCCGGCGGCGGCCAGCGCGTTCGCCACACCGACGACGTCGGTGTTGTGCCCGGTGAGGCCGGTGCCAAGGCCGACGGCGGGGCCGACGACCACGGTGTTGACGACGCCGAGGACGGCGGCCGGTTCCGTCACGACGTCTACGAGCCGCGCCACGCCGCTCTTGAGGGGCATGGTGACGGACAGGCCGCGCCAGCCGGGCGTGGTCCTCACACCGGCGATGAACGCGTCGAGGCTCGCCTCAGGGACGTCGACCGCCGTGTACGAGCACCCGATGCCGAGGGCCCGGTAAGCGGCCGCGTGCAGCAGCGGGGACTTCGAGTGCCCGATGGGCGACCCGATCACGGCGGCCCGGGAGGGCGCCGCCGGAACCGTCACCTACCCGCCCACCTACTCGCACCGTCCGGGGTGGTCGGTGCACCACGCGAGGTACTCGTCGACGTACTTCAGGTGCTCCGCGTACGTCTCGGAGAACTTCGTCTCGCCGGTGTCGAGGTCCACCGTCACCCAGAAGTAGAAGGGCACGTCCGCCGCGTTGACCGTCGCGTCGATGGCCTCGTCGCCGGGCGAACCGATGGGGCCCTTCGGCAGGCCCGGGTTCGCGTAGGTGTTGTACGGGTTGGAGGTGTCCCGCTTCTCCTCGTCCGTGAGCTGGTAGCTGCGCTTGTCGAGACCGTAGGTCACGGAGGCGTCGGACTGGATGAAGCCGCTGGTCTCGGTGTTGCCCGGGGTGAGCCGATTGTTGATCGCCCCCGCCACCGTGGCGTAGTCCCCCTGCTGGGCCTCGGCCTGCACGATACTTGCGATGGTGAGGATCCTGTACTGCTCGGACGGGTCGGTCACCCCGTCCTCGGCGAGGCGGTCGGTGGTCGCCGTGACCATCTCGGTGATGATGTCCGTGGCGGTCGCCTCGACGTCGAACCGGTACTCCCCCGGGTGCAGGTAGCCCTCGAGCGAGAGTGCCTGCGGCGGGAGGCCGAACTGCGTGGGGTCGGCGGCAAGGGCGTCGAACTCGGTGCGCGGGATGCCGGTGGAGGTGCTGAGGATGTCGAAGACCTCGCCCTGGCGCAGGTCACGCGCGACGGCGGCGTAGGACACCATCGTGGGGTCCTCGCCGAGGAGCGCCTCGGCCGCGGCGGCCGCGGGCATCTGGAGGCGCATCTCGTACTCGCCCGGCTGGACCTCGCGGCCGTCGGCGATCACCGCGAGGGCCTCCACGAAGGTGGCGGAGTCGGCGACGATATCGGCGCTCTCGAGCCCGTTACCGATGGCCAGGGCACCGGCGCCCTCGGTGACGGAGAAGACGGTCTCCTCGCCTCCGGGACCGGCGTAGTCGGTGACGTCGTTCAGGCCGAGCATGTCGCGCAGCATGAGTGCCACACCGTAGACGGTGCCCGCGAAGAGCATCAGGACCACGAGCATCACGACGGTGCGCCTCAGGCGCCTGCGCCGCTTGGTGTTCGACGGCTGGGGGCGGCGGCTACGGCGGGGCGTGTCCTGGTCCTCGAAGAACTGCTCGACGGGGTCGGGGTGCGCGTAGCCGTCGTCGTAGGCGGGGTTCTGCCCGCCGGATCCGTGGGCGGCAGGGGAATGGCGGGTGCGGTCGTTCACGACTCCGGATCCCTCCTGCTGGGTGAACTGTCCTTGATAACCGGCTCCTCTGTAGGGGTCAGCAATGGGCTCTGGGCGCCCTCTGCGTCACGCACAGGAACCGGATCCCCCACGTCCCGTCCGCGTGAACGTTGCGTGTCGATGGCATGCTGGAGAATTTCGACGGCTGCCACCTGATCTACAACCTTACGATGCTCACGGCTGCTCAGACCAGCCGCGTGGAGCGAGCGGTGCGCCGACACGGTGCTCAGCCGCTCGTCCACCAACCGTACCGGTACCGGCTGGGCCTGTCGCTGGAGCTCCTCGACGACCAGCGCCGCATACGTCCTCGCCATCTCGGCCGAGGAGCCCTCCCGCCCGCTGAGGTTCTTCGGCAGCCCGATGATGATCTGCACCACTTCACGCTCGAGGGCCTCGTTCACGAGGATCCTCACGTCGCTGTTCCGGCGCGCGTCACGCTTGAGGGTACGGATGGGGGTGGCGAGCAGCCCGTCCCGGTCGCAGCCGGCGAGGCCCACGCGGACCTGCCCGACATCGACGCCGAGTTTCGGCCCGTGAGGGTAGGGGGCGGACCCGCTCGTGTCGGGGTCCGCTCCCCCGCCTTCGCCTGCCGTCACGGCGGTCAGCGTTCCGCCACGGCAGTGCGGATGGCGGTGAGCGCATCGGGGATGCGTGAGGCGTCCGACCCGCCGCCCTGCGCGACGTCATCCTTGCCTCCACCACCGCCGCCGAGGATCTTCGCCGCGGTGCGGACGAGCGCCCCGGCCTTCACGCCGGCGGCGCGGGCGGCCTCGTTGGTGGCGACGAGGACGAGCGGGCGGTCCTGTGAGACTGCCGTCGCCGCGACGACGGCGGCCTCCGACCCGAGACGGCCGCGCAGATCGAGGACCAGCGTGCGCAGGTCGTCGGCGCCGCTGACCTCTCCGGCGTCGTGCGCGATGAGTCGCACGCCGTCGACGTCGACTGCCGTGTCGACGAGCGACCCGGCGGTCACGGCGAGCTGCTCCCTGCGGAGCCGCTCGAGGTCCCGCTCGGCGGTCTTGAGCTTGGCCAGGGTCGCGGAGATCCGTTCGGGCAGCTGCGCGGACGGCACCTTCAGCATGTCGGAGAGCTCCGAGACCAGTGCGCGTTCGGCGGCGAGGTGCCGGAACGCGTCCAGACCCACGAGGGCCTCGACGCGCCGGTTGCCCGAGCCGACCGACTGCTCACCGAGCAGCGTGAGGCTGCCGATGAGCGACGTGGACGCCACGTGCGTGCCTCCGCAGAGCTCCCGGGAGAAGTCGGCGTTCATCTCGACCACGCGGACCGTGTCACCGTACGCCTCGCCGAAGAGGGCGGTCGCTCCGAGTGCCTTCGCGTCGGCGAGGGACATGATCTTCGTCTCGACCTCGTAGTTGTTGCGGATCGCGATGTTGGAGACCTCCTCGATCTCCGAACGCGCCGCGGCGCTGATGCCTTCGCCCCAGGAGAAGTCGAAGCGGAGGTACCCGGCCTTGTTGAAGGACCCGCGCTGCAGGGCCTCGGGGCCGAGGATCTCGTGGAGGGCGGCGTGGACGATGTGCGTGCCCGAGTGGGCCTGCTCCCCCGCGTGGCGGCGCTGACGGTCGACGGCGGCGGTCACCGTGGCGCCCTGCACCACCTCGCCCTCGCGGACGACGGCGCGGTGCACGCTGAGTCCCTTGATGGGCCGCTGCACGTCGAGGACCTCGACGACGAAGCCGTCGCCGGTGATGAGCCCGACGTCGGCGGCCTGGCCGCCCGCCTCCGCGTAGAAGGGGGTCTGGTCGAGGACCAGCTCGATCTCGTCGCCCTGGAGCGCGCTGGGGATCGACTGCCCCTTGGTCAGCAGGCCGAGGATGGTCGCCTCGGAGGTGAGCTCGTCGTAGCCGGTGAACACGGTCTGTCCGCGGCCGAGCAGCTCGGTGAAGACCGAGAGGTCGGCGTGGCCGGCCTTCTTCCCGCGGGCGTCGGCCTGGGCGCGCTGACGCTGCTCGAGCATCAGGGAGCGGAAGCCGTCGGCGTCGACGGCGAGGCCCGCCTCCTCCGCCATCTCGAGGGTCAGGTCGATCGGGAAGCCGTAGGTGTCGTGAAGGGTGAAGGCGTCCTGACCGGAGAGCGGCCGCTCCTCGGCGAGGGACTCGCGGACGGCTTCCTCGAGCCGAGCGGTGCCCGAGGCGATGGTGCGCAGGAACGCCTTCTCCTCGGCGTAGGCGATGCGGCTGATGCGCTCGAAGTCCTGCTCGACCTCGGGGTAGACGCCCTTCATCGCGTCGCGTGACGCGGGGAGGAGTTCCGGCAGGCAGGCCTTCTCGACGCCGAGCAGGCGCATGGCGCGGACGGCCCGGCGGATGAGGCGCCGCAGTACGTAGCCGCGGCCCTCGTTGGACGGGGTCACGCCGTCGGCGATGAGCATCAGCGAGGAGCGGATGTGGTCGGCGACCACGCGCATGCGGACGTCGTCCGTGTGGTGCGGGTCGTCGGGCGACTCGGCGCTGGTGTAGGTCTTCCCGCTGAGCGCCGCGGCCCGGTCGAGGACGGGACGCACCTGGTCCGTCTCGTACATGTTCTCGACGCCCTGCAGGATCATGGCGAGGCGCTCGAGCCCGAGCCCTGTGTCGATGTTCTTCTTCGGCAGCTCGCCGAGGATCTCGAAGTCGTCCTTGCCGGTGCCCTGGCCGCGCTGGTACTGCATGAAGACGAGGTTCCAGATCTCGACGTACCGGGTGTCGTCCGCCTCGGGGCCGCCGTCGACACCGTAGGAGGGCCCGCGGTCGTAGAAGATCTCCGAGCAGGGACCGGCCGGGCCGGGCTGGCCCGTGGACCAGTAGTTGTCCTTCTTGCCCATCCTCTGGATGCGTTCGGCGGGTACCCCGATGCTGTCGCGCCAGATCTGCAGGGCTTCCTCGTCCTCGTGGTAGACCGTGATCCACAGGCGCTCGGCAGGCAGGCCGAAGCCGCCGTCGGCCACGTCGCTGGTGAGGAGGTTCCAGGCCATGCGGATGGCCTCGGCCTTGAAGTAGTCGCCGAAGGAGAAGTTGCCGCACATCTGGAAGAACGTCCCGTGGCGGGCGGTCTTGCCGACCTCCTCGATGTCACCCGTGCGGATGCACTTCTGGACGCTCGTGGCCCGGGCGTAGGGGGCGACCTCGCGCGCGGTCAGGTACGGGATGAAGGGCACCATCCCGGCGACGGTGAACAGCAGCGACGGGTCGGAGGAGATGAGCGACGCAGAGGGCACGACGGTGTGCCCGTTCTTCTCGAAGTAGCCCAGCCAGCGGCTGGCGATCTCGTGGGACTTCATGGGGGATCCTTCAGGGTCGGGGCACGATGCTGCGTGGGCACGGACGGACGCCGGGCCGCTCGAGGGCGGGTCCCGGGTGCCATGCGCGCGGATGGCACCGGCGAGGTGCGGCGGCGGTCCGGCCGCCCGCGGCTAGCGGAGGGAGCGGCGGGAGGCGGGGACGTCGTCGGCGCCGGGGGCAGCCGAGGCCGCAGGCGCAGCGGGGGCCTCGACGCCGAGTGCGGCGCGGAGATCGTTCTCGCGCTCGGTCATGGCGGACCGGAGGGCGTCGGCGAAGTCGGCGATGCTGTCGCTGATCTGGCCGACGGCCCGGTTCAGGCCCTCGGGACCGAGGGTGGACTTCGCCTGCGACACCTTGCGCACGGCGACGACGCCGATGGTGATGCCGGCGGCAAGCCAGAAGGCTCTTCTGATCATCGTTCTCTCCGGTTCGTTGAGGGCTAGCGGCTGCGGCGGCGGCGCGCGGGGGACGTGCGGCCTGCGAGGGCCGACCGGACGCCGTAGGAGAACGCGGACACCTTGATGAGCGGTGATCCGATCGTGGCGGCGACCAGCGACGAGAGGGCGGAGATATTGGCCGAGGCGTCCGACACGTTCGAGGTGATGCCGTCCACCGCCTTCAGCTGCTGGTGCGTGGTGTTCACGGTGCTCGTGACCTCCCCGATCAGCGGGGTGGTCTCGTCGGTGACGGTGCGGATGGCCTTGCGCAGTTCGTCGAACACGCGGCCGAGCTTCCAGATGGGCACGGCCAGCAGCAGGACCAGGACGGCGAACACGCCAGCAGCTATCAGGCCGGCTATATCTCCACCTGACATGGGCGGTCTCCTTTACGCGGGGGCCGCCTCCGAGGGCGGGCACGGGAATTCTTGCTCTTAGTACCTTACAGAACGAAGAGCCCGTGGCGGGTGCCACGGGCTCTTCGTTCACGCGTCTCACGGTCCGGCGGACTGGTCCGCCGGGTGGGGGGACTAGCGTGCGTAGTACTCGACGACGAGCTGCTCTTCGCAGGTCACGGGGACCTCGGAGCGCTTCGGGCGACGCACGAGGCGTGCCTGGAGCTTGTCGAGCTGGACATCCAGGTAGCCGGGGACGGCGGGAAGGACGTCGCGGTGCGCACCGGCGGCCGCAACCTGGAGCGGGACCATGGTCTCGCTGCGGCTGTGGACGTGGATGAGCTGGCCCTCGGAGACGCGGAACGACGGGCGGTCCACGCGGGCGCCGTCGACCATGATGTGACGGTGCACGATGAGCTGGCGGGCCTGGGCGCTCGTGCGGGCGAACCCGGCACGCAGCACGAGGGCGTCGAGACGCATCTCGAGCAGTTCGATCAGGTTCTCACCGGTGAGGCCTGCGGTGCGGCGGGCTTCCTCGAAGATCCGGGCCATCTGCGCTTCGCGGATGTTGTACTGGGCGCGCAGACGCTGCTTTTCGCGCAGACGTACGGCGTAGTCGCTGTCCTGCTTGCGACGTGCGCGGCCGTGCTGGCCCGGCGCGTACGGCCGACGCTCGAGGTACTTCTCCGCCTTCGGGGTGAGGGCGATGCCGAGGGCCCGCGAGATGCGGACCTTGCGGCGGGCACGTGTGTTGTTAGCCACGTTTACCTTTCGATGATTTTTGCGGCGAAGAAGCGGACTTGCGCCACGGGGGCGTCCGCACTTCCTGGTGTCGCTGGCCTCCACTTGCGGAGAGCCGGGATTGGCCGCTTCCCGGTACTACAGTCCGCCGCGACCCTGGCCACCACCTTCGCCACGCGGCAGGAGACCTGCTGCGGAGCATGGGAGGACGGCTGGTACACGACGACTTGCCAGTCAGCGACCAATATTAGCAGTGCGCGGGCCGGCCGGCCGAATCGGCCGCACCGGTCAGGCCGCGGCCCGCCTCCCTGCCGCCCCTGCCGCCCCCTACCTCCCGCTACCTCCCGCTACCTCCCGCTACCTCCCGCTACCTCCCGCTACCTCCCGCGGATGATCCTGCGCAGCCGCGAGAGGCGCGCGGAGATGTCCCTCTCCGTGCCGCGGTCCGTGGGCTCGTAGTAGTCCCGTCCCACCAGGTCGTCGGGGGCGTACTGTTGCAGGGCGATCCCGTGCGGCTCGTCGTGCGAGTACACGTACCCCTTGCCGTGTCCGAGCTGCGACGCCCCGGGGTAGTGCGCGTCCCGCAGGTGGGCGGGGATGCCCTGGCCGCGACCCGCCCGCACATCCGCGATGGCGGCGTTGATGCCGTTGTAGGCGGCGTTGGACTTCGGCGCGGTGGCGATGTGCACCACGGCCTCGGCGAGGATGATGCGGGCCTCGGGCATGCCGACCAGCTGGACGGCCTGGGCGGCGGCCACGGCGGTCTGCAGCGCCGTCGGATCCGCCATCCCCACGTCCTCCGCCGCGGAGATCATGAGCCGTCGAGCGATGAAGCGAGGGTCCTCTCCGGCCTCGAGCATCCGTGCGACGTAGTGGAGGGCCGCGTCCACGTCCGATCCCCGGAGCGACTTGATGAATGCGCTCGCGACGTCGTAGTGCTGGTCCCCGGCGCGGTCGTAGCGCAGGGCGGCGACGTCCACGGCCTTCTCCGCGTGGTCGAGTGTCACCAGCACGGGCAGCAGCTCAGCCCGGCCGTCCCCGTCCTCCGCGTCCTCCGCGCCTTCCGCGTCGTCGGTTCCCGCGGCGGTCGTGAGGCGGTCCTGCCCGGGACCGCCCGCGTGCGCGTCGTGCGTCTCACGCTCGGACCGGGCGACGCCGGCGGCGGCCTCCAGGGCCGTCAGCCCGCGCCGTGCATCACCCGCGGCCAGGCGCACGAGGTGCTCGAGCGCGTCCGGCGACACCTCCACCGTGCCGGCGAGGCCGCGCTCGTCGTGGACGGCGCGTTCGAGGAGGCCGCGGATGTCCGCCTCGTCCAGCGGCCGAAGGGTCTGCAGCAGCGAGCGCGAGAGCAGCGGCGACACCACGGAGAAGGAGGGGTTCTCGGTGGTGGCCGCGATCAGGACCACCCACCCGTTCTCCACGCCGGGCAGCAGTGCGTCCTGCTGTGCCTTATTGAACCGGTGGATCTCGTCGAGGAACAGGACCGTGGTCTGCCGGTACAGGTCGCGGGAGGTCAGCGCCTCGTCCATGACCCGCCGTACGTCCTTTACGCCTGCGGTGATGGCGGACAGTTCGACGAACGTCCGCCCCTGGCCGCGTGCGATCACGTGGGCCAGCGTCGTCTTGCCGGTTCCCGGCGGGCCCCACAGGATCACCGACGACGGCGCCGCGTGCGCGCCGGGGTCGTGCTCGCCGGCGAGGGTGCGCAGGGGCGACCCGCGGCCCAGCAGGTGCTGCTGACCGACCACCTCGTCCAGCGAGCGCGGGCGCATGCGGACCGCCAGGGGGCTGCGCGGCCGCCCGGCGCCGGCGACGCGGCTACCGGCGGAGGGCGCGTCGTCGTCGTCCGCCGCCGCGCTGAATAGATCATTCACAGCGTCAACGTTACTGTGGGCCACTGACGCAGCGGGCCGCGCGGGTGCCGGCCGCAGCACCCATCGACGACCGGGCCCGGGCCCTGCGAAGGAGCACCGTGTCCACGACCAGGTCCGTGCTCGTCGAGGCACGGCGGCTCGACGGCTGGCTCACGCGGTTCGAGCAGCGCAACGGCCCCGCCATGGTGCGGCCCGCCGAGGCTGGGCCGGGCTCCCTCGAGGTCCTCGCCGAGAACGGATGCCGGGCGGTCCTGACGCCGCCCCTCCCCCCGTCCGCAGCCGGTCCCGCCACCGGACGCGACGGGCTCGTCGCGGCCCTGCTGTCGGGGATCGATCCGGCCGCGCCGGTGGGGCTGCTGCTCATCCGGCGGGGCGGCTACTCCGTGGGGGTGGCCCGGGAGGGCTCGGTGGTGGCCTCGAAGACGGGCACGCGCTACGTGCAGGGCCGCACCGCCGCCGGCGGCTGGTCGCAGCAGCGCTTCGCGCGGCGTCGCGCCAATCAGGCCGACGCCCTCGTGGAGGAGACCGCGGTCCGCGCCTCGGCGATCTTCTCCGCGCATCCGCCGTCCTGCCTGCAGCTCGGCGGGGACAGGACCCTGGCCGTCGCGGCGCTCGGCGAACCGGTCCTCGCGTCCGTCGCGGGTCTGCCGCGGGTCCCCTTCCTCACGGTGCCCGATCCACGCTTCGCGGTCCTCGAGAAGGCGGCCGGATCGGCGCTGTCCGTCCGGATCACCGTCACCGATCCGCCCGCCGTCCCCTAGGACCTCTTGCGTGTCGCGGCCAGGCGCAGGGCGGTGATGGCGGCACCGGCGTCGTCCGCTCCGTAGACGGAGGAGCCGGCCACGAAGACGGTTGCTCCCGCGTCGGCCGCGCGAAGGATGGTCTCCTCCGTGATCCCGCCGTCCACCTGGATGACCAGCGGGAGGTCGGCGCCACGGACGGCCTCGGCCGCCCGGCGGATCTTCGGCAGCGTGAGGTCCAGGAAGGACTGGCCGCCGAAACCCGGCTCGACCGTCATCACGAGCAGCATGTCCAGCTCACCGAGCAGATCGAGGTAGGGCTCCACCGGTGTGGCCGGCCGGAGGGCCATCCCTGCCCGGGCCCCGGCGCCGCGCAGCTCCCGGGCCAGCTTCACGGGCGCGGCGGCGGCCTCCGCATGGAAGGTGACGGACGCGGCCCCGGCCTCGGCGTACTGCGGCGCCCAGCGGTCCGCGTCCTCGATCATGAGGTGCACGTCGAGCGGCAGCGGGCTGACCTCCTGGATGCGCCGGACCACGGGCAGGCCGAGCGTCAGGTTCGGCACGAAATGGTTGTCCATCACGTCGACGTGCACCGCGTCGGCGGCACCGATGCGCTGAAGCTCCGCCTCGAGATTGACGAAATCCGCGGAGAGGATGCTCGGGTTGATACGGAGGTGGGTCACAGCCGTTCCTTTCGTTGCGGGCACAGGGGCGTCCGGACCACGCGGGGGGGCGCTCCCGGATCCGCTCATCCTTCCGGGTTCCTGCGGATGAGCGCCAGGTACATCGCGTCCGTGCCGTGCACGTGCGGCCAGAGCTGGGCGCTCGAGCCGTGGCCGGCGTCGAGCCCTCCCCCGATGCTCACGGCGTCGAGCGCGGCGCCCGCGTCGACCCGCTCGAAGCCGGTGCGCCTGCGGAGGCAGTCGTCGACGACGGCGTCGGTCTCGGCGTGGTGCGGTGAGCACGTGACGTACGCCACCACGCCGCCCGGGGCGACGGCGTCGAGAGCCGACGCGAGGAGCTCCCGCTGGAGCGGCGCGAGGGACACCAGGTCGGCGGGCTTGCGGCGCCACCGGGATTCGGGCCGGCGGCGCAGCGCGCCGAGCCCGGTGCAGGGCGCGTCGACGAGAACGCGGTCGTAGTGCTCCGGCTGGTCCCGGCCGATCTCCCGGCCGTCGCCGACGCGCACGGTCCAGGAGTCCTCGGGCAGGGGCCGCAGCGCCTGCCGGACCAGTTGGGCCCTGTGCGGCACCGGCTCGTTGGCCGTCAGGTGCACGCCGGCGTCCTGGCCGAGGGCTGCCAGCAGCGCCGTCTTCCCGCCGGGGCCGGCGCACAGGTCGAGCCACTGCTCGGCGTCGTTCGTCCGCCGGTCGACCGGCACGGCGGCGAGGGCGCGCGCCACGAGCTGCGATCCCGAGTCCTGGACGCGGATCGTGCCCGTCGAGACGCCCGGCAGCCGGCTGACGTCGCCGCCGGAGTAGTAGGCGGAGCCGGGCGCGAGGAGGCCCGGTTCGGCTCCTTCGCCCAGGGCGTCGTCGAGCGTGGCGAGCCCGGGCAGGGCCACGAGGTGCACCACGGGCGCTGCGTTGTCCGCGGCGAGCAGCGCGTCGATCTCCGCGGCGTCGCGGCCATGGGCGACGAGCGCCTGGCGCAGGGCGCGGACGATCCACTCGGGGTGGCTGTGCGTCAGGGCGGCGATGGCGGTGGCGTCCGTCAGACCGTCGACGAGTTCACCGATCCAGGCCTCGAGGTCGCGTGCGCTCACCTTGCGGAGCACCGCGTTCACGAGCGACGACGGGCCGGCCCCGATCACGGCACGCACGAGTCCCACGGTCTGGTCGAGCGCCGCGTGCGCGGGGACGCGCATCGCGAGGAGCTGGTGCACCCCGATCCGCAGGGCGTCGAGCACCGCGGGGTCCAACTGGTCGAGCGGCCGGTCCACGCAGCGGGCCAGGACGGCGTCATACGTCCCCTGGCCGCGCAGTGCCCCATAGGTCAGTTCCGTGGCGAAGCCGGCGTCGCGCCGGTCCAGGCGGTGCTTACGGATACTCGCCGGCAGCACCAGGTTAGCGTACGCGTCCTCGGCGGCCACAGCACGCAGGACCTCGAAGGCGACGAGGCGGGCGGGGTCCGCACGGCGCGTCCGCTGGGACGGCGCAGCCTGCGAGAACTGGCGCTCCCCGCCCCGGTTGCGTTCACGCCCCTGGTCGTTGCGGCGCCGGTTGCCACCGCCCTGGCCGCCGCTGCTGCCGGGCCCGCGGGACCTGCCCTGTCCCCCGCCGCCACCGGATCCGCGGTTGGACCCTCCGTTCGATTCCCCGTTCGCCGTCACTCGAACACCAGCTCCCCGCGCGCTGCCGCGCCTCGTGCCCAATCCAGGGCGTTCATCATCTTCTTGCCGGCGGGCTGCAGCTCACCGAGGGCCACAGCGCCCGAGCCCGTCCCGACGAGGACCTGCCGCCCCGCGACCCTCAGCGCACCCGGCGCGAGCGGCGCACCGGATCCCCCCTCGACCGGTGCGTGGGCGCCGTCCGCGGCGTCCGCACCGTCCGCACCGTCCGCGGCGGGGGTGACGGGGGTGACGGGGGTGACGGGGCCGAGCTTGACGCGCTGCCCGTCGAGGGTGGTCCACGCCCCGGGTTCCGGGGTGACGGCGTTGATGCGCTGGCGGACGGCGACGGCCGGCTGGGACCAGTCGATCCGGGCGTCGTCGATGGTGAGCTTCGGGGCGAAGCTCGGATCCCCGGTCTGCGGCGTCGCGGTGACGCGTCCTGCCGCGAGGCCCGAGAGCGTCTGCACGAGGAGGACCGCGCCACTGTGCGCGAGGCGCCCGAGGATCTCCCCGCTCGTCGCGGACGGTTCGAGGGTCTCGGTCATCACCCCGAAGACGGGCCCGGTATCGAGCCCCTCCTCGAGGAGGAACGTCGTCGCCCCGGTGACGTCGTCCCCGGCGAGCACGGCGTGCTGCACGGGCGCGGCACCCCGCCACGCGGGCAGCACGGAGAAGTGCAGGTTGATCCAGCCGTGCTCGGGGACGGACAGCCCGGCCGGCGGGACGATGCCCCCGTAGGCCACGATGGCCGCTGCCTCGAGCTCGAGGGTGGCGAGGTGGTCGATCAGCTCCGGGGTGAAGCGGTTCGCCTTCACCACCGGCAGCCCGAGCTCGTCCGCGGCCGCGGCGACCGGGCTCGGCGTCAGCACCTTCCGGCGCCCCACGGGTGCATCGACGCGCGTGAGGACGGCCGCGACATCGAAGCCGGCCTCCACGAGGGCCCTGAGTGACGGCACGGCGACCTCGGGCGTGCCTGCGAAGAGGATCCTCATCGGGTGGCCCGGCCGAACGCGCCGGTGCCGGGCTCCGCGCCGGGGGTGAAGCTCGACCCGAGGGTCCGGGCTCGCTCTGCCTCGGTGCGGGAGGTGACGCGGTTGTAGTCCGCGCTCCGGATGACCCGCAGCGCGTTCCTGCGGTCCTCACCCTGGAGACGGTCGATGTACAGGGTGCCGCGCAGGTGGTCCGTCTCGTGCTGCAGGGCACGCGCGAGCATGCCCGTGCCTTCGACCACGACGTCCTGGCCGGAGACGTCCTGGCCGGTGACGCGGGCCCATTCCGTCCTTTCCACGTAGCTTCCGAGACCGGGGACGGACAGGCACCCCTCGACGTCGGACTCGCCCTGGGACGCGCCGTCGGTCTCGAGCACCGGGTTCACCACGTGACCCTGCGCGCCGTCCACGCGGTAGGTGAACACCTGCAGCCCGATCCCCACCTGGGGTGCGGCGAGCCCCGCGCCCTGCACGTCGATCATGGTCTCGGTCATGTCCTCGACCAGCCGGGCGAGCTCCGGTCCGAAGTCGGTCACCGCGGCGGCCGGTGTGCGGAGGATCGGATCGCCGATCATGCGGATACTCAGGACGGCCATCGGTGCTCGTTCCTCGCTTCGGTCAAGGACTGCGCCGGGATGCGCAGGACGGGATGCGGTCCGCGGCGCTGGGCCGCGAGGTTCCCGTCAATCCTAGTGCCGACGCGCAGCGCACGACGGACGGGGTGTGCGCGACCCGGACCGGCTCAGGCCGGCAGGGCGGATCCGGTCGGCACCGACGGGGCGGGCGGCGGGCCGATGGGCAGCAGCGCCCGGCCGGCCTCCTCGGCGTCGAGTCCCGCCTCCCAGGCGCGGCGCAGGGCGCAGAAGCGCAGCCAGTGCTTCCTCAGCACCTCCGGATTGGCCCGCATGGCGCGGACCTCGGTCTGCCCGACGGCGACGCCGAGCAGCAGGGGCTGCTCGCCGTGCGGCCAGGGGCGCCACTCGCCCTTCTGCGGGTCCACGAGGCATTCCTCGGCCTTCATCCCGGCCACGAGCTGCATGACCACCTTGTCGTCGAGGGCCTTCACGAAGCCGTCCCGGTCGGTGTTCTTGGTCTTGTAGTCGATGAGGCAGGTGCGCCCGCCGATGGTCGCGACGAGGTCGAGCGTGCCCGCGTAGCCGAGCTCGGTGTTCCAGACCGTCAGCTCGGGTTCCACCGGGCGGACGTCGTAGAGGCTCCACCACTCGTCGAACCGCTGGGCGAATCCGGACTCGCCGTTCTCCTCGAGGGCGAGGCGGGCGGCGTCGAGCTCCTCGGGACGGCCGAGCGCGCGCAGCGCGACCTGCTCGCAGTAGTGGTGCACCCGGGTGCCGCGGAGGGCCGCCTCGTCGCGGTAGCGCTCGGCCGCGGAGGCCGCGTCCCTGACCGCGGATCGCAGCTCGGACGGGTTGCCGAGTGCCACGGGCAGCCGAGGGTCCCGCGAGAGCGCACTGGCCGCCATGTGGCCGAACCAGCCACCGAGCGAGGTGGGCAGCTGCGAGATCACGGTCGTGATCGACGGGACGGAGGGCTGGTCCGAGGTCGAGCGGGCGTACATCCTGCCGTGGGGCGTTGCGTGTGCGAGGAGCGGGGCGGTCATGGCTCCAGTCTCTCAGGTGCCTCTGACAGCCCTGCACCGGGGCGGCGACGGGCCGATTGGACGAACCCCCAAACGTCCTATAGAGTTTTCTCTCGTTGGAAAACGAAGAAACACCGCGAAATGCAAGCCATTGAGCGGGGTTCTCGGTTCTGTTCTCCTTCTGCGGACGTAGCTCAGCTGGCTAGAGCACCACCTTGCCAAGGTGGATGTCGCGGGTTCGAATCCCGTCGTCCGCTCGCAAGTCACTGTTCGGCCGGATCAGTCCGGTGGCCGGGGTTACCCGGTCATGGTGGGGTGGCCGAGAGGCGAGGCAGCGGCCTGCAAAGCCGTATACGCGGGTTCGAATCCCGTCCCCACCTCTCGACGGGACGGGCAGGAGCAAAGCAGTACGAGCACCATGAAAATGGGCGATTGGCGCAGCGGTAGCGCGCTTCCCTGACACGGAAGAGGTCACTGGTTCGATCCCAGTATCGCCCACGACGGCGCCCCCTCGGGGGCGCTTTTTTGCGGACGTAGCTCAGCTGGCTAGAGCACCACCTTGCCAAGGTGGATGTCGCGGGTTCGAATCCCGTCGTCCGCTCGCAGACCGGTCCCGATGAGGACCGGTCTTTTTCTTTGCCCGGTGCGCGGGCCGGCCGGGACTTCTCCCAGGACATGCCCATCCTGCTCGCCTATGATGGATGGAGCGGAAACGGTCCTGCGTTTCCACGACCGAAAGGAGGTGTCCGTGGGTTTATTGGACGGGCTCAAGGGCAAGGCCGGCACCCTCGCGGGTAAGGCGACCGAACTCATTGGCGATAATTCCGACAAGGTGAAGAACGGCATCGGGAAGGCCGGCGATTTCGTCGACGGCAAGACCCATGGCAAGTACTCGCGCCACATCGACGGAGTGCAGACGAAGGCTTCGGCGATGGTCGACCAGATCGACAAGAAGGACGGCAAGGGCGACGTCGGCCCTACCCCTCCGCCGGCCGTGTGATCCCAGCCTGGCAATAAGGAGCGCCGGTCCCGCCGAGAGGCGGCACCGGCGCTTCCTGCTTTCCTGTCCCCTGGCGTCCCCGGGGGCCGGGTGCGGCTAGCTCGTGACGTCGCTCCCCTGCCGCGCGAGCGCGGTGAGGCGGGACACGGCCCTGTAGTACTTCTTCATGTACCCGCCGCCCATCATCTCCTCGGTGAAGAGGTGGTCGAAGGTGGTGCCGCTGGCCATGATCGGCACGTCCCGGTCGTACAGGCGGTCCGCGAGGACCACGAACCGCAGCGCCACGGACTGCTCCGTGATGGTCTGCACGTTGTGCCAGGCCACAGCGTCGACGCCGTCGAGGAGCTGCCGGTAGCGGCTCGGGTGCACGTCGGCGAGGTGCCGGATGAGGTCCGAGAAGTCGTCCTCCGCGAGGACGCCCGCCGAGAAGGCGGCGATGCGTTCCCGCAGGGCGGCATCGTCGATGGCGTCGGGCGCCTGCGGCAGCCCACGGTGCCGGTAGTCCTCCCCGTCGATGCGCGCCACCTCGAACTGGTCCGCGAGGACCTGGATCTCGCGCTGGAAGTCCTCCGCCGCGAACCGGCCGTCCCCGAGGGAGCCCGGAAGCGTATTGGACGTCGCGGCGAGCTTGACGCCCGCGTCGGCTAGCTCGCGCATCAGGCGGGACATCAGCACGGTGTCGCCGGGGTCGTCGAGCTCGAACTCGTCGATGCAGACCAGGCTGTAGCCGCTGAGCGCGTCGACCGTCTTGCGGAAGCTCAGCGCCCCCACCAGGTTCGTGTACTCCACGAACGTGCCGAACGCCTTCCTGCCCGTGGACGCGTGCCACAGGGAGGCCAGGAGGTGGGTCTTGCCGACGCCGAAGCCGCCATCGAGGTAGATGCCGGCGCGGGTCGCGGGCTTCTTCCCGCCGAACAGCCTGCGGAGGCCCGAGGGCTCCGGCTCGTTGACAGCGCCGGCGAAGTCCCGGAGCTTGGTGACGGCCGCCGACTGGGAGAGCTGCTGCGGATCGGGGCGGTAGGAGTCGAAGGACACCTCGCCGAAGCGGGGCGACGGGTAGAACCCGTCCAGCAGATCATCGACGGAGACCTTCGGCGACCGCTCTGTCAGGTGTTCGATGGCTGGCACGGATCTGGACCGCTTTCTCTTGTCCGGGAGGTCGGCGGGAACGGCCCTGCACGCCGCCGTTCCGCTAGGCAAGACTACGGCAACCGCGCGCACCCGCCCGCGCGGGGGGCGGGCACGGACGCCCCTTGACCGGGGCCCGCCCGGGGTCGTGCCGGGCAGGGGCAGCACGCGGGTGCGCCGGAAGCTTTCGCCGCACCGCGTGGTTACGCTAGGTGGAAAGACACGTTCCGGGCCCGCTGCGCGCGCCTACAGCTATACGAAAGGCCGCAATGACCCTGACTGCAGACCCCCAGGACAAGTTCGCCGAGTACGCCCACCCCGAGCGGCTCGTCTCCACTGGGTGGCTGGCCGAGAACCTCGGCGCGGACGGGCTGGTGGTCGTCGAGTCCGACGAGGACGTCCTGCTGTACGAGACCGGGCACGTGCCCGGCGCCGTGAAGATCGACTGGCACACCGAACTGAACGACGAGGTGACCCGCGACTACATCGACGGCGAGGGCTTCGCTCGGCTCATGGCCTCCAAGGGCATCTCCCGCGACTCGACCGTGGTGATCTACGGCGACAAGAGCAACTGGTGGGCGGCCTACGCCCTGTGGGTGTTCACCCTGTTCGGCCACGAGGACGTCCGCCTGCTCGACGGCGGCCGCGACAAGTGGGTCGCCGAGGGCCGGGAGCTGACCACGGACAAGCCGGAGATCACGGCCACGCAGTACCCCGTCGTCGAGCGCGACGACGCCCCCGTGCGCGCCTACCTCGCCGACGTCATGGCGCACCTCGGCAACCCGCTGATCGACGTCCGGTCGGGCGACGAGTACACGGGCGCCCGCACCACCATGCCCGCGTACCCCGAGGAGGGCGCCCTGCGCGGAGGGCACATCCCCACCGCCCGCTCGGTCCCCTGGGCCCGGGCCGCCGCCGAGGACGGGACGTTCCGCACGCGCGCCGAACTGGACGCCATCTACCGGGACGAGGCCGGTCTGCAGGACGGCGACGACGTCGTCGCGTACTGCCGCATCGGCGAGCGGTCGAGCCACACGTGGTTCGTGCTCACCCACCTGCTCGGCTTCGAGAAGGTGCGCAACTACGACGGCTCCTGGACGGAGTGGGGCAACGCGGTGCGCGTCCCCATCGTCCGCGGCACCGAACCCGGCGACGCCCCCGCGCAGCCGGCCCTTCCCGCGCAGGCGACCCGATGACCGCCGGGGCCGTCCCCGCGAAGCTCGCGGAGATCATCGACGACTTCCAGGACCTGTCCGAGCCGGACCGCCTGCAGCTCCTGCTCGACTTCTCCCGCGAGCTGCCGCCGTTGCCCGAGCGCTACGGGGAGCACCCCGAGCTCCTGGAGCAGGTCGTCGAGTGCCAGACCCCGCTGTTCCTCACGATGGAGATCGGCGCGGAACCCGAGCGGCCGGTGCACCTGTTCTTCTCGGCGCCGCCCGAGGCACCGACGACCCGCGGGTTCGCGGGTGTGCTGCTGGAGGGCCTCGACGGGCTGCCGGCCGCGGAGGTGCTCGCCGTACCGGACGACGTGCCCGACCGCCTCGGCCTCACCCGGGCCATCACGCCCCTGCGTATGCGCGGCATGGCCGCGATGCTGGGACGCATCAAGCGGAAGATCAGGGAAGCGCAGTAGCCGTCCCGCCGTCGGGCACCTTCCCCCCGGGCAGGGTCCGGCCGTACAGGAGGCCGTCGAGCCAGCGTTCCACGACGGACTCCCACCGCTGCGGGTCGATGTTCCACTCCTTCGTGTGGCGTGCACGGTGGAACCGCTCGAGCGTCACGAAGGCCGGGTTCCTGGCTGCCAGCTCGGCCGAGGGGCCGATGGGAACGAACTCGTCGTCCTCGCTGTGCAGCACCAGGGTGGGCAGGGTCAGCTGCTCGGCGCGGGCGATCCAGTCCATGCTCTTGAGGTCGAGCGGCGCGGCCAGCCCCGTGATCCGGCGCGCGCGCTGGCTGGCCAGGAGGTACTGGCCCAGCCGCCCCACGGGCGCCGGGATGCGGTTGAGTTCGGCGTGGTGCGCGAGCACCTCGATCCAGTTGATGACCGGGCCGTCGAGCACCAGCGCGGTGATCCGGCTGCGGTGCCGCGAGAGGTCCGCCGTCTGCAGGGCGATGGCCCCGCCCATCGACCAGCCGAACAGGACGACGTCGCGGGCTCCGTGGGCCACCGCGTAGTCGATCGCCGCGTCGACGTCGTGCCACTCGGTCATGCCGAGGCCGTACCGGCCGTCGGGCGCCGAGGGGGCCTCGCCGTCGTTCCGGTAGGACAGGACGAGGCTCGTCATCCCGAGGCGGCGTGCCGGCGGGAGGGCACGCAGGGCCTCGTTGCGCGTCGCCCCGCGGCCGTGCACCATGATGGCCCACGTGCGGGCCGGCGCTTCCGCCCGGACGAGCCAGGCCGGCGCCGACCCGCCCTCCACCGGGATGAGGACCTCCTCGTCGGCGAAGCCGAGGGCCGACGGCGAGGGATAGGTGGCGCCGCCCCACCAGCCGCGGGTCGCCGATGCCAGATCGCCCACGTAGACCTTCTCCACCTCGCGCTCGACGGTACCCTCGCGCGGCACGTAGGAGCGGATGGCCCCGAGGCGGGCGTGACCCTCGCCGCGGTCGAAGTGGAGGCTGTAGGTGCCCTCGACGGTGGTGTCGTCGTTCGCGGGGAGGATCACGGTCTGGTTCCCGGCGGGTCCCACGACGGCGAGGATGTCGAGGTTCTCCTCGCGGCCGCGCGCCGGCGTCACGATCTGCCGGGCGAAGTACACCGCGAGACCGGAGACCGCACCCGCCGCCGAGGAGGCGAGCGCCGCTCCCGCCCCCACTCCGAGCGCCGTCCACTTGAGCCAGGGCGCAGGGACCCGCTGCACCGCGGGCGTCGACCTTCCAGTTGCCATGCCTCCCTTTCTACCCTGCTTGCACCCCGCCCCGCCAAGCTTCGACGATTCGCCACACCGGGCACACCGGGCACAGCGGCCTCCCGGTACGCCGCAGTACAGTGACGCCATGACCGAAACGATCCTCGTGCTGACCGAGGAAGCCCTGACCCAGCCCGATCTCGCCAATCTCCGGTCCCTGCAGGGCGAGGAGTCGGCCGATGTCGTGGTCCTGATCCCCGAGGACCGCGACGAGTCGGTCCTCGGCGAGTTCTTCCGCCACCTGAGCCTGCTCGAGGTGGGCGAGGCCTTCCGGTCGTTCTCGGCGGACGACCGGGAGCACGACGAGGCGGCGGCCCGCTCGGCCCTCGAGGAATCGCTGCGGCTGCTCGCGGACGAGGGGTTCACGGCACGCGGCCGGACGACGACGGGGAACCCGGTGGACGCCCTCGTGCAGGAGGCCGCCGACACCGGGGCGGCGCAGGCCGTGGTCATCACGCGCCCCCATGCGGTGGCGGACACCTTCCACCGGGACTGGGCCAACCGGGCGCAGGACAAGCTCGGGATCGCCGTGCTGCACCTGTACTCGGGCTCGGGATTTATTGGCGACTCCTAGGCGTTGCACGCACTATGACTACCGAACACGACGCCTACCGGCCCGAGATCCAGAAGTCCGACGACGAGTGGCGGCAGGAGCTCTCCCCGCAGGAGTTCCAGGTGCTGCGGAAGGCCGGCACGGAGCGCCCCTACACCGGGGAGTACTACGACGCGAAGACCGCCGGCACCTACGCGTGCCGTGCGTGCGGCGCCGAGCTCTTCACGAGCAACGAGAAGTTCGATTCCCACTGCGGGTGGCCGTCCTTCTGGGCGCCGCTGGCCGAGGACAAGGTCCGCTACCTGCACGACCGGTCCCTCGGCATGGAGCGCATCGAGGTGCGCTGCGCCCGCTGCGACTCGCACCTCGGCCACCTCTTCAAGGGCGAGGGCTTCGACACCCCCACGGATGAGCGTTTCTGCATCAACTCCATCTCGATGACGCTGGTGCCCGCCGAGTAGTGCAGCGGGACCCGCACACGGGGAAGGCCAGTCCGAGGACTGGCCTTTTTCGTGTGCCCGGTGTGAAGCCGCGCTGGACCTTGCACTCGGTGCCGCACCGGCCGAGCGTAAGCATTGCTTGAGCTAAGCCGGCCAGCGTGTAAGTATCCCTGTTCTGCTTGCTACTGTCACGACAACACCAGCGATGCATCCCACCGATGCAAATCCCACCGACGAAAGCAGGAGTCGTGACCGTCACTCCCCTCGCCCCCGTAGACAACCGGCCGCAGGAGCATGCGGCGTGGCACGCACTCAAGGCCGCGGCGCACCGGCTGCGCGTCCTGCAGGTCAAGGACGGCTCGATCCCCGACCCCGAGCACCACGTGGACGCCGCGGCCCACACGGAGGCCATCACCGCCGCCGTGCAGGAGCTCATGCCCCTGTTCCCCCATGACGCCGAGTACCTGGGCCGCACCATCACGGCCCTGGAGGCGTGGCAGGCGGGCGGCTTCGCAGTGCCCGATTTCCTCGAACCGCTACTGGCCTTCCAGCCGCAGCTCGATCGGATCGACGGCCTCCAGCACCTCGTGGTCTTCCCGATGTACACGCAGAACGGCAGCACCAGCCGCCTCGTCGAAGCCGTGCTCATCGAGGTCCTCTGGCCGGAGTTCATCGGTGAGCTCGAGGCCGGGGCGTACTCCAATGCGCTCTTCGTACCCATCCGCTTCCTCGACTTCACCGAGGGCTACAACACCAACTCCGCCGTACTCTTCCCCGAGACGGTCGCGGTCAGCTCCACGCCCACGTTCACGTGGGGTGCCATCTTCGCGGACCGGGAGGCCGCGCGCTTCCGCCGCGTGGTCCGCGCCGCCGCGGACATCACGCGCCTCGACCTGCCCCAGGACGCACTGGAACTCCTCGACGACCAGCAGCTCGCCGAGGAGACGTTCGTGATGTGGGACCTCATCCACGACCGCACCCACATGCGCGGCGACCTGCCCTTCGATCCGTTCATGATCAAGCAGCGCATGCCGTTCTTCCTGTACTCGCTCGAGGAACTGCGCTGCGACCTCACGGCGTTCCGCGAGTCCGTCAGGATCGAGCAGGACGACGACGCGTCGGCCGAGGCGCGCCGGCATGCCCGGCTCGTGCAGTACGCCGTCATCTTCGACCGCATCTTCCGCTTCAGCATCACCGGCAGCCGCGTGCGGAACTACGACGGCCTCGGCGGCCAACTGCTCTTCGCGTGGATGCACCAGCACCGCGTGCTGCACTGGACCGACACCAAGCTCAGCATCGACTGGGACGAGGCGGCAGGCGTCGTCGTCGCCCTCGGCGAGCAGATCGAGCAGCTGTACTGGCGGTCCATCGACCGCCCGAAGAGCGCACACTGGCTCGCCGCCTACGACCTCGTCTCCGCCACCGTCACCCCGCACCCGGCCTCCGTGTGGGCCAAGGGCCCGGACGCACTGGAGCTCATGGGCCCCCCGCGGGCCCTCACCGACGCCGTCCTCGACGACGAGTTCCCCCTCTCGATGTTCTTCGAGGCGCTGGAGAAGAAGATGAAGCCCGTCATCGAGTCGACCGCGGGCATCACCGCGCACACGGCGTGAGCTACGTACCGGGTGCCCCTGACACCCGCACGGCCGTCGTCGCCGGCGCCACGGGTGCGTCCGGCATCGCCCTGGTCCGGCGCCTGGTCTCGGACGGCCTGACCGTGGTGGCCGTGGGGTCCGACGCCGTGCGCCTGGAGGCGGCGCTCGCCGGGATCGACGGCGTCGACCGGCAGGTGTGCGACCTGACGGATGAGACCGCGGTCGGCCGGCTCGCCGAGCGCGTCCTCGCGGACCACGGCGGCGCCGACGCCCTGTTCCACCTCGTGGGAGGCTGGCGGGGCGGACGGGGCATCACCACGCAGACGACGGCGGACCTCGAGGCCCTCCACCGGTCCGTCTTCGTCACGCTGTTCAACACCAGCCGGGCGTTCTACGACCAGCTGGCCGAGCACTCCGGGCGGCTCGCCGCCGTCACGGCCACGGCCGTGACGGCACCCACCGCCGCGAACGCCTCCTACGCCGCGGTCAAGGCGTCCGTCGACGCCTGGCTCCAGGCGGTGGCGCAGGGCTTCGCCAAGGACGGGACGGGGGCGGCCGCGACCGCCGTCGTCGTCAAGGCGCTGGTGGACGACGCGATGCGGCAGCAGCAGCCCGAGCGGACGTTCCCCGGCTTCACGCACGTGGACGATCTGGCGCGGATCCTCGCGTCGCTGCCCGCCTCACCGGCCGCCGAGGTCAACGGCGCCCGCATCGACGCCGTCGGTGCCCGGCCGCCCGCTCGGGGATAATGGGACGGTGACCGACACCATGACCTCCGCCATCGCTCCCGCAGCGCCCGCGCCCCTGCACGACCGCACCTCGCGCAGCTTCGCGTCCGACAACTACTCGGGCGTGCACCCCGAGGTCCTCACGGCCCTGGCCGCCGCCAACGAGGGGCACCAGGTCGCCTACGGCGAGGACCAGTACACGGCCCGGCTGCAGGAGGTCATGGAGCACCACTTCGGCGAGGGCATCTCCATCTACCCGGTGTTCAACGGTACGGGTGCGAACGTGCTCTCGCTGCAGTCCATCCTGCCGCGCTGGGGCGCCGTGATCTGCCCGCAGACCGCGCACATCAACGTGGACGAGAACGCGGCCCCCGAGCGCGTGGGCGGCATCAAGCTGCTCACCGTCCCCACGCCGGACGGCAAGCTGACCCCCGAGCTCATCGACCGGGAGGCCTGGGGCTGGGGCGACCAGCACCGTGCCCAGCCGCTCGCCGTCTCCATCACCCAGACGACGGAGCTCGGCACGCTCTACTCCGTCGCCGAGATCAAGGCGATCGCCGACCACTGCCACGCCCGCGGCATGAGGGTGCACATGGACGGCGCCCGCCTCGCGAATGCAGCCGCGGCCCTCGGCCAGCCGCTGCGCGCCTTCACGCGCGACGCCGGCGTGGACATCCTCTCGTTCGGGGGCACCAAGAACGGCCTCATGTTCGGCGAGTGCGTCGTGGTCCTGAACCAGGAGGCGTCCACCGGGATGGACTACCTGCGGAAACTCAACATGCAGCTCGCGTCCAAGATGCGCTTCGTCTCCGCACAGCTCGTCGCCCTGCTCGAGGGCGATCTCTGGCTCCGCTCGGCGTCGCACGCCAACGCCATGGCCGCGCGCCTCACCGAAGGCGTCCGCGGCATCCAGGGCGTGATCCTCACGCAGGAGACCACCGCCAACGCCGTCTTCGCGATCCTGCCCCCCGGGGCGGCGGACCGCGTCCGCGAGAGCTTCCGCTTCTACGACTGGGACCAGGCGACCGGCGAGGTCCGGTGGATGTGCTCGTTCGACACCACCGAGGAGGACGTCGACGCCTTCATCGACGCGATCCGCCGGGAGGCAGCAGCCGCCTGACGACCGGCCCCACCAGGCCCGTGCACCGGCCGGTCGGCGCCCGCTCACCGGCGCGCCGCCGCCGAACCCACCCCCGCAGGGCATAGCCTGCGGGGGTGAGTGCTACCGATGGCGGATCGCAGCTTCCTGCCGAATTCCTCGACGCCCTGGCCGGCCTCCGGAAGGCGGCCCGCCGCAGCGAGATCCGGCTCGAGGAGATCCCGGCTCCCTCACGGCTCGCCCCGTTCGCGGTGGCACTCGGCGCGGAGATCTTCGAGGCGTCGCCGTTGCCGCTCCACGGGCCCGCGCGTGGCCTCCTCGCGCGGTCCGACCCCGAGGAACTCGCCACGGGCCGCTTCATCCTCCTCTACGACCCCGACGGCTCCGAGGTCTGGAACGGCCGGTTCCGCATCGTGACCTACATCCGCGCACAGCTCGAAGCCGACATGGGCAACGACGCCCTCCTCGGATCGGTCGCCTGGACATGGCTCGTGGAAGCCCTCGAGACCCACGGCGCACGGCATCACAGCACGGGCGGCACCGCCACCCGCATCCTGTCCGAGAGCTACGGCACCCTGGAGGACCGCCCCGACACCATCGACATCGAGCTCCGGGCGTCGTGGACCCCCGAGACCGCGGACGTCCGCCGGCACCTCGAGGCGTGGTCCGACATGGTGTGCACCTTCGCCGGACTGCCGCCCCTCCCGGCGGGTGTCGCGCACCTTCCCCACCGCAGATCCTGAGCACCGGGGAACGGTGGCAGGACACTGCTCGCTTGAGGGTCCCGGGGACCCGCGGGGATAGACTGAAAACACCATGACTTCCCATACGTCCGAGCAGACGGACAGCACCGATGTGCCCGATCGCGCCGTCGATCCCGATCCCCAGGAACTCCCCCTCCTGACCGAACCGCGCGATGGCGTCCCCCTCGTCATCGACACGCAGGCCGGCCTCGAACGTGCCGCCGCGGCGCTCGCCGCCGGTACGGGCCCCGCGGGCGTCGACGCCGAGCGGGCCTCCGGGTTCCGGTACGGACAGCGCGCGTTCCTCGTCCAGATCCGGCGCGAGGGCGCGGGCACCTGGCTGATCGACCCCGAGCCGTTCGACGACCTCCGGATCATCGACGACGCCCTCGACGGCGTCGAATGGATCCTGCATGCCGCGAGCCAGGACCTGCCCTGCCTGTCCGAGCTCGGCATGTGGCCGGACCGGCTCTTCGACACGGAACTCGCCGCACGCCTCGCCGGTCTCCCCCGCGTGGGCCTCGCCGCCGTCATCGAGTCCCAGCTCGGGTTCAGTCTCGCGAAGGAGCACTCCGCCGCCGACTGGTCCAAGCGGCCGCTGCCCGAGCCCTGGCTCCGCTACGCGGCACTGGACGTGGAGGTCCTGCCGGAACTGCGCGGCAAGCTGGCGGACCTGCTGCAGGAGGACGGGAAGCTGGGAATCGCGGAGGAGGAGTTCGAGCACATCCGCAGCACTCCCCCCGCCGAACCGCGCGTCGACCCGTGGCGCCGTACCTCCGGGCTGCACCAGCTGCGGGACCGCCGGCAGCTCGCCGCTGTCCGGCAGATGTGGCTCGAACGCGAGGATCTTGCCCAGCGCCGCGATGTGGCGCCCGGACGGCTCATCCCGGATTCGGCGATCGTGGCGGCGGCCAAGGCGATGCCGTCCACGGTCCCGCAGCTGCTGGCCACCAAGGGCTTCCACGGCCGCGCCGCCCAGAAGGAGGCGCCCCGCTGGCTCAAGTGCATCAGCGAGGCCAGGAAGCTCACGGAGCTCCCGCCCCTGCACATCTCCACCACCGCGCCGCCGCCGCCGCGCGTGTGGGCGGAGAAGGACCCCGAGGCGGCGGCCCGCCTGCAGACCGCCCGCCCCCGGGTGGCCCACCACGCCGAGAAGCTCGGCATGCCCGTGGAGAACCTGCTCACCCCGGACTACCTGCGCCGCATCGCCTGGCGGCCCCCGGCAGAGCTCTCCCTCGAATCGGTCTCGGCGGCGCTGGCCGAGCTCGGCGCACGCCCCTGGCAGATCGAGCAGATCGCCGCGATCATCACCGTGGCCTTCCTCGACCCGGACCCCCTTCCTGCCAAGAACCGCCAGGCAGGCCAGGAGCCGTCCGAGGACTGAGGCGGAGGGGCCTGGCGATCCGCTTGCACGCTTATGTTACCGGCCAGTAACATAAGCGCGGATCAACAACTCGAAGAGGAGCAACAGGTGAGCCTACAAACCGGGACCACGTCCGCCGGCAGGACGTCGCGCTCAGCGCGTGCCGTCCGCGACGTCGTCTTCGTCGACGGAGTACGGACCCCATTCGGCAAGGCGGGCGACAAGGGCATCTACGCCGGCATGCGCGCCGACGACCTCGTGGTGAAGTGCATCCGCGACCTGCTGCGCCGGAACCCGTCGCTGCCGCCCGAGCGCGTGGACGACGTCGCCATCGCCGCCACCACCCAGACCGGCGACCAGGGCCTGACGATCGGCCGCACCGCGGCCCTCCTCGCCGGGCTCCCCCGGACGGTCCCGGGCTTCGCGATCGACCGCATGTGCGCCGGCGCGATGACCGCCGTGACCACCACGGCGTCGGGCATCGCCTTCGGTGCGTACGACGTCGTCATCGCCGGCGGTGTCGAGCACATGGGCAACCACCCGATGGGCGCCGACGCGGACCCCAACCCGCGCTTCCAGTCCGAGCGGATCGTGGACGCCGCCGCCCTGAACATGGGCAACACGGCCGAGAACCTGCATGACCGCTTTCCGGCCATCACCAAGGACCGCACGGACGCCTACGCCGTCCGCAGCCAGCAGAAGCTCGCGGCTGCCTATGATGCCGGGCAGATCCAGCCCGACCTCGTGCCCGTCGCCGGCCGGAAGGCCGGTTCCGGCTGGACGCTCAACACCGCGGACGAGCCGCCGCGCCCCGGCACCACCGTGCAGGACCTCGCCGCTCTGCGCACGCCGTTCCGCGCGCACGGTCGGGTCACGGCCGGCAACGCCGCCGGCCTGAACGACGGCGCCACCGCCGCACTGCTGGCCTCGGCCGACGCCGCCGCGGAACTGGGTCTGCCCGTCCGCATGCGCCTGGTCGCCTACGCCTTCGCGGGCGTGGAGCCCGAGGTCATGGGCATCGGCCCTGTTCCCGCCACCGAGAAGGCCCTGCGCCAGGCCGGCCTGGGCATCAGCGACATCGGGCTCTTCGAGATCAACGAGGCCTTCGCCGTCCAGGTGCTGAGCTTCCTCGACCACTTCGGCATCGACGACGAGGACCCGCGCGTGAACCGCTACGGCGGGGCCATCGCCGTCGGGCACCCCCTGGCGTCCTCGGGCGTGCGGCTCATGAACCAGCTCGCCCGCCAGTTCGAGGAGGACCCGTCCGTGCGCTACGGCATGACCACCATGTGCATCGGCCTCGGCATGGGAGCCACCGTCATCTGGGAGAACCCCCACCACGAGCACTACGGACAGGATGCAGCATGAGCTTCGAACGCTACGACGAACTGGCTGCGCTGGTTCCCGCCGAGATCGTCACCCACTCCTACGTCCAGGACATCACCCTCCCCCAGGGGGCCGGCGTCCTCGCGCTCATCACGCTCGACAACGACCTCGACCACACCAAGCCCACCACGCTCGGGCCCAACACGCTCATCGAGTTCGGCCGCACCCTCGAGGGGCTGAAGGAACGCGCCGCCCGGGGCGAGATCTCCTCCGTCGCCGTCACCGGCAAGCCCTACTTCCTGGTCGCGGGCGCCGACCTCAGCACCGTCAAGAGCGTGAAGTCCGAGCACCTCGGCCGCCTCATGGCCGAGCTGGGCCACGAGGCGTACGACCTGCTCGCCGACATGGGCGTACCCAGCTTCGCCTTCATCAACGGCGTCGCGCTCGGCGGCGGGCTCGAGATCGCCCTCGCCGCGAACTACCGCACGGTGTCCACGGGCGCCAACGGGATCGGCCTGCCCGAGGCGTTCATCGGCCTCGTGCCGGGCTGGGGCGGCGTGTACCGCCTGCCGCGTCTCATCGGGCCGGCGAACGCCGTCAAGGTGATGGTCGAGAACCCGCTCAGCAACAACCGCAGCCTGGACGGCACCTCCGCGTACGGACTGGGCATCGCCGATGCCCTCTTCGAGCCGGCGGACTTCATCGAGCAGTCCCTCCTCTGGGCGGCCCGCGTGCTCACCGGCGGTGAGGCCGACGCCGTGGGGCAGCGCCGCGCCGAGCTCGCACGGTACGACGACGCCGCGTGGACCGGCGCCGTCGCCGCGGGACGGGCCTTCGTGGAGGCGAAGACCAGCAACGCGGCGCCCGCGCCCGGTCGCGTCCTGGACCTGCTGGAGGCCGGGCGGACCTGGTCGCGGAAGGAATCGGCGGCCGCCGAGTGCACGGCCTTGGCCGAACTCATGCAGACCCGCGAGTTCCACGCCACGGTCTATGCGTTCCTCGACCTGGTGCAGAAGCGTGGCAAGCGTCCGGCAGGAGCGCCCGACCGGAAGCTGGCCCGCCCGGTCTCCAAGGTCGGCGTCGTCGGGGCCGGACTCATGGCGAGCCAGCTCGCCCTGCTGTTCGCCCGGCAGCTCAAGGTGCCCGTGGTCATGACGGACATCGACCAGGCCCGCGTGGACAAGGGCGTCGCGTACGTGCACGCGGAGATCGAGAAGATGCTCGGCCGGAAGCGGCTCTCGCAGGACGCCGCGAACCGGACGAAGGCCCTCGTCACCGGGTCCGTCTCGAAGGACGTGTTCGCCGACGCCGGTTTCGTGATCGAGGCCGTGTTCGAGGAGCTGTCGGTCAAGAAGCAGGTCTTCGCCGAGGTGGAGGCCGTCGTCTCCCCCGAGTGCATCCTCGCCACCAACACGTCGTCGCTGTCCGTGGCCGAGATGGCCGCGGACCTGGTGCACCCGGAGCGCGTGGTCGGTTTCCACTTCTTCAACCCGGTGGCCGCCATGCCGCTGCTCGAGGTGGTCCGCGCCCCGAAGACGGACGACGCCGTGCTCGCCACGGCCTTCGTCCTCGCGAAGGGCCTGAAGAAGAACGCCGTCCTGGTGCAGGACGCCCCCGCCTTCGTGGTGAACCGGATCCTCGGCCGGATGTTCGGTGAGATCACGGCCGTGTTCGACGAGGGTACGGACGCGGAGACCGCGGACGGCGCGCTGCGCCCCATGGGCCTGCCCATGACACCCTTCCGGCTGCTCGCGCTGGTGGGCCTGCCCGTCGGCCAGCACGTGCAGGAATCGCTGCACACCGCGTTCGGCGACCGGTTCCTCGTCTCGGCGAACCAGCAGAAGCTGATCGACGCCGGGGTGAAGGGTCTGTGGGAGAAGCAGGAGGACGGCTCCGAGACCGTCCCTTCCGCAACGCTGGACCTCATGGAGCGCGGGAAGTCACCGTCGACCGCCGAGGAGGTCCTGCACCGGACGCAGGACGCGCTGGCGGACGAGATCGGGCGCATGCTCGACGAGGGCGTCGTCGCCGCCCCCGAGGACATCGACCTGTGCATGATCATGGGCGCGGGGTGGCCGATGCATCTCGGCGGCATCACCCCGTACCTCGACCGCGTGGGGGCGTCCGAGCGCGTTCTCGGGAAGACCTTCCACCAGGCCTGAGTCAGTCTCTGTCGAAGTAGCAGGAAGGCCCCCGACCAGCCGGTCCGGGGCCTTCCTGCTGCCTGCCGGTTTCCTCCCGCACGGTGTAGGCGGGGTGGTCAGGGAACCTCTGGCGAGGCGTACTCGCGCATCGCATCGAGGAGCCACCGGCCCAGGAAGTCCGCGAAGGAGGCCCGGGGGAAGAGCCTGAAGCTTTGCTCCCCGGTCTTCTCCAGGACCAGCGTGATGTTGCCCACCTCGGTGCTCAGGGCTGTTCCTGGGGGAAAGCTGCGGGGGTGCAGGTCCAGCGCGCAGCCCTTCTCCAGGACGGCCCGTGCGCGGGTACCGGAGAGTTCGAAGGTGGTGCGGTTCGCCGACAGGTCCACCACCTGCCCCGGGGCCCCGCCCAGGGCTGCGGTGAGGGAACCGATGAGGTCACCACCGAGCGAGTCGTGGGCGTCCTCGGGTGCGACCACCAGGAACTCGGACGGTCCCAGCCAGAGGATGCTGACGCCGTCGGCGCCGCCCACCTCACCGCAACGGCCCGGCAGGCAACCTGCCATGGCGGCCACCCGTGCGCCTTCCTCGGAGCGGGGGTCCACGCGGAGGCCCACCATGGTCTGGAACGGGCCCTCCTGAAGGACCACCGTCCCCTCGACGGAGCCTGCCTCCATCTCCGCGGTCAGGTGCGAGGCGGGGCTGCGCCGGATGTCGCGAAGTCCCTTGATGCCGTTGAGCGCTGCTGTGTCAGCCATCCTTGCGGGTCCCTTCGGGGTCGAAAAGCACGGTTTCGGCGACGACGACGTCGACCAGCTGGTCGCCCACGGCGGCCACGAGGGTCTCGCCGATACGGTTGCGGCCGTCCTTGATCAGCGCGAGGGCGAAGGTCCGGCCCAGGGCGGCACTGCGGTAGCTGGACGTGACGAAGCCCTGCATCGGAACGGGGCCGGACGCAGGATCGACGTCGATGCCCTGGTCCACCAGCTGGGTGCCTTCGGGGAGCCGGAAGGAACGGTCCACGGGTAGGACGCTCACCAGGTGCCGGCGATCCTCTCGCCTGGCATCGGCTCGGGCGTAGGATCGCTTGCCGACGAATTCCTTGGTCTTCGACACCACCCACTCCATGCCCGCGTCCTGCGGGGTGACGGTGCCGTCGGTGTCCTGGCCGACGATCGGGTAGCCCTTCTCGGCGCGGAGGACGTGCATGGTCTCCGTGCCGTACGGGGTGATGTCGAATTCGGCGCCTGCGGCTGCCACCGCCTCCCAGGTGTTCAACCCGTACCAGGACGGGACGTTGATCTCGTAGGCGAGTTCGCCGGAGAACGAGATCCGGCAGACCCGCGCCTGCACGCCGGAGGCCAGGGTGGTCTCGCGGAAGGTCATGAACGGGAAGGCTTCTGCCTCCAGCTTGCCGTCCGCTGCCAGGCCCGGTGCCAGCTTCGCGATGACTGCCCGTGATCTCGGTCCGACGACGGCGATGGTGGTCCACTGTTCAGTGACCGAGGTGCAGTGCACGTCGAGGTCGCGCCATTCGGTCTGCAGCCATTCCTCCAGCCAGTCCAGCACCTTGGCGGCGCCGCCGGTCGTGGTGGTCATGAAATAGCGGTCGTCGTCGAGGCGGAGGGTCACTCCGTCGTCGAAGATCATGCCGTCCGCCAGGCACATGACGCCGTAGCGGGCGGAACCGGGGGCGAGCTTCTTGAACGCGTTGGTGTAGATCCGGTTGAGGAACTCGCCGGCGTCCTTGCCCCGGATCTCGATCTTTCCGAGGGTGGTGGCATCCATGAAGCCGACGGAGCCGCGGACCGCGGCGCATTCCCGCAGGACCGCGGAGTCCATGTCCTCGCCCTCGTGCGGGTAGTACCAGGGACGCTTCCACTGTCCCACGTCCTCGAACAGGGCACCTTCGGCCTCGTGCCACGGGTGGATGGACGTCTTGCGGGCGGGGTCGAACAGCTCACCGCGCTGGCGTCCGGCGAGCGCCGCGAAAGCCACGGGGGTGAACGGTGCGCGGTAGGTGGTGGTACCGATGTCTCCGATGCCACGCGAGGCTTCGCCTGCCGTGCGAAGTGCGGCGGCAATGACGCCGATCGCGTTGACTCCGGAGGTCTTGCCCTGGTCGTTGGCGGTGCTGATGGAGGTGTAGCGCTTGATGTGTTCCACCGAGCGCAGGCCGGCCCCGGTGGAGCGCAGGACATCGGCCACGGACTGGTCGCGCTGGAAGTCGACGAAGTGGTGATGCCAATCGTCCGCGTTGCCTTCCTCCCCGGGGACCAGCCACAGCTGGCGAGTGGGTGCCGAGGACTTCGGCTCGCCGAGCGGTGAGGGGTCGGTGGTCGTGCTGAACCCCGCGGCGACGGCGGCGCCGGCGCCGACGGAGATACCCTCGGCGAGGCAGTCCTGCAGGTCGAAGCTGCCACGCCCGGACCCTGCGACCTGCTGGTTCGGAACTTCGGTGCTCGGCACGAAAGCCGCCAGGTCGTCGTCCCAGCGCAGTTTGCCCTGACGCTGGGAATGCAGGTGGACCAGAGGACTCCAGCCGCCGGAGACGGCCAGCAGGTCACACGCGATCTGCTCGATGTGGGCGGTGAGCGCGCCGTCGTCGTCGATGCCCCGGACGGTCACGCCGGCCAGGCGGCCTGCATCGTCCGCAGCAGTGTTGGCCACCGCGGTGCCGATCAGCACCCGGGTGCCGGCCTCGACAGCGGCAGCAGCCACGTCGGTGAGGTTCGGACGTCCGTCCACGACAGCTGCGATCTGGACACCGGCGGCACGCAGGTCCGCAGCGAGGGCGTAGGCGCTGTCGTTCGTGGTGCTGATGACGACGCGATGCCCGGCGACGACGGCGTAGCGGTTCAGGTAGCTGCGGACGGCGGAGGCCAGCATGATGCCCGGGCGGTCGTTGTTCTCGAATACCAGCGGGCGTTCGTGGGCACCGGGGGCCAACACGACCTGCGCGGCACGGATGTGCCAGATCCGCTGCCGGGAGACGCCGGGTGCGGCGGGGCTGGACAGGTGATCGGTGCGGTTCTGGACGGCGATGACGTAGTTCGCGTCGTACGCGCCGAACACCGTAGTTCGGTTCAGGACCGTCGACTCCGCACCGGACACCAGTTCTGCTTCGACGTCCGCGACCCATTCGAGGGCCGGCTTGCCCTCGATGGTCTCGACCAGTCCGGGTGCGGTCGGACCTGACAGCAGGGACCCGCCGAGCTCGGGCTGGTCGTCCAGGAGCATGACGCGTGCACCGGTGCGGACGGCTTCGCGCGCAGCGGCCAGGCCGGCGGGACCGCCGCCGATGACCAGGACGTCGGTGTGGACGTACTTCTTGTCGTACTCGGCCCGGTCGTCGTCCGGGTCCAGCCGGCCCCGTCCATCGAGCAGCTCTGCCTTCAGCCCGTCCACCAGGGTGACGGTTGTGGCGGGGAGCATGGACTCCGCGACGTGGCCGGGGAATCGGGGATACACCTTGACCAGGGCGTTCGATTCCTCCACGCCGGCGGACATGATGCCTCGGGGTCGGTCCTCGTACAGGGAGTTGCCGGCAGCGATGTGGCCGTTGGCGAGCAGGGCCGAAGCGAGCGTGTCGCCGGGATGGCCGGTGAATTCCCTGCCGTCCACGGTGAAACGCCAGGAGATGGTGCGGTCGATGCGCCCACCGGTGGTGAGGCGGGCGTCCTGGGAAGTCACGTGGTTGCTCCTTCCGGGGCGGCTTGATCGGGACGGGGCGCGCCCATCGAGTACACCGCCTGGATCTCGTAGGTCGCCGTGTCGCGAACCATGTTGAACCACTGCCGGCAGCCGGTACTGTGCAACCAGCGTTCAGCGAAGGCTCCCTTGGTGTTGTCCCTGTAGAACAGGAACTCGGCCCATTCGCGGTCGCTCAGTTCGTTCGGGTTCTCCGGGTAGGCCACGTGAGCCTGACCGCCGTAGCGGAACTCGGTCTCGTCGCGGGATCCACAGTTGGGGCATGGGATGAGGAGCATGTCCGGACTCTCTTCTAATGGGCCACGGCGGCTGCGCCGTGTTCGTCGATCAGGGCGCCGGTCTCGAACCGTTCCAGTGCGAACGGCCTGTTCAGTTCGTGCGGCGCACCGGTGGCGATGGTGTGGGCGAAAGTGAGCCCGGCGCCCGGGGTGCCCTTGAACCCTCCGGTACCCCAGCCGCAGTTGACGAACATGTTGTCCACCGGGGTGGTTCCGACAATGGGTGAGGCGTCCAGGGTGGTGTCGACGATCCCGCCCCAGGTGCGCAGTACATGGGCTCGGGCGAAGATGGGGAACAGCTCGACGGCCGCGGCCATCTGGTGTTCGATGACGTGGAAGGACCCGCGCTGGCCGTACCCGTTGTAGGAGTCCACGCCGGCACCCATGACCAGTTCGCCCTTGTGCGCCTGCGAGACGTAGACGTGGACGTGGTTGGACATCACCACGGTGGGATGGACGGGTTCGTGGAGTTCCGAGACGAGTGCCTGCAGCGGGTGGGACTGGATGGGCAGCCGGAAGCCGGCCATCTCAGCCAGGACACTGCTGTGTCCGGCGGCGCACAAGCCCACCTTCTCGGTGTGGATGGTGCCCTGGGTCGTCCTGACGCCGACGACGCGGTTGCCGTCCTTCAGGAAGCCGGTGACCTCGCAGTTCTGGATGATGTCCACGCCGAGCTCGTCGCACTTACGGGCGAAGGCCCAGGCCACGTGGTCGTGCTTGGCGATGCCGGCACGCGGCTGGTAGGTGGCGCCCATGACCGGGTAGCGGATGTTGTCGCTGATGTTCAGGATGGGGCACAGTTCCTTGACCTGTGCGGGGTCCAGCCATTCGGCGTCCACTCCGTTGAGCCGGTTCGCGCCGACCCGGCGCATGCTCTCGCGTACGTCGCCGAGGGTGTGGGCGAGGTTCATGACGCCGCGCTGGCTGAACAGGAAGTCGTAGTCGAGTTCCTCGGGCAGGATCTCCCACAGCTTGAGGGACGCCTCGTAGATTGCGGCGCTCTCGTCCCAGAGGTAGTTGGAGCGGATGATGGTGGTGTTCCGCGCCATATTCCCTCCGGCCAGCCAGCCCTTCTCCAGTACGGCGATATTGGTCATCCCGTGGTTCTGGGCGAGGTAGTAGGCCGTGGCCAGGCCGTGTCCGCCGCCGCCGACGATGACGGCGTCGTAGCTCTTCTTCGGGGTCGGGTTGTGCCAGAGGAATTCCGGGTGCTCAGGAAGTAGATCTGCCATCGGGCCACCTCGATCGTGTCGGAGGAGAGGTTGGGGATTCTCCAAAGTCGGCCGGTAATATCCCATTGATATACTAGGTTCCGGGTCGAGTATTGTACGAAGTACCCTGGCGGTCAAGAGGGGCATGTGCTGGTCGAAGGCCGGCCTATGCGGCGAAGAGTGCCTCGCGTACAGCATGCTCGAATGCACTGACATGGGTCCGTGCGAGTTCGGCCGCGCGGTCCTCATCTCCGTCGATCACCGCGCGCAGCAGGTTCAGGTGCTCGTGGACATGGCTGGTGAGGTCGGGAAGGCGATCCAGGACCATGCACCAGATACGGGTAGCGAGATTGTCGTAGCGAATCAGCACATCTTCCAGATGCGGGTTGCCCGCGGCCGCATAGATGCCCTGGTGCACGCGGGTATCCAGGCGCAGTAGTTCGATGACCGAAGCCCCTCGTGTGTCGAAGGACTCTATGACCCGCACGAGCTCGCGCAAGTGCTCTCGCGTCGATTCCGTCGCCACGCGTGCGGCCCGGGATGCGGCAAGGGGCTCGAGTTGCGTCCGGATCTCGGAGATGAAGGCCAGGTCCGTGACCTCGACCCGCGTAGCGAAAGTTCCCCTGCGTGGATAGGACACCACAAGGCGATCCAGCTCCAGCCGCTTCAGGGCTTCACGTACCGGAGTCCGCCCGACCCCTAGTTCCTTGGCGAGGCTGTCGTCATTGACGAGGTCGCCGGGCTTGATGTCGAGAACCAGCAGGCGGTCCCTGATCGTTTCGTAGGCCACATCAGCCAGGGACTTCCGTGCTGCTTCAACCCCTGTCAGCGCTTCAAGAGCCATCGCGCGGTTCCTCTCTCCCGGGCCAGAACGGTTGTTGACCTCTACTACTGCTGAGTATACGCTGAGCCGCAGATCTAATATATCAGTCTTGATGCTCTGCATATATTCATGGGAGAAGATGTGACTTCATTAACGACAACCTCCTCGCCCAGCACGCTGCCTGGACCTGGACATCGCGTCGAGGAGGTGCCGAGGAAGTTCGTGCTCACTCTGTCATGCAGCGAACGAGCGGGCATAGTCCAGGCGGTCACGACCTTTCTCTTCGACCGTGGCTTCAACATCGACGAACACCAGCAGTTCGACGACGGCCTGCGCCAGACCCTGCATCTGCGCACCGCCTTCTCGGGGTCGTGGACCTGCACGCCGGAAATGCTCCAGGAAGAATTCCTCGCGATCGCCGCGCGGTTCGACATGAAGTTCAGCTTCCATGACCAGACCAAGCAGCGCATCCTCGTCATGGTGTCCAGGTTCGGCCACTGCCTGAACGATCTACTGTTCCGTTGGCGGGGTGGGAGCCTCGGGGGTGACATCGCCCTCATCGTCTCGAACCACGAGACCCACCGGCCAATGGCCGAAGCGGCGGGTCTTCCCTTCATCTACCTACCGGTGACCCCCGAGACGAAATCCGACGCCGAACGGCGCCTGTTGGAACTGGTCGATGAACACGAGATCGACCTCGTGGTGCTTGCCAGATACATGCAGGTGCTCTCCGACGACCTCTGCCGTGCCCTGCAGGGCCGGGCGATCAATATCCACCATTCCTTCCTTCCGGGCTTCAAGGGTGCTCGCCCCTACCACCAGGCATACGATCGCGGCGTCAAGCTGGTGGGGGCAACGGCGCACTACGTGACGGCCGAACTGGACGAGGGGCCGATCATCGAACAGGAGGTCATCAGGGTGGACCACAGCTACGGACCGACCGCCCTCTCGACGGTGGGCCAGGACGCGGAGGCACTGGCGTTGTCCCGTGCCGTGCGCTGGCACTGCGAGCACCGGGTGCTGCTGGATCGCTCCAGCACCGTCGTCTTCCGATAAGTCACGACCGCCGCACCCGCAAGGACAACCCACGAGCAGCAGCAGGAGAAACCACATGGCATCGACGCCGACCATTGTCATCATCGGAGCCGGAATCGTCGGTACGAACCTGGCCGATGAACTGGTCACCAGGGGTTGGAGCAACATCACCGTTCTCGACCAGGGGCCGCTCACCATGCCTGGGGGCTCCACCTCCCACGCTCCTGGTCTCGTCTTCCAGACCAATCCCTCGAAGACCATGGCTGCCTTCGCTACTTACACGGTCGAGAAATTCTTGTCCCTGACCGAGGACGGCGTCAGTTGCTTCGACCAGGTGGGTAGCCTCGAAGTCGCCACCACAGCGACCCGCCTGACGGATCTGAAACGGAAGCTCGGATACGCCGCGTCATGGGGAATCAGCGGCAAGATCCTTTCCAGCGCCGAGTGCAAGGAACTCTATCCGCTCCTGAACGAGGAGGACATCCTCGGTGGTCTCCACGTTCCCAGTGATGGCCTCGCGCGTGCCGCTCGGGCCGTTCAGCTGCTGATCAAGCGGACGGAGGCAGCAGGCGTCATGTACCTCGGTGACACCACGGTCACGGGGATCCAGCAAGCCGGCCGCCGCGTCACCGGAGTCGAGACGTCCGAGGGCGTCATCCCCGCCGACATCGTGATCTCCTGTGCGGGATTCTGGGGTGCCAGGATCGGCGAGATGATCGGTATGTCGGTCCCGCTGCTGCCACTCGCCCACCAGTACGTGAAAACTACTCCGGTGCCGGCGCTGGCAGGCCGCAATGAGCTGCCCGACGGTGCCTCGCTTCCCATCCTGCGTCACCAGGACCGGGACCTCTATTTCCGCGAGCATGGCGACCGATACGGGATCGGTTCCTACGCTCACCGCCCCATGCCGGTGGACCTCGCGGACCTCGGCTCCTATGACTCCGACAGCGTCGACGAGCACAACATGCCATCCCGGCTCGATTTCACCGTCGAGGACTTCCTGCCCGCATGGGAGGACACCAAGCAGCTGCTTCCCGCGCTGAGGGAAAGCGACATCGATGATGGTTTCAACGGCATCTTCTCCTTCACCCCCGACGGCGGACCCCTGATCGGTGAGTCCAAGGAGCTCGACGGTTTCTACGTTGCGGAAGCCGTCTGGGTGACCCACTCCGCTGGTGTCGCCCGGGCCATGGCCGAACTCCTGACCACCGGCAAGTCACAGATCGATCTCGGTGGATGCGACATCCATCGCTTCGAGGACGTTCAGCTGACACCTGAGTACGTCAGTGAAACCTCCATGCAGAATTTCGTCGAGATCTACGACGTACTGCACCCACTGCAGCCCAAGCTCTCCCCTCGCAACCTTCGGGTGAGCCCCTTCCACGCCCGCCACAAGGCACTGGGAGGCTACTTCCTGGAATCCGGTGGGTGGGAGCGCCCCTACTGGTTCGACGCCAATGCGGACTTGCTGAAGGAGATGCCGACCGAGTGGCTGCCACCGGTCCGCGATGCCTGGTCGGGAATGTTCAGCTCACCCATCGCGGCCGCCGAAGCATGGAAGACGCGCACTGCGGTGGCCATGTACGACATGACGCCCCTGAAGCGCCTGGAGGTGTCGGGCCCGGGCGCCCTGAAACTGCTGCAGGAGCTGACGACGGCAGACATGGCGAAGAAGCCGGGCGCTGTGACCTACACGCTTCTGCTGGACCATGCCGGCGGTATCCGAAGCGACATCACGGTTGCCCGCCTGAGCGAGGACACTTTCCAGCTGGGAGTGAACGGAAACATCGACACCGCCTACTTCGAGCGGGCCGCACGTCACCAGACGGAGGGAGGAACGGCAGGTGACTGGGTACAGGTTCGCGACACGACGGGCGGCACCTGCTGCATCGGCTTGTGGGGGCCCCTCGCCCGGGACCTCATCGGCGCGGCCAGTAAGGACGACTTCTCCAACGACGGGCTTCGGTACTTCAGGTCCAAGCAGGTCATCATCGGTGGCGTCCCGGTGACAGCAATGCGCCTGTCCTATGTCGGCGAACTGGGCTGGGAGTTGTATACGAGTGCAGACACCGGTCAGCGCCTCTGGGATGCATTGTGGAAGGCCGGGCAACCCTATGGTGTTATCGCAGCGGGGCGGGCGGCCTTCAGCTCGCTGCGTCTCGAGAAGGGCTACCGCTCGTGGGGCACTGATATGACCACGGAGCATGACCCGCTGGAAGCCGGACTCGGCTTTGCCGTGAAGATGACAAAGGAGAGCTTCGTCGGCAAGGCTGCCCTTGAGGGTCGTGCCGAAGAGGAAGCCCGACGCCACCTGCGGTGCCTGACCGTCGACGACGGCCGGAGCATCGTACTGAGCAAGGAACCGGTCTACTACAAGGACCAGGCAGTCGGCTATGTCACCAGCGCCGCCTACGGATACACGATCGCCAAACCAATCGCCTACGCGTACCTGCCGGCCGCTGTCAGCGTCGGTGACTCGGTGGAGATCGAGTACTTCGGACGCCGGATACGGGCCACGGTCACCATGGATCCGCTCTACGACCCCACCATGTCCAGGCTTCGCGGCTGACGCCGGTCTAGAGTTGCTCCCTGATCAGATTCTCGAAATCTGTGACGTGCTGGGTGGTCAACCGCGCCGCGCTCTCGGAATCGCCCGCTACGATGCACTCGAGCAGCCCGATGTGCTGGGAAATGTGTTCGGACACCGGCGGAAGTTTCTCCAGGACAAGGCTCCAGATCCGTGTTGCCAGGTTGTCGTAGCGAATCAGGACGTCTTGTAGGTGCCTGCTACCCGTGGCCCGGTAGATCGTCCGATGCACGCGCATATCCAGCCGCATGAGATCCCGTTGGGGCTGCACCTTCTGCAACAGCTGGTCGATCTCATGCGCGGTATCGGTCAGTTCCTGTCGGGACTGCGGCGACGCCACGCGTGCAGCCCGCGCAGCCGCCGCGGGCTCCAGGAGATGACGAATCTCGGAGATCTCGGCGAGGTCCTTGATGTCGATGCCGGCGGCGAAGGTACCTCGTCGCGGATATGCCACTACCAGGTGGTCGCCCTCGAGCCGCTTCATGGCCTCACGGATAGGCGTCCTGCCCACGCCGAGTCGTTGAGAAATCACCTCGTCGTTGAGGGGCTCGCCCGGCTTGATGTCCAGAACGATCAATTCATCGCACAGCACCCGGTAGGCAAAATCGGCGAAGGATTCATCGTCGTACCTCTGCAACGTCGTCCTGTCAGCCGTGTCCGGCGCTGATCGGCCAGCGTTTGCCATGTTCGGAGCTCCTTCTGCCGTGCGTTCGGACATCGATGCTCCGGCCGAACCCATGATAGATGCGTGGCCGGCAAGCAACCTCTGGACACATATCAGGACCAGCAGTAGGGTGTGCTGATATATCGCCACCTATATCAACAACATATCAGCGATCACTCCTGCTACAGAGGGGCGCACGCGCGGCCTCCACGTCGACGGCACTACCGTGCTCGTCGAAACGGACGAGGCCCAACCTGTCGCCCGGCATCACCCTGAAGGTCATGTTCACCTTCAGGCCCATGGCGCACCGAGCAAAGGACCCGCTCATGACTTCTGACAGTGACCGCAGAACGTTCTCACGCCGGGGATCGGCTCCTGACGACGGGATGGCAGAGCACGCGCGGAACGGCGCGTCCGGAATGGAGAAGGTCGCCGTCGAAGATCCCGACCTCCTCGAGCCACACGAAGACGTCGCACAACCTGCACCGGACGATGACTACGACGAGATCCTCGAGGAACTGCGCCATGCGACGACCGAGCAGGCAGGCGCTGATCACCGGAGGCACAAGCTCGTTCTCGACAAGGTGATCTTCGGGATCACCGGCGTCATCGCCGTTGCTTTCGTCATCTGGGGTTTCGTCGGACGGGACAGCCTGTCCACCTCTTCGACGGGTGCACTCAACTGGGTGATGGAGTACACCGGATGGCTCTTCATGCTGATGGCGTCGCTCTTCGTGATCTTCGTCCTGTGGCTCGCCCTGGGTAAGTTCGGCAACATCCCGCTGGGCAGGGACGGCGAGAAACCCGAATTCCGCACCGTCTCCTGGGTCGCGATGATGTTCGCGGCAGGTATGGGCATCGGGCTGATGTTCTACGGCGTAGCGGAGCCGCTCTTCCACTACATCTCCCCGCCGCCGGGCACCGTTGACGGAAGTACACCCGAAGCCATTCAGACGGCCATGGCCACCTCGATCTTCCACTGGACTCTGCACCCATGGGCGATGTACGCAGTAGTGGGTATCGCTATGGCCTACGGAACCTACCGCCTGGGTCGCAGGCAACTGATCTCCGTCGCCTTCACCTCGCTCTTCGGCGTCAGGACGGTCGAAGGGCCAGTCGGGAAGTTCATCAACATCCTCGCCATCTTCGCCACGTTGTTCGGTACCGCTGCGTCCCTGGGCCTCGGTGCCCTGCAGATCGGCAGCGGAATGACCTCGAACGGGTGGTTCGGCGAGATCGGCACACCGGTTCTCGTGGCCATCATCGCCGTTCTGACCTTCTGCTTCGTCGCTTCCGCGGTCTCCGGCATCAGCCGCGGCATCCAGTGGCTCTCGAACATCAACATGGTTCTCGCCATCGCCCTCGCACTGATCGTCTTCATCGTGGGCCCCACACTCTTCATCCTCAATCTCATCCCCTCCGCGGTCGGCGACTACGCCCGTGATCTGGCTGAGATGTCCTCCCGGACCGAAGCGGTGGGCGACGAATCCCTGCGGAGCTGGATGACCAGCTGGACCATCTTCTACTGGGCCTGGTGGGTGTCCTGGACGCCGTTCGTCGGTCTGTTCATCGCCCGAATCAGCCGCGGTCGCACCATCCGCCAGTTCGTCACCGGCGTGCTGCTGGTACCCAGTGTCGTCAGCGTGATCTGGTTCTCGATCTTCGGGGGTACCGCGTTCTCCATCCAGCAGGAAGCCGACAGGGCCAACACCCCCGGCCTGGTCACCGTCGTCGACGGTGCACCCACCATCAACTTCGACGGTGCGCTCTTCGATCTGATCAACAACCTGGGCATGCCCGCCTGGGCCACCACCGCCGTCGTCCTGCTGGCCATCGTTCTGGTCGCCATCTTCTTCATCACCGGCGCCGACGCCGCCTCTATCGTGATGGGCTCGCTCAGCTCCAACGGCGCCGAACATCCCCGCCGGGCGGTCGTCATCTTCTGGGGCTGCCTCACCGGCGCCGTAGCCGCGGTAATGCTGCTGGCGGGAGGCGACGAACCATCCGAAGCACTTGCCGGCCTGCAGAGGATCACCATCGTGGCGGCGCTTCCGTTCGTCATCGTCATGGGGTTGCTGTGTCTCGCCCTGACGAAGGATCTTCGTCGCGATCCGCTGTCCCTCAGGCGTCGCTTGGCCACCTCCGTGGTGGAACGAGCCATGCGCACGGGAGTGGAACAACACGGCGGTGTGCAGTTCGACCTCGTGACGAAGCACGACTGCGCCGAGAAGTGCGACGCCTCGGACTGCCCGGGGGTGTCGGCCAATGGCATCCCGGCGACGGGGCCACGACATGCAGACCCGAAGAGGAGTCAGCCCCAGTAAGAGGCCGCGGCGAGTCGGGCATCTACGGCCCCGGCATCATCACGTCCCTGCACCTCCGGCCCGGAACCACCCGGACACGACCGCATGACGGCTGGTGTCAGGAATCGCCTTCGGGCCGGGTCGTGAGGATCCGGGCAGCACTGACCTGCAGGATCCCGAGCGACTCCTGGATCAGGGGCGATGCGTAGCTACCCCTACGCACTGCGGCGACGATGCGCCGGGTGGGCTTCCCCCGTCCGGTGATGCGCAATCGAACGACGCCATGGGGAGAGTTGAGGGGAGCAAGACGAGGCAGTAGTCCCACACCGAGCCCTGCACCGACGAAGGCGATCAGTGTCTCCCACTCCACGGCTTCGTGGGCGATCCGCGGTGACATGCCGACTGCCGTGAAGGCCGCGGTGAACAGGGAACGGTATGTGGAACCTGCAGCGTCGGTGATCCAGGGTTCCGACGCCAGCTCTTCGAGCGTCACCGTTTCCTGAGAGGCCAGCCGATGACCGGATGGGATGATCACATCCAGGGGATCGTCGAGCAGGACAGTCTGCTCGAAGCGCGGATCATCCTCGACATGGGTTTCGGACTGCATGGCGACGACGACCGCCAGGTCGATCCGCTCAGCGACCAACAGGTCGAAGCAGCGGGTCGGGTTCGCCTCGAGTACCTGTACCTCCAGCAGCGGACGTGTCGAACGCAGCGTGGCGGCCAATGGCGCGAGCAGTTGAGCGGCTGCCGTTGAGAACCCGCCGAGACCGAAGCTGGCCTGCACCTGGTCACCGGCCTCCATGGCCGCCGTGCGCAGCCTTTCCCAGTCCGCGATGAGAGCGTTCGAGCCTGCCACGAGAATGCGCCCCGTGGCGGTCAGCCGCACACCCCGACCGTCCTTCGTCAACAGCTGCATTCCGAGCACGCGCTGGAGTTCCCGTAACTGCGCGGATACGGCGGAGGGTGAGTAACCTGTCAGCTCAGCGGTTGCACCGACAGAGCCGCAACGGGCGAAAACCCGGAGAGTGATGAGCCGGGAGTCGATCATGCAACTATTCTGCATGATCATCCGTTGAACCTTCCTCTTTTATCGAACGGGCTCCACCCGTACCCTGTGAACACAACGATTGCGGAACGATTCGGCGCGACGCCGATCCGTGGTTCCGACGGTCAGCGCTCTCACCCGATCCATGCGGGAGGAAAACCATGTCTGCTCACGTGAACGCACTGCGCAGCTCGCGCGGAACGCTCGAAACAGCGGTACCTGCCGAGCAGTTGAGGGAGATCGCCGCACTCTTCGATACCCGCCGCGTGGGGTACTCCCTCGAGGCACCCTGCTACACCGATCCGACGATTTTCGCCATGGACATGCAGGCCGTCTTCGGTCGGCACTGGATCTTCGCGGCGAGCATCGCCGAGCTTCCGGCGCCGGGCGACTACATCACCGTCGACTACGGGCCCTACTCCCTGATCGTGCTGCACAACGACGACGGCGGCGTGAACGTCCTGCACAACGTGTGCCGCCACCGCGGCGCCCGCGTCCTTACTGAACCTGCAGGGACCACCGGGAACCTGGTCTGCGGGTACCACTCGTGGACCTACTCCCCCGCCGGTAACCTGATGCACGCCTCGGCGCCGGGCGAAACGGAGTTCGACAAGGGATGCTTCGGCCTCAAGAGGGCCCACAGCCGCGTGATCGCCGGACTCATCTTCGTCTGTGTTGCGGACGAACCGCCGACGGACTTCGATGAGACCGGCAGAATCTTCGAGCCCTATCTTGCGCCCCACGAGCTGTCGAAAACGAAGATCGCCTATCAGCAGAACATCGTCGAGGAGGGCAACTGGAAGCTCGTCATGGAGAACAACCGTGAGTGTTACCACTGCGACGGTCACCCCGAGCTCGCCTGCTCACTCTTTCCCACGTGGGGCCTGACGGAGGGGCTTGTTCCTCATCATCTGGAGGAGGTGTGGGACCGCAACAAGGAAGCACAATCCGTTCTGGAGGACCGTTGCCGCCGCTACGGTCTTCCCTACGAGGTCGTCGAGGAGCTCGACACCCGCGTAGCCGGGATCCGCATCTCACGTGAGTCACTGGACGGCAGTGGCGAATCATTCTCGCCGGACGGGCACAGGCTCTCCAAGAAGTTGCTCGGCGACCTGCGGGATTTTCGCCTGGGCCGATGCTCGATGCACCTTCAGCCCAACAGCTGGTTCCACTTCCTCGGCGACCACGTGATCACGTTCGCCGTCTTCCCCGTCAACGAACACCAGACCCTGGTACGCACCACCTGGCTGGTAGCCGACGACGCCGAGGAGGGCGTCGATTACGACGTCGAGAAGCTCACCCACACGTGGAAGCAGACCAATCTGCAGGACAAGGCGTTCGTGGAACTGTGCCAGAAGGGAGCCGGCAGTCCGGTCTACGAGCCCGGCCCGTACATGAAGAGCGAGTACCAGGTCGAGGCATTCATCAACTGGTACGTACACCGCATGCAGGAGTACATGGCATGACCGACATGCGGCCGGTCACCGCCCCCCAGGAGCCGCAGCGCATTCGCGGGCTCGAGATGCCGTGGAACCGAGTCATGGGTAGCACGGGCGGCCCCGCAGGTGCCGCCCGAGCTCTGGGTCCCTGGCACCCGCAGGAGTTCCTGGCCGAATGTGTCGAGACGGTTCCCGAAGCCGGCGGCATGATGACCTTCGTCTTCCGCCGCTCCGACGGTGCGCCCCTGGCGTTTCGCCCGGGCCAGTACGTGAACATCGCCTTTCCCATCCATGGTGAGGACCGTGACGCGGTGGATCGCAGCTATTCCGTGTCCAGTTCGCCGACCCAGCCCTGGACCTTCGACATCACGGTCAAATCCGATCCGACGGGACTGGTGTCACCGTGGGTGCACGCGAACGTCAGGCCTGGCACCGTCCTGGAGATGATCGGGCCGGTCGGGGCCTTCCACCTCCCCGATGTCGACCGCCGGGCCAGGTATCTCCTGCTTGCCGCCGGCGCGGGCATCACCCCCATCATGGCGATGGTGCGAACGATCCACTCCCTTCCCGGACAGGCCGACGTCGTCGTGCTCTACCACGGAGCGGCGGCGGGAGGCTTCGCCTTCCACCAGGAACTGGCATACATCGCCTCCGTCGACTCGCGCATCAAGGTCTTCTACTCCCTGGGCGACCGCAGTCGCGTCGAGGGATGGGAATGGTTCACCGGCAGGCTGACGACAACGATGCTCGATGAGGTGGCGCCCGATGCCAATGGCCGCCAGGTGTATGCCTGCGGCCCCGAAGGTTACCTGAACACCGCAGCTGAGCTCCTCAGGAAGGTCGGCGTGGATGACACGTCCATCCACATGGAGTATTTCTCCGGAAGCCGCCAGACGCTCCTGGAGTATCAAGCGGAGCTCGCCCTGGCCGTAGACATCGCGGAAGGGATCGCGGAGGAGATTGCCGACTCCGCCGAGGTGTACTACGAGGGTCAACCCACTGCGTTCGGGCTCTATGAGCCCGGATACGACGCCGAGGGAACCACGGGCGCCCGGGGCCTTCCGCTGGTAGCAGCCGGCGCGGCCCGCGCCGGAGCCTTCGATCGCCTTCCGGACGAGGGGCTGGAGGCCGACGCCCCCGATGCCGCCGGCTTCGACACGGTGGGGACGGGAAGTCTCACCCTGTCGTTCATGCGAACCGGAATCAAGGTGCGTATCGATCCGACGGACCAAATACTCGGGGTGGCGCAGCGCGCAGGCGTCAGGATCGGCGCGAACTGCAAGGAGGGCATGTGCGGGTCCTGCAAAGTCGTCAAACTCTCCGGGGACGTGGAGATGAACCACCAGGGCGGAATTCGCTCGCGGGAGATCGAGGCGGGCAAGTTCCTGCCCTGCTGCTCGGTTGCGCTGACCGACATGGTGATCGACGCCTAGCCATTCGCACCTACTGCATGCCAATGGATCCGGAACTTACGCTTCCGTGAGCTTCCAAAGTAGGTCACTCACCCCCTGTCCGTGAATCCGAGAGGGATCGGCCTGTTATGCGTCGCTTCACGGTCCGTCTCTTGGATCAGCTGAATGATACGGCGGCAAGTTCCTCCATTGTCGTCCAGTACTTGGAGGCGAGCTCAGCGTCCTGAGCGCTGTCGGGGATGATAGCGAACCCTGGTAGCCCGCTCAGGCCTCGCAGTTGCTTAGGCCCGTAGTAGCCTCCGCCGGCGGCCTGGGTGACGTGGCAGCGTAGAGGGCGGGGAGGGCGCCGATCGCAGGGTCTTGCCATAGGGGCGGTATGTACTGGAAGCGCCAGCCTTCCGGTGAATCAGGCCCTGGTCCATCCAGAACGATGTTCGTTCGGCAGACACCGGGGTGTACGGCAATGCTGGTGATGCCCCATCCGGCGGCCTTGCTGCGGCGCTCACATTCGAAGGCCATGAGGAGATTCCCGAGCTTGGTGTCGTCGTACGCTTGCCCGTAGTCGTAGGTGCGTTCCTTCTGCAGGTCGTCGAAGTCGATGGATCCGACGCGCGAGCTCGACGTCCAGATGATGCGCGGCGTATTCGCCGCTTGAAGGAGTGGTCGTAACTGCGCTGACAGGGCGAACGGCCCGCGGGCGTTGGTCGCGAAGACCCGCTCCAGGCCGTCTCGGGATTCTTCGCGTTCTCTGCGTCCCTGGACGCCGGCGTTGTTGACGAGCAGATCCAGGCTTCGCCCGGATTCCTCCATGCGTCGTGCGAGGAGGTTGATGGACCCGAGATCAGTGAGATCAAGGGTTTCGAAGTGAATAGCTGCTCCTGGGACTTCAGCGCGGATCCTGCGGACTGCTTCCTCGCCACGCTCAAGGTTGCGGGATGCGATTGTCACGTCCGCGCCGGCTGCGGCGAGCGCCAGTGCTTGGTGGTAGCCCAGCCCGCTTCGTCCCTCGTCCGGGTAGCCGTTGCCGCCGGTGATGACTGCACGTCTGCCGGCCATGGACGGCATGTCGTCGGCTGTCCAGTCCGGCAGTTCGGCGCCGGGGGCGGTGATGCGGGCTGCGCCGAAGCCGACCGTGCCAGCTGCGACACCAACCAAAGCCATGCGGAGCAGCGAACGGCGCGATGGACGCCGGTGTTGCTCGGCCGCATTGACGTCCTTCGGGCGGCGGTCGGCTGAGGGTTTGTTGTCGGGGACCATGATTGTTTCCCTTCTCGTTGGGATCTCTTCGCGAATCGGCATGGGCTGAAGCACTCATGTGCTGCCCGAGAACGATCATCGGCATGGCTGTGCCAACGACGAGGTTCGTGATTGTGCCTGGTGCTTTACAGGGACGACGCGTGGGGCTGGACCCTTCTCGTCCTTCGGGCTTCGGGCCCCGAACGGCACAAGGGGGAGGGAAAAAGAGTGCGCTTGTACTGCGAAAGGCTTTGCTCTCACACCAGTAGTGCGGCGGCATCAACCACGATCGAAGCCGCCGCAGCTGTTATCGCTTGGGCTGGAGGTGGTGGACGATAACCCAGGGGGAAGCTAGGGAAGTGGTTCGGGTGAACGGCTGAGGGCACTGATCAGGAAGCGCGAAACGATTTCCGCGTCCGCAGTTCCTATGGCGTGCGCTCCGCTGAATCTGCGTAGCGCTGCCTGCATGACCCCGACCATGAGTGCCCGGGTCAGTGCGGGATCGTCCACCGGTGCGAACTCTCCTGCTTCGACGCCCGCCCGTACGACGTCGATGATCCGATCACCAATTTGGTCACGGAAGGGAATGACAGCGTCGGTTACGCGCTCCTGCCGGAGGGTGCGCTCTATTGTCTGCATCGCGATGAATGCGCTCGTGCTCTGGGCGTGTTCGGTGAGCAGGACGATCACGATTTCGCGGAGGCGCTGAGCGGGCGAGAGTGACGTGTTGTCGGCTCGGCGTGCAACCGCTTCGTCCATCTCGGTACTGCCGCGCTTGGCCGCCTCGATCAGCAGGGTGATGGTGTCGGGTGCGTAGTTGTAGATGGCGGTCCTGGCGACCCCTGATCGTTCGGCGACGTCACGCATAGAGATCGTCTCGAAAGGACGCTCGAGGATGAGCGCGTCGACGGCGTCGAGCAGCAAGCCCCAGGTGTGCAGCTTGTGTTCGGCGATCGTCGCGGCGGAGATCTTTGGCACTACGCTCCCTTTCCGATACTTACTTGGCGGGCAAGGCAGTGGCACGCGCTCAGATCGTTGAATATGCGCGCCGGCGCTAGACCCGTCTCAGGTCCCCTCTGGCGATCTTGGCGATCGCGAACAGTGCAACCGGGACGACGCTGAAGATGTTGATGATCATCAGTGTCTCATTGAGCGCCGCTGTGTCCCATGGAGCGCCGCTTGGGTCCAGGATCGTCTGCGGTCCGCCGTCGGCGATGAAGGTCGTCGTGGAGAGAACCGCGAACATCGCGTAGGTCAGCACGGGCTGGAGGTAGGACACCTGGCGAAGCGGGCTCGTCAGCCGGACCGGACGCCGTGTCTGAGCAGCGGCGAGGATCAGGGTGAAGACCTGGAAGAAGGCCCAGGTGACGAACCACCACCCAAGATAGTTCGTGAAAGGGACGCCGAAGACCCCTCCGCCATCCTCCCAGATCCAGATGCTTCGTACGGTCGAGATCAGCGAGTCCGCTCCGACGTCGAACATCGTCATGACAGCACCGGAGAGCGCGGGCAGGGCAATGACGTTGACTCGGCCGGCCCGTGTGCGGAGGTCCAGGCGCTCATCGGCGCGATCGAGAATCGTGATGGTTGTCATCCAGCTGACCCAGCCGATACCGAAGTAAATGACGCCGACGATCACGGGAACGTAGAACAGCTGTGGCATGAGCGTGTAGTAGTAGTTGCCGAACGGGAACCCCGTGATGATGCTGACGTTTTCCCAGAAGTTGCTGATGACGAAGCAGATCGCGAAGAAGGCAAGGAAAAGCCTCCATCCATACCGGCGGGAACCCTGAACAACGGCCAGGGCCAGAGCGAACAGAGACACTGCCTGAGCAGCCGCAAGCAACCCGGCCAGCGGAATGATGACTGCGGCGGCAGCAGCCCCCGCCACGGCACCCCATCCCAGCAACCAGCGGATCCTCCCATCTGAATGTCTCCCGACGCCTCGCCTCACGAGCTGGACTGCATCGTTGACTGGTTCGTTCACTGGTTCGTGGACTGGTGCATGCATGGAAGTCGTCTCCTTCACAAGGCTGGACCTGATTTTATTGACATCGTGTCAGGAAGATAATTACATGGTGTCATGAAAAAGAACAAGAGGGTCCTGCCCGTGATGGTTTCTGGATCGCACCCCATGCGTGATGCCTCTGGACGGATCAGTTCGAGGTATCGCAGGTCTGGCAGGTCCCTTGATTCTTACTGCTGCCATCGAGCTCGCGCCCTTATCAAAGGGGTGGTCTGACAGACCGTGGATAGCAGACGGTGCACACGATAGACAGAAGGTCTCACCCCAAGGAGGTACAGAATGATCGATCGTGAGGGTCTGGGCTCGTTTCTGCGTCATCGCCGCGAATCGCTCCAACCCGAGGACGTCGGGCTGCAGCGGGGTCAGCGGCGGCGGACCAACGGCCTGCGAAGGGAGGAAGTGGCCGCGCTGTGTCACATGTCCAGCGATTACTACGCCCGCCTCGAACGCGGCACCGGCCCACACCCCTCCGAGCAGATGGTCGCCTCCATTGCCCAGGGCCTGCACCTGACCCTGGACGAGCGTGATCATCTCTTCCGCCTCGCAGGGCATACCCCACCTCCGCGCGGGACCGACAGTGAGTTCGTGAGCCCGGGACTGCTACGGATCCTCGACCGGCTCACCGACACTCCCGCAGAGATCATCACCGAGGTCGGGGACACCCTCCGGCAGACCCCGCTCGGCAAGGCTCTCTTCGGTGACGCCTCGCAGCGCACCGGTCCCGGCCGGAGCATCGGATACCGGTGGTTCACCGACCCCACAGCCAGGGAAGCCTACCCATCCGAGGAACGCGAGCGGCTCTCCCGCGTCTACGCCTCGGGTCTGCGTCAGCTCGTAGCCCTCCGCGGGCCAGGCTCGCGGGCAGCCGCGCTCGCCGCGCTCCTACAGGACAACGCAGACTTCCGCAGCGTCTGGGACACCCAGGAAGTCGGTGTGCAGCCACCCGAGGTCAAACGCTTCCTCCACCCGACAGTCGGTCGCCTCGATCTGAACTGCCAGACCCTGCTCGATCCGGATCAGTCCCACCGCCTCCTCGTCTTCACAGCCGCACCCGGCAGTGACAGCCACGAGAAACTGCAACTGCTGGCTGTCATCGGCTCGCAGTCCATCACCTCCTGACCGCCGCCAAGCCAGCAGCCACTGCCTCGCTAGCCGTGGATCGACAGGTCCTAGCTACGCCCCAGCAACCGGTAAACCATGAGATCAGGCACCAGATCCAGTGACCTCACCACTCGAACGAAGGAACCCCTCATGCCTCGCACCTACGACCTCACCATCCCCGACCTGACCGGCACACTCGCCGTCGTCACCGGAGCGAGCGACGGTATCGGCACCGTCATCGCGACACGGCTGGCCGGATCCGGCGCGGAGGTCATCATGCCCGTCCGCAACCAGGCCAAAGGCGACGCGGCAGCGCAGCGGATCCGCGCCGCCGTCGACGGCGCCAGGGTCAGCACCCGATCCCTGGACCTGTCCTCGCTGAAATCCGTCGCGTCCCTCGCGACCACGCTCATATCAGAGGGCCGCGCCATCAACATCCTGATCAACAACGCCGGCGTCATGCAACCACCCACACGCCAGGAGACCCGTGATGGATTCGAACTGCAGTGGGGCACGAACCACCTCGGCCACTTCGCCCTCACCCTGGGCCTGCTGCCGCTCCTGCGCGAAGGCCGCGCCCGCGTCACCCACCAGACGAGCGTGGCCGCCCGGAAGGGCGCGATGAACTGGGACGACCTGAACCACGAGCAGAGCTACGACGTCATGAAGGCCTACACCGGGTCCAAGATCGCCGTCGGCCTCTTCGCCCGCGAACTCGAGGCACGAAGCCGCGCCAATGGATGGGGCATCAGCAGCAACCTCTCACACCCAGGCATCTCGCCCACCAACCTGCTCGCAGCACAACCCGCCATGGGCCGCGACAAGACGCCCCCGGCGCGCCGCCTCATCGGATTCCTCTCCCAGATCGGTCTCGCCGGGACCCCGGACAGCGCAGCACTGCCCGCTCTCATGGCGGCGACCGACCCTGAATATGGGGGCGACCAGTTCTTCGGGCCCAAGCGCATCGCCGGCGGGCCGCCGGCCCTCCATGAGTTCTGGGCGCCCCTGCACGACATGGACGACGCTCGCCGCATCTGGGAAGTGTCCGAGCAACTCGTCGGCACAAGGGCCAATCACTGACGTAGATGCCGGTAATCGAGAAGTCGGCCGACATCCCACAGCAAAGAAGCAGCCTGACCACGCACAATTCTGCTCTCTCGGCGAACTCTTCCGGACTGCGAGAGATAACCACGCCAGAACCGGTCCTACGAAGGCCCCTGGACCACCGGGCACAGTGCCGATCTTCAGCAAAAGGAGGTGTATCCCACCGCCCACCGTGCGCGGCAAAGCCAAGTTCAACTAGCGCACCTACGAGCGGCATAGGCAGCGTCCGGGCAGCAACCCAACGCTGAAGTGTCTGCTCAGACAGCTACAAGAACAAAGCGCTGAGTATGCAGAAAATGGTGAAGGAATGTCATCGGAACGCTCTTCGAGGACCATAAGACGGTGATTCACCCCGAAGGCAGCCGTCTCGAGCTCGATTATCAGGCACTAATCAGCAAGAACCGTAGCGAAGGCCTTCTAATACTTTCGGCTGCGCCGCGAAGTAAAGCAACTGACAAGCCCGCCCTGCTCAACGTAGTTGGACGAAATCGTATCTATTCGACGTTCACTGGTCTCAGAGCGACGGCCCTGGGAATCTAGAGAGATCGAGAGACGTCCTGTTCATGCGATTCCGGCCGAGAATCTATCAGCCAACGATTAGCTTCTCTCAGAAGAAAAAGGGAAAGGTAGTCGATCGCTCGCACAATAAAGACACGACTCAAAATTCTAAGGATATCCCAAATGACAAATCGTATCGCCCTCGTGGCCGGCGCAAATCAAGGAATGGGCAAACACGTTGCGGAGGAGCTCGTCTCGGACGGCGTCACCGTATTCGTCGGAGCCCGAGATCTCGAGCGCGGGAAGAAGGCTGCCAGCGACATCGGAGACGGTGCAGTCGCTGTCCAACTCGACGTGACGGATGCCGCGTCCATCAGCGCAGCGGCCGAGCAAATCTATTCGAAAGCCGGCTGTCTCGATCTTCTCATCAACAACGCCGCCGTCTCCAGCACCCGAACCGATATCCAAAGCTTCGAAGAACTGCGCGCGTCCTCCACGGCAAGCAAGGTCCCCTTGGAGGAGGTACGAGCCGTCTGGGAAGCCAACGTCTTCGGGCCGCTGGCGGTGTATCAAGAGATGCTGCCATTGCTTCGCAGATCCGCCAACGCCCGCATCATCAACGTCACAAGTGCAATGGGTTCACTCCACATCATGAGCGATTCGATGTCTCCGAATCATTCGGCGTACGAGCCGGTCTACTCGGCTTCGAAGACAGCGCTCAACGCCATAACGCTATCCATGATGGTCGAACTGGAATCGAGCGGAATCAAAGTCAACCTTGTCTCGCCCGGCTTCGCAAAGACCGCACTGGTCGCCTTCCAAGGAACAGAGACCGTTGAGGAAGCCGCGCGCGAGATCGTACGCGTAGCTCGCCTTGGGCCCGACGGGCCAACCAACACCTTCACTACGTGGAACGGAACAGCCTCCCCTGGTAATCCAATTTCTACGCGCCAACGATTGAGTACGCAAGCGACGTCCATTATCCCGACCCGCTGGCACTATCCACCACAGGAGACCTCATGCAAACACGCACACTGGGCACTCAGGGCCTAACCACGTCCGCCATCGGTTACGGCTCGATGGGAATCTCAATGGCCTATGGAGCGGCCGACGCTGAGGGTGGTTCCTCTGCGATTCAGCGCGCCTACGATCTGGGCGTCACCTTCTTCGATACCGCCGAGCTGTACGGCTGGGGAGAGAACGAGAAGGTCGTTGGCCACGCGGTGAAGAACTTCCGCGACGATGTCGTCATCGCGACGAAGTTCGGCTTCACCAGAGAGTTCGGGTTCGACAGCCGGCCGGAGCACATCCGCGAGGTCGTCGACAACAGCCTCCGCTACCTCGGGATGGACCACATCGACGTCCTCTACCAGCACAGGGTGGATCCCGACGTCCCCATCGAAGACGTCGCCGGGACCGTGAAGGACCTCATCGATGCCGGCAAGGTCAAGTACTTCGGGCCCAGCGAAGCCGGACCGGAAACGATGCGACGCGCGCACGCCGTCCAGCCCGTCTCGGTCCTTCAGACCGAGTACTCCCTCTTTGAGCGTGAAGTCGAAGTGCTGTTCCCGACCCTGAACGAGCTCGGCATCGGTTTCGTCCCCTATTCGCCCTTGGGTCGTGGGTTCCTCACTGGTGCCGCGAAGCCGGCTGCCGAGTACGAGGAGGCCGATATGCGCAGCTGGGACGCCCGCTGGCAGCCCGGCAACTTCGGGAAGAACTTGAGGCCACACGCCGGCTGACCGAGCTTGCCGCGTCCAAGGACGCGACCGTCGCACAGCTCGCCCTTGCCTGGCTGCTCGCACAGGGAGAGAACATCGTTCCGATCCCCGGTACCCGCAGCGCCAAGCGCGTCGAGGAGAACGTCGGCGCCGCTGACCTGATCCTCACCGAAGCCGATCTCACCCGCATCAAGGAGATCCTCCCCGAAGGAGGGTTCGGCTCGCGCTACCCCGAGGGCATGAACCCGAACTGGCAGTAACACCTACGACGGTGCAGGCGCGAGGCGCTGGCCGCCTCGCGCCTGCACCGTTTTCCAGGGGAAGACGCCCTCATTGCACTAGTAGCTCGACCAACGTGGATTAGGACAGAACGCATCGATATGAACGAGAAGGTCGATTATGAAGAATGGATCGGCGAGGAACGCGAACGACATCGAAGCAAGGAACACGATGACGGTGTAGAACAGCAGCGGTTTGATGCGCGGTGGCTGTCCTCGGGCCCCTGGCCGAGACCAGCCTGCGCAACGCGCTCATGTCGGCCGGTGGGGACGCCAGCGTCCTGGTCTCACCTTGGAAGCTCGAACGCCTGTATTCGAGAGCTGCCGAAAGTCGTTGAAGGAGCGTTCGCCAGGGCACCTCAACTACACACTGAACGGTAGTTACTCACTGACCCTCACAGCTCACTTGTGCTCCTGTACTTCGATAGCATCTATGCTGCTCGAATCGATCGGACATCGTCATCCCAAGCTGGCTCCGCTCTCGCGGCACCCTGAGGCTGGCTTGTAGGCTGGCGAAGTGCCTAGATTCACCACCGCCGACAGATCGTGGTCCGACGAAGCCGTTCGGCGCATTGAGGCGGAAGGCAACCGCTCGGCGGACACGCACCTCTTCGCCGTACCGCTTCCCGAACACTGGGGCGTGCAGGTGTATCTCAAGGACGAGTCCACCCACCGGACCGGCAGCCTCAAACACAGGCTGGCGCGGTCCCTCTTCCTTTTCGGCTTGGTCAACGGCTGGATCACGGAAGGGACCACGATCGTGGAGGCATCCAGTGGCTCGACGGCGGTGTCCGAGGCGTACTTCGCTCAGTTGCTGGGTCTGCCGTTTATTGCCGTGATGACGACGACTACGAGCCCGGAGAAGGTCGCGCTGATCGAGCAGTACGGCGGGAAGTGCCGGTTCGTCGAGCACGCCTCAGACGTCTACGCCTCTGCCGAGGCGGTGGCGCGGGAGACCGGAGGCCACTACATGGACCAGTTCACCTTCGCCGAGCGAGCTACCGACTGGCGCGGCAACAACAACATCGCGGAGTCCATTTTCGGACAGCTCGCTCTCGAGCCTTATCCGCTGCCGACCTGGATCGTCGTGGGTGCCGGGACTGGAGGGACGAGCGCGACGATCGGCCGGTACCTGCGCTATCACCGTCACCCGACGCGCCTCGCCGTCGTCGACCCCGAACACTCGGCGTTCTATCCGGCATGGGCTCATCCGGGCTCAGCCCCGACTGGTCGTTCCTCCCGCATAGAGGGCATCGGCCGGCCGCGCCGAGAACCGAGCTTCGTGCCGTCCGTCATCGACGCGATGATTCGGGTACCGGATGCCGCATCAGTCGCCGCCGCGCAACATCTTCGGACACTCACCGGGCTGCACCCGGGACCCTCGACCGGAACCAACCTCTGGGGCGTATGGCAGCTTGTCGCGGATCTCATCGCCGACGGCCGTTCGGGAAGCATCGTCTCGCTCATGTGCGACTCCGGCGACCGTTACGCGGCCACGTACAACGACCACGACTGGCTGATGCGCAAAGGCTTGGACCCGTCCCATGCGCTCACAACTCTTCACGACTTCTTTGAGACCGGCGTCTGGCCCGAAAGGACGCTGGAACGGGCTGACTGAGATTCAATCGCCCTAGCTGCTGAACACACCGATACAGAGCAATGTGTCTGGCAGGGGCTCGGGACTGTAAGAAAAACGGTGTGTGAGGGTCCGGGCTGATCTGAGAGGAGATGGCCGTGAACGACTTCACGACCGATGCAGCAGAGGCGATGATCGATCCTGTGACGGGAGAGATCATCGTTTCTGTTGGACCTTGCCGAGCGGCTGCTCGCCCAGGCCAGGGAGCAGGGCGTGAGCCTTGTCGGTCCGGTGGGCTGCTGAATCAGCTCACGAAGAACGTCCTCGAGGCCGCGTTGGAGGCGGAGCTGACCGAGCATCTCGGGCATGAGCACGGGCAGACGCCGATCGCGGAGAACATGCGCAACGGCACCCGAGTGAAGACGGTGCTGACCGAGATCGGCCCGGTCGAGATCGAGGTGCCCCGGGACCGGGACGGGTCCTTCGACCCGGTCATCGTGCCCAAGCGGAAACGCCGCCTGGACGGGATCGATCAGACCGTGCTCTCGCTGTCCGCCCGCGGGCTGACGACCGGTGAGATCGCGGCACTCTGCGAGGAGGTCTACGGGGCGAAGGTCTCGAAGGTCTCGAAGGTCTCCAAAGACACCATCAGTCGGATCACGGAGAAGGTCGCCGGTGAGCTTGCCGAGTGGTCCTCCCGTCCCCTGGACCCGCTCTACCCGGTGATCTTCGTCGATGCGATCGTCGTGAAGGTCCGGGACGGGCAGGTGCGCAACACCCCGTTCCATGTCGTCATGGGCGTCACCACGAACGGGGAACGCGACATCCTGGGCATCTGGGCCGGCGACGGAGGTGACGGTGCCAGGTTCTGGCTGCAGGTCTTTAGTGAGCTGAAGAACCGCGGCGTCCAGGACGTGCTCATCGCCGTCTGCGACGGACTCAAGGGCCTACCGGAGGCGATCACCACGACCTGGGAGCGCACGGTCGTTCAGCAGTGCATCGTGCACCTGATCCGCAACAGCTTCCGTTACGCCGGCCGCCAGCACCGCGACGGCATCGTGCGGGCACTCCAACCCGTCTGCACGGCTCCGAGTGAGGCCGCGGCGAAGGACAGGTTTCAGCGGTTCACCGCCGAATGAGGTGAGCGGTATCCGGCGATCATCAAGCTCTGGGAGAGCTCGTGGGCGGAGTTCGTGCCGTTCCTCGAATACGACGTGGAGATCCGCCCGGTGATCTGCACGACGAACGCGATCGAGTCGATCAACGCCCGCTACCGCCGGGCCGTCAGAGCCAGAGGCCAACTCCCAACGAAGCCGCCGCCCTGAAGTGCCCTTACCTCGTCACCCGGTCCCTTGATCCGACCGGCGGCGGCAGAGCACGCTGGGTGATCAGGTGGAAACCAGCGCTCAACGCGTTCGCAATCACCTTCGCCGGACGGTTCGAGAAAACCACTCACTGATGAAACGCCGGACCCCACACACCGTTTATCGGACAGTCCCGGATCATCCACCTGTGGGCGGGGGGAGCTCAAGGTCGTCCACCTGTGGGTGAGCCGCTGCCTCTACTGTCGTGGGGTAGCTACCCAGATGGTTCGTGTGGCTTGAGGTTGTAGGGCGAGGTCTCCAGTTAGTTGTTCGAGCAGATGGGTCACGTCATCACGGTCTTGGGAGCTCAACGTCTTTAGGTGCGCGAAGCGGCTGAACCACTGGTGTGCGTACTGGCGCGCCTCGTGTGTGACGGGAGTTGTGGTCGTCAGCGTGCTCTTCGTGACGGTGAACCCGGAGGCTTCGATGGTGGGTGTCCAGTTGGGATGGTGATTCCAGCCTTCTGCTGTCGCCGCTGCGTGGCAGCGTTCCTCGAGCTGGGCCTGAGGTCCGTGGCTGAGGAAGCTGGGGAGGGTCGCGAGTTCGACGACGAGCAGCACGCCCTCTGGGGCCAGGAACGGACTGCTTCCGGCTAGTAGTCGAGCGGGGTCGCTGATGTGGTGGAGGGACGATGATGCCCAGATCAGGTCGACGGAGTGCGCTTCAATGTCGGTCAGGGAGGGGAACCCGTTGTTGAGGTCGGCTTCGACCACGGCGAAGCCTTGCGCCCGCAGCTGGTTCACCATGTGCGGGTCGTTGTCGACACACAGCACCGACGCTTCCGGGTATCGGTTGCGCAGGAGCCGGCTACCGGCACCGGTGCCGGCGCCGAGGTCAACGATGGCATGAGCCTCAGATCGGTCCGCATAGTCCAGAACGGCCGCGAGTTGGTCGCTGAAGACGAGGGCATCGAGGTCGAGACCCGAATGGTGGTCATGGTCGCCACCGTAGGGAACGGTTCGGTAGGACTGGTGCTCATGATCCGGTGTTGGCAGCGCGTCGTGAGGAGTCATCCCTCGACCCTAAGCACTCACGCGACTACACCATAGATGCTCGTTCATGAAGCAGGGCATCAATGCCCCGAATCAGACAATGGTTCCAGGCCCTGTAGCTTCCCACTCGGTGGTGGACTGCCGGACTGCACTGATGGCGTCAAGGATTGCGTGCTCTCGGGCCGTGCGTCGGATAACGCGCCTACCGGTTTTATGTTGACTGTTAACACACATCTAAGTAGTGTGCTTCAAGTCACGTCCGTCAGTGTGAGGTCACGATGATGTTCCACCCCCGGCTTGTGTGCTCGTCCATCAGCTTTCGACACCTCAGCCTTCCGGCTGCTCTGAACACCATGAGGACGCTGGGTTTCTCCACGCTGGATCTTGGCGCCCTTCCGGGCGTGTGCGACCATGTCCCCTTCGTCCTAGATAACTTGGCTGTGAAGGACGCCAGTTCTGCCATCCGGTCCTCCGGGATGAGTGTCCGGTCGATCAATGCCGACATCGGGGACCTCAACGCGATCCTGGACCCCGCAGGCTCCGCACGCCGCGAGGAGCATCTCGACATGCTCCTGAAGCTGGCAGAAAACGTCGACGCGCCCGCCCTAGTCCTTCCCTGCGGAGCCCAATCTCGAGACCCGGCCGCCACCCTCAATAAAGACATGGAGCATGTGGCAACCGCGCTCGAGGACGCCTCACAACGTGCTGCAGCTGTCGGAGTAAATATCTGGGTGGAGGCACCGCACTTCTATCGCCTGTGCTGGGACCTGGATCGAACTGTCGACCTTCTGGCGCACCTACCCGAGACCGTGGGTCTTGTCATGGACTTCAGCCACCTCGAAGCCTCAGGTGCCGATGCCGTCGAATACGTCGACATCTTCCGGCATAGGATCCGCCACGTACACCTCCGCGATGCCGTCGCCGGTGACATCAACCGCAGCATCGGCAACGGCACCGTCGACTTCGCGGCAGGCCTGGAAGCCCTGGCAGTGTCCGGATACGACGGTCATTTCTCCCTGGAACTCGAAACCCGGGACGTCACCGATGACGAACGTCCGCAAGCCACGATGGCGGCCGCAACCTACATCTCGCAACTCCTCGGGTCTCCCGCGGCCTGACGCCTGCCCACTCACCCACTTCACTGAACCACTACCTAAACCCAGTTCACTACAAGCACCCAAACCAGTAACAGCACCATGACCAGTACAGGAGCATCATGACCAGCACCCAGCGAACCGCCGTCATCACCGGAGCAACCTCCCCCCGCGGAATCGGGGTCACCACCGCCCGCCGCTACGCCCAGGACGGGTGGGCCATCGTCGTCCTTGACCTCAACGGCGAAACGTCCGCGAAGGTCGCCACGGAGATCAGTAACGAATTCGGAGTCCCCGGCTTCGGCTACGAGGTCGACGTCACCAGCGAAGCCTCCGTCACCGCGGCCCAAGCCGCTGTAGCAGCTGAAGTCTCAGCCGGTAACCTGCCGCCCGTCGGGGCACTCGCCAACATCGCGGGTATCACCTCACCTGTCCCGTTCCTCGAGACCACCCTCGAGCTGTGGAACAAGGTCATGGCCGTCAACGCCACCGGCACGTACCTGGTGACGAAGGCCTTCCTGCCGGCCATGCTCGAGAACGGCTGGGGCCGCATCGTGAATATGTCCTCCGTCTCCGCTCAGCGCGGCGGCGGCGTCTTCGGCAAAGTCCCCTATTCCGCAGCCAAGGCCGCGATCCTGGGCTTCACCAAGGCACTGGCCCGGGAACTGGCCGACAGCGGCGTCACCGTAAACGCCGTCACCCCGGGTGCCGTCGACACCAACATCCGGGTCGGCAGCACACCAGAACAGGAAGCCGCCCTCGCCCGGGACATCCCCCTGGGCCGCACTGCGACAACTGACGAAATCGCTGGAGTCATCGCCTTCCTGTCCTCCGACGACTCCTCCTACCTCACCGGCACCACGATCGACATCAACGGCGGAAGCCACATTCACTAGACCCGGCCTTCTCCCCCGTCCCCTGGCATGAGCGAGGGGTGGCAGGCACGCAACTCCCATAAAACCCACTCCGTCCAGCCACCCCCTGCCGTCCCAGCCGCCTAAAAGACCCCAAAGCACCTTCTGCAAGGGCACTTTCTGTCGACTGTTGACAATACATGTGCCTTAGGTCACACTAATAGGACGCAGTGTTAACAGTCGACAATTCCTCTCAGTAAAGGATGCACGATGAGCAACGAAGCTCTCCAGATGCGAGGCCACGTCCATGGGACGAAGGATGCCCGCAAGGTCGCTGTCGGGTCAGGGGTCGGGGCGGTAATCGAGACCTACGACTTCATCGGCTTCGGGACCGCCGCGGCTCTCTACTTCGGGCCAGCCTTCTTCCCCGGGGCGGATCCTGTCACCGCAACCCTGGCCTCGTTCGCTACCCTGGGCGTCGGTTTCGCGGCCCGCCCCCTCGGCGGCATCATCGGCGGCCACCTCGGGGACAAGGTAGGCCGCAAGCCCGTCCTCGTGGCGTCGCTGATCATCATGGGGCTGGCGACCTTCGCCATCGGGCTCCTGCCGACCTACGCGACCGTGGGCATCCTCGCGCCGATTTTGCTGGTGATCGTCCGCATCATCCAGGGACTGGCGTTCGGCGCCGAGTGGGGAGGCGCAATCCTGATGAGCTACGAGCACGCCCCGTGGAAGTCCAAGGGCAAGTACACCGGCATCGTGCAGGCCGGCTTCCCCGTCGGACTTCTCCTGGCGAACCTCGTCTTCCTCGCCAGCGCCAACCTGATCGGCGACTGGGCCTGGCGCATACCGTTCCTGGCCAGCATCGTGCTCGTCGCCGTCGGCCTGATCATCCGGTCGAAGGTCCCCGAGTCCCCGGTCTTCGAGGACGTGAAGGAACACGGCGACATCGTCAAGAACCCCATCGTGCAGGTCATCCGGCAGGACTGGCGCAGCATCGTCCGCGGCATCTGCCTCCGCGTCGCTGAAACAGCCGGCTACGCCGTCGCGGTCACCTACATGATCTCCTACCTCAACACGACCGAGCTGGCGACCCGCACCGAGACGCTGACGTCCCTCTGCGTCGCGTCGTTCATCGGTATCTTCGCGACGATGGGGTGGGCACGACTCACCGACCGTGTCGGCCGACGCCCCGTCTACATCTGGTCCTGCGCCTTCGCGGTCCTGTTCGGCATCCCCATGTTCCTGCTCGCCAACACGGGCCTGTTCATCTGCGTGCTGATCACCATCGTCATCTCCTACGCCGTCTGCCAGAATTCACTCGCCGGTGCGCAGGGCGCCTGGTTCCCCGAGCTGTTCCAGGCCAAGACCCGGGCCTCCGGCGCCTCCCTGGCCTACCAGATCTCGGCCATGGTCTCTGGGTTCACCCCCTTTATCACCACCCTGCTGTACATCCAGCTCGGCTGGCTCGGCCCGGCCCTGCTGTTCTCCACCTACGCCCTCATCGGCCTCATCGCCGCACTCATGACCCGCGAGACCTGGGGCGCGAAGGAACGACAGCTCGCCGAGGAAGCCGGCAAGAACGTCCCCCTGCCCCAGCACGTCTGACAACCACCTCTGCCTAATACTTCTGACCGATACCTCTTCCCGGGAACCAGAAAGAGCACTCATGACTCTGACATCCACCCCCGCCACCAGCACCACAGCCACCACAGAGACCACTGTGCGTGGTGCCGATCAGCCCGATTTCAACGCCCGGGTCGCCGCCGTCGAGGCAGCCGCCTACCGGGCCCGCCACTACGCCCTGAACATGGGCGAAGTACAGGGCCAGGGGTACGTCGGCCAGGCACTCGGCTCCGCGGACATGTTCGCCGCCGTCTACGCCGACCAGCTCCGCTTCCGCCCGGAAGACCCGCACTGGACCGACCGCGACCGGTTCCTGCTCTCCACCGGCCACTACGCCATCGGGCACTACGCTGCCCTGGCCGAAGCCGGCATCATCCCCCTCGATGAACTCGAGACCTACGGGTCCGATGACTCCCGTCTCCCCATGTCCGGCATGGCCTCCTACACCCCCGGCATGGAGATATCCGGCGGGTCCCTCGGCCACGGACTCGGAGTCGCCGTCGGCCTCGCACTGGGACTGCGGTTGCAAGGCACCGAGTCGAGGATCTTCAACTTCCTCTCCGACGGCGAACTCGACGAGGGATCGACCTGGGAAGCGGCCATGGGAGCCCACCACCACCAGCTCGGCCATCTCACCGCACTGGTCGACATGAACGCGCTGCAGGCCGACGGAGCCACCAAGACCGTGCTCAGCATCGAACCTGCCGCGGACAAATGGGCGGCCTTCGGCTGGCACACCCAACGCGTGAACGGCAACGACGCCACCGCCCTCCTGGAAGCGCTCGACATCATCGCCCGCGAGGCCGCCCCCACTGGACGGCCCTCCGTCATCCTCTGCGACACGAAGGTCGGCAAAGGCGTGCCTCTTCTCGAGGAGCGCGAGAAAGCCCACTTCATGCGCATCGAAGAACACGAATGGCAGATCTGCCGTGAGCAGCTCACTGCCGGACACGAAGGAAAGGCCGCGCAATGAGCACCACCACCAGCACGAGTACCACCACCGAGGCACCCGACACCACGGCCGCCGTGAAGCCCAAACTCAAGACCTCCGCCATGATCGCTTCCTTCGCCGATCCCGGGCAGAAGACCGCCCCGGCACCGTTCGGGCACGCACTGGTCAAAGCAGCGGAACAGGACCCTCGCATAGTGGGTCTGACGGCCGACCTTGGCAAATACACCGACATGCACATCTTCGCCAAGGCATTCCCGAACCGGTTCTTCCAGATGGGTATGGCCGAACAGCTCCTCTTCGGGGCAGCCGCCGGAATGGCCGAAACAGGACTCGTCCCGTTTGCCTCCACCTACGCGGTCTTCGCCGCCCGGCGCGCCTACGACTTCCTCTGCCTGGACATCGCCGAACCGAACCTGAACGTCAACATCGTCGGCGGGCTTCCCGGCCTGACGACGGGCTACGGACCGAGCCACCAGGCGACAGAGGATATCGCCATCTTCCGCGGCATGCCCAACCTCACCATCGTGGACCCCTGCGACTCACTCGACATCGAGCAGGCCGTGCCACAACTGGCCGCGTCAGAAGGACCGACCTACCTCCGTCTGCTCAGAGGCAATGTCCCAACCGTCCTCGACGGATACGACTACTCGTTCGAGCTCGGCAAGGCCAAGGAACTACGCCCCGGCCGCGACGTCCTGTTCATCTCCAGCGGACTCATGACCATGAGGGCACTCCAGGCCGCCGAGGAGCTAGCCGCCCACCACGTCGATGCCGCTGTGCTCCATTCCCCCACGATCAAGCCCTTCGACAACGAGACAGTGCTCCGGGAACTCGGCAAGGACCGCCTCGTCGTCACCCTCGAGAACCACACCGAGGTCGGCGGCCTCTTCGAGACCGTCGCAAGCGTCGCAGTTCGACACGGTGCCGGCACCAGGATCGTGCCGGTCGCCCTGCCCGACCTGTTCCTCGACGCCGGCGCACTACCCACCCTGCATGAGAGGTACGGGCTCTCCCGCAACCGCATCGTGCAGAAGGTCCTCGGCGAACTGTCCTAGGACTGCAGGGTTCCGGCTACGGGGCCAAGCATGCGCCTCCCCAAAGGATCGGTCGGTCCGTAAGATCGATGTCGACGAGTGAATGTCGACAATCACCACCGGCGAAGGATTTCTCAATGACGGCAGCACCAGCATCGCTTCTCGGAGGGCTGGAGAAGAACAACCTCCGTCAGTTGGCGCTGAGCGCCCTCCGGCGCGCCATCACCACCGGTGAGCTCGCTCCGGGCACGCACCTGGTGGAGACGGAACTGTCAGAAAAGCTCCAAATCAGCCGGGGCACCCTGCGTGAAGCCATGCGACAACTGCAACAGGAGGGCCTCATCTCGGCCGGCGCCCGGGGGCGGCTTGCCGTACGGCACCTGGACGCCGCCGATGTCCACGACATCTTCCAAGTGCGAGCCGCCCTGGAGGGATTAGCCGCCCGGATGCTGTCCGAGCAGGACGACCGGGACGCCGTCGTACAGGACCTGGAGGATGGGATCCGGCGTATGGAGGAGTCGGCTGAAGGCGACCTGGACGAGCGCATCGAAGCGGACCTGAACTTCCACCAGACGCTATGCTCGCTCACCGGCAACCGGACGCTGCTCCACTCCTGGAAGTCCCTCGAGGGCTCCATCCGGATGAGCGTGATGTATGCCGGAGTCAGTCAGGCACTGAGCAACATGAGCGCACACCGTCACTCGAGCATCGTGGCGGCCATCAAGACCGGGGATTCCCTCGGTGCGACCCGCGCGGTCGAAGACCACATGCGCGAAACAGCACAAATCCTCACCGGCAACGGCGCCTAACTCGGCTGAGAAGGCGGACCCCGGCACCCCCGGGCACATCGCCGCGCGCTTCACTGAATCCGTCACCGTCGCCCGCGCGGAAGGGGATACCGTGGTTGCCGGCGACACCGTCGCCACGATAGAGGCCATGAAGACGGAGGCCAACATCACGACGCCGGTCGCCGGTAGCGCTCAGCGCTTCGCCTTCACGGGCGGAGCACATGCCTAGGGCGGTGACATCCTCCTCGTCACACCGTCCTGATAGCGGCTCACTGAGAACCAAGGGAAAGGGAACCCGACCATGACCGACCAAGTTCGCCACCTGACGGAAGATGGGTTATCGGCGCTTCAGGTGGAGCCTTGAAAGGGTCGCACAACGACCCTTCAGGAATTTTGATCACGCCAGATCGTGTCACGTCTGTGTCCGCGAGATTTGATGGGGAGCCAGCACCAGTTGCACCATGTCGTGCGTGAACGTCTGGTCCATGGTGGACCTGGCGAGTACCCGGAGGACCAGAGCGCCGATCAGGGCTTCGGCCACCTGATCCATCGGCACCTCCGGATGCAACTCGCCGGCCTCGATGCCTTGCTGAAGTCGGGCTTCAATGGTGTGACCACCGCCGAAGCGCGCATTGAAGTGCTCGGCAACACCCGGATCACCGGCCGCCGCGGAGATGAGCGACAGCAATAGCCGCGTGTTGGTCTCGGTCTGGAAGTAGTCGGCGACGCCGGCATACCAGGAACTGATGTCGTCGATGACGTGCCCGCCTGCAGCCGGGTCGAAGCGGTCGTTGGGTAGCAGATACCCCTCGGCGAGACACTCGGCGATCAGGGCACTCTTGGACGGCCACCAACGGTAAATGGTCTGTTTGCCCACTTTCGCGGCCGACGCTATGCCTTCCATCGTCAAACGCTCGTACCCTCTCGAGGCGAAGAGCTGTCCAGCAGCGGTGAGGATGGCTGTCCGGGCTGCTTCGCTGCGCTGGGCCCCAGCACGGTGGTTGATCGACATCACACCAGCCTAATTCGGACTTTGACGAGACGGTGCGTATCGTCTAAGTGTCGGTGTCGCTCGAAGCAAGGAATTCTCATGGCCCTGTTCCTCCACCGTCTCGGCTCATGGGCTGCGGCTCATGCCTGGCGCACCCTCGGGGCCTGGCTCGCCATCCTTGCGCTGGCTGTCACGTCCTTCCTGACGTTCGGCGGCGCGCTGGCCTCCAGTTTCGACATCCCCGGGACCGAGGCCGCGAAGGTCACCGACGAGCTTGCCGAGAAGTTGCAGGACCTCAGCGGTGGCTCCGGGGCGGTCGTTCTACAGACCGCTGATGGTGAGCCGTTCACGCAGGCCCAGAAGGACGCCGTCGCGGACCTGGTCGCTGATGCAGGGAACCTTGCCGATGTGTCCGCTGTCATCGATCCGTTCGACACCGAGGCGCAGCTCGCCGAGCAGGAGAAGACGCTGACGGACGGCCGCATCTAGATCGAATCGGCCCGCGCCGAACTCGACGCCGGGCAGGCGCAGCTCGATGCAGGTTTGCAACAACTCGACACCGCGCAGGCCCAGCTGGACCGCTCACGACAGGCTGCGACAGGGCCGGTAGTCCAGGCGTTGGAAGCCCAGCAACAGCGGCTCGATACGCAGTCGGCCACGCTCGAGGCGCAGCAGAAGACTCTCGATGACGGGCGGGCGAAGCTCGAGGAGCAGAACCGACAGCTCGAGGACGGCACGGAGCTCTTCTCCTTCACGGAGAACATCGGCTCCGTCTCCGACGACGGCACGACGGCGATCATCAACGTCAGCTTTGACGTGCCGCAGCTCGAGCTGAGCAACGAGACCCGCGAGGGGGTCATCGACTATGTGGCGGAGCATCCGATCGAAGGCGTGAACGTCGAGTACGCGAACTCCCTCGCCCAGGCCACCCCCAGCGTCTTCGGCCCCGGTGAAGCCATCGGACTGATCATCGCGGCCATCGTCTTGTTCGTCATGCTCGGCACGGTCCTCGCTGCGACGCTGCCCCTGGTCAGCGCCATCGTCGGCATCGGCGTAGCCCTTACGGCCTCGTTGGCATTCTCGGGCGCCGTGGAGATGGCATCCGTGACACCGGTCCTCGGCCTCATGCTGGGCCTCGCGGTCGGTATCGACTACTCACTGTTCATCCTCAACCGCCACCGCAAGCAACTCATCGCAGGAACGGACCTGCACGAATCCATCGGGCTCGCGAACGGTACGGCCGGCAACGCAGTGGTGTTCGCCGGGTCGACCGTCGTCGTCGCCCTGCTGGCCCTGAACATCACCGGGGTGCCGTTCCTCGGCCTGATGGGCACCGTCGGTGCCGTCAGCGTCGCCGTCGCGGTCCTCGTGGCCATCACCCTCACCCCGGCACTGCTCGGACTTGCGAAGGACCGGGTGCTTTCACGCAAGGAACGGGTCCACCGCGGGCATCCCCCGCAGCACCGCGTCGAGAAGCAAATCACCCCCATGCGGACCGGACGAGCGGTGACCAGCGTCATCGTCGGGGCCTCCGTCCTGTTGCTGGTCGCCGCGCCGGCCCTGTCGATGCGTCTCGGCCTGCCGGACGGGTCCTCCGAACCGGAGGACTCCACCCAGTACCGGGCCCACCAGATCACCACCGAGAAGTTCGGTGACGGAGTCAACGGGACCCTGCTCGTTACAGCCGACCTTCCAGAAGGAACACCCGACGACGAGATCCTGACGGAGCAGCTCGACACTGCCCGCTCAATTGCGGGCGAGGAGAACGTGACCGCCGTAGCGCCGATCGCCGTCTCCGACGACAACGCCCTGGCCGCATTTCAGGTCATCCCGACTGGAGGGCCCAACGACGCCTCGACCGAGGACCTTGTCCGCAGTCTCCGGGACCTCCCCGCCCCTGACGGGTCCACGCTCGGTGTGGCCGGTCAGGCTGCGACAAACATCGACATCTCCGGCAACCTCGCCGACGTCCTCCCGCTCTACGTAGCCGTCGTCGTCGGCCTGTCCTTCCTCATCATGGTCGTCGTCTTCCGGTCCCTGCTCGTCCCACTGATCGCAACGGCCGGTTTCATCCTGTCCCTCATCGCCACCTACGGGGCCCTCACCGCGGTCTTCCAATGGGGTTGGCTCGGCGGACTCTTCGGCATCCATGATCCAGGGCCGATCCTGAGCTTCCTGCCGGTCATCCTCGTCGGAATCCTCTTCGGCCTCGCCATGGACTATCAGCTCTTCCTCACCGCCGGAATGCGCGAAGCCTTCGTCCATAGCTCCCCTGCCCGACTCGCCGTCGCCCAGGGCTTCCGGGCCGGCCGCTCCGTCGTCACCGCTGCAGCCCTCATCATGGTCTCGGTCTTCAGCGGCTTCATCTTCGCCCACTCCACCATCATCCGAGCCGTCGGTTTCGGGCTCGCGTTCGGCGTGCTCGTCGACGCGTTCATCATCCGCATGCTCGTTGTCCCCGCCCTCATGCATCTCCTCGGACGCAGCGCCTGGTGGACCCCCGCCTGGCTGGGACGGATTCTCCCCAACGTCGATGTCGAAGGCGCCGCCCTCGAACGCCAGCACCCGCCCCGCCCCGTGGACCATCAGAACAACCAGCACGATCGAGCAGCGGCTCGTCCACCCCGAGGGCGGACCGGCTCTGCGGGGCTCTCTGGCGCAGGCCCGCACTGACGAGGCCGCCCTCGGCCCGGCTCGCTACATGCCCCTGCAGCAGTTGGTCGCCCTGAGCCAGGGCAGGGTCTGTCGGAGCGAATGCGTACTCATCGGTACAGAACGTATGGTGGACGCATGGTGAGTAACGAGACGGTCCGTAGCGGTCGACCTCGCGAGTTCGATGTGGACGACGCACTGGAGGCTGCGCTTACGGTCTTCTGGTCCAAGGGCTACGAGGGGTCGACCTTGGCTGATCTGACGTCCGCCATGGGGATCACGAAGACGAGCATGTACGCGGCGTTCGGCAACAAGGAACAACTCTTCCGGAAAGCTCTGGATCGCTATACGAACGGCCCCGCTTCGTACGGCTACCGAGCCCTCGAGGAACCCACCGCGCTTCGGGTTGTGACGACCCTGCTCCATGGTGCTGCAACGACAACTACACGCGGTGGAGCGCCAACTGGTTGTCTCGGGGTGCAGGGAGCGCTGGTGACAGGCGACGCTGCTCTTCCTGTTCGGGAGATACTCGTTGCGTGGAGGCGGGATGTCGGCGTCAAACTGGAGGAACGGTTCCGGCGGGCACTGGTGGAGGGTGATTTACATGAGAGTTCGGACCCTCATGCCCTTGCGACCTTTGTGATGAGTGTTGCTTACGGCATAGCAGTCCAGGCGGCAAGCGGTTACACCCAGTCCGACCTGCACGACGTGGCGGACCAGGCAATACGAAATGGTCCTTGGGGATCCGCAACCGCTGCTTAGGCGGTCAGCCCTGTTCAGAGGTGAGTCGAGCCGGGCTCGCGGCGCGAGCGAGCAGAACGCACCGCGGCAGCGAAGTCATCGGTCGACTACAGCCATGCTTTCTTCGTCGAAGCGCTCCCCCCTGGCCGACGGCAGGTTACTCAAGCGAGTGAGTTGAGCCGAGGAGAGCTCTATGTCATCCGCAGCACTGTTCTCCTCCAGGCGCGAGACGCGCTTGGTGCCCGGAATGGGGGCGATGTCGTCGCCCTGGGCGAGGAGCCACGCAAGCGCCACCTGCGCCGGCGTCCTATCGACCTCAGCCGCCACCGCCTCCACTTCATCGACGATCTTCAGGTTGAGCTCGAGGTTGCCGCCGGTGAAACGGGGATTCCCTCGACGCCAATCGCCACCCTCGAGGCCGTCGAGTGTGCGGATACCCCCTGTAAGAAATCCGTGACCCAGAGGCGAGAAGGGCACGAGTCCGATCCCCAACTCGCGCAGGACAGGGAGTACTTCGGCTTCAGTATCGCGAGTCCATAATGAATATTCGGACTGCACGGCCGCGATCGGGTGAACTGCATTCGCCCGGCGGATAGTCGAGGGGCCGGCTTCGGACAGCCCGAGGTGGAGAATTTTCCCCTCGCTGACCAGGTCCGCAAGAGCGCCGACGGTTTCCTCGATCGGCGTCGCGGGGTCCATGCGGTGCTGGTAATACAGATCGATGTGATCCGTGCCGAGCCGACGCAGAGAGCCCTCGACAGCCCTTCGTACGTTCTCGGCAGTCCCGTCCATCCCCTCCCTCCCGGTATGAGAGATCAGACCGAATTTGGAAGCGATGACGACCTCGTCGCGGCGCCCCGACAATGCACGAGCCAAAAGCTCCTCGTTGACGTAGGGGCCATACACCTCGGCAGTATCGAAGTGGGTCACTCCGAGGTCGATCGCCCGATGAATCGTCCGTATCGACTCACCCTCATCCTGTCCGGCACCTGTGTAGAACGCGGACATTCCCATCACCCCGAGACCAATCCGCGACACGTCAAGGCCGCCGAGATTCACAAGTTTCATGCTCACTCCTTCTTCAATTCAAGTGGTGGATGTGACCTCCAGGAAACCCGCTCTATAGCGCGGATGAGCATCGAAGTCGGCGGCCCGTCTTACCCTGACCTATTCAGTACCGTAAGGTACATAAGTCGCTCAGGTCAATGGTCGGGCGTGGGAAGCTCGGCATCTGGACGAGACAATGGGACTCGCCGATTGGTGGAACAACTGCGTTGATGGGCTGCCGATGAGGGTGCCGATCCCGTCGTACCCGTCGCCGGCGTGATCGTCCACGGGCAATACCGAGGCGATGCCGGTTCGGCCACGGTCGTGGAAGACTGCCTGCATGGAGACTCGAGCGCGCGACCACGACCTCGTTCTGCTCGGCGCCACGGGCTTCGTCGGTGAACTGGTCGCCGGGTACCTCGCGGACCACGCACCGCCGGAGCTCCGCGTGGGACTCGCGGGCAGGTCGAGGAAGAAGCTCGAAGCGGTGCGGTCCAGGCTGCCCGTCGCCGCACGCGACTGGTCCCTCCTTGAAGCCGACACGGAGCTCCCCGACTCGCTCGCCGCGCTGGCCGCGGGCACAAGGGCGCTTTTCACCACGGTGGGCCCCTACACGAAGTACGGATTGCCGGTCGTGGAGGCGTGCGCACGGGCCGGCACACACTACGGGGACCTGACGGGAGAGGTGTCCTTCGTCCGCGACGCCATCGACCGCTACGACGCCCTGGCGAGGACCACCGGCGCACGGATCGTCCATGCGTGCGGCTACGACTCCATCCCCTCGGACCTCGGGGTGCTGCTGCTGCACCGGGCCGCGCAGGCCGACGGTGCCGGCGGGCTGACCGAGGTCGAGCTGGTGGCGACCGCCAAGGGCGGCTTCAGCGGGGGCACGATCGACTCGATGCGGGGGCAGCTAGACGGCGTGCGCACGGACCCGTTGCTGCGAAGGCTCGCGGCCGATCCCTACTCCCTCAGCCCCGATCGGGCGGAGGAACCTCCTACGCGGCAGCCCGCGGATCTGGGCTGGGTCGGCCGTTCGAAGGACGGCCTGTGGACGGCTCCCTTCGTCATGGCGTCGGCGAACACGCGGATCGTACGTCGCAGCACCGCGCTGCAGGGGTGGGCCTACGGCAGGTCCCTGCAGTACGGCGAGGTGATGGGCATGGGACGCGGGCCCGCAGGGGCTGTCGTCGCCGGCGCGACGGCGATCGGTCTGCGCGCCTTCGGAGCTGCGATGGTGTTCCCCCCGACGCGGAAGCTGCTCGACCGGGCCCTTCCTGCCCCGGGCACCGGCCCGAGCGAGGCCACGCAGCGCGCTGGCTGGTTCCGTTCCCAGGTGACGGCCTCGACGGAGGGCGGTCGACGGTACCGGGCCGTCGCAGCCGGACCGGGCGATCCCGGGTACGCTGCTACCGCTGTGATGGCCGGGGAGACAGCGCTCTGCCTGGCCCTCGACGGCGACCGTCTGCCGCCCGCCGCCGGCTCCCTCACCCCTGCGACCGCCCTCGGCGATGTCCTGGTGGAGAGGCTGCGCGCGGCAGGCCACACCTATGAGGTCACACTCCTCACCTGACGCTCTAGTCCGACGACATCGTGTTCCGCCAGGGACAGCCGGTGGACCATTGTGTTCGAGGCCTGAGGACTTCAACGTCAGGGCAGCCGAGCTCGCAGGGTCGGGAGCCCGTCACCGGCGAGGACCCCCAGGGCAGCACTGCGCCCCGTGAGAACCAGCAGAAAAGCTTCCGCTCGACCACTGACTGATGGGCCGTGGCCGTGTGCCCAGTCGAGGTCGTCAGCTTCGAAGTGCAGTCCGTCCAGCAAACCCCGGGGGACGAGACCACGGCCGGATCGGCTGATCAAGAAGGTGAGCGACGTGGCCACCCGATCCTCCGGAAGCTCGCGTACCAACCCGAGCGGCCAGCGGATATCCAATCCGTGCACCAACAAGTCGGTGAGGGGCGCCTCCGGGCCAGACCCGGGTGGGGTGAAGCGCGATGCCGCTCGTCGTCGTAGCACCTCCACGATCTCGTCAAAAGGTCGCGCAGCCTGCTGGCGAGTCAGGCGCACGTTCGCGCGATCGAAGTCACCGCGACAGGCCAGCATCGTCAGGAGGAAGGCCGGCATACGCACCTCAAGAGGCATGACAAGATGAGCGGCGACATCGTGAACACTCCAGCCCTCGCACAGGCTCGGCGTCCTCTGCTGCTCCAGGGACAGCTCCGACAGCATGTCGGCCACGGCCCGACGCTCGTCGGCGATAGCCGCGAAGACATCCATGGGCCAATGGTTCCACGCTGAAGGTGGGTGGACCATACCTTGAGTCGGCCATCGGCGGTGCCGCAGGCCGGCTCGCTGACCGCAAAGCACCCGGCCGTTCCGGATGACGACCCCTCCCCTACTCATCGGCGGAGCTCCAGCACATGGGTCGGCGTACCACTCACCGATGGTAGTCAGCATGCTTTGATGACATATGAGTGTTTCCAAGAAGGCCAGATACATGGCGTCGGGGCTGCTGTTGACCATTTCTGGAGCAGTCGGTGGCGTCGTCTTCTTTCTTCAACCGTGGCGCAGTTGCCCCGAAATCGACGACAGTTCCGCAGGTTGCCCCGCCACATCGACCGATCAGGCTCTACTAGTCCTGGCTCTTTTCATTCTTGTGGTGGGAGTAATTCTTCTCGTGAACTCGATGAAACCAGAACGTTTGTCTTCCGACGCAGCAGGGCACTTCGGGAAGCTCAACTAGGCTGCTCACGTCTTTGGAGGAGGAATTGGGATTACCGCCGGAGAAACGCGGTACGGGTGCCTCTGATCAGTCATTCAAGGGTTTCATCACCTCGCTGCAGCGAGCCGATCAAATGCTGAGCGCGGGGCAGTCCGGGAGAGCCCAGGAGCTTTTCGACGGTGCAGCGCATCTAATAGGAGACACCTGGTCTTTCACCTCGGAGTTGGGTATTCATGTGCTCGAATACGTACGGGTGTCGACACATTGATCATCTGAGTCGTAACTGCTCGAGCTCCTGTCGGCGACGACAGCCAGGACGAACCGCAGCAGGGAGGATGGCTACGCGACAGTTCTCTGATGTATGAGAGCGGCACCGTGGTCGTCAGGTATTGCTCGTGCGTCAGCAGTGGGCGGTAAACAGGAACTCAAGGAAACGAAAGACCAAGCTGCTTAGCAAAAAGGGGAACAAAAGAATCTAGGCTGCTTAGTGAAAAGCGCGTTGAAATCACTGGTGCGGACGCATCCCATAGGCGGTTACTCGCCAGTAAGAAAAAAGACCTTTACCCTAGGTGCATTGGGTGTGGCTGGGGTCACATAGGGCAAGCCCTATCCCATTTCCGGGCCAACCGGAACGCAGCGCTGAGTTCCGGATTCGATGACGAACCGGGCAGTTCCCCTGCCTCGGTGATGAGGGGCTAGTTGTGAGCGGAACGTTTGAGCTTTTCCAGGACGGAGGAGCTTCCTTCAGGTTCAGGCTGAAAGCGGCCGGTGGGACGGTCGTCGCCGTATCCGGGCAGTTCCCGGACAAAGGGTCAGCGGTCGAGGGCATTCGCGCGGTCCGTGAGTGCGCCGGGACGGGGCTGATCACGGACCTCTGCCCACCGATGTCCTGTGAAGCAGCAAGGGAGCAGAACCCCTTCCCGGCCGCTGGGGCCGGGTGACACACCCTTCAGTCCAAGGAAGGCCGCCCGCGAGGCGCGGTACCCGATAGGCACCAGGTCGCCTGATACTTGAAGCGCTCACAGCGCCCGGCCAAGATATGCCGGAGCTGCGGAACGACAACCCGCTTCAAGAGCAGGCTTCCTGGCTCCTCACGGGTAGGGCACATCGCGGTTACCCATCACCTGTCCCGACAAGCGCACCAGCAAGCGGTGCAGTCGTGCAGGGCACGGGGGTTGCGACCGGCTTTGGGTGTGAGCCGCGCCGGCAAGCGGCAGGCACGGAGAATGGCCGCTGGAGTCAGGCGGCGGGGCGAGGGAAGATCCGGTCCAATTCCGTGAGGTCCTCGTCCGACGGCGACCATGCGGCAGCCGCCGCGTTCTGGCGCACCTGCTCGGGCGACGTGGCTCCGGCGATCACGGATCCGACCGAGGGCTGGGCCGCGAGCCAGGAGAAGGCGACCTGCACCTCGGTGAGGTCCCGCTCGGCTGTGAACGCCGAGAAGGCCTCGAGCTGGTCCCAGTCCGCCGTCTCCAGCACGTTCCTGCGGGAGTGCGTGAGCCTGCTGCCGGCCGGCACCTCGTTGCGGCGGTACTTGCCGGTCAGGAGCCCGTTGGCGAGGGGGAAGTACGGCAGGATGCCGAGACCGTAGGCCTCCGCTGCCGGCACGACCTCGCGTTCCAGCCGCCGGTCCAGCAGGCTGTAGGGATTCTGCGCCGAGATGAAGGGCGTGTAGCCGCCGCTGCGCGCGGTGAACTCCGCCTCGGCGATCTGCCAGCCCGCGAAGTTGGAGTGCCCCAGATAGCGGACCTTGCCGCTGGTCACGAGGTCGTCGAGGGCCGCGAGGGTCTCCTCGACGGGGGTGAGGGCGTCCGGTGCGTGGTACTGGTACAGGTCGATCCAGTCGGTCCCGAGGCGCCGCAGGGACGCTTCGGCGGCCCGGACGATGTAGCGGCGCGAGCCGCGCGCACCCCAGTCGGGTCCATTCGCACCAGCCATGTCCAGGCCGAACTTCGTGGCGAGCACGACGTCGTCGCGCCGGCTGCCCAGCGCCTTGCCCAGCTGGATCTCACTGACGCCGGGCGCCTTGCCGTACATGTCGGCGACGTCGAAGAGCGTGATGCCGGCTTCGATCGCGGCGTGCACCACGGCGTCGGTGCCCTCCTGCGACTCGGAGCTCGTGCCGGCCCTGCCCAGGTTGTTGCAGCCGAGCCCGACGGTGGAAACGCTGAGCCCGGAGGTACCCAGTCTTTGGTAGGTCATCATTGCCCTAACCTACCAAGACGGTTGCCCCGGGCACATGACCCGGGGCAACCGTTCATCCGCTGGCATTCTCAGGCGAACCAGATATCGATCTCGCGTTCGGCGGACTCCGCCGAGTCGGAGCCGTGCACGAGGTTCTGCTGCACCTTCACGCCCCAGTCACGGCCGAAGTCACCACGGATGGTGCCGGGCGCCGCCGTCGTCGGCTCCGTGGCACCGGCGAGGGAGCGGAAACCCTCGATGACGCGCTGGCCCTCGAAGATCGCGGCGACGACGGGCCCGCTGAGCATGAACTCGACGAGCGGGTCGAAGAACGGCTTGCCGACGTGCTCGGCGTAGTGCTCCTCGAGCAGCTCGCGGGTGGCGTGGACCTGCTTCAGTTCGGCGATGGTGTAGCCCTTCGCCTCGATGCGGGACAGGATGGTGCCGGTCAGGCCGCGGGCCACGCCGTCGGGCTTGACGAGGACAAGGGTTCGCTCAACGCTCATGGGATCTCCTTCAGGGGGCGCCGTTCTCGACGGCGCAGCGGATCAGTATCGGGTCCGACTCTACTAAAGGCGCCGCTACTCGGGGTTCGCCTTCTCCCACTCGGCCTGCAGGCGGTCCCGCTCCACGTTCTCGCGGTCCACCCGCCGGCCCTGGCGGAGGCCGTAGAGCCAGGTGAGGGCGAACGCGAGCCCGACGACGAACATGGTCGGCTCCAGGAAGCCGCCCGCGATGATCACGAGCTGCAGTACCCAGCCCACCGCGATCCCCCACCGTTTCGTCAGGACGGCGCAGGTCAGGACCAGCACCACGCTGAGGGTCAGCCCTGAGGTCAGGATGAGGGCGGGCGAGATCTCGTCACGGCGCAGACCGAAGACCGTAAGCGTCGCGAAGAACACCACGAACGCCTCGAGCAGCAGCACAGTCGAGGCGAACATGATCTTGGTGGACCTGCGCTTCTTCGGCGTCCCGGGGCGCCACTCCCGCTGCGCCCTCGTCATTCGTCGAGCCATGCTCTGCCTACTTCCCTAGGAGCGTGCGGGCTTCCCCGACCACCGTGATGGAACCGGTCACGAGGACACCGCCCGCGAGGTCGTTGTCCTCCTCGGCCTTCATCACGGCCCACTCGAGGGCGTCGTCGAGGCCCGGCGCGATGTTGATGTTCTCCTCGGCGAAGCCCGCCGACAGGGCGGCCTGCAGGAGGTCCGCGGCGGGCACCGAGCGGGGCGAGGTGGACTGCGTCAGGCAGACGTCCTCCAGGATCCCGCCGAGCTCCTCGTGGAGTTCGGCGAGGATGCCCGCGGCATCCTTGTCCTCGAGGACCCCGATGACCAGCACGAGCCGGGAGAAGTCGAACGCCTCGTTGACACCCTTCGCCGCCGCTCGCGCACCGGCGGGGTTGTGGGCGGCGTCCACGATGATGCTCGGTGCGGTGCGCACCACCTCGAGGCGGCCCGGGGAGGTCACGGCGCGCAGGCCGTTCCGCACCAGGTCCGTCTGCAGCTCCCGCTCGCCGGCGCCGAGGAACGCCTCGACGGCGGCAACGGCGACGGCCGCGTTCTCGGCCTGGTGCTCGCCGTGCAGGGGGACGAGCAGCTCGCCGTAACGGCCGGCCAGCCCGGTGAGGGAGACCACCTGCCCGCCCACGGCGACCGTGCGGGACTCGACACCGAACTCGACACCCTCGAAGCGGAACTCGGCGCCCACCTCGCGGGCCCGGTCGAGGAGCACTTGGGCCGCGTCGCGGGGCTGGATGGCGCTGACGAGGAAGGAGCCGGGCTTGATGATGCCGGCCTTCTCGCGGGCGATGTCCTCCTCGGTGTCACCGAGGAGTTCGGTGTGGTCCAGGGAGATGGGCGTGATGACCGCTACCTGCCCGTCACCGACGTTCGTGGCGTCGGTGACCCCTCCGAGTCCCACCTCGATCACGCCGACATCGATCGGCTCGTCGGCGAAGATCGCGAACGCGAGGATCGTGATGCACTCGAAGTACGTGAGCCGGGGCTCCCCGGCGACGAGGAGCTCGCCGTCGACGATGTCCAGGTAGGGCTTGATCTCGTCCCACACCCGCACGAAGGTCTCGTCCGCGACGGGCTCGCCGTCGATGCTGATGCGTTCCGTGACCCGTGACAGGTGCGGGCTCGTGAACCGGCCGGTCCGGAGGTCGTGCGCCAGCAGGATGCTCTCGATCATGCGCGCCGTCGACGTCTTGCCGTTCGTGCCGGTGATGTGGATGATCGGGAACGCCCTGTTGGGCTCCCCGAGGATCTCCATGGCCCGGTACAGCGGAGCCATGCGCGGCTCCATCCTGTCCTCCGGGGCGCGGCCCAGGAGTTCGGCGTACACGCTCTCGACCGAGAAGGCGTCGAGCCCCGCACCGGTACCGTTCGTCTCATCCATGCTGCTGCTCCTGCTTCGCGACGGTGATGGTGAAATCGTTCCCCGAGCCCTCGACGGCCTCCACGCGGAGGTCCACCGTGAGCGTCTCGGTCCGGATCAGGCCGGCATTGGCCTCGAGGGCGGCGACCTGCTCGGCGGCGACCCCGATGGTGGTGCTGATGCGGTCGCTGATGTCGAGATCGGCGTCCCGGCGAGCCTGCTGAATGGCCCGGATGGCGTCCCGTGCCGTGCCCTCGGCCGCGAGTTCCGCGGTGACCTCGGTGTCGAGGACGAGGAATCCACCGCCCGGCAGCACGGTGACTGCCTTCGACGCGGCGTCGTTGCCCTCCACGACGGTGTCGAGCGTGTACTCGTGCGGCTCGAGCGCGAGGCCACCGGCGGTGACCTCGCCGGCGTCGTCCACGGACCAGTCCCCGGACTTCGAGGCCTTGATGACGGTCTGCACGTTCTTGCCGAGGCGGGGCCCGGCGGCCCGGGCGTTCACCACGAGGCGCTGCGCGATGCCGAACTCGGCCGGCTCGGCGTCCGCGGAATCCACCAGGCGGACGCCCTTGAGGTTCAGTTCGTCGGCGATGATCGAGGCGTACTGCCCGGAGAGGCCCTCGGCGCCGGGCGCGACGACCGTCAGCTCCCGCAGCGGCAGGCGCACCCGGAGGTTGGCCGCCTTGCGGAGGCTCGATCCGACGGAGCAGACCTGGCGGGTCCGGTCCATCTGCTCCACGAGGTCGGGAGCGGCCGGGAACGACGCCGCCTCGGGCCAGTCGGTGAGGTGCACGGACCGGCCGCCGGTGAGGCCGCGCCAGATCTCCTCCGTGACGAGCGGCAGCAGCGGGGCCGCCACGCGGCAGACGGCCTCGAGGCAGGTGTAGAGCACATCGAAGGCGTCGGTGTCCTCCTCGAAGAACCGCTGGCGGCTCCGGCGGACGTACCAGTTGGTCAGTGTGTCCAGGTAGCGGCGCAGCGACTCGCAGGCGTCGCTGATGGTGAACGCGTCGAGCGCCTCCGTGAGGTCCCGCACGAGGTTCCCCGTATTCGCGAGGATGTACCGATCGATCGGCTCCGCCAGCCGGGCGGCCGCCTCCGGGGTGACGGTCCTCGCCTCGTAGCCCTCGCCACCGTTCGCGGCATTGGTGTACAGGCTGAAGAAGTGCCAGACGTTCCACAGCGGCAGGATCACCTGGCGGACGCCGTCGCGGATACCCTGCTCGGTGACCACGAGGTTGCCGCCGCGCAGGATCGGGGAGGCCATGAGGAACCAGCGCATGGCGTCGGAGCCGTCGCGGTCGAACACCTCGGAGACGTCGGGATAGTTCCGCAGGCTCTTGGACATCTTCTGCCCGTCGGAGCCGAGCACGATCCCGTGGCTGATGACGTTGCGGAACGCGGGCCGGTCGAACAGCGCCGTGGACAGGATGTGCAGCATGTAGAACCAGCCGCGGGTCTGCCCGATGTACTCGACGATGAAGTCCGCCGGGTTGTGCGTGTCGAACCACTGCTCGTTCTCGAACGGGTAGTGCACCTGCCCGTAGGGCATGGAGCCGGAGTCGAACCAGACGTCGAGGACGTCCTCGACGCGCCGCATGGTGGAGCTGCCGGTCGGGTCGTCCGGGTTCGGGCGCGTGAGCTCGTCGATGAAGGGACGGTGGAGGTCCACCTCGCCCTGCTTGTTCACCGGCAGGCGGCCGAAGTCGGCCTGCAGCTCGGCGAGCGAGCCGTACACGTCGGTGCGCGGGTACTCGGGGTTGTCCGACTGCCACACGGGGATGGGGCTGCCCCAGAAGCGGTTGCGGCTGATGGACCAGTCGCGCGCGTTGGAGAGCCACTTGCCGAACTGGCCGTCCTTGACGTTGCCGGGGATCCAGGTGATGTCCTGGTTCAGCTCGACCATGCGGTCGCGGATCTTGGTGACCTCCACGTACCAGGAGGACACGGCGCGGTAGATGAGCGGGTTGCGGCACCGCCAGCAGTGCGGGTAGCTGTGGACGTAGCTGGACTGGCGCACGAGCCGTCCCTCGGATTTCAGCACGCGCGTGATGTGGCGGTTGGCCTCGAAGACCTGCAGGCCCGCGATCTCAGCGAGCGGTCCCTTGCCGAACAGGGGGAGGAACTTGGCGCCCTCGTCGACGGAGAGGATCACCTGGATGCCGGCGTCCTCGCAGACCTTCTGGTCCTCCTCGCCGTAGGCGGGTGCCTGGTGGACGAGCCCGGTACCGTCCGTCGTCGTCACGTAGTCCGCGACGAGGATGCGGAACGCATGGCGGTATCCGCCCTCCTCCGGGTCGGCGAGGTAGTCCCAGAGCGGCTCGTAGGTGAGACCCTCCAGTTCGGTGCCGCGGTGGCGGGAGGTGACCGCGTCGCGTGCGGCGGCGGCATCTGCGAACCCGAGGTCCTTGGCGTAGTTGCCGAGCAGGTCCTCCGCGAGGAGGTAGCGGCCCGCCCGGCCTCCGTGCTCGCCGTCGACGACGACGTAGGTGATGTCCGGCCCGACGGCGAGCGCCGCGTTGGTGGGCAGGGTCCAGGGTGTGGTGGTCCAGGCGAGGGCCTGGACGCCGGCGAGGTCCCGCGAGAGCTCGGTGGTGCCGGCGAGGATCGGGAAGGTCACCGTGACGGTCTGGTCCTGGCGGTCCTGGTAGACGTCCTCGTCCATGCGGAGCTCGTGGTTGGACAGCGGCGTCTCGTCGTTCCAGCAGTACGGGAGCACGCGGTACCCGTTGTAGGTCAGACCCTTCTCGTGCAGCGTCTTGAACGCCCAGAGGACGGACTCCATGTACTCGGGGTTGAGGGTCTTGTAGTCGTTGTCGAAGTCGACCCAGCGGGCCTGGCGCGTCACGTAGTCGCGCCACTCCCCGGCGTATTTCATGACGGAGGCGCGGGAGGCCTCGTTGAACTTGTCGATGCCCATGGCGAGGATCTGCTGCTTGTCGGTCATGCCGAGCTGCTTCATCGCCTCGAGCTCGGCCGGCAGGCCGTGGGTGTCCCAGCCGAAGCGCCGCTCCACGCGGTGCCCGCGCTGCGTCTGGTAGCGGCCCACGAGGTCCTTGGCATAGCCGGTGAGGAGATGTCCGTAGTGCGGCAGGCCGTTGGCGAACGGCGGGCCGTCGTAGAAGACGAACTCGTTGGAGCCGTCCGTCCCGGCGTCGCGGTTGTCGATGGAGGCCTGGAACGTGCCGTCCTTCTCCCAGTAGCTGAGCACGCGCTGCTCGAGCTCGGGGAAGCGCGGGGACGCGCTGGTCCCGGAGGTGGGCGCACCCGCGTCGTCGGGCGACACTGCTTTGGGGTAGATCTGCGGCATGGTTCTCATCCTGTGTACGGCGGCGTGGGGTGGGCAGTCCTGCCGTGAGGACGGGAGCCTGTTCGGTCCGCCGCCGGTTGCCTGACCGGCCGCAGGGAACTGGACCCGCGGTACCACCTCACTTGCCGCCGTCGTCCGCCGTGCCGCTCGTCGCGGGCACTGCGGGCGGGGCCGCCGCTCGTTGCCAGGCTGTGACGGGCCGCCCCGTCCGGTTCTACGGGCCGCCGCGCGGGCTGGCCTTTCTTCCGGAAGCTCACCGGTGATCGCCGGGTCGATGCTGATGCAGCAAGTCTAGCGCCGGGGCGAATTCCTTGTCGAAAGGGCGCCCGCACAGCCGGCGGGTGCGTGGGCGCCGGGAAATACGTTGTGGCGGCGGCGCATGCTTGGGAGGCTGGGAGAGTACCCGAAGCAACAGGATGGATGCCGTATGCCGACCACCGCCCCCACCGCGACCACCGCCCCCACCGCGACCGGTCTTCCGACCGCGACCGCACTGGACACCGCACGGCTGCTGCTGGGGGTGTTGCTGCCCACCGTCGTCAAGGGACCCATCATCCGCAGGCCGTGGGCGGTCGGGCTGACCGCCCGCCTGGGCCTGGACACGAGGGCCGTGGGGATCGTCCGGAAAGTTCATGCGAGATACCCGTCGGGGCCGCTGATGCTGAAGCTGCCGGTCCGGAAGCAGGCGATGGTCCTGGACCCGGGCGACGTGAACACGGTCCTGGCGCACTCCCCGGAGCCGTTCTCCCCCGCGAGCAGCGAGAAGAAAGCAGCGCTCTCACACTTCCAGCCCGCCAACGCACTGATCTCCCGCGGGTCCGTCCGCACCGTGCGCCGCGCGCTGCACGAGCAGGTCCTGGACACGGACCACCCGGTGCACCACCTCGCGGACACGTTCCTACCGGTGGTGGAGCAGGAGATGCAGGGCCTGCTCGCGGAGGCACTGAGGACCGGATCGCTGCCCTGGGCCGACTTCCTCGACGCCTGGTACCGCGTGGTGCGGCGGGTTGTCTTCGGCGACCACGCGCGGGACGACAAGGAGCTCACCGCGATGATCATCCGGCTGCGGAAGGACGGCAACTGGGCGTTCCTCAAGCCGGTGCGGAAGGACACCCGTCGCCGCTTCCTGCAGCGGATCAGCGACGAGCTGGCGAACGCCGAACCCGGCAGCCTGGCCGCCGTGATGGCGGCGGCCCCAAAGGCAGAGGGCGCCGAGCCCGCGCAGCAGGTGCCCCAGTGGCTGTTCGCCTTCGACCCGGCGGGCATGGCGGTCTTCCGCACCCTGACCGTGCTCGCCACCCACCCGGAGGCGATGGCGACGGCCCGCCGCGAGATCGACGGCGACACCTCGGGGCGGCGAGTGCTCCCCTACCTGCGCGCGAGCGTCCTCGAGACCCTGCGCCTCTGGCCCACCACCCCGATGATCCTCCGCCAGACCACGGGACCCGTGGAGTGGCCGGAGGGGCCCATGCCGGCCGACTGCGGCGTGCTCGTCTACGCGCCGTACTTCCACCGCGACGAGCGCTCGCTGCGCAGCGCCCACAACTTCTCGCCCGAGCGCTGGCTGACCGACGAGGACGACGGCTGGCCGCTCGTTCCGTTCAGCGACGGACCGGTGGTGTGCCCCGGGAAACAGCTGGTGCTGCTCCTGACGAGCGCGGCCCTCGCCTCGCTGGTGAGCGGGCACGACGTCCGCGTGGAGGAGGGCCAGGATCTCGACCCGGAGCGGCCCCTGCCCGGGACCATGGACAACTACTCGGTGCGTCTCGTCGTCTCGCCACGGGCCTGACCCGTCGATCTCACCGGTCTGCGCGAGGTTCTGCTACGACCCGGATCGCAGCACCTTGTGGTTGGCGGCCTGGGCGAGCGGGCGCAGGACGAGGTGGTCGATGTTCATGTGGTGCGGCGCGTTGAGGGTGAAGGCCACCGCCGAGGCGACGTCGTCGGCGGTCAGCGGGAAACCGACGCCCTCGTAGACCCTGTCCGCCGCGCCCCGGTCACCGCCGAGACGGTTGAGGGAGAACTCCTCGGTGTACACCATGCCGGGCGACACCTCGATCACGCGGATGTTGTGCTCGGCCTCCTCGAGCCGGAGCGAACGCGCCATCGACTCCTGGGCCGCCTTGACGCCGCAGTACCCGGCCCCGCCCTCGTAGGCGGCGAGCGCAGCGGTCGAGGTCAGGAACAGGACGCTGCCCTGGCCGCCGTCGCGCAGGGCCGGCAGCAGTGCGCGGGTCATGCGCATCGAACCGAGGACGTTCACGTTGTACATCCATTCCCAGTCCGCCGTCACCGCGTCCGCGACCCGGTCCGCACCGAATGCTCCGCCCGCGTTGTTGACGAGCGCGTGGACCGGTCCGGCGGCCGTGACCTCCGCGGCGAAGGCATCGACCGAGGCCTGATCGGTGACGTCGAGGGCCATCGGCGTGGCCCGCGTCTCCTCCGCGAGCGCCGTGAGGCGGTCCAGGCGCCGGGCCGCCGCGACGACGTCCCACCCGTCGCGGCGGAGCGCGCGCACGGTGGCCGCGCCGATCCCGGAACTGGCTCCGGTGACGATCACGCGCAGGGCGGAAGGGGCAGGATCTGCAGGGGCGCCGAGCGGCGCGGGCGATGACTGGCTCATGGGGCCACTGTAGCGATCGCCTCCGGGACAAGGAGTCCTGCAGGCTCACCCACGGCCAGCCCGCCGCCTGATGATCCGTGCCGGAGGACGTCAGGATCTCCTCGGGGCGGTCCGGAGAACGGGTCCCCCGGGGTAGGGAACAATGGAGGGATGGCCGACACCACCCAGGGCACAGACACGCCCTCCCCCCAGCCCGTATCCGTTCCCGACAAACCCGCCCTCGAGGGCCTCGAGGAGAGGCTGTCCCGCCAGTGGCGTGAGGACGGCACCTACACCTTCCGGCGCGACACCACGCGCGAGCAGGTGTACTCGATCGACACTCCCCCGCCCACGGCGTCGGGTTCCCTCCATGTCGGGCACATGTTCTCCTACACGCAGACCGACGTGATGGCCCGCTTCAAGCGCATGAACGGCGCCAACGTGTTCTATCCGATGGGCTGGGACGACAACGGCCTGCCCACCGAGCGCCGCGTGCAGAACTACTACGGCGTGCGCTGCGACCCCTCGGTGGCCTACGACGCCGGCTACCGGCCGCCCGCGGAGCCGGCGAAGAACCAGCGCGACTTCGACGCCGTCTCGCGCCGGAACTTCATCGAGCTCTGCGAGGAACTGGCCGTCGAGGACGAGAAGGTCTTCGAGAACCTCTTCAGCACCCTGGGGCTCTCGGTCGACTGGGACCTGACGTACCGGACCATCGACGACACCTCCCGGGCCGTCTCGCAGCGCGCCTTCCTCGAGAACCTGAAGGCCGGCGACGCGTACCTCGCCGAGGCCCCCACCCTGTGGGACGTCACCTTCCGCACCGCCGTGGCCCAGGCGGAGCTGGAGGACCGTGAGCAGCCCGGCGCGTACCACCGGATCGCCTTCCATCTGCCGGACGGCGGGCAGGTCCACATCGAGACGACCCGGCCCGAGCTGCTCCCGGCGTGCGTGGCACTCGTGGCCCACCCGGACGACGAGCGGTACAAGCCGCTGTTCGGCACCACGGTGACCTCGCCCCTGTTCGACGTCGAGGTGGAGGTCAAGGCGCACCCCCTCGCCAAGCCCGACAAGGGCAGCGGCATCGCGATGATCTGCACCTTCGGCGACCTCACCGACGTCACCTGGTGGCGTGAGCTGCAGCTGCCCACGCGCGCCGTCGTCGGCAGGGACGGACGCCTCCGCTCGGAGACGCCGGAGTGGATAGCCACCGAACGGGCGCGTGAGCACTACGGGCAGCTGGCCGGCAAAACGATCTTCAGCGCCAAGGAGGCCGTCGTCTCGATGCTCCGCGACAGCGGGGACCTCGAGGGCGAGCCGAAGAAGATCATGCATCCGGTCAACTTCTACGAGAAGGGCGACAAGCCGCTGGAAGTGGTGACGAGCCGCCAGTGGTACATCAGGAACGGAGGCCGCGACGCCGGCAAGCGCGAGGCGCTAATCGCGCGCGGTCGCGAGATCGACTTCCACCCGGCCTTCATGCGCTCGCGCTACGAGAACTGGATCGAAGGCCTGAACGGCGACTGGCTCGTCTCCCGCCAGCGGTTCTTCGGCGTGCCCGTCCCGGTCTGGTACCGCCTGGACGCCGACGGCGAGCCCGAGTACGAGGACCCCATCCTCCCTGCGCTCGAGGCCCTGCCCGTGGACCCGGCAGCCGACCCGGCGCCGGGCTTCGACGAGTCCGCCCGGAACCAGCCCGGCGGCTTCATCGGTGACAGCGACGTCCTGGACACCTGGGCGACGTCGTCCCTCACCCCGCAGATCGTGGGCGGCTGGGCGCGCGACGAGGACCTGTTCGCCACGGTGTTCCCGTTCGACCTGCGTCCGCAGGGGCACGACATCATCAGGACCTGGCTGTTCTCCACCGCCGTCCGCGCCGACGCACTGCAGGACTCGGTGCCGTGGAAGCACGCCGCGCTCTCGGGCTGGATCCTCGACCCCGACCGCAAGAAGATGTCGAAGTCCAAGGGCAACGTGGTGGTCCCGACCGACGTCCTCGAGCAGTTCGGCGCCGACGCGGTCCGCTACTGGGCCGCCTCGGCGAAGCTCGGCGCGGACACCGCGTACGAGGTCAACCAGATGAAGATCGGGCGCCGCCTCGCCATCAAGCTCCTCAATGCGTCGAAGTTCGTGCTGAACCTCGGGGTCACGGATGCGTCCGTCGGCGAGGGGTCGCTCGGGCGGGTCACGGAGGCGCTGGACCTGGCGCTGCTCGCGCAGCTGCGCACCGTCACGGAGCAGGCGACGGCCGCGTTCGAGAAGTACGACTACGCCCGGGCACTCCAGCTCACGGAGTCCTTCTTCTGGACCTTCACGGACGACTACGTGGAGCTTGTCAAGGACCGCGCCTACGGCGATGCGGGCGACGCGGGGACGCAATCGGTCCAGACCGCCCTGGCCACCACGCTCGACGCCCTGCTGCGGCTCTTCGCACCGTTCCTGCCGTTCGCGACCGAGGAGGTGTGGAGCTGGTGGCGCCAGGGTTCCGTGCACCGGGCGGCCTGGCCGAGCGCCGGGTCCCTCGCCGGACTGCCCGGAACCGCCGATGCCGGCGTGCTGACGACCGTGGCCCTGGCCCTCGGAGGCATCCGCAAGGCGAAGTCCGAGGCGAAGGTCAAGCAGCGCACCGAGGTGGAGACCGCCGTCGTGACGGCGCCCGCCACGCAGGTGGATCAGCTACGGGCAGGTCTCGCGGACCTGCTGGCGGCCGGCAACGCGAAGGACCTCCGGTTCGCGGAGGGCGACGGCCCGCTGGCCGTCTCCGAGGTGGAGCTCGTCCCGCAGCCCGAGCAGTAGCCGGCCGGCGGCCGGTGGGAAGCAGAAAGGACCCGCTCGGGCGAGCGGGTCCTTTCTGCTTCCCAGGGCGCCTAGTCGAACGCGGGGCTCTCCGTGCGGGAGCGCTTGAGCTCGAAGAACCCGGGGAACTCGGACATCAGCACGGCGCCGTCGAAGATGCGGCCGGCCTGCTCGCCGCGCGGGATCCTCGTGAGCACGGGGCCGAAGAACGCGGTGCCGTTGAATGCCACGACGGGCGTCCCGACCTCGTCGCCGACGCGGTCGATGCCGTCCTTATGGGAGGCGCGGAGCTGCGCGTCGTACTCGTCCGAGCTCGCGTAGCGCGCGAGCTCGGACGGCAGACCGACCTCGTCGAGCGACTCGCGGATGACCACGTCGAAGTCCCTGTTCTGCCCGATGTGGATGCGGGTGCCCATCGCGTCGTAGAGCTTCTTGACGTACTCGCCGCCGTGCAGCTCCGCCGCGGCGATGATGACGCGGACGGGGCCCCACCCCCGATCCATCAGGGTCCGGTAGTCCTCCGGCAGGTCGCGTCCCTCGTTCAGCACGGACAGGCTCATGACGTGCCAGTCCACCGAGATGTTCCGGACCTGCTCGACCTCGCCCATCCAGCGCGACGTGATCCAGGCGAAGGGGCACAGGGGGTCGAACCAGAAATCGGCTTTCTCGACGGTGGTGGACTCGCTCATGCAGTACTCCTTCGAATAGTGGACAGGCCTCGGGCCTTTCCCCGTGCAACCCGCGTCGTACGCACCGTATTCCGGGCGTCCCGTCAGGACGGCTTGCTCGAAATTGGTGCGGAGCCGTGCGGGGCGGTCTAATGGGAGGACACGACCAGTCGACGGTGCCTGGCGCTATCCCTGCGCCGCCATCCGGCTGGAGGAGTCCGCACCGGTTATGCCGGTGCCCGAAGGGATGAACTCTTGCAGCACGACCGGATAGAGAACCACACCGAGAACCACACCGGGAACCACGCCGAGACCCATGACATGTGGCTCGAGCGCGAGGCGCTCGCCGAGGCCATGATCCCGCTGATCGGACGTCTGTACCGCACCAACAACGTGGTCACGAGCATCCACGGGCGCAGCCTGATCAACAAGTCCACCATGAGCATCCTCAAGGCGCACCGCTTCGCGAGGCGCATCACCACCGAGGCGCTCCTCCTCGAGGACACCGCGCCCCTGCTGAAGATCCTCACCGACCTCGACCTCGGGGCCGCGGCCATCGACATCGGGCGCCTGCGCAACGCCTACGACCGCGCCGTCGGCGCCGGCGACGGGCGCACGCTCGAGGAGTTCGTCCGGGCGGAACTGGCCGACATCGTAGGACAGGGCGGGCGGGACGAGCGCACCAGCACCGACGTCGTGCTCTACGGGTTCGGGCGGATCGGTCGCCTCGTGGCCCGCCTGCTCATCGAGAAGGCCGGCGGCGGCCACGGGCTGCGGCTGCGCGCCGTCGTGGTCCGCCGCGGCTCCGACAACGACCTCGTCAAACGCGCCAGCCTGCTCCGCCGCGACTCCGTCCACGGACCCTTCGAGGGCACCATCCAGGTCGACGAGGCGGCGAACACCATCACCGCCAACGGCATCCGGATCCAGGTCATCTACTCCGACGACCCGGCGGCCATCGACTACACCGCCTACGGCATCCGGGACGCCCTCGTGGTCGACAACACGGGCCGCTGGCGCGACGAGGAAGGCCTCTCCCAGCACCTCGAGAGCACCGGCGTGGCCAGGGTCCTGCTCACAGCCCCGGGCAAGGGGGCACTGAAGAACATCGTGCACGGCATCAACCACGACGCCATCGAGGACAGCGACCGGATCATCACCGCGGCGTCCTGCACCACGAACGCGATCACCCCGGTCCTGAAGGCCATCAACGACCGGTACGGTGTGGTCCACGGGCACGTGGAGACCGTGCACTCCTTCACCAACGACCAGAACCTCATCGACAATTTCCATAAGGGCGACCGCCGCGGCCGCTCCGCGGCCCTGAACATGGTCCTCACCGAGACCGGGGCCGCGACGGCCGTGGCCAAGGCCCTCCCGGAGCTGTCCGGCAAGCTCACGGGCAGCTCCATCCGCGTCCCCACCCCGGATGTCTCCATCGCCATCCTGAACCTCACCCTCGAACACCCCACCTCCAAGGACGAGGTCAACGAATACCTGCGCGAGATGTCCCTGCACTCGACCATCCGTAAACAGATCGACTACATCGCCAGCCCCGAAGTCGTCTCCACCGACTTCGTCGGCTCACGCCGCGCGGGCATCGTCGACGGACTCGCGACCATCGCCGACGGACACCACGCGGTGCTCTACGTCTGGTACGACAACGAGTTCGGCTACAGCTGCCAGGTCGTCCGCGTCATGGAGGAGATGGCCGCCGTCCACCCGCCCACCTACCCCGCCGTGAACACCGAAGCAGAGGTCCCCGCCGGCCTGTAGTCCCGCGTTCCCGGAGGCTCAAGACAGGAAGGGCCCGGCCGAACGGCCGGGCCCTTTCTGTGGTGTGAGCGTCAGGCGGACTTGTTGCGCCGCTTGGCGACCACTTCGTGGGAGATCAGCGTGGGCTCTGCACGACGCCCGACGACGTCGTCCGTGATGACCACGGTGGCGATGTCCTCGCGGCTCGGGAGGTCGAACATGACCGGGAGGAGCACCTCCTCCATGATGGCGCGAAGCCCGCGCGCACCCGTGCCGCGGTCGAGGGCGAGATCGGCGATCGCCTCGAGCGCCTTCGGTTCGAAGACGAGCTCGACACCGTCGAGCAGGAACATCTTCTGGTACTGCTTCATGAGGGCGTTCTTGGGCTCGGTCAGGATCTGCATGAGCGCCGGACGGTCGAGGTGCGTCACCGTGGTGATGACGGGGAGGCGCCCGATGAACTCGGGAATCAGCCCGAATTTCAGCAGGTCCTCCGGCATGACGTCGCCGTAGCTGACCTCCTCGTTCTTCAGCGAGCTCAGCGGCGCGCCGAAGCCGATGCCCTTGCGGCCGGCCCGCGACCCGATGATCTCCTCGAGCCCCGCGAAGGCGCCGGCGACGATGAACAGCACGTTGGTGGTGTCGATCTGGATGAACTCCTGGTGCGGGTGCTTCCGCCCGCCCTGCGGTGGCACCGAGGCGACAGTGCCCTCGAGGATCTTCAGCAGCGCCTGCTGGACGCCCTCGCCGGAGACGTCACGCGTGATCGACGGGTTCTCGCTCTTGCGCGAGATCTTGTCGATCTCGTCGATGTAGATGATGCCCTGCTCGGCCTTCTTGACGTCGTAGTCGGCGGCCTGGATGAGCTTCAGGAGGATGTTCTCCACGTCCTCGCCGACGTAGCCCGCCTCGGTGAGAGCCGTGGCATCGGCGACGGCGAACGGGACGTTCAGCCGGCGGGCGAGCGTCTGGGCGAGGTAGGTCTTGCCACAGCCCGTGGGGCCGATGAGAAGGATGTTCGACTTCGCGATCTCGACGTCCTCGGTCTCGGCCGCGTCGGCGAGTGTCCCGGCGGCGCGGGGGCCGTTGCCGGACTGGATGCGCTTGTAGTGGTTGTACACGGCGACCGCGAGGGACCGCTTGGCCGGCTCCTGGCCGACGACGTACTCCTGCAGGAAGTCGAAGATCTCGCGGGGCTTGGGCAGCTCGAACGTGCCGAGATCGGCCACCTCGGAGAGCTCCTCCTCGATGATCTCGTTGCACAGGTCGATGCACTCGTCGCAGATGTACACGCCGGGACCGGCAATCAGCTTCCGTACCTGCTTCTGGCTCTTCCCGCAGAAAGAGCACTTGAGCAAATCGGTGCTCTCACCAATGCGAGCCATGGTTCAATCCCCTTAGGTATTACACGATTGCTAAGACCACTGTAGGCCACATGGCCTCGGTGGCCAGTATCAAAATGCCCGTGGTGCCTTGAGGCGCCACGGGCGGTGAAGCGGCCGGATGACGCGGCCGGCGGTCGCGTGGACCGCCGGTCGCGCCGTCCCGGCTACGGGGTGTTGATCTTCGGCGGGGTGATCTTGCGCGAGTTCAGGACCTCGTCCACCAGGCCGTACGCGACGGCATCGGCGGCGGTGAGGATCTTGTCGCGCTCGATGTCGATGTTGACCTGCTCGGACGTGCGGCCCGAGTGCAGGGCGAGGGTGTCCTCGAGCCAGGTGCGCATGCGCATGACCTCGTTGGCCTGGATCTCCAGGTCGGAGGCCTGGCCGCCCTGTCCTCCGGAGAGGGCGGGCTGGTGGATCAGCACGCGTGCGTTCGGCAGGGCGAGGCGCTTGCCCGGCGCGCCGGCGGCGAGCAGGACGGCGGCGGCACTCGCGGCCTGGCCGAGGCACACGGTCTGGACCTCGGGCCGGATGAACTGCATGGTGTCGTAGATCGCCGTCATGGCGGTGAAGGACCCACCGGGCGAGTTGATGTACAGCGTGATGTCGCGCTCGGGGTCCGTGGACTCGAGCACGAGCAGCTGGGCCATGACGTCGTCGGCGGACGCATCGTCGACCTGCGTGCCGAGGAAGATGATGCGGTCCTCGAACAGCTTCGTGTAGGGGTCCTGGCGCTTGAAGCCGTAGGGCGTGCGCTCTTCGAACTGGGGGAGGATGTAGCGGCTCGTGGGAAGGTTCCGTGCGCTGGATCCCGCGGCTGCCTGGAAATCGTGGTTCATGGTGTCTCCTGTAGGACGACTGGTAGGAGTGGGGCTGCTGCGCGGACTACGCGGACTGCTCCGTCTGGTCGGTGCCGCCGCCGCCCGCGACGGAGCCGGAGTGCGCGGAGATGTGGTCGAAGAACCCGTAGTCGAGGGCTTCCTGGGCCGTGAACCACTTGTCGCGGTCGTTGTCCTTGAGGATCGTCTCGATCGTCTGGCCCGTCTGCTCCGCGGTCAGCTCGGCCATGACCCGCTTCATGTGGAGGATGAGCTCTGCCTGGATGCGGATGTCGGTCGCCGTGCCGCCGATGCCGCCGGAGGGCTGGTGCATCAGGATGCGTGCGTGCGGGGTCGCGTAACGCTTGCCCTTCGTGCCCGAGGACAGCAGGAACTGGCCCATGGACGCGGCGAGCCCGGTGGCCACGGTGACGACGTCGTTGGGGATGAACTGCATGGTGTCGTAGATGGCCATACCGGCCGTCACGGACCCGCCGGGAGAGTTGATGTAGAGGTAGATGTCGCGCTCAGGGTCCTCGGCGGACAGCAGCAGCAGCTGGGAGCAGATGACGTTCGCGTTGTCGTCGCGGACCTCGGAACCGAGCCAGATGATGCGCTCCTTGAGGAGCCGGTTGTAGATGTACTCGTCACGACCGCCCATTTCGGGGCCTGCCATGCTCGGGGTGCGTGGTTCGGTTGTCATGGACGTTGACCTCTCACTCTGGCGGGTGGTGCCTCGTCGGCCTACCCGTCCTTTTGTCTCTTCTTGGACACTAACCCGCTGCCCGGCCGATTTGCTCCCGCGCGGGGAACTGTTCGCTGACGGCGCACGGTGGCTGAGCCCGTCCCCACCGACGTCCCGCGGGCACACCGCGCCGCCGCTCCGGGGGCTTAACGCGGCAGCGGTGCCGCGCCCGAAGGCTGCGGCACCGCTGTCGACATGGCTGGTCCTACTCGGCGGCCGGCTTCTTCCGCGGGGCGCGCTTCTTCTTGGGCGCCTCGGCGGCCTCCGGCTCCTCGGCCGACCCGGCGGGCTCGGCCGCGGCGTCGGTCGACTCCGAGGTCTCGGGCTCGGCCGTGGCTGACTCGGCGGTGGCTGCCTCGGTGGTGTCGGCTTCCGTCGCCTGGATGTCCTCGACGGCGTCCTGCTCGGTCTCGACGTCGTCGACCTGGACCGTCTCGGCCTCGTCGTCGCCCGCGGGGCGCACGAACTCGGTGAGGTCGACGGCCGCACCGTTGGTGTCGGTGACCGTGGCGTACTCGAGGACCTTGGCGAGGGCCTTGCGGCGGCGGACCTCTCCCACGATCATCGGGACCTGGCCGCTCTGGTCGAGCATCTGGGCGAACTGGTTCGGTTCCATGCCGTACTGGCCGGCGGTGGAGACGATGTAGTCGATCAGCTCGCTCTGACTGACGCCCACCTCCTCCTTCTCGGCGACGGCGTCGAGGATGACCTCGTTCTGGAAGGCGCGCTCCGTGTTGGTACGGACCTCGGCGCGGTGCTCCTCGGTGTCGTGGTCCGCTGCGGCAGTGTGGGCGTTCTCGCCGTTGAAGTGCTGCTCCAGCTGCTCCTCGATGACGCTCTCGGGCACCGGCACGGCGACGAGCTCGACGAGCTTGTCCAGCACCTTGTCCCGCGCCTCGACGCCCTGGTCCATGAGCTTGGACTCGGATGCCTGCTTCGTCAGGTCGGCGCGCAGTTCCTCGGCGGTGTCGAACTCGCTGGCGAGCTGGGCGAACTCGTCGTCGACCTCGGGCAGCTCGCGCTCCTTGACGGCCTTCACGGCGACGGTGACCTGTGCGTCGGCACCGGCGTGCTCACCACCGGCCAGCTTGGTCTCGAAGGTCGCGCTCTCGTCCGTGGACAGCCCGGTGACGGCCTCGTCCATGCCCTCGAGCATGGTTCCGGAGCCGATCTGGTAAGACAGATCCTGTGCCGAGTCGACCTCGACGCCATCGACCGATGCGGTGAGGTCGATGGTGAGGAAGTCGCCGTCCTGCGAGGGGCGGTCGACCGTGATGAGGGTGCCGAAGCGGCCGCGCAGCTCGTCCATGGCCTTCTGGATGTCCTCGTCCGAGGCCTCGACGGGCTCGACGGTGACGTCGATGCCCTTGTAGTCGGGCAGCTCGATCTCGGGGCGGATGTCCAGCTCGACCGTGAAGGTCAGCTGGCCGTCCTTCTTCGCGGGGTCCGGGACCTCGGTGATCTCGACCTCGGGGCGGCTGAGCGGGCGGATGCCCGTCTCCTGCACGGCGCTCTGGTAGAAGCCGTTCAGGCCATCGTTGATCGCGGTCTCGATCACGTAGCCGCGGCCGACCCGCTGATCGATGAGCTGCTGGGGGACCTTGCCCTTGCGGAAGCCTGGAACCTGGACCTGGGTGGCGATGGTCTTGTAGGCCTCGTCGATGCTGGGCTCAAGTTCCTCGAAGGGGACCTCGACGTTCAGCTTCACCCGGGTGGGGGAAAGGGTTTCAACAGCGCTCTTCACAGCGTAGGACTCCTGGGATGATTGGGATTGGTTCTGCAGCGGAGGCACTTTCCTCATCACACGACAGAGTCGGGGTGACAGGAGTTGAACCTGCGACTTCCTGCTCCCAAAGCAGGCGCTCTACCAAGCTGAGCTACACCCCGTAAGTGCGAGTGTCAGTCTACGCACCTTTACGAGAACCACGCACATTTGGCGAACGCGCGGCGGCTGTGGTGTAGTTGTAGGCGTTCCACGAGGGTCCACGAGGCCTCGCTTCGGGGATGTAGCTTAATGGTAAAGCCTCAGTCTTCCAAACTGATTACGCGGGTTCGATTCCCGTCATCCCCTCTGATCCCGGCAGGCGCCGGACCCGGACCCGCGCGTCCGGGTGTTCCGCTTTAACCGGCCAATTCCATACCGCCGGTCAGGCCACCCGGGTGCCCTTCAGTCCGCCTGGCACTGCGGGCACCAGTACACCGTCCGCGCCGCCATGTCGGCGGTCAGGATCGGCGTCGCGCAGCGGCGGCACGGGAGCCCCGTCCTCTTGTACACGTAGTTCGGCGCCGACCGCTTCGGCCTGCCGTTCCGGGCCTCCGCCGTCGTCGTGATGATGCGTCCCTCCCGCACGCCGTCCTTCATGAGCCGCACCGCGTCCGCCCAGAGGCCGGCTGCCTCGTCGTCGCGGAGCTGCTTCCCGGGGCGCCACGGGTTGATCCCCTGCAGGAACAGCACCTCGGCGCGGTAGATGTTGCCGATCCCTGCGATGACCGCCTGGTTCATGAGCTGGATGCCGACCGGCGTGATGCTCGACATGACCTTGCGGACGAAGACGGTGCCGTCCGCTGCCGGCTGCAGCGGATCCGGGCCGAGCCGAGCGCGCGCGGCCTCCTCCTCGGCGCCGGTGATGACCTCGCAGGCCGTCGGTCCGCGCAGATCCGCCCAGCCGTGGGCGGACACGAGCCGCACCCTTACTGCTCCGACGGGGTCGGGCGGACCACCGTAGCCGGCGGCGGGGTCGTCGCCCTCGGCGGAGGGTTGCTCCGACTCCCCCACCCGGCGGGGTGCGCCGATGCTCGACGCCCCCCGGAAGGTCTCATCGCCGCCGAAGCTCCACGCACCGTACAGCCCGAGGTGGACCCGCAGCACCCGGTCGCCGTCGAACCGCAGGAACATCTGCTTGCCGTGCGCGATGGCGCTGAGCAGCGTGCCGCCGTCGAGCAGTGCCGCGCCGGCGGCGAAGCGTCCCTGCGGGCTGGACACTGCGAGCTGCTCGCCGACGAAGACCGAGGTGAACTGCTTCGCCAGCCGATGGACCGAGTGGCCCTCAGGCAAGAGTCCCCGTCTCCTCGAATCGGGCGATCTGGGCGATCCGGCGGCTGTGCCGCTCGGCGCCGCTGAACGGCTCGGCGAGGAACGCCTCGATAATGGCCGTCGCCTCCTCCACGGAGTGCTGGCGGCCGCCGACGGCCACGACGTTCGCGTCGTTGTGCTGGCGGCCGAGGCGCGCGGTGTCGAGGTTCCAGGCGAGGGCCGCCCGTGCGCCCCGCACCTTGTTCGCGGCGATCTGCTCGCCGTTGCCGGAGCCGCCGAGGACGATCCCGAGGGCCTCGATGCCGGCGGCCCGGTCCGCGACGACGGCCTGCGCGGCGTGGATGCAGAAGGAGGGGTAGTCGTCCTCGGGGTCGTACGACGCCGGGCCGTGGTCGACGACGTCGTACCCGGCGGCGGTGAGGTGCGAGAGCAGGTGGGCGCTCAGCTCCATGCCGGCGTGGTCTGTGGCGAGGTGGACGCGCATGGACATCTGTTCCTTCGGGACGGCGCCGGGGGGGTGACCGGCGGTGGCTGCGGGGGGGGTCGCGTGCCCGGCAGGGCAGGACGCGTCCCAGCCTAGTCCGCCCGGGTGACGGCCGGATGACCCCCGGTGCGAGCGGCGGCACCTGGCGGAATGAGAGAATCTAAGCGCCGCGTAATCCCCATCACACGTGCGGCCCCCGATTCCCACCCTGGAGGCGATCCTTGCCCGGTCTGAACCTGACGCGCGACGAAGCACGTACGCGCGCCGATCTGCTCACCGTCCACTCCTACGAGATCACCCTCGACCTGACACGCGGCGAGCGCCTCTTCCGGTCGACGACGGTCGTCTCCTTCGACGCCGAGCCGGGCACGGCGACATTCATCGACGCCGTGACGGACGCCGTGCACCGCGTCGAGCTCAATGGTGTCCCACTCGACGCCGCAGAGGTGTCCGACGGCGCCAGGATCCAGCTGCCGTCGCTGGCCGCGAGCAACCGGCTCGTGGTCGAGGCCGACATGCCGTACATGAACACGGGCGAGGGCCTGCACCGCTTCACCGACCCCGTGGACGGGGAGGTGTACCTGTACACCCAGTTCGAGGTGCCCGACTCCCGCCGCGTCTTCGCCGTCTTCGAGCAGCCGGACCTCAAGTCGAGGTTCCGCTTCACCGTGACGGCGCCGTCCCACTGGGACGTCATCTCCAACAGTGCGACGCCGGAACCCGTCCAGGCCGGAGCGGACGGCACCGCCGGTGCCGAGGCCTCCACCTGGGCCTTCGAGCCCACGCCCGTCATGTCCTCCTACGTGACCGCGCTGATCGCCGGGCCATACCAGTCCGTGCGCAGCGAGCTCACGAGCTCGGACGGGCGGACCATCCCGCTCGGCGTCTTCGCCCGGAAGTCGCTCATGCAGTACATGGACGCCGAGAAGATCTTCGCGCTCACACGCCAGGGCTTCGCCTTCTACGAGGAGCAGTTCGGCGCGCCCTACCCGTTCGAGAAGTACGACCAGCTGTTCGTGCCCGAGTTCAACGCCGGCGCGATGGAGAACGCAGGCGCGGTGACCTTCGTGGAGACCTACGTCTTCCGGGGCCGGGTACCCGATGCCACCGTCGAACGGCGCGCCATCACGATCCTGCACGAGCTGGCCCACATGTGGTTCGGCGACCTCGTCACCATGCGCTGGTGGAACGACCTCTGGCTGAACGAGTCCTTCGCGGAGTTCATGTCCACCCTCGCCGCGGCCGAGGCGACCGAGTTCGAGCAGGCGTGGACGACCTTCGCGATCCTGGAGAAGGGCTGGGCCTACCGCCAGGACCAGCTGCCCTCCACGCACCCCATCGTGGCGCAGATCAACGATCTCGAGGACGTGCAGGTCAACTTCGACGGCATCACCTACGCGAAGGGCGCCTCGGTGCTCAAGCAGCTCGTGGCCTGGGTGGGCCACGAGGAGTTCATGGCGGGCGTCCGCCAGTACTTCGCCAAGCACTCCTGGAAGAACACCGAGCTCGTGGACCTCCTGTCCGAGCTCGAGGCCTCCAGCGGCCGCGACCTGAAGGCGTGGTCGGCCCTGTGGCTCGAGACCGCCGGCGTCAACACCCTCCGCCCCGAGATCACCACGGACGAGGACGGCACCATCACCGCCTTCACCATCGTGCAGACGGCGATCGAGGAATTCCCCACCCTGCGGCCGCACCGCCTGGCGGTCGGCTTCTACGATCACGACGACGACGGCTCGCTGGTCCGGGTGCACCGGCTCGAGCTCGACGTCGACGGCGAGCGCACCGACGTCCCCGAGCTCGTGGGACGCACCCGGCCCGTCCTGGTCCTGCTGAACGACGACGACCTCGCCTACGCGAAGATCCGGCTCGACGCGGCGTCGCTGCGGGCCTCGGTACGCCATGTCAGGGACTTCGAGGACTCCCTCCCCCGCACGCTCGTCCTCGCCTCCGCGTGGGACGCCGCGCGCGACGGCGAGACGCCCGCCCGTGACTACGTGGAGCTCGTGCTGCAGAACGTGGGTGCCGAGTCGGACTCCTCCGTGGTACTCGTGCTGCTCCGGCAGCTCGCCTCGACCCTCGCGTTCTACGTCGACCCCGCGGACCGCGAGGCCATGGGCGATGCCGCGGCGGACAGCCTGCTCGAGCTCGCCCTCGCCGCCGAGGCGGGGTCCGATGCCCAGCTGCAGTTCACGAAGGCGTTCTCCGCGCACGCCCGCACGGCGCCCCAGCTCGACACCGTCCACACGATGCTCACCGGTGAGCGCGTGCCCGAGGGCCTCGCCGTCGAGCAGGACCTGCGGTGGGAGCTGCTGACCAGCCTGGTGGCCGGCGGCCGTGCAGGTGCCGCCGACGTCGAGGCCGAGCTGGCCCGGGACTCGACGGCGACCGGTGAGCTGGCGGCGGCGGGGGCCCTCGCGGCGCTGCCGACGGCGGAGGGCAAGGAAGCCGCGTGGACGGCGCTCGTCGACGCCACCGACCTGCCCAACGCCACGCAGCGCGCCATGATCGTCGGCTTCACCCGCGTGCACGAGCGTGCACTCCTCGAGCCATACGTGGAGCGGTATTTCGCGTCACTGCGGCAGGTGTGGGAGACGCGCACGCACGAGATCGCCCAGCAGATCGTCGTGGGCCTGTACCCCTCGCTGCAGACCACGCAGGAGACCCTGAACCGGACGGACGCCTTCCTCGCCGAGCTCGGCACCGAGGCGCCCTCGCTGCGCCGCCTGGTGCTCGAGAGCCGCGACGGCATCGTGCGGGCCCTCAAGGCGCAGGCCGCCGACCGGTAGGGGCACCCGGGGAGGGCCGCTCCGGTCCTCCCCCCGCGTGCACGAGTACTCACTGGTACTAGGGTCGAGTCATGAACCTGCAGGAACACTCCTACGCGGCGCGGATCCGCTGGACGGGCAACCTGGGCACCGGCACGGCGGGCTACCGCGCCTACAGCCGGGACCACGAGGTGGACGTGGAGGGCCCGGGGCGCCTCCTCGGGACCGCCGATCCCACCTTCCACGGGTCGAAGGACCGGTGGAATCCCGAGCAGCTGCTCCTGACGGCCGTGGCGCAGTGCCACATGCTGTCCTACCTGCACGTCGCGGTGAGGGCGGGCGTGGTGGTCACCGGGTACAGCGACGAGGCAACCGGGACGCTGCGCCTCAACCCGGACGGCAGCGGCGAGTTCACGGGCATCGTGCTGCGCCCCCGCGTCGAGCTGCAGGATCCAGGGCAGGCGGACCTCGCGGACTCCCTGCACGCGGAGGCGAACCGGCTCTGCTTCATCGCCCGGTCGCTGGCCTTCCCCGTCCACCACGAACCCGCGTCGGCAGGGGCGCCGCTGTAGCCTGTTAAGGCATCCCCGCGCCACTGTGCCCTCGTGGCGGACGTCCCGGATGCCTGCCTGAAAGTGACCCCTCATGACATTCCTCACCCCCCTCGGCTATGGCGGCCAGGTCATCACGGCACTGATCATCATGATCAGCGCCCTCCTGCTGTGGCTCGTGGTCCGCTACCTCATTGCGCGGTCCGTCACACGCGTCCAGAACGGCTACAGCGTGTTCAAGAAGCCCCACTTCAAATGGGCCCAGCCCGCACTGCGCCCGTTCGACAGTGCCCGTCGGGTGCAGCGCGCCGAGACCATCGGCGGCCTGCTCTCGAGCATCGCCGCCGTGACGATCGCCATCATCGCGATCCTCATGGCCATCGAGACGCTCGGGTTCAACATCGGGCCGATCCTCGCGAGCGTCGGGATCGTCGGTATCGCCATCGGTTTCGGTGCCCGTGAGGTCATCCGCGACGCCTTCCTCGGCTTCTTCATCACCATCGAGGACCAGTACGGCATCGGCGACACCATCGAGGTCGGCGAGACCGTGGGCGTGGTGCAGTCCCTGGGCCTGCGCATCACGCGCATGGTCGACGAGCACGGCGCCATCTGGTACGTGCGCAACGGCGACATCACCAAGGTGGGCAACCGGTCGCAGGGCGACTACGTCGCTCCCCCGGCCGCACACGCAGCCACCGCGGAGGACCGGGCATGACCGGCGAGCAGGCACCCGGCGGCTCCACGCCCGACCCGGCCTCGCCCGACCCGGCAGCGGCTCTCCCGTCCCCGGCGTCACCCCCGGCCGGAGCGCGGGCCGCGCTGCCCGTCGAACGGCTCGTCGCGGCGGGTCAGGGCTTCAGCCAGCCCCAGTACACGGACAACTTCTACGAGACGGTGGGCGGGCACGCGACGTTCGTGAAGCTCGTCGACGCCTTCTACGACGGCGTCGCCGATGACGAGGTGCTGCGCCCCATGTACCCGGAGCAGGACCTCGGACCGGCGAAGGAACGGCTCCTGCTGTTCCTCGAGCAGTACTGGGGCGGGCCGAAGACCTACGGCGAACAGCGCGGCCACCCGCGGCTGCGCATGCGGCACATGCCGTTTCGGGTGGGGCCCCAGGCGCGGGACCACTGGCTGCAGCACATGCGCGCGGCCGTGGACTCCCTGGGACTCGCTCCCCTGCACGAGGCGACCCTGTGGGACTACCTCGAGCGCGCCGCGCACTCGATGGTCAATTCCGCCGACTAGCCCGGCGGGCGCCGGCGCCTGCGCTCGTGTGCCGGCGTCTCCGTCGCAGTCAGAGGACGGCTGCGGCCCGTACGAGGATGTGCCCTCGGGCAGTACTCACCCGGGACCAGCGGCCGTTGACGTGGATCGTCGCGGCGGCATCCGGGGCGAGGAAGCCCAGGCTGAACGCACCGAAGGCCGCTCCCGCGGGCACCGGGCCGGCCGCGCCGCCGAGGGGCCGGCCCCAGACGGCGGCCCGTGCACTGCTCACGAGCGGCGCGCCGGCGCGATCGGGCAGGCTCCGGGCCACCTCGGCGATGCCGTCCTTCGCCGCCCGGTCGAGGGCGGCGCATGGCACCTCGCCCGCGGATGCCCAGCCGGACCGGGGCGGAAGGATCCCGGCCCAGGTCTCGGTGACCGGGACGGTCGGGACCGGGAACACGACGTCGTCGACGGGCATGCGGGCGAGCCTGTCGAGGACCGAGCCCAGGGAGACGGTCACGTCCACCTCCGCACCCTCCCTGAGCGCCATGGTGCGGAGCCCGAGCACGGTGGGCAGCGGCTCCCCCAGCACCGTGGGACCGAGGGTCCGCACGTACGCCGCCGCCACGCGGCCGACGCCCACCAGCCGCATGCCGCCGTCGTCGTTCGCCCGGGCCCGCGCGGTGAAGGTGCGGAAGTCCGCCACCGACTGCGCATCTGCGAACCGTAACTCCGAGGACCCCACGCCCGCCCCTACTTCCCTCGTGCGCGGCGGAAGGGGACGGCCGGTCCCTGCCAGGACAGCAGCACGTCCTTCTGGTCGCCGGAGAGACGCACCGGCCGCCCGGTGGACCTGCTGACCAGCACCATGGTCGTCGCGGCGACGGCACTCGTGGTGCTGCCCTCGGCGTCCACGCGGTCCCGTACGGCGTAGCCCAGCTCGAAGCTCGACCCACCCACGGCCGTGACCCAGAGGTCCACCGCAGCCGGGCGGGTGCTGAAGTTCAACGGCGCCCGGTACTCGATCTCCTGGCGCCCCACGAGCGTGTAGTGGTCCGGGTCGATCAGGTCCATGAACGAACCACCGGGCCGGGACCCGCTCATCAGGTGCACGCGTGCGTCCTCGAGGAACTGCAGGAACCGGACGTTGTTCACGTGGCCGTACGAGTCCTCGTCGCCGAAACGCAGCTGAAGGGGGAAGGTGTTCACGGGGGGCATGATGCAATCCTCTCAGGGAATCGGCGGGGCTCCGGCCTGCGGTCGCTCTTTGGTCGCTCGTGCGGTCGCTCCTGCGGACGGCGAGTGGTTTTGAGCAGGGCGGATGCGTCCGTCTAGTGTCGGACGTAGCCGTTCCCCGTTCCCCGCTTCCGCCGACACCACCGCAAGGACCACGATGACCGATCTGCCGCACGAGGCCGGCGCCGCGGCGCCCCCGACCGATCCGACGCAGGCGCTCCTCGGCCTGCTGGACCTCAGCAGTGCCGAGGGGGCGCAGACCGACGAGGAGATCTTCGTGGGCTCCTCCGCCCGCCAGCCGGGACGCCGTGTCTTCGGCGGCCAGGTGCTCGCCCAGTCCCTGATCGCCGCGATGCGGACCGTCGACTCGTCGCGCGAGGTCCACTCCATGCACGCCTACTTCCTGCGCGCAGGCGACTCGGACCAGCCGATCACTTTCGGCGTGCAGCGGCTGCGGGACGGCCGGTCCTTCTCGGCGCGCCGTACGCACGCCTACCAGAACGGCGTCCCGATCCTGTCGATGATCGCGTCCTTCCAGACCCCCGATGAGGGGATCGTGCACCAGGACACCATGCCGGCGGGGATGCCCGATCCGGAGAGCCTGCCGACCACCGCCGACCTCCTCGGCCGGCTGGACCATCCCGTCGCCCGGGCGTGGGCCTTCGAACGGCCCTTCGACATCCGGCACGTCGACGCCCCGCTGTACCTGAGCAACGAGGGCTCCCGGGAGCCCCGGAACGCCGTGTGGATGCGGAGCCTGGGAGCGCTGCCCGACGATGCGAACCTCCACCGCGCGGCCCTCGCCTACGCGAGCGACTACACCCTGCTCGAATCCATCCTCCGGCCCCACGGGCTCAGCTGGATCCAGCCGGGCATGAGCGTCGCCAGCCTCGACCACGCCATGTGGTGGCACCGCCCCGTGCGCGTCGACGAGTGGCTCCTGTACGTGCAGAGCTCACCGAGCGCGTCCGGTGCGCGCGGCCTGGCCGCAGGACGCATCTACAACCGGGAGGGCGAGCTGGTGGCGAGCGTGGCGCAGGAGGGCATGATCCGCGTCCCGCCGGCCTGACCCGACTGCTTACAAGCTGCTGACTGGACAACAGAAGAGGGACACGGCATCCGCCTTGTCCCTCTTCCTGCATCACGTCCTGCGTCGGGGCACTAGTCGCGGGTGAGGCGGCGGTGCGTGACGCGGTGCGGCTTGGCGGCGTCGGGGCCGAGCCGCTCCACCTTGTTCTGCTCGTAGGCATCGAAGTTGCCCTCGAACCAGTACCAGGCGTCCGGGTCGTCCTCGGTGCCCTCGTAGGAGAGGATGTGCGTGGCGACCCGGTCGAGGAACCACCGGTCGTGCGAGACGACGACGGCACAGCCGGGGAACTCGAGCAGCGCGTTCTCGAGGCTCGAGAGCGTCTCCACGTCGAGGTCGTTGGTCGGTTCGTCGAGGAGCAGCAGGTTGCCACCCTGCTTCAGCGTCATCGCGAGGTTCAGGCGGTTGCGCTCACCACCGGAGAGCACCCCGGCCTTCTTCTGCTGGTCCGGTCCCTTGAAGCCGAACGCCGACACGTAGGCGCGTGACGGCATCTCGACCTGACCCACCTGGATGAAGTCGAGGCCGTCTGACACGACCTCCCAGAGGCTCTTGTTGGGGTCGATCCCGGCGCGGGACTGGTCGACGTAGGAGATCTTCACGGAGTCACCGATGCGCAGTTCACCGCCGTCGAGGGGTTCGAGACCCACGATGGTCTTGAACAGCGTGGTCTTGCCGACTCCGTTGGGACCGATGACGCCGACGATGCCGTTGCGGGGCAGCGAGAAGGACAACCCGTCGATGAGCATCCGGTCGTCGTAGCCCTTGCGCAGGTTGCGCGCCTCGATGACCTGGCTGCCGAGCCTTGGGCCCGGTGGGATCTGGATCTCCTCGAAGTCGAGCTTCCTGGTGCGCTCCGCCTCCGCGGCCATCTCCTCGTAGCGGTTCAGGCGCGCTTTGGACTTCGTCTGGCGGCCCTTGGCGTTGGATCGGACCCACTCCAGTTCCTCGGTGAGGCGCTTGGAGAGCTTCTGGTCCTTCTTGCCCTGGACCTCCAGGCGTGCGCGCTTCTTCTCGAGGTACGTGGAGTAGTTGCCCTCGTAGGGGTACAGGTTGCCGCGGTCCACCTCTGCGATCCATTCGGCCACGTGGTCGAGGAAGTAGCGGTCGTGGGTCACGGCCAGGACGGCACCGGCGTAGGACGAGAGGTGCTGCTCGAGCCAGAGCACGCTCTCGGCGTCCAGGTGGTTGGTGGGCTCGTCGAGGAGCAGCAGGTCCGGCTTCTGCAGCAGCAGCTTGCAGAGCGCCACCCGGCGTCGCTCACCACCGGACAGGACGGTGACGTCGGCGTCCGGCGGCGGGCAGCGCAGGGCGTCCATGGCCTGCTCGAGCTGGGAGTCGAGGTCCCAGGCGTCGGCGGCATCGATCGCTTCCTGCAGCTTGCCCATCTCGTCGAGCAGCGTGTCGAAGTCGGCGTCCGGGCTGGCCATCTCCTCGGAGATCTCGTTGAAGCGCTGGATCTTGCCGTAGATCTCGCCCACGCCCTCCTGGACGTTGCCGAGAACGGTCTTCTCCTCGTTCAGGGGCGGTTCCTGCAGGAGGATGCCGACACTGTAGCCGGCGCTCAGGCGGGCCTCACCGTTCGAGGGCGTATCCAGGCCGGCCATGATCTTGAGGATGGTGGACTTGCCGGACCCGTTCGGGCCGACGACGCCGATCTTCGCGCCCGGGAAGAACGACATGCTGACATCGTTGAGGATGACTTTGTCGCCGACGGCCTTGCGGGCCTTGGTCATTGTGTAGATAAATTCCGCCATGCCTCAAGGCTAGTGGGTGCTCAGGGTGTTCTCACACTCTCACCGCTGGTCACCGCTGGTCACCGACGAAGCACCTGCCCGACGCCAGGGCCGGCAGCACGACGACCGACACGGCGCCCTCCCGCACCTCCCCGAACACGCAGCGCCCGCCCAGGAGGCCGGCACCCTGGATCGCGTCGACGTCCAGACCGGTCGGGGTCGTGTCGACCGACACCTCGACCGTCTCCGGCGCGACGCCCGATGCGGTGAACCCCTGCTCGATCGCGCCCCGGACCTGATCGCTGGTGACCGCGTCCTGGTTCGCTGCCAACGCTCGCAGGGCGGCATCGACCGCGCCGGACACCCCGGCGAGGTCGTCCTCGGGCGGCGCCGTACCGGCAGGCAGGTCCTGGTCCTCCGGTACCGGCGCCGTCGTGGCGGGGTCGGCCGGTTCGCCCGCCGGCGCCGCGGAGACTTCCGGAGCCTCCATCGCGGGCGAGGCCGCGCAGGAGCTGAGCGCGATGAGGATCGCGGCCAGCGTCGCTGCACCCGCGGTGCGCCGTCGGCCGGTGGTCGGACGGACGAACTGGGCGGGGACGGCGGTGATCACGTGTTCATCCTGCCATGCACCCGCGGCCGGCCCCGGCCGTTCCGGCCCGCGGCGGCTGCCCTGCTCCCTGTCCGAGGGCGGCGCCCGACGATCCGTGGGCAGCCCCCTCGCCTCACCGGCGGGCTGTCAGAAAGGAACGCTCGCCGTGTCCACGGCGTCCTCCCTGTGCGACCGGTCCAGGTCGTCGGCAGGACCGGGCCCGCCCGGATCTGCGGTGCCGCCGATCTCCCCGAAGGCCGCGGTCGTGTCGTACAGCTCGCCGGTGGCGACGTCCATGCCCTCGGGTAGGCCGTCGTCCGCAGCGCCGCCCGGCTGGTCCTCCTGTTCGGCCGCGGCCCGCGTGTCCGTGCGGTCCGCCGTCGTCCTCCGGAAGTTCGCCGTCCCCCACATCAGGTCGTGGCCCGCGGTGTCGGCGTCGATCTCCACCGACGTGCCCGTCCTGCCGTCCACGCTGCTCCATGGCCGTACCCTCAACCGGCCCGTGACGATCACGCGGTCCCCCTTCTTGATGCTGGCCCCGGCATGCGTGGCGAGCTGACGGAACATCGACACGGAGTACCAGTTGGTGTGGCCGTTCACCCACGCGTTCGTCTCCCGGTCGAAGCGGCGCTCCGTGGAGCACATGCGGAATCCGGCGATCGCCAGCCCGCTCTGGGCGGAGGTGAGGCGCACATCCGTGGCGACATAGCCGCGCACGGTGATGGTGTCAGTCATGGGTCTGTCCTTCCGTAGATCGGAGGAGCGGCGAGGTGCGCTCCCGATCAAGCGTCGGTCGGGCAGGTCTCCCCGCGAGAGCCGAGAGCTCCTATGTGGACAACCACGCGCCCGCGGCGCCGCGGTAGAGCACAGGAGGGGGCGAGCGGAAGTACTGGTGGTGTGCGAATCGATTCTTGGGGCGCATGGTGGTCCGTTCCTAGCATGGAGACATGGACACGGCAGCACCTTCCCGCACGAGGGCGGAACCGGGCACCGACACCCGAGCGGACACAGAACCGGACACCGAACCGGACACCGAAGCAGGCACAGAGGCAGCAACCGACGCCGACACGGGCGAGCGCGTCATCACCACGCTCGACGAACTCTGCGAACTCGTGCAGGGACCGTGGACGATGTACCTCCGCTACTCCTCCGGCTTCGAGGCGGACCGCGGCGGGACGAGCAGGGATGGCGAGAGCGGACTGGACCTGCCGGGTCTGTCCGTCAACCCGCTGACGCCGGAGCGGTGGTGGACGCGACCGCTCACGGACTGGCTCGCCCGCCAGATCTGCCAGTACCGGCATCTGGCGGAAGAGGAGGAGGAGCGCTTTCCGTGGGTGCTGAGGGGCCGGTGCGTTGGCCGCGGCCCCGACTGCGAACCGCTCCTCACCGATGTGGCGCCGCTCGGGAGGCTGCACGACGATCTGCTCCAGGAGGCAGGGCGGGTGTACGACGAGAGATTCGACACCGGCAATCGCCCGTAGCCCGGACGCCGGCGCGGCTACGCGCCGGACGCGGGTCGACGGCGGGAACGGCCTGCGGCCGGGACGGGCGTACGGAGAACGGAGGGCCGGACGCGCGGCGTCCGGCCCTCGTGCTGTGCCCCCGGCAGGATTCGAACCTGCGACCAGAGGATTAGAAGGCCCCTGCTCTATCCCCTGAGCTACGGAGGCAGTGCGCCCAGTTTACTATGGGCGGTTCCGGGCGCCGGGCGTCGGCTCGGACTCATTCGTCCCCGGGGAAGCTCACCCTCAGCTCGAGGCGGTGCTGTCCGTCCGGGTCCTGCGAGTAGACCGCCTTGCCGGAGATGCCGTGCAGACCCTCGGTACCGGAGCCGGGGACGATGTGCCCCGAGCTGGCCGCTTCGGCGCCCTCGGCGACGCCCCAGTGCTGCACCGTCATCGCCCCGGTGCGCTCGCCGACCGTCCCCACGAACTGTTCGGAGGCCACGTACCCGGCGCCGACGTCGTTGCCCGCCATGAGCAGCTCGGCCGTGCTCGTTCCGCTGATCTCGCCCTCGAACACCTTCGCGGCGCGCACCCTCGACAGCTCGCCGGTGCTGCCGGGTTCGGTGTAGGGCTCGGCGTCCCATTCGGTGATCTCGAACTCGCCGTTGTACGTCGTCGTTCCTGTTTCAATCATCTGCTCAGTATCGCCGCTCCGCGCCCGTCCCGCATGCCCATATGTGTCTCGGGGCCCGTGAATCACCCCGGCAGAGCGTAAATCAGTGCAGCTGGCCGGGTTCCAGCGGGTGGTAGCGCTTGCGGAACAGGACCTTCGTGCTCCGGTCCACGAAGACGAGGTACAGCGCGAACGCGAGGGCGACGACGGCTGCCACCTGGCGCGCCATCATCAGGCTGAAGTCGAAGTAGGGGAAGATGTCCAGCTGGTCCGTGATGGCGTAGACCATGAAGAAGGCCACCGTGAAGTAGAGGAACTTGACCTGCCAGTCGTCACGGATGCCGGTGACGGCGAACAGCGGGATCAGCCACACCACGTACCAGGACTGGATCATGGGCGAGAGCAGCACGATCGCGGCGAAGGCGAACGCGAGCCGGCGCACGAGACGGCTGTGGTCGCCGCGGAAGATCTGCAGCGCGATGATCACCAGCGAGGCCACGCGGGCGAGGGTGTTGAAGGCGTTGGTGATGTCCCAGCCGTTGAGCCCGACGGCGTCGCCCAGGGTCGCGATGACGAGGCCCATGAAGCCGATGGGCGCGTACCAGATCCACACGCTGCCCGGCGTGCTGAGGGCGCCCACCCAGCCGAAGCCGAAGGTGTTGACCATCCCCATCACCCACAGGATGCCGAGGGACAGCCCGGCTGTGAGGAACCAGTAGAGGAAGCGTCGCGGCCAGGAAGCTCCCCTGCCCGCCCACATCAGCCCGACGAACGGCAAAAAGATCAGGGTGATCGGCTTGATGCCGACGGAGAGGGTGATGAGCAGGATGCCGAGGAGCGGCCGCCGGGTCGCCGCGAAGTAGAGCCCGGCGAGCGCGAGGCCGATCATCAGGGAGTCGTTGTGGATCGCGGCCACGAAGTTGATGAGGAACAGCGGGTTGGCGACGGTCAGCCAGAGGGCGCGGTTCGCGTTGATGGAGTGCAGTTCCGCCAGCTTGGGGACGAAGTAGACGCACAGGGCGACACCGATGAGCGCGACGACCCGGAACAGGATGATCGAGGTGTCGGGGTGCCCGCCGGTGAGCCTGACGATGCCTTCCTCGATCCAGAGGAACACCGGGCCGTACGGGGTGGGGCTCTGGGCCCAGAGGTCGTCGGCGCCGATCTGCAGGTAGTTGGAGATCTGCGAGTAGCCGTCCACGTACGGGTTGAGCTTGGCCACCATGACCTGGCCCTGCGCGATGTAGGCGAACACGTCGCGGCTGAACAGCGGCAACGCTGCGGCCAGCGGAATGGTCCACGCGACGATGGCTTTCAGCACGTAGGGGCGGGTCTCGTCCGACCAGCCGTTCAGCCGCTGGCCCAGGCGGAGCCAGGCCCGGATCAGGAGCATCCCCCCGAGTGCGAGCAGCAGCACGGACAGGACCGCACCGGCGGGTTCGAAGCGCAGCCAGATGATCACGGGGTTCCGCCTCAACTCCGTGGAGGCCAGCGACAGCCAGCCGACGCCGAGGGATCCCATCCACATCAGCAGCGAACCGACGAAGCCCTGTACGACGGCGACGTTGGGGCGGTTCGGGCCCGGCTGCGTCTCGACCTTCGCGAGGGGGACCTGGGCGGGCATCTGGGGATTCCAATCGTCGTCAGGCAGGAGGTCGGCGTCGCATGCCCACGTTCTCGGGCCGCCGACGGGTCGCGATCGGACGGCGGACACCGCGGTGCCCTGTGCCGGAAGCGGCGGGGGCACCCAGGTCTCCCCGCAGCCCCGAGCGGACTGTTCGAATATTAGCACCGGGCCCCTGCGCGGGTCCCCCGGGCACGGCCCTCGGGGCGGCGGACACGCGCCTTCGACCGGCGGGCGGGGCCGTCGGTCCCGGGCGGTACATTGGTCGAATGCCGATATCGAGTGAACACATCGTCTGGATCGACTGCGAGATGACGGGGCTGGACCTGACCCACGACGGGCTGATCGAGGTGGCCGTCCTCGTCACCGACTCGGAGCTCAACATCCTGGGCGAGGGTGTGGACGTCGTGATCAAACCGACCGCCGAGGCCCTCACGCACATGGGAGATTTCGTCCGGCAGATGCACACGACGTCGGGCCTGCTCGACGAGCTGGACAACGGCATCAGCATGGGCGAGGCCGAGCAGCTGGTGCTCGAGTACATCCGGACGTGGGTACCGGAGCCGCGCAAGGCGCAACTGGCCGGCAACTCGGTCGGCACGGACCGGAACTTCCTCGCCCGCGACATGCCGCTCGTCATCGACCACCTGCACTACCGCGTCATCGACGTGTCCACGATCAAGGAGCTCGCGCGCCGCTGGTACACCCGCGCCTATTTCCAGGCGCCGCCCAAGACGGGCGGGCACCGCGCCCTCGGCGACATCGAGGATTCGATCAGGGAGCTGCGCTACTACCGCGCCTCGGTCTTCGTGCCCTCGCCGGGGCCGGACTCGGCCACGAGCAAGGCCATCGCCGGCACCGTCGCTCCCTGAGGCCCACCGGCGGGTGCCCGGATCGTGTGTCGGGAACACACCGAAATGTGTGTAAACTTGTATCCGCTGCCTGTCGCTGACAGTCCGGACGGGGTTCCCACGGGCTGGCCGGTGACGACACATGGTGGGTATAGCTCAGTTGGCAGAGCGCCTGGTTGTGGTCCAGGAGGTCGCGGGTTCAACCCCCGTTACTCACCCTCAGGTGCCAGGGAAGGTCCTGGCCACGTATGCCGCCCCGGAGATGATCCGGGGCGGCATCCGCATTTGCGGCCCACCCAGCCCAGCCCCGGACGGCAGCCCTCGGGCCATGCCCGCGGCTGCCAGCACCGAAGGACCAGGAACCATGGAACGCACAGTGTTCGACGAGGATCACGAGCTCTTCCGCGACGTCGCCCGCGAATTCAACGAACGGGCCGTCGCCCCCCACTACGCGGGGTGGGATCAGCAGCACATGATGGACCGGTCCGTCTGGACCGCCGCGGGCGAGCAGGGCCTGCTCGGGCTCGCGGTCCCCGAGGAATTCGGCGGTGCGGGCATGTCCGACTACCGCTTCCGCTCGGTGCTCGACGAGGAGTTCGCCCGCAGCAACCACCTCGCCGTCGGACTCGCCTTCCACCTGCACGACGACCTCGTCCTCCCGCACCTGCTCGCGCACGCCTCCGACGACCTCAAGGAGCGGTGGCTTCCCGGGATGGTCTCCGGCGAGATCGTGACGTCCTGTGCATGGACCGAACCGGGAGCCGGCAGCGACCTGCGGGGAATCCGCACCCGGGCCGTCCGCGACGGCGACGACTGGCTCATCACCGGCCAGAAGGTGTTCATCGGCAACGGCATCAGCGGTGATGCCTCCCTGGTGCTCGCCCGCACCGACGGCAGCACGGGCCGCGGGGCCAGTGACTCCTTCTCCCTGTTCATGGTGCGCCGCGGCGAGGGGTACACGCCCGGGCGACAGCTGGACAAGATGGGGCTCCGCGCGTCGGACACGGCCGAGCTGTTCTTCGACAGCGTGCGCGTCCCCGGCGCGGACCTCGTGGGCGAGGTGGGCCAGGGCCTGCGCTACAGCCTCGAGCAGATCCCCCAGGGCCGCCTCGGCATCGCCGTCGCCGCTGCCGCCCTCGCCCGGGCGACCTACGAGCAGACCCTGCGGTACGTGACCGACCGCAGCGCCTTCGGGGAGCGCGTGCTCGACTTCCAGACCACCCGCCACGTGCTCGCGGACATCCTGACGGAGATCCATGTGACGGAGACCTTCGTCGACCACGCGGTCCTCGCCTTCAACGCCGGCACCCTGACCCCGACGTCCGCCGCCCAGGCCAAGCTGTGGGCCAGCGAACGCGCCAAGTCCATCACCGACCGGTGCCTGCAGCTGCACGGCGGCTACGGGTACATCCTCGAGTACCCCGTGTCGCAGGCCTTCCTGGCCGCCCGGCTGCTGACGATCTTCGGAGGCACCAGCGAGATCATGCGTGAATCCATCGGACGCTCCATTGCGGACCGTCCCGCCCAGAACAGGTAGGTCCCATGACCGTCCATCCCATCGTCATCACTGGTGAGCCCGTCCTCCATCGGCGCGCGCAGCCGGTGGAGGCCTTCGACGACGGACTGCGCACGCTCATCGCCGACCTGTTCGAGACCATGGACACCGCGAACGGCGTCGGCCTCGCCGCACCGCAGATCGGTGTGGGGCTCCGCGTGTTCGTGTACGGGATGGAGAACGACGACGACGTGCCGCCGCGCGGGGTCCTCGTCAACCCGACCCTCGTGACCTCGAAGGTGCCCGGGTCAGATCCCGATCCCGACGACGAGGCCGAGGGCTGCCTGTCCGTGCCCGGCGAGGCGTTTCCGCTCAAGCGCGCCGAGTGGGCGCGGATCTCGGGCTTCGACGGTGACGGTACGCCCGTCGAGTTCGAGGCGACGGGGTGGTTCGCACGGTGCATGCAGCACGAGTTCGACCACCTGGACGGGAAGCTGTACGTGGACCGCCTCGACGCCCGGCAGACGAGGAAGGCCAGGAAGGCCACGAAGAGCAACGGGTGGGGCGTGCCGGGCCTGACCTGGATGCCCGGCGTCGACCCCGACCCGTTCGGTCACTGAGGCCTGCGGACGGTCACGCCGGACGCCGGCGCGTCCATTCGTCGGGTCAGGTGTTCGTCGTCGCGGCCGAGCGGGCGTCGGGTGCGGGTGCGGGTGCCTCGACGAGGTCCTCCAGCCGCCGGACGCCCCGGAGCGGTCCGAGCAGGGCCACCAGCGGCGCCAGGGTCGCGATCACGACGCCGACCACCACGGCCCCGCGCACCCCGATGGTCTCGGCCAGGATGCCCGCCAGCAGGCTCGCGACCGCGAGCATGCCCCAGCTCACCGTGCGGGACGCCGCGCCGAGGCGTCCCATCATGCCGGGCGGGCACACGCGCTGGCGGAAGCTCGAGCCCACCACGATGTTCCACGCGACGCTCGCGCCCATGACGAACATGCCGACGACGCCCCACAGCATGCCCCAGCCGGGTGTGAGCACCAGGAGCGAGGCGTAGCCGAGCACCCCCGGCACCATGGACCAGCGCCAGAGCGGTCCGGAGCCGATGCGCTCGCCCAGCGCGTTCGCGGTCGTGCCACCCACTGCGCCGCCCACGGACGCGGCGGCCAGCAGCAGCCCGAGCCACACCTCCGACTCCCCCAGGGTCCGCAGGACCAGGACGACGAGGAGGGACGCGGCGATGTTGCCGCCCAGGTTCCACAGCGCCGCGTTGAGGAGGATGGCCCGTAGCGGGGCGGTGCTGAAGGTGTACCGCAGCCCTTCGGACATCTCCTGTAGGATGCGACGGTCGCTTCGCGGCTGCACGACCTCCTGCACGTCGAGGCGCAGCAGGGCGAGCAGGGACACCACGGAGGTGGCCAGCTGCACGATCAGCGCGTTGGACGCCCCCACCGTGCCGGCCAGCCACCCCGCCACCGATCGTCCCGCGGCGTCCGCCGCGGCGCCGGAGCCGGTGATCAGGCCGTTGCCCTCCATCAGTTCGTCGGGTGTCACCGCCTGCTGCACCAGGGCCGAATCCGCCAGCTGGAAGAACACGGACGCCACCCCTGCCACGAAGGCTGCGGCGAACAGCAGCGGCGTGGTGAGGAAGCCCAGCCAGTATCCGAGCGGAAGGAGCGCGAGGACCATCACGCGCACCGCCAGCGCCGCCAGCATCACGGGCCGGCGGGGCAGACGGTCCACCCACGCGCCGATGACGAGTCCGAGGAGGAGCCAGGGCAGGAACGTCATGCCGGCCAGGGCAGCGACCGCGAAGTCGCTGGCCCGGAGTTCCACGGCGGCGATGACGGGCAGCGCCACGGCGGCGACCGCGTTCCCGAACACGCCGAACGTGCTGGAGACCATGAGGGCACGGAAGTTGCGGTTGCGCGTCAGAAGCCATCGGCTCCCCCTACCCCCTGCGCTCATCCGATCACCCTAGCCCAGGCATCGTGACGGCTCAGGGCGCGCCGGGGGTCCCGGTCAGGGTGACTTCGCAGGGTCTTGACGAGGCGTGCATCACCTCCGATAATCCGTTGCCTGTGGCATCTTCCGAGTTCCCGCGTTCTCCCATGGCTTAGAGGGCCCTCCTCGATTGCCGCACCACCGGCGGAAGCGGAGAATAAGGGGTGGGAGTGGGTTACGCGGTCGTTCCCCCAGCAGTACCGCGGTCGACCAGCTCCTGAGGCGGCTATAGACGCCGGGCGGTCCCCCTACCTCTTGAGACCGGGTACGGGGGGCCGCTTACTTCTTGATCCGGGAAGCGCGGACGGTCAGCTAGCGGTCCGCTCTCCGGGGAGGTGAACGGGTCAGCCCCGTAGCCCCAGCGGTAGGCCGACCCGTTCGTACCGCCGTGCTCATCGAGGAGACCCACGGCGGTGTTCACAGAGTATGTGGACGCGCGGCCTTCGCGGACGCGCGACGCGCCGAGAATCCTGCGGCAGCACGCAGACGGTGACGGGCTTCGTGATGGCCTGGGCGAACAGCCTCGTCCTCTGCCAGTGGGTGGACGGTGGTGTCGTCCGCCGGCGTCGGCCCGAGGAAGGAAACGGGACGGAGGCGGCTAGTTGTCTCGTCGGAAGGCCGCTGCGATACCGTGCACCAGGACGATCAGTAGTAGTGTCGCCCCGCCGAGGAACAGGGCGCCGAGCCATAGGTCAGGAGCTTCGCCGCTGCCGTTGGTTCCCCACCCGAGGCGCCGCGCTGCGATCGTACAGGCGATCATGGAAGCACCGACGATGAAGCAGATCGCCGCCCACTTAGGACGTCGTTCAGACATTTTATCAGCTTAGATCAGGTGAGCGGGCGAGGGATGGGTCGACCGATACGCCGGGTTCTGTCATCGCGCGTCGTCGCCGACGCGCGAGTAGCGGCCATCCATCTACGGACGCCGTTGCCGACGCCCTCCAGCGGCCTACCCGTGCCCTCGGGCGGGCAGCCCTCGAACGGACACTGTCTGGCCTTGCTCCGGGTGGGGTTTACCGAGCCACACCGGTCACCCGGCGTGCTGGTGGTCTCTTACACCGCCTTTTCACCCTTACTGCCTGCGCCGGCCGGAGCCTGCAGCACGCAGCGGTCTCTTTTCTGTGGCACTGGCCTGCGGGTTACCCCGAGTGGGCGTTACCCACCACCCTGCCCTGCGGAGCCCGGACGTTCCTCGGTGGATCGGGCGCGTGCGCACCGTCCAACGCGGCCGCCTGGTCGACCCATCCGTCATCCATTCTAGACGGGTCGGCGGGCCCATCCCGACGGCGACAGGAGGGCCGCCGACGTCCGATAGGGTTGATCGGTGCTGATCCTGCTCCCCCCGTCCGAAGGCAAGTCCGCCGCCCGTACGGGCGGTCCCGTGCGGCTCGAGGACCTCCACTTCCCTGTACTCAACGACGCCCGCCGCTCCGTGCTCGCGGCCCTGAAGTCCGTCAGTGCCGACCATGACGCGCACGCGGTCCTCGGCGTCGGCGCGTCCCTCATCGAGGACGTACAGCGGAACCTGGTGCTCGACGTCGCCCCGGCCGCCCCCGCCCACGACGTCTACGCGGGAGTCCTGTACGAGGCCCTCGGGTATGCCCGGATGACGCCGGTGCAGAAACGCAGGGCGCGGGAGCAGTGCGTCGTCGTGTCCGGTCTCTGGGGTGCCCTCGGCTTCGGTGACAGGATCCCCGCCTACCGTCTGTCCATGGCAGTGGACCTGCCCGGCACGGGTCGCCTGGCGTCCTTCTGGAAGAAGCAGCTGGCCCTGCCGCTGGCCGAGCACGCGGGCACGGGCCTGGTCGTCGACTGCCGGTCGAGCACCTACGCAGCGGCGTGGAGCCCGCCGCCCTCGCAGAGCGCCGCCGTGAACGTCTTCCAGCTGCGCGACGGCCGACGGACGGTGGTGTCCCACTTCGCCAAGCACACGCGCGGCGAGTTCGCCCGCCACCTGCTCACGCGACGCGGCACGGCTCCCGGGACACCGGCGGCGCTCCTCGCCGCGGCCCGCGAGAAGTGGGCAGCGGACCTTGAGCCCGCGACGGCGCGGAAGCCCGCCCAGCTGAACATCGTGCTCGACTGACGTCCGTCAGTCGGCGACCAGCTCCACCTCGAACCCCTCGGCGTTCTCGAGGTACGCGGCGTAGTGGTCCGGCCCTCCCGCGAAGGGGTGGCGGTCGGGGAACATCAGCGACCAGCCGTGGCTCCCGGCACGGCGTGCCAGCAGATCGACGGCGGCGCGCGGGCCGGCGCGAAAGGCGAGGTGGTTAACCCCGGGGCGACGGCGCTCGTGGACGCCGGCGGTCACGTCCGGCCCGCTCTCGAGCACGATGTAGAAGTCGTCCGACCCGAAGCTGATCCCGTGCTCCCAGGACTCCCTGCGCGGGAACCCGAGGCGCTCCAGCAGCCAGCCCAGGCTCGCCTCCGCAGCGGCGAGGTCCCCGGTCCACACCTCGACGTGGTGCAGCCGGCCAGCGGGCCGCGGAGCCTCCTCCGCGGACGGAGCTGCCGGGGTGCCCGGCGTCGGGTCCGGCGCGGGCACGGCGGCGCGCGGCTTCCACGGCACGCCGGCCATGCCGGCGTCCATGGCCTCGTTGGAGAGCCGGTCGGCGTCCTTGTTCCGCTCGCGCGGGATCCACTCGTAGGTCACGCGCCGCGGGTCGAGGACCTTGCGCGCCTTCGCCGCGAGCACCTTCATGTCGGCGTGCTTGATCTGCCACCGCCCGGACATCTGCTCCACGACGAGCTTCGAGTCCATCTTCACGTGGACCGCGGCCCGCGGGTTGATCTCCCGAGCGAGTTCGAGCCCCGAGACGAGGCCCGAGTACTCGGCGACGTTGTTCGAGGCCTTGCCGATGTACGCGGCCTTCTCCACGAGGATCCGCCCCGTGTCCGGATCGCGCACGAGGGCGCCGTAGCCGGCGTGCCCCGGGTTGCCGCGGGAGCCGCCGTCGGCCTCGACGACGAGGCGCGCGGGCCCGTCCGCGGCCGCCGGGGAGTCGGAGTCGTCGCGCTCGTAGGGGTCGAAGAGTTGCTGGTGCGTCACGGCTGCTGGGGTCCCCAGTCGCTCGAGCGGACGAGGATACAGCCGGAATCGGGGCACAGCACCACGTCGTCGGGCGCCGCGCCGGCGATGTCGCGGAGGTCGCCGGGGCTGAGCTGCATGCCCGACCCCTCGGACTTGCCGTGGAACAGCCGGGCGGCGCCGACGCCGCGCTTGACGAGGATCCGCTCGTAGAGGGCGAGGAGCGCCGTGTCGAAGGTCGAGGCGAGGTCGTTGCGGCGCGCCTGCACGTCGACGCGCTGCACGTCGATGTCCGCGAGCTCCAGCTCGCGCGCCTCCTCGAGGTCGCGGAGTTCGGCACGGACGTCGTTGGTGCGCTCCTGGACCTCGGCCCGGGCGGCGCGCGCCGCCTCCACCCGTTCCATGACGTCGAGTTCGATGTCCTCGAGGTCGGAGCGCCGCTTCGTCAGCGAGGCGACCTCGTGCTGCAGCGCGGTGAGATCCTTCGACGTCCCGGTGCCGCTGTTGAGGCGCTTCTCGTCCCGCTCGAGGCGGTCCACCACGGACTGCACCTCGTCCTCGGCGCGCGTCAGTTCACGCTCGAGGTCCCCGACCTCCGTGCTGGCCCGCACCAGTTCGGCGTCCACCTCGGCCACGCGGGCGGCGACGGCGCCGAGCGCGGGGTTGCCGCGCGCCGCGACGGCCTGGCGGGAGAGCTTGTTGAGGGTCGAGTCGAGGGCCTGCAGGTCGAGCAGGCGGAGTTGTTCCTCGGGTGCAGCCTTGGCCACGGTTAACCTCCAGGGTCGGACGGACGGGGCTCGACGGCCGGGTCGGACGCGTCGTTCCAGCCTAGGCCACCGGGGCCGCGCGGCAGGTCAGTCGCCGGTCAGCGCCGGTCAGTGGCCGGGCGTCAGCACGAAGTCCCAGGGGTCGGTGTTGACCCCGCTGACACGGATGTCGGTGGTGAAGCCCTGGTCCGAGAGGACGTTGCCGAGGGCGTCCGCCGCCGGGGTGAGCCACAGCCACTCGCTGCCGAAGTGCGAGACGTCGATCAGGTACGGCGGGCCGTCGGCGGCGGCCTCCCTGACCTCCGACGCCGGGTGGTGACGGAGGTCAGCCGTCACGTACACGTCCGCGTGGCTCGAGCGGACGCGGTCGAAGAGGGAGTCGCCCGCCCCTCCGCACACGGCGACCCTGCGCACCTGCGCGTCCTTGTCGCCGGCGACGCGCACGCCGCCGGCCACGGCGGGCAGGATCGAGAACACGGTCTCGGCGAAGACCCCGAGAGGAACAGGCTCGGCGAGCTCGCCCACGCGTCCGATGCCCTCCTCCGGCAGACCGTCCGCAGCCCGGGCGAGGGGTTCCACGTCCTGCAGCCCGAGGGCGTCGGCAAGCACGTCCGACACCCCGCCCACGGCACTGTCACCGTTGGTGTGCACCGTGACGAGGGCGCAGCCCGCCTCGATCAGCCGGTGGATGGCGTCGCCCTTGAACCCGGATGCCGCCACGGTGGAGACCGGCTTCAGCAGCAGGGGGTGATGGGACACGATCATCGTCGCCCCCCAGTCGAGCGCCTCGTCGAGGACGGCGGCCGTCGGGTCCACCGTGAAGAGGATCTTCCCGGCCCTGTTCCCGGTCCGGCCCGCCACCAGCCCGACGGCGTCCCACCCCTCGGCGAGGCTCTCCGGCCACAGCTCCTCGATGGCCACGAGGACCTCGCCGACGGTCGGCACGCGGACGGCCGGTGCGGGCACTGCGCGCGCGGGGACGGCGGACGAACCCTCGCCCACCGTGGCGATCCCCGCGGCTCCCGCCGGACCGACGCCGTCGTGCTCTTTCTGTTCCATGACTCCAGTAATACCTGCCGCCCTGCCGCCCCTCCAACCCTTGCGGGTTCACTCACGGCAGATGACGGTCGGGAATCATCGGGGCGCACCGCGCATTGACACAGTCATGAAGACTTTCGTGCTCGGTGGGGGCTGTTTCTGGTGCCTCGATGCCCTCTACCAGAAGACCCGTGGCGTGACCGAGGTGGTGTCCGGCTACACGGGCGGCCACACGCGGCACCCTGACTACGACTCCGTCTGCTCCGGCATCACGGGCCACGCCGAGGTGGTGGCGGTGACGTTCGACGAGACCGTCATCCCCGAGGACGTCATCCTCGACATGTTCTTCGTGTCCCACGACCCCACCACGCTGAACCGGCAGGGCTACGACGTCGGCACCCAGTACCGCAGCGTCATGTACTACCAGGACGCCGAGCAGAAGACGCTGTTCGAGGACGCGATCCGACGCAACCAGGAGAACTGGAAGAACCCGATCGTCACCGAGGTCAGCCGGCTCCCGCAGTTCCATGTGGCGGAGGAGTGGCACCAGAACTACTACGCCAAGCACCCCGAGCAGGGCTACTGCCAGGTGATCATCAACCCCAAGCTGTCGAAGGCCCGCAAATATTACGCCCAGTGGCTCGCCGCCTAGGTGCTGCGTCGGTCACCAGTTAAGCTGACCGCCGTCGCTCGGGGGCAGGCGCCCCACCCGCCACGACCGACGTCGCCCCTCCCCTTTCCAGAACAGGCAGGCTCCACATGGCAAAGATCTACGACGACGTCACCCAGCTCGTGGGACGGACCCCCCTCGTCCGCCTGAACCGGCTCACCGAAGGCCTGGACGCCCAGGTCGCCGTGAAGCTCGAGTTCTACAACCCCGCCAACAGCGTGAAGGACCGCATCGGCGTGGCCATCATCGACGCCGCGGAGAAGGCCGGCGCCCTCCGGCCCGGCGGCACGATCGTCGAGGGGACCTCCGGCAACACCGGGATCGCCCTGGCGATGGTCGGTGCGGCACGCGGGTACCGGGTGCTGCTGACCATGCCGGAGACCATGTCCACGGAACGGCGGGTGATGCTGCGGGCCTACGGCGCCGAGATCATCCTGACGCCCGGTTCCGAGGGCATGCGGGGCGCCGTCGAGCGGGCGAAGGAGATCGTCGCGACGACGGAGAACGCCATCTGGGCGCAGCAGTTCGCCAATGCGGCGAACCCTGCCATCCACCGCACCACCACGGCCGAGGAGGTCTGGGAGGACACCGACGGCGAGGTGGACATCTTCGTGGCCGGCGTCGGCACCGGCGGCACCATCACCGGCGTCGGCCAGGTCCTGAAGGAGCGCAAGCCCGGCGTGCAGATCGTCGTCGTCGAGCCCGCGGACTCCCCCATACTCAATGGCGGCGCTCCCGGCCCGCACAAGATCCAGGGCCTCGGGGCGAACTTCGTCCCCGAGAACCTCGACCGCGAGATCTACGACGAGGTACTGGATGCCACGGTGGAGGACTCCGTACGCATCGCCCGGGCGCTGGGCACCCAGGAGGGGATCCTCGGCGGCATCTCCTCGGGAGCCATCGTCTGGGCGGCCCTCGAGCTCGCCAAGCGCCCCGAGAACGCCGGTAAGCTCATCGTGGCGGTCGTCTGCGATTTCGGCGAGCGCTACATCTCCACGGTGCTGTTCGACGACATCCGCGGCTGACCCCGCCCCGACTCGACACCCCGTTCCTATCGATCCCCGAGAGGGTAGCCGGTGAGCTTCCTAGAACGACTGCGCGAGGACCTCGAGACCGCGCGCACGCATGATCCGGCTGCCCGTGGGTCCCTCGAGAACACCGTCGTGTACTCCGGGCTGCACGCCATCTGGGTGCACCGGCTTACCCATCGCATGTGGCGGGACGAGCGGCTGCGCTTCCCGGCGCGGGTACTGTCGCAGCTCGCGCGGGCCCTGACGGGGATCGAGATCCACCCGGCGGCGACCATCGGGCGCAGGTTCTTCATCGACCACGGCATGGGGATCGTGATCGGCGGCACCGCGGAGATCGGCGACGACGTCATGCTGTACCAGGGGGTGACGCTCGGGGGACGTTCACTGGAGAAGGTGAAGCGCCACCCCACGATCGGTGACCGGGTGACCATCGGGGCGGGCGCCAAGGTGCTCGGACCCATCACCATCGGCGCGGGGAGCGCTGTCGGCGCGAACGCCGTCGTGGTGAAGGACACGCCGCCCGACTCGATCGTCACCGGCATCCCGGCCACGTTCCGGCACCGCGACTCGCGCCGCGAGACGCAGCCCGCGGTCGATCCCGCGGAGTACGTGGATCCGGCCCTCTACATCTAGGCACGCCACCCATCAGGCCTCGTACGACGGAAGCCCCGGACCACGGTCCGGGGCTTCCGTCGTACGCGCCGGCGGTGGAGGACCGTCAGTGCGTGTCGACGGCGCTGATCTCGGACCTGTCCTCGCCCCACAGGGTGTGGAACGTGCCCTCGGTGTCCACGCGGTTGTAGGTGTGGGCGCCGAACAGATCGCGGAGACCCTGGGTCAGGGCGGCGGGCAGGCGCTTGCGGCGCAGGCCGTCGTAGTAGGCCAGCGACGCCGAGAACACCGGCACCGGGATGCCCAGCTGGACGGCGGTCGCCACCACGCGGCGCCAGGCCGGGACCGCGCCCGCGATCGCCTCGGCGAAGGCCGGGGCCAGCAGGAGGTTCGCGGGACGCTCGTCGGCCACGGCGTACGCCTTCATGATGTCGTCGAGCAGCTCGGCCCGGATGATGCAGCCGGCACGCCACAGCGACGCGATCTCGTCCAGCTTCAGTTCCCAGCCGTACTCCTTCGCCGCGGCTGTGAGCATGTCGATGCCCTGCGCGTAGCTGACGAGCTTCGAGGCGTAGAGCGCGAGCCGCACGTCCTCCACGAAGGTGTCCGGGAGGTCGACGGTCCCCTCGTGTCCCTGCAGGATGTCCTGGGCCTGGAGGCGCTGCTCGAGCTGCGAGGACAGGGCGCGCGCGAACACGGATTCGGCGATGCCCGACGTCGGGCTGCCCAGTTCCAGCGCGGACACCACGGTCCAGCGGCCGGTCCCCTTCTGGCCGGCCGCATCGACGACGACGTCGACGAAGGGCTTGCCCGTGCGTCCGTCGGTGTGCGCGAGGACCTCGGCGGTGATCTCGATCAGGAAGGAGGACAGTGTGCCGCTGTTCCAGTCCGTGAAGATCTTCGCCTGGTCCGCCGGTTCGATCCCGGCGCCCGAGCGGAGGAGGTCGAACGCCTCACCGATGACCTGCATGTCCGCGTACTCGATGCCGTTGTGCACCATCTTCACGAAGTGGCCTGCGCCGTCCGTGCCGATCCAGCGGCAGCACGGCTCGCCGTTGTACTTCGCGGAGATCTTCTCGAGCATCGGCCCGAGGGAGTCGTAGGACTCCCGCGAGCCACCGGGCATGATCGACGGGCCCAGCAGCGCGCCCTCCTCGCCGCCCGACACGCCGACACCGACGAAGTGCAGGTCGTGCTGCGACAGCGCCGCCTCCCGGCGGCGCGTGTCCTCGTAGTGGGAGTTGCCGCCGTCGATCACGATGTCGCCGGGTTCGAGCAGCGGGGTGAGCTGGCCGATCACCGAGTCCACCGGCTCGCCGGCCTTGACCATGATGAGCACGCGGCGGGGCTTCTCGAGGGAGTCGACGAGCTCCTGCAGGGTCTCGGTGCGAATGAACTCGCCGTCCTCGCCGTGCTTCTGCAGCAGCGCGTCCGTCTTCTCCACGGACCTGTTGTGCAGGGCCACGGTGTAGCCGTTGCGCGCGAGGTTCCGTGCGAGGTTCGCTCCCATGACTGCCAGGCCCGTGACGCCGATCTGTGCGCTCAATGTCTTCTCCGTCGTTAGTCAGCTGGATGCAGGACGCTGCATCGGCCGGTGCATCAGCCGGCATCCGGGGCGTTCCCCCGCCGGCCGCCCGGTCGCTTTCACACTATTACCGTGCCGGCACTGCCCGCCAGACGCGCCGCCTCACGCCGCGTTTTGTGTCGTGGTCGGCTCCCGCGGATAGCGTGTCCGACGCGACAGGTCCCCGGCTGGGACGCTGGCGCCATCCGTGAAACAATGATAAGGATGTCCGACGTTACGGTAACCCCCGCCCTTGCCCCCACCGCTTCCGCGCGCCCCCAGGTGCGGCCCGAAGTGGAGGGCGCGCAGCCGATCGTCTCGAGCGACGGTCGGCCCCTGCTGCAGTTCAAGTCCCCGAGGGTCAGCCAGCCGCCCGTGCACCTCGCGGACCTCACGCTCGCCGAACGCCAGGAACGCCTGAAGGAGTCGGGCCACCAGGGCTTCCGCGCGAAGCAGCTGTCCACGCACTACTTCACGCACTTCACCACGGACCCTGCCGCGATGAGCGACCTCCCGAAGGCGGGGCGCGAGGAGCTGGTCTCGGCGATGTTCCCGCCGCTGCTCACCGAGGTGAAGCGCCTGACCACGGACAACGGCGACACCATCAAGTTCCTGTGGCGCCTGTTCGACGGCGCCCTCGTGGAGTCCGTCCTCATGCGCTACCCCGGGCGTGTGACCCTCTGCGTGTCCTCCCAGGCGGGCTGCGGCATGAACTGCCCGTTCTGCGCCACGGGCCAGGCCGGGCTGACCCGCAACATGTCGACGGCGGAGATCGTCGACCAGGTGGTCGCCGCGAACCGCGCCCTCGCCGAGGGTGCCCTCGGCGACCTGCGCACGGACGGCGGGCACGACGCCCACCGCGTGACGAACATCGTCTTCATGGGCATGGGTGAGCCGCTGGCCAACTACAAGCGCGTCATGGCCGCCCTGCACCGCTTCGTCGACGACTCCCCCGAAGGCCTCGGCATGTCGGCCCGCAACATCACGGTCTCCACCGTGGGACTCGTGCCGGCCATCAACAAGCTCGCGGCCGAGTCGCTGCCGGTCACCTTCGCGCTCTCCCTCCACGCGCCCGACGACGAGCTCCGCGACGAGCTCATCCCCGTCAACACGCGGTGGAAGGTGGACGAGGCCCTCGACGCCGCCTACAACTACTACCGCACCACGGGCCGGCGCGTGAGCATCGAGTACGCGCTGATCAAGGACATGAACGACCATGCCTGGCGCGCCGACCTGCTGGCGAAGAAGCTGAACCAGCGCGGGCGCGGCTGGGTGCACGTCAACCCGATCCCGCTGAACCCCACGCCCGGCTCCATCTGGACGGCATCCGAGAAGAGCGTGTCGACCGAGTTCATCAACCGCCTCCGCGCCGCCGGCATCCCGACCACGCTGCGGGACACCCGCGGCAAGGAGATCGACGGCGCCTGCGGACAGCTCGCCGCCGGCGAGTAGCAGGCGGCCGGATTGGCGGAACACCGCAGCCGGCCGGTATAGTCGTCCCTCGTGATGCAGCCGTCCGGCAGGTGCCGGAACGGCGGATCGCAGGACGAGGGTCTTTAGCTCAGCTGGTAGAGCGCCACGTTTACACCGTGGATGTCATCGGTTCGATCCCGGTAGGACCCACCACGAGAAACCCCGCCATTCCCAGGCTGCAGGCCGCGAGATGGCGGGGTTTTCTGGTGTTTAGCTGTTCCTCATCACTGAAGGGGCCTGCCTCGTAGCGGCGATCGTTGGGTGGGAAGCAGCCGCCCGGGCGGGCCTTCTCCTCTCCATCGTCACTACGCCGTGCTGGGCGGGCGAATTCTTTGTATTCGTCCACGGCGCACTTCCACTGGGGACACCGGCGCATTGATCTGGACCGCGGTCTTCCTCAAGGATGCGTCCATACTCCGCCAACCGCTCCGCAATCCATATCAATCGCTGATCCAGAAGGTGACGGTCGATTTGACGCGGCGCAACAACTAGGGGACACACATGCATCGGCCGTACACCAAGCGTGGGAGGATACGGAACCCAATTCATCGCCAGCCCTCTCAACCTTCCGGTTGGCTCCGCGGTCTCCTAATGACCTTTGGTGGCCCGCACCGCGCCTGTCATCCTGGCCCCCGTCAGCGCTATCGCGTCGACGATCACCGTTGCCAAAAAATCGGCATTGCCTACCACGCTTAGGTGCGCAACCGAGACCCCCCGTTCAATAGCCGGGGGTGAGCGCTCAGGAACGGGCAGCGACGGCAGACGGGTCTTCGACGTGGGATCCGAAGAACTGCAGAAATTCGGAGTCGGGTAGCTTGCGTACTGCCAGGTACGTCTGCTTGTAGTGGATCGCGCTGTCTGCCGTGACCTGCCCAATCTGCTTTGCGGGCAGGCCGGCGACGATTCCGCCAGCAGGGACGTCCCGTGTCACCACAGCATTCGCCCCAACGATGGCGAAAGCTCCGATGGTCACACCACCGAGGACTTTGGCGCCCGTCGCGATGTACGCGTACGGGTCCACTCTTGGAACGTTCACCGGCCGCCCAGTGACCGCGCTCAAACGCGTCGGCTTCTGCTTGCCACCCAGGGTCACGTTCGAGCCAATCACCACGCCGTCGCCGATCTCACAAAGCGGGTGAATAATCACGCCCATCCCGCCGTACCCGAACTGCACGTTCTCACCCATCTGGAGCTGGGTGGGGATGTAGCTGTTGTGCAGGATCTTGATCAATGACTCACAGCGCTTAACGCGGTCCTCGTTTCCGGCTGCCTTATACCGCTGCGCCGATTTCCAGATTCGGTAGGCGCTCGGCAGGTCGATCGGCATGTTCTCGAGCTCGTCTAACCACGGGTCGACTTGCTTGTCCCAGCCGTACTGGGCAACGAATTCAAGATCCATCCGACAAGGTTATCGGGTGGGAACTCTCTACACGTGCGCGCCCTCGTACCTGCGAGCCCTGGCCCGCCATCGGCGCGCCACCAAACGAACAGTCCCTGAAAGGGGCGCTCACGACACTGATCCAACCTTGGCCGCAACTGGAATGGCAACGGGTCAAAGACCTCGAGCGGAAAGCATCATCTTCTTCGCCTACCTGCTTATCGCGATCACCGGCCTCGTGACCCGGATCCTCGCCGTGCTCGCCGCGATCGAGTGGACCCGATCGCACCTGTCGCTGCTGTCCCCCGACGTTGACGCACCCGGACGCCACGAAGCCTGACTTCGCGCCCCATCCTCCTCGCGAGGGTGGGGCGCTTCCTCCATTGACGGCAGCTACGGCTGGTTCTGCCAACCGTCCTCGCCGATAGCCCGCGGTAGCGAAAGCAGAAGCAAGGAGAGCAACTTCGGGTGGAGTTCTCCCCAGTGGGGAGAAGGGAGGCAAGCCTCGGCAGGGGGGACAGCTTCCATCATGGGTCGAGACCAATCATGCGCGGGGAAGAATGAGACAGACAACGGCTCTGAATGCCGCTGCAGGAAGCATAGGGCCGCTGAGCCAACTCCACTAGTGCTTTGACCGTGTCGTGCCCCGGCCCCCGGCCCCTACGCCCCTAGCACCTAGCCCCCTAGTCCCTACCGTCGTCCGCAGGCGAAACAGCCGCGGCACGGGACCGCACGCACTCCGACCACGGAGAACATAGCGCCAATCCGGGTAGACCTCATCTACACCGACGGCCGCCCGCAGACGATGAAGGCTTAGCGATTGCATGGACGAACAGCCTCGTCCTCGGCCAGCGAATGGAGTTCAGGGTCGCCCGCGAGGCATGGGTGGAGGCGCATGTCGTCACGCAGCGAATGATCGAGGACCGCCGACCGCACCGCGACGACTAGATCTAAGTCCGTCAGGGATCCCCTGGGCCGGCGACCGAACCTACGCCGATACCCAGGAGTGAGACTCCCTCGTAAGGGAGCCGGGGACTCTCGCTCCTCGGCTTCGGGCTACTGTGCCTTCAGCGCCGCACCGAGAAAGCAGCGTCTGAGGAGTCCGAAAGAGCGGGTGCACCAAGTTCTGGCGCTTGGATCACCTCGGACCAGGGACCAGGGGTCGACGTCAGGAACGAAGCGACTCGCTCGAGGTAGTCGTCGGGCACGGGCACGTGACCGGGCCCCCAGTCCTCCGTAAGGACACGGATGCTGGCGTCCTGAGGCAGAGTGCCGATGAAGGGCTCCATGTGCTGCCAGTGGTGCTCGTCGGCAGAGTTCTGGATGTACAAGAGGTTGTTCGGCACGGACCCCGCGTAATGCTCAATGAGATTGCCGCACAGGTCCGCGTCGAACAGCTGCCTGTAGTCGTCCGCATTCGTCAAGCCGTGTGCGTACCGAGCGTAGGCACGCTGGTGTGGGATCGGGGTTTGCCTGAGGTCGGTCTGCGGGTTCATCGCCACTGCCAACGATCCGGGGAAAAGCCTCGAGTAGTACAGGGCGGCGAACCCTCCGATAGAGGGACCCCAGAATACGGTCCGCGTTCCACCGGCGGCAGCGATGAGCTTGGCCAGGATCGGAGGGAGAAGCGATTGCAGGTTCATCCCCTTGACACCGGCGTAGCAGCCGAACCGAAGCTCGGCGGAGACGGCGGGATCCGACACGAAGATCCGATTTGGCTGGCCCTGGGCAGTCACGATGCCGCCTGAGAAGAAGGGCAGCACTACATCTCGAGAGGCGACTGCCGCATTGAAGATGACGTAAGTGGTGTCGTTACCAGTCGGCTGGTAGAGAATGTCGATGGGAACCTGGTCCTCGATGGTGAGGATCCCGCGAAGCGGCTCGTCCGCGGACAGAAATTCCTCGACTGACGTGTACTGCTGGTGTTTGTATCGCGGTCGAGACTGAATGCGGCGCTCCGTTGTTCCCATTTCCGAACCTTATCGCAGAGAATCCCTTACCTGACGGAGCCACGAGCGACCTCCTACGGGGCCTGACACCTATCGGCGAACGCACCTCCTATTTGGGCGGGCCCTAGCGCCGTCCTACAGCCATAGCGGATGCAGGATCGGGAGCCCAGCATTTGGGGTGCCCACCTCGCGACAGAGGTCGCTATCGCTTTCAAATGAGCACAGCAAGACGGCGGATAAGAACAGCGAGGAGGAGACATGCCCCACAGAGAGCAGTAGCGCGAGCCACGGTGACGGAGAACGCGCTTCGGTTCCCTACCCGAGGCGTCGAACCGCCACGGTCAGAGCAATCCTGAAAGCGCTCACGATGGTTGCCGCTGTGCGCCACCGTGCCCCGTTCATCCCGTCAGCTTGGGTGAACCACGTCAGCTACTCGCGGAGCGCTTCCCGTCCGGGACTCGGAAGCGCCTGAGCGCCCGACGCGGCCCCTGGTCCTCACAGGACCTGCCCGGCATGGAGCAGTCGAATGACTGTTGAAGGCGAGGCCCAAGCCTCGAGCGCCCCGCTCAGGCGGTCTGTTTCTCCGGCAGCGCAGCGCATGCCGTATCACCCGCGGCCGTTTCCCGGCAGTCCTCACAGAAGACCTGCTCTGCGATCTCACCACAGCACTGACACCGATGCTCCGTGTAACCCATGAATCAACGGTAGGGGCGGGAGCAAAGGCCATGGCAAGTACCGGATACCTGTCTTGCAACGTCGAAAGCAAGTAGTGAGGCTGAGCACCATCACTTCGGAGGCACGTTCGTTGCCTCGGCGCGCGGCAGGTCAGGCAGCTGCCGCGCGAGGTAGTCCAGGGCCTCCGAGACGCCGGCCTCGATCTTCAGGGAGGCGAACTCGTCCCCCCGCGTGTGCCCGCGGTTGATGATCACCACGGGCTTGCCGGCCTTGAAGGCGTGACGCACGAAGCGCAGCCCGCTCATGACGGTCAGGGAGGACCCGGCCACGAGGAGGGCGCCGGCGTCGTCCACCATCGCGTAGGCGTCCGCGACGCGCGCCTTGGGCACGTTCTCGCCGAAGTAGACGAAGTCGGGTTTGAGCATCCCGCCGCAGACCGGACAGGGCGCCATCAAGAAGTCGCCCGTGTCGTCGACGTCGGCGTCCGCGTCGGGCGCGACGTCCCCGGCATCCGATTCGCGTTCGAGGTACCCCGGGTTGAGCTCCTCGAGGATCTCGGCGATCCGCGACCGAGGGAAGGTGGACGCGCACTGCAGGCACACCACGCGGTCGAAGGTGCCATGCAGGTCGACGACATTCACGCTGCCGGCCGAGGAATGCAGTTTGTCCACGTTCTGGGTGATGAGGCCGGAGAGCAGGTTGCGCTGCTCCAGCAGCGCCACGGCCGCGTGGCCCGCATTCGGGTCCGCCCGTCGGAGATGCCGCCAGCCCACGTGGTTGCGCGCCCAGTAGCGGCGTCGGAGCGCCTCGTCCCCGACGAACTGCTGGTACGTCATGGGACTGCGCGGCACCGATCCGGGTCCGCGGTAGTCGGGGATCCCGGAGTCGGTGCTGAGGCCGGCGCCGGTCAGCACGGCGAGCCGGTGGCCGGCCAGCAGCGCGACGGCCCGGTCGAGCAGCCGACGCTCCTCGGGCTCCAGCTCGGCGAGGCCATGCGCGGGAGCGGCGCTCACGAATCCCGTCAGGCCGAGCCTCGGGTTGTCGGCGGGTCCGGCCGGATCGTCCGGGCCCTGACCCGGCCGGTCGGTCACAGCGCGGCTTCGACCGAGCTCAGCGCGCGGGCGTAGTCGGCGATGGGCCGCCCCTGCCCGTGGGAAGAGGACACGACGGCGCGGACCGTCCCGGAGCCGTCCAGGACGTAGCTGACGCGCTCGGCGTAGCCGCGGTCGTCGTCGAACGCGCCGTACGCGCGGGTGACGGCGCCGTGCGGCCAGAAGTCGGCCAGCAGGTCGAAGGAGATGTCGTTCGCGTCGGCGAAGGCGCGCAGCGTGTACTTGTGGTCCACCGAGACCGCCACCAGCGTGACGCCCGCGGCGTCGAAGAGGTCGAGATTGTCCCGCAGCTGGCCGAGCTCGTCGGTGCACACCCGCGAGAACGCGAACGGGAAGAAGACGACCACCGCCCCGCCGACCAGGGAGCTGCTCTCGACGGTCTCGCCGAACTGGTTCGCCAGCGAGAAGTCCGGGGCGACCGCCCCTACGTCCAGTGCCAAGGCCTACTGCTTCCGGCGGCTGACGAGTCGCGTCGCGGACCATTCACGGGAGACACCGGCCGACGACGTGGAGTGCAGGCCGGCGGTTGGAGCGGCTTCCTGCACATCGGCAGGAGAGACGTAGCCCGGCCGGCCGGACTTCGGGGTGAGCAGCCAGACGACGCCCGCGGCGCCGAGGGAGGTCAGGGCATCCACGAGGGCGTCGACGAGGTCTCCGTCACCGTTCCGCCACCACAGGATGACGCCGTCCACGACATCCTGGTCGTCCTCCGTGAGCAGTTCGGACCCGATGCCCTCCTCGAGCTGCTCGCGGAAGTCGAAGTCGACGTCGTCGTCGTAGCCGAGTTCCTGGACAAGGTCACCGTCTTTGAAACCCAACTTGCCTGCCACGTTGACCGCAGTGGCGGCTTCAGCCTCGCTCACTTAGCTCCTCCTGAAAAAACGGGACTGTCGGGTGAACGGCCCTCGTATGGATGTACATGGCTACCAGCCAACACCTTTATACGCCAAGCATCAAGCCAGCCGGCCGATTTGGACTCCCCGCGGCCCGTTACCCGCGCGGCGGGACGGAGTGTGTGCAAGCCCTCGGCGTAATCTGCCCCGAGACCCTGATCCTGCTACGCACGGACCGCGTGGCGGCGATAGAGTGATGCGGTATATGGCCGCGGTGCTAGCGCCGGGCCAGCATCTCTGCGCGGGCCGAACGAGCCGTGCGCAGGCATTAAGCGACACGGACACGATCCGTGGAAGTGGAGAGATATCGCGTGGCTGCAGAACAAGGTACGGCGGATATTCTGAGCGGTCTGACCGTCGGCAAGCCCGACGGGGATCCCGAGGAGACCGCGGAGTGGATCGAATCCCTCGACCAGCTTATTCGCACCCAGGGCACCGAGCGCGCGCAGTACATCATGCGTTCGCTCCTGCAGCGTGCCGGTGCGCAGTCCGTGGGCGTGCCCATGGTCACGACGACGGACTACGTCAACACCATCCCGGCGGATCAGGAACCCGAGTTCCCCGGCGACGAGGAGATCGAACGCAAGTACCGCGCGTGGTTGCGCTGGAACGCGGCCGTCATGGTGCACCGCGCCCAGCGGCCCGAGATCGGCGTCGGCGGTCACATCTCGACCTACGCCGGTGCCGCCACCCTGTACGAGGTGGGCTTCAACCACTTCTTCAAGGGCAAGGACCACCCCAGCGGCGGTGACCAGGTGTTCTTCCAGGGTCACGCCTCCCCCGGCATGTACGCGCGGGCGTACCTTGAGGGCCGCCTCACCGAAGAGGACCTGGACGGATTCCGGCAGGAGAAGTCGAAGGAGGGGCACGCGCTGTCCTCCTACCCGCACCCCCGCCTGATGCCCGACTTCTGGGAGTTCCCCACCGTGTCCATGGGCATCGGCCCCATGAACGCCATCTACCAGGCGCAGTCCAACCGCTACCTGCACAACCGCGGTTTCAAGGACACCTCCGACCAGCAGGTCTGGGCCTTCCTCGGCGACGGCGAGATGGACGAGCCCGAGTCGCGCGGCCTGCTCCAGCTCGCGGCGAACGAGAAGCTGGACAACCTGAACTTCGTGATCAACTGCAACCTGCAGCGGCTCGACGGGCCGGTGCGTGGCAACGGCAAGATCATGCAGGAGCTCGAGGCGTTCTTCCGTGGCGCGGGCTGGAACGTCATCAAGGTGGTCTGGGGGCGCGAGTGGGACTCGCTGCTCGCCAAGGACACGGACGGCGCGCTGGTCGACATCATGAACCAGACGCCCGACGGCGACTACCAGACGTACAAGGCCGAGTCGGGTGGATTCGTCCGCGACCACTTCTTCGGGAAGTCGCCGGAGACCAAGGCGATGGTCGAGGACCTCTCCGACGACGAGATCTGGAAGCTCAAGCGCGGCGGCCACGACTACCGCAAGGTCTACGCGGCCTACAAGGCGGCCACGGAGTTCAAGGGCAAGCCCACCGTCATCCTCGCGAAGACCGTCAAGGGCTACGGCCTCGGCCCGCACTTCGAGGGGCGCAACGCGACGCACCAGATGAAGAAGCTGACCAACGCCGACCTGAAGGCGTTCCGCGACCACCTGCGCATCCCCGTCACCGACGAGCAGATCGACGACGACCTCTACAACGCGCCGTACTACCACCCGGGCGCCGACGCACCCGAGATCAAGTACCTCATGGAGCGTCGCCGCGAACTCGGCGGTTTCGTGCCCGAGCGGCGCACCAAGCACGCCGACGTCGTCCTGCCGGGCGACAAAGCGTACGAGATGGCCAAGCGCGGGTCCGGGAAGCAGATGGCCGCCACCACCATGGCGTTCGTCCGCATCCTCAAGGACATCATGCGGGACAAGGAGTTCGGCCGGCGGATCGCGCCGATCATCCCCGACGAGGCGCGCACGTTCGGCATGGACTCGTTCTTCCCCACGGCGAAGATCTACAACCCGAACGGCCAGAACTACCTGTCCGTGGACCGCGACCTGGTCCTCGCGTACAAGGAATCCATCGAGGGCCAGATCCTGCACGCGGGTATCAACGAGGCCGGATCCATGGCCGCCTTCACCGCCGCGGGCACGGCCTACGCCACCCAGGGTGAGCCGCTCATCCCGATCTACGTGTTCTACTCGATGTTCGGCTTCCAGCGCACGGGCGACTCCATCTGGGCCGCGGCCGATCAGATGGCCCGCGGGTTCATCATCGGCGCGACCGCCGGTCGCACCACGCTGACCGGTGAAGGATTGCAGCACGCGGACGGGCACTCGCCCATCCTCGCGTCGACGAACCCCGCCGTGATCACCTACGACCCCGCTTTCGGCTACGAGATCGGGCACATCATGCGCGACGGTCTCCACCGGATGTACGGGGACATCGGCGACAAGCCGGAGTCCTTCCGCAACGTCATGTACTACATCACCGTGTACAACGAGCCGTTCGTCCAGCCCGCGGAGCCGGAGGAACTGGACGTCGAAGGGCTGCTGAAGGGTATCTACCTGCTCAAGCCCGCCAAGGTCGACGGTCCCCGCACCCAGCTGCTCGCCTCCGGCGTGGCGGTCCCCTGGGCCCTCGAGGCGCAGAAGATCCTCGCGAAGGACTGGGGTGTCTCGGCCGACGTGTGGTCCGTGACGTCCTGGAACGAGCTGCGCCGCGACGGCCTCGCCGCCGAGGAGGAGGCCTTCCTCAACCCCGGCGCGGACGCGCGCAAGCCGTTCATCACGCAGCAGCTCGAGGGTGCGACGGGCCCCATCGTCGCGGTCTCGGACTTCATGAAGGCCGTGCCCGACCAGATCCGCCAGTTCCTGCCCAACGAGTTCGCGACGCTCGGGGCCGACGGCTTCGGCTTCTCCGACACGCGGGCGGCAGCGCGCCGGTTCTTCAAGATCGACAGCCACTCCGTCGTCGTCCGCGCGCTGGAGATGCTCGCCCGCCGCGGGGAGGTCGACGCGAACGCTCCCAAGGAAGCGATCGAGAAGTACCGCCTGCTCGACGTGAACGCCGGGACCACCGGCAACGCCGGCGGCGACTCCTAGCGTCCACGCCTCATCGGAGGGCGACGGCGGGAGCAGCCCAGTGCTGCTCCCGCCGTCGCCCTTTTTTGTAGCTCCTCCACAAATGGGAGCCTGGGACTTGGAGACCGTATGCTCGGAGCATGCCGCAGCCCGAAGATGTCCCCGGTAGCACCCGGACTGCCCCGGGCGCCATGAACGCGGGGGCCGCTCCCGCGGACCCCGCCACCGTCGAGAAGCTGCGGGCCACGATCGGCTCCCTCTCCACGGCGACCCTGAAGCAGCTCGACACGGATCTGCCGTGGTACCGCGGCCTGCGCGCCGATGAGCGATCCGCCCTCGGCATGGTGGCCCAGAAGGGCATCGCGTCCTTCGTCAACTGGTACCAGAAGCCCGTCTCCCCCGCCTGGGTGCTCAGCGACGTGTTCGGCACCGCGCCCACCGAACTCACTCGCTCCATCAGCCTGCAGAAGGCCCTGCAGCTCATCCGCGTGGTGGTGCAGGTGGTCGAGGACCATGTGCCTTTCCTCGCCCCCGCCGCCGATCAGGGGCCCCTCCGCGAGGCCGTGCTGCGCTACTCGCGCGAGGTGGCCTTCGCTGCCGCGGACGTCTATGCGCGCGCCGCCGAGACCCGTGGATCGTGGGACACCCGCCTCGAGGCCCTCGTCGTCGACGCGATCCTGCGCGGCGAGAGCTCGGACGCGCTCCGCTCGCGCATCGCCGCGGTCGGCTGGACATCGCAGGCGCGCATCACGGTCATGGTGGGCAGCGCGCCCCAGGAGCCGGACGCCGGCTTCCTCAACGAGCTGCGGCGCGTCACGGGCCGCCTGGCGGAGGACGTGCTGGTCGGGATCCAGGGCGAACGGCTCATCCTCGTGCTGGGCGGCGTGAAGGATCCGGCCAAGGCCTACCCGCGGATCACCGAGCTGTTCGGTGCCGGCGCCGTCGTCCTCGGTCCGGAGTCGGATTCGCTCGTCGAGGCGAGCACGTCGGCGCAGGCCGCCTTCGCAGGGCTCACCGTCGCCCGCGCCTGGCCCGGGGCGCCCCGGCCGGTCTCCTCGGAGGACCTGTGGCCCGAGCGCGTGATGTCCGGCGACGACACCGCACGGCGCGCCCTGGTCCGGACCATCTACCGGCCGCTGCTCGCGGCGTCGAACGGCCTGGAGCAGACACTGTCCGCGTACCTCTCCCTCGGGCATTCCCTGGAGGCCACGTCCAGGGCCCTCTTCGTCCATGCCAACACCGTCCGGTACAGGCTCCGCCGCGTCTGCGACGTGACCGGCTGGGACCCTTTGATCGCGCGCGAGGCCTTCGTGCTGCAGACCGCGCTGGTGGTCGGGCGCCTCTCGGCCGCTCCACCCGATGACTTGTAGACTTCCTACAACACGGCACAGCCAGCTTGGTTCAGCCGAACACCCGATAATCCCTCACCGATTTGGAAAGCTGGAACAGTGCTTGCAATCGCCTGCCCCGGACAGGGCTCACAGACCCCGGGCTTCCTGAGTCCATGGCTCGAGCTACCCGGGGTGCGGGAGCATCTGGAAGAGCTCAGCGACCGCGCGGGCACCGACCTCGTGCGGCACGGCACGGTCTCCGACGAGGAGACCATCAAGGACACCGCGGTCGCCCAGCCGCTCATCGTCGCCGCCGGGCTCGTGACGGCCCGGGTGCTCCTCGACTGGTCCGCGCTCACCGCGGCCACCGTCGTCGCCGGCCACTCGGTCGGCGAGCTCACGGCATCCGCGCTGGCCGGAGCACTCACCGAGGACGACGCGGTCGCCTTCGTCCGCGTGCGCGCCACGGCGATGGCCGAGGCTGCCGCTGCCCGCCCCACCGGCATGAGCGCCGTCCTCGGCGGTGACGCAGACGAGGTGACGGAGCGGCTCGCCGAGCTGGGCCTCACCGCGGCGAACGCGAACGGCGGCGGCCAGGTGGTGGCTGCGGGAACGCTCGAGCAGCTGGCCGGACTCGCGGCGAACCCCCCGGCCAAGGCGCGCGTCATCGCCCTGAAGGTAGCCGGGGCCTTCCACACGGACCACATGTCGCCGGCCGTCACCGCACTCGAGGCACTGCGGCCCTCGCTCTCCCCCTCGGATCCGGTGGCGACCCTCATGTCCAACTTCGACGGTCGTCCCGTCGCCACCGGCGGGGGCAACCTGGACAGCCTGATCGCGCAGGTCTCCCGCCCGGTCCGCTGGGACCTCTGCATGGAGTCGATGCAGGCCATGGGCGTCACGGGCATGCTCGAGCTGTCCCCCGCCGGGACCCTGACCGGGCTGGCGAAGCGCGGAATGCGCGGCACGGCGACCCTCGCCGTAAAATCGCCGGAGGACCTGGATGCCGCCCGCAGCTTCATCGAGGAGCACTCGCGGACCACGGACCTCGATCCGACCCTTACCTCCGAAGGACCCCAGTGAGCATCACCGCCATCAAGCAAGCCCCCCTCCGCGAGCACACGCGCATCCTCGGCGTCGGTGCGTACCGGCCCGAGGTGATCGTCACCAACGACGACGTCTGCCAGTGGATCGACTCCTCCGACGAGTGGATCCGCCAGCGCACCGGCATCGTCACGCGACACCGTGCACCCCGTGACGTGAGCGTCATCGACATGGCGGAGGCGGCCTCCCGGGAGGCGCTCGCCTCCTCCGGCATCGACGCGTCCCAGATCGGCGCCGTCCTCGTCTCGACCGTGACCCACCCCTACGCCACCCCTTCGGCGGCCGCGCAGCTGGCCGACCGGCTCGGTGCCACCCCGGCGCCCGCCTACGACATCTCCGCCGCCTGTGCCGGCTACTGCTACGGCATCGCCCAGGGCGACGCCCTGGTGCACGCCGGTACGGCCGAGTACGTGCTAGTCGTCGGCGTGGAGAAGCTGTCGGACTTCATCGACAACTCCGACCGCACCATCTCCTTCCTCCTCGGTGACGGCGCCGGCGCCGTGGTGATCGGCCCCGGCGACGCCGCGGGTATCGGCCCGTCCGTCTGGGGCTCCGACGGGAGCAAGCACGAGGCGATCCGCATGACCCGATCCCTGCTGGACGTGCGCGACTACGCGGCCGGCGTGGTGGCCACGGACGCCGAAGCCGCGGAGGACGGCGCCGAGGGCGAGAGCCTGTGGCCGACCATGCGCCAGGACGGTCCCTCGGTCTTCCGCTGGGCCGTGTGGGAGATGGCGAAGGTCGCCCAGCAAGCGCTCGACGCGGCCGGCGTCACCGCCGACGACCTGGCGGTGTTCCTCCCCCATCAGGCCAACATCCGTATCATCGATGAGATGGTGAAGCAGCTGAACCTGCCCGAGCACGTCTATGTCGCACGGGACATCGTGGATGCCGGCAACACCTCCGCCGCCTCGATCCCCCTGGCCATGCACCGGACCCTGAAGGAACAGCCGGAGCTCAGCGGCAAGCTGGCCCTGCAGATCGGATTCGGCGCGGGCCTCGTGTTCGGCGCGCAGGTCGTCGTCCTCCCCTAGTTTCCAAGCCCAGACCGTGACAGTGCGGTCTGACCAACCCCGCCGGTGCTCCGGCGACAATAGAAAAGGAGCCATCATGGCTAGCAACGAAGAAATCCTGGCCGGCCTCGCCGAGATCGTCAACGAGGAGACGGGCCTGGCCCCCGAGTCCGTCGAGATGGACAAGTCCTTCACCGACGACCTCGACATCGACTCCATCTCGATGATGACGATCGTCGTCAACGCCGAAGAGAAGTTCGGGGTACGCATCCCCGATGAAGAGGTCAAGAACCTGAAGACCGTCGGCGACGCCGTCACCTTCATCTCGGGCGCGCAGGCCTAGTCCCTGCGCTTCCCGGTGTTGCGGCCGCTCCCGGCGTTCCCGCCGTGGGCGGCCGCACCCATCCCTCCGCTCCGGTGCTGCCGGCGCAGGCCCTAGCTTCGAAAGAGTGACCATGCCACGCAAAGTCGTCATCACCGGACTCGGTGCAACCACCCCGATCGGCGGGGACGTGCCCACCATGTGGGCCAACTCCCTCAAAGGAGTCTCCGGCGCGCGGACCATCGAGGCGGACTGGGTTGCCCAGTACGAGTTGCCGGTGACCTTCGCAGCCCAGATCGCCACCCCCGCATCGGAGGTCCTCTCCCGGGTGGAGGCGAAGCGCATGGACCCCTCCACGCAGTTCGCCGTCGTCGCGGCCCGTGAGGCCTGGCGGGACTCCGGTATCGAGGAGGTCGACAAGGACCGCCTCGCAGTGGCCTTCGCCACCGGCATCGGCGGGGTGTGGACCCTGCTCGACGCCTGGGACACCCTGCGCGAGAAGGGCCCCCGCCGGGTGCTCCCCATGACCGTGCCGATGCTGATGCCCAACGGACCCGCCGCCGCCGTGAGCCTGGACCTCGGTGCTCGCGCGGGAGCGCACACGCCGGTGTCGGCCTGTGCGTCCGGCACGGAGGCCGTGCATCAGGGACTCGAGCTGATCCGCTCCGGTAAGGCGGACGTGGTGGTGTGCGGCGGCGCCGAGGCGGCGATCCACCCGATGCCCATCGCGGCTTTCGCGTCCATGCAGGCACTGTCGCGGCGGAACGACGAACCGGAACTCGCCTCGCGCCCCTACGACACGGGCCGCGACGGATTCGTCATGGGTGAGGGCGCCGGAGCACTCGTCATCGAGGCCGAGGAGCACGCCCTGGCGCGCGGTGCGCGGATCTACGCCGAGCTCGGTGGCACGTCGGTCACCGCCGACGCGTACCACATCACCGCGCCCGACCCGCAGGGCCTCGGCGCCACCCGTGCGCTCAAGGCGGCGCTGTTCGACGCACGGGCGCAGGCGGAGGACGTGGTGCACGTCAACGCCCATGCCACCTCCACCCCGGTCGGCGACAAGCCCGAGTACACAGCCCTGAAGGCGGCGCTCGGCGCCCACATCGACCAGGTGGCGGTGTCGGCGACGAAGTCCCAGACGGGTCACCTCCTCGGTGCCTCGGGCGCGGTCGAGGCCGTCATGACGGTGCTCGCGATCCACGAGCGGAAGGCGCCGGTGACGATCAACCTCGACAACCAGGATCCCGAGATCCCGCTCGACGTCGTGACGGCACCGCGCGACCTGCCCTCGGGCGACATCGTGGCGCTGAGCAACTCGTTCGGTTTCGGCGGCCACAACGCGGTCATCGTGCTCCGCAGCGTCTGACCGCCGTCCTCTGCACGTAAGAAGGGCGCCACCGCAGGTGGCGCCCTTCTTGCGTGCTCCGTACGGGTGGTAAGCCCGCGTCGTGGACTGTGGCGGGTGGGTCAGCCGACCTGGTGGAGCCAGCGCACGGGAGCCCCCTCGGCGGCGTACCGGAAGGGTTCGAGCTCCTCGTCCCAGGACTCCCCCAGCGCCAGGGACAGCTCGTGGTAGACCGCTGCCGGGTCACCGGCTCCCGCCTCGTAGGCGTACCGGATGCGGTCCTCGGTCACCATGATGTTGCCGTGGACGTCCGTGGTGGCGTGGAAGATGCCGAGCTCCGGCGTGTGCGACCAGCGGCCGCCGTCGGCACCGGCGCTCTGCTCCTCGGTGACCTCGTAGCGGAGGTGGGCCCAGCCGCGGAGGGCGGAGGCGAGCTGTGCCCCGGTACCCTGCGGACCGACCCAGGACAGCTCTGCACGGAGCATTCCGGGCGCGGCAGGTTGCGCCGTCCACTCCATGTCGAGTCGCTTGTCCAGCACGGAGCCGACAGCCCACTCGACATGAGGGCACAACGCAGTAGGGGCCGAGTGCACGTACAAGACACCGCGCGCCATCACAACAGACATTCCATCCTCCATAGCTGTAGGTACGTCTTCCCCAACGACCTTCAACGGATGATGCAATGCGCAATGACCGGCAACTTCACGAGACCCACCCGCGCACGGAGTGCGGGTTCGACCGAACTACTGCTCATTGTGCCGGACGGACGTGAATTTCGCCACTATGCGCGGCGGCCGCCCTGCCGACGTCCACAGGTTCCGCGCGCGGCAGGCAACCGGTGCTTCAGGCGCGCGGGTGGGCCTGCTCGTAGCTACGCCGGAGACGGTCCACGGACACGTGCGTGTAGAGCTGTGTCGTGGCGAGGCTCGAGTGCCCGAGCAGCTCCTGCACCGCCCTCAGGTCCGCGCCGCCGTCGAGCAGGTGCGTGGCGGCGGTGTGCCGGAGCGCGTGCGGGCCACGCGCTGCCGTGTCCCCGAGGGCGTCCAGTGCCTCTTTGACCTGGGTGCGGACGGCGCGCTGGTCGATGCGCCCGCCGCGGCGGCCCAGGAACAGCGCCGGCCCGCTCTTCTCCGTGACCCATCGTGGGCGGCCGCGTCGGACCCAGTCGTCGAGGGCGTGGGCGGCCGGCACACCGTAGGGGACGGTGCGCTCCTTCGAGCCCTTGCCCAGCACGAGGAGCGTGCGCCGCTCCGTGTCGACGTCGTCGAGGTCGAGGCCCACCAGCTCCCCGACCCGCACGCCCGTGGCGTAGAGTACCTCCACCATAGCCCGCCGCTGGAGTTCGTGCGGGTCGCCCTCGACGGACCGGTCGTCGAGGTCCTCGAACAGGGACCCGGCCTGCGGCCCGCTGAGAACCGCAGGGAGGGACCTGCTGCGCTTGGGTGAGCGCAGGCGCAGGGCCGGATTGGCCGGGATCAGCTCCTCGCGGACGGCCCAGTCCATGAAGGACCGGACCGAGGCTGCCCGGCGTGCGATGGTGGCGCGGGACATGCCGGCAGCGTCCAGCGCTCCGAGCCATGCCCGGAAGTGGCTGAGTTCGAGTTCGCTCAGCGCCGTGACCCCGGACTGCGCCGCGTGGGCGAAGAAGAGTTCCAGGTCCGTGCGGTAGGCCCGGACCGTGTGCGCCGAGCGGTTACGCTCCCGCGTCAGGTACAGCTCGAAGCCCCGGGCCGCCGCCGTCAGTGCCTGCCCTCGTCCTGCGTCCTCGTGTGTCATCGTCCCTCCGGTACCAGTATCGCCGCCCGCGCCCGGCTCGGAGCGTCGACAGGCCCGGAGCGTCGGCTGGCCGCCTCAACCGGTGACCTGGGAGTGCGAGGCCCCCGGGCCGGCCTCCAGCTCCAGCAGGGCCGTCTTCGTTCCGGTGCCTGCCGCGTAGCCGATGACGGCCCCGCCGCTGCTCACGACGCGGTGCCCGGGGACGATGATGGAGACGGGATTGGCCCGCACGGCCGCCCCGATCGCCCGCCCCATCCGGGGGTTGCCGAGGTCACCGGCGATGTCGCGGTAGCTGCGGCGCTGCCCGTAGGGGATGCACTGCACTTCGGCCCAGACGGATCGCTGGAAGTCGGTGCCGTGCAGGTCGACGGGCACAGCAAACCCGTGCCGGAGGCCGGCGAAGTACTCCCCCAGTTCCACCTCCACCTGATGCAGGAGGGCCAGCGTCGGTTCCGGTGTCGGAGGACCCCACATGCCGACGGCGTCGGCAGCGACGTCTGGGTCGGCAGCGCCATCGGTGACGGCACCGGCATCGGTGTACACCGGGTCGCCGCGCTCCGGGGTACCGGCGGGGCCGCCGGGTACGCGCCGGCCGAGGAGCCCCGGTGGAGGTTCCGGCGTATGGTCGGCGTGATAGAGACCGACGATCGCGGTCAGGCCGGCGACGATGCGCAGCACCCCGACGGGTGTGGACATCTCGGCGTGCCATCGCTCGTCCTCGGCGGCGGGGTTACTACGGGTCACGACATCCTCCTGGTGTGATTCACGGGTCGGGCCTCGGGACCCGTGCCCGTTGGCTCTGCTGGCCCGATGGCTCTGCTGGCTCTGTTGGCTCTGCTGTCAGTCCCTCTGGCGGCGCCAGCCGCCCGCCGCCCTGACGGCGAGACCGGCCAGTTCGAGGCGGGCCAGTCCGCCGATGACCTGGCGTGGGGACAGGCCGGCGACGGCCGACAGTTTGTCGACGGTCGTCGAGGCGTGCAGAGGCAGGCCATCCAGTAGCAGCAGGTCGGGGACCGTCAGCCCGTCCTGCGCGCGCAGCTCTTCGGCGTCCGCCCTGCTCCGATCCCCCGACGGTTCGCTGCCGAACGGCCCGGCGAGTTCCGCGACGTCCGCGGCATCCGTGACGCACACCGCACTTCCGTCCCGAAGCAGCCGATGGCACCCTGCCGAGTTCGCCGAGTGGACGGAACCTGGCACAGCGCCGACGGGACGCCCCAGCCCGGCCGCGTGGTGCGCGGTGTTCAGGGCGCCGGATCGCCAGCGGGCCTCGACGACCACCGTGACGGCGCTCAGGGCGGCGATCAGCCGGTTCCGCTGGAGGAACCGGTATCGCGTGGGCGAGCTGCCGGGCGGCACCTCGGAGATCAGCAGTCCCCTGCCCGCGATGGTTCTCAGGAGCTCCTCGTTGCCGGCGGGGTAGTACCTGTCCACGCCACAGGCCAGCAGGGCGATGGTGGGAGGGACATCACTCTCCTGGGACGAGGCGAGAGCCGCCCGATGGGCCTGGGCGTCGATACCGTAGGCTCCTCCCGAGATCACCGAGTAACCACGCAGGGCGAGACCGGCCGCGAGTTCCGTGGTCACCGATGCCCCGTAGGCGGTGCTGTCCCTCGATCCGACGATCGCGGCGATGCGGGCCTGCGCCGGGATGTGCGTCCGGCCCCTCACCCACAGGCACAGGGGTCGGGCGAGTTGCAGGTCGTCCAGCGCATCCGGCCACTCCCCCGTCTCGGGCGTGACGAGCCTGCCGCCGAGTCTTTCCAGGGTGGCGAGGTCCCGCTCGGGCGCGAGATCCTGCAGCCGCGGACCCCAGCGGGCCAGACCGTCCTTCAGCGGATCCCGGGGGCCGTCGGGCAGGTCGAGGGCGTCCCTCAGGAAGCGCCGGTCGGCCGAACCCGCATCGACCTCACCGCGGATGATGCGCAGGGCATCGACCGGGCCCACGACCGCCACCAGTGCCATGCCGACCGTGTCCGACGGTTCGAACAGCCGCGAGAGCGCGGCCCGGGCGAGCCTGTCGCCTACCGCCTGGCTCACACCGCACGCTCCTGGATGCGGAAGGCCAGGGCTGTGACGACGTCGTCCGTGTCCGGCCGTGCCCTGCCGGCGAGATCGGCGATCGTCCACGCCACGCGGAGCACCCTGTCCCAGCCCCTCGCGCTGACGAGGTTCCTGTCCAGCGCCGCGTCGAGGGACGCCGTCACGGTCCGCGGGAGGGCGAGCTCACCCCGCAGGACACGCCCCTGGACCTCCGCGTTCGAGGCGTAGTCCCAACGCCGGAGCCTGTCCCGCTGGGCGGCGCGCGCGTCGGCAACCCGGGTGGCGACGATGGCGGAGGCCTCCGCGCTCCGGGTATCCGTATAGTCCGCGAGGCTCACCCTCTGCACGGCCAGCTGCAGGTCGACGCGATCCAGCAGGGGTCCCGACAGGCGGTTGAAGTACCTCCGGCGCTGTTGCGCCGTGCACATGCAGTCGATCCCCTTGCCGCTGGCCAGCCCGCAGGGACAGGGGTTGAGCGCCAGGACGAGCTGGAACCGTGCGGGGTAGGACGCCGTCCCCGACGCGCGGTGGAGGACGAGGCGACCGCTTTCGAGCGGCTCCCGCAGCGCCTCGAGGACGCGGCGCTCGTACTCGGGTGCCTCGTCGAGGAAGAGAATGCCCCGATGGGCTCTCGACGCCGCGCCGGGCCTCGGGATACCGCTGCCCCCACCGATGATCGACGCGGGCGTCGCCGTGTGGTGAGGGCTCTCGAACGGCGGTTTCCGGACGAGTTCCGTACAGTGCCGGTCACCGCTGAGGCTGTGGATCGCCGTCACCTCCATCGCCTGCTCGTCCTCGAGGTCGGGCAGGATGCCGGGGAGGCGCTCCGCGAGCATCGTCTTGCCGGAGCCGGGTGGTCCGACCATGAGCAGGTGATGGGAACCTGCAGCCGCGATCTCGAGGGCGAAGCGGGCCTCCTGCTGCCCTGCGATGTCCGAGAGGTCCTTCAGGGGTTCGGACGGCACCACTGCGGGGCCGGGACCGCTGCGGCCCACCGGGTCCGGCAGGCGCACCTGCGCAGCGTCCGCGCCGAAGGCGAGGGCCACCTCGGCCAGGGTCCGGAAGGAACGGACCTCGGCCGACGGTACCAGCGCGGCCTCGGCGGCGTTCTCCACCGCCACCACGACGCCCCGGTGTCCGGCGTGCACGGCCGCCATCACCGCCGGCAGCACGCCGCGCACGGGCCGGAGTTGCCCGTCGAGGCCCAGCTCCGCGAGGAAGACCGTGGTGCCGCAGCCGCGCACATCCCCCGCTGCCGACAGCGCCGACATGACGATGGCGAGGTCGAAAGCGGATCCGCGCTTGGGCAGGGACGCAGGGATGAGATTCACCGTGATCTTGCGCCGGCTCAGCGGGACGCCTGCGTTGCGCGCCGCCGCCCGGATGCGGTCCTTGGCCTCGTTGAGCGACGCGTCGGGCAGGCCGAGCAGCACGAAGGCCGGCAGGGTCTGCCCGATGTCCGCCTCGACCTCGATGACGTGCCCGTTCATCCCGACGAGGGACACCGCGTACGTGCGTCCGAGCGCCATCAGATCAGGGCCCGGACATGCTCGATGCGCGGGGTCCCGGAGCCGTCGTCGAGCACCCCGACGGCGTCGATCCGGAACCCGCTGAACCTCAGGCTGTGAGCCCGCGCCCACTTGGACGCCAGCAGGTACAGCCGCTCGAGCTTGGCCGCGGTGATGGATTCCAGCGGCTGCCCGAAATCGTCCGAGCTCCGGGTCTTCACCTCGACGATCACGAGCGTGGATCCATCGACCGCCACGAGGTCGATCTCCCCCACCGGACACCGCCAGTTGCGGTCCACGATCTTCAGTCCCGCCTGTTGCAGATAGGCGGCGGCCGTCGCTTCCCCGCGACGGCCCAGTTGATCCTTGGCCAGCATGGGCCTCACCTCCTCCACCAGACTCCGGGACCCGGCGAGGGCGCATGTCAGCGGGGACGGCTATGTGGACAACCCCGGGGGCCGGGCTGACGCGAGAGGACGACGACCGGAGAAACCTGTGGCATCCGACCTCTCCTACCTCGTACCGTGGTGGGGCGACGCCGCGGTGGCGCCGGTACGAGCCGAAGGAGGACACGATGGCGGCAGAGGATCTCACAGCCGGCGGGAGCGAGGCCGATCGGCAGGAGCAGGGCGTCCCCGATCAGGCGGCCGACACGGCGCCCGGCGGGACGATCGCGGGCGCAGGGACGGGCGGGTCCGAGGCCGACCTGCAGGAGCAGGCCGCGTCCGTCCAGGGCGAGACCGGGTCCGGCGAAGGGATCGCCGGCGAGGGAACGGGCGGATCCGAGGCCGACCGGCTCGAGCAGGCCGCGGACGTGCCGCTCGACGGCGACGACGCCTTCCCGCATGGCGGGACGGACGACAGCCCGACCGCCTGACGGCGGAGCCGGGACGCCGGCGTCAGTTGCCCAGCGTGCCGTCCTTCGGAAGCGCGATGTCGTCGGACTTCGACAGCTCCTCCACGTTGACATCCTTGAACGTGATCACGCGGACGTTCTTCACGAACCGCGCCGAACGGTAGACGTCCCAGACCCAGGCGTCCTGCAGCGTCAGGTCGAAGTACACCTCGCCGTCCGCCGAACGGGCCTGCAGATCCACGCTGTTCGCCAGGTAGAACCGGCGTTCCGTCTCGACTACGTAGCTGAAGAGCCCTACGACGTCCCGGTACTCGCGGTAGAGCTGGAGCTCCATGTCGGTTTCGTAGTTCTCAAGATCTTCGGCACTCATCCGTTCATCATCCTCCAATTTCCACGCGTGCTGCGCCGGGTCCGTCCGCACGGCCCAGGCGCCAGGTCTTCCGGTGGTACTCGCTCGGCCCGACGGCGTCGATCGCCGCGCGGTGCGCCTCGGTGGCGTAGCCCTTGTTCCCGTCCCAGCCGAACGCGGGGTGACCGGCGGCGAGAGACACCATCCGGGCGTCGCGCTCCACCTTGGCCAGTACGCTCGCGGCCGCGACGCTCTGGCACTTCAGGTCCGCCTTGATCCGTGTGTGGACCGGGGCGGTGCAGCCGGCCGGCCCGACGGGCGCCGTCCCGCCGTCGCCGGTGCCGAAGAGCAGTCCCTGGGGGCGCGCCGAGAGCCAGTCGTGGTTGCCGTCGAGGATGACGGCGTCCGGGGTGACGGTGTCGAGGACCGAGGCCCACGCCCGGGCACCGGCGGCCCGCAGGGCGGCCATGAGGCCGTGCTCGTCGATCTCGGCGGCGGAGGCGTGCCCCACCGCGCAGGCGACGGACCAACGGCGGATACGCGGTACCAGCGCCTCGCGGTGCGCCGGCAGGAGCAGCTTGCTGTCGCGCACGCCTGTCAGGCTCCTCGCGGCGTCGAGGTCGACGACGACGATCCCGACGGAGACCGGCCCGGCCAGCGCTCCCCGGCCCACCTCGTCGCACCCGGCGATGAACCGGTGCCCCGCGGCGGCGAACGAGCGTTCGACGCTCAGCGTGGGCGCGGCGATGCGCTTCGTCCGGGGTGGGGTCATGATCCTGCGGGAGCCGGCGCGGGCTCGGGGACGCCGTCGAACACGTCCGGGTGGTTCCCGAGGAACCCGATCCGGTTCAGGGGCCAGGCGATGACGGCGGCCTTGCCCTCGATGTCGTCGATGGTGACGAAGCCCTCGCCGGGCTTGTCCTGGTTGGCGCGCGAGTCCGCCGACGCATTCCTGTGATCGCCCATGACCCAGACCTTGCCGTCGGGGACCACGACGTCGAACGGGAGGTCCGACGGTGTGGCGCCGGGGTAGAGGTAGGGCTCCTCGAGCGGTTCCCCGTTGACGGTGATCCGGCCCTCGGTGTCGCAGCAGATGACGTGGTCGCCCGGAAGCCCGATGACGCGCTTCACGAGGTGCTGCTGGGACTCGTCCGGGGCGAGGCCGATGAAGATCAGCGCCTCCTTCAGCCAGCTGACCGACACCTCCTCCTGGGGCGGCAGCCACTCTTCCGTGTCGCGGAAGACGACGATGTCGCCGCGCTGGAGGTCGAAGGGCTGCGGGACGAGCTGGTTCACGAAGATGCGGTCGTCGATCTCGAGGGTCTCCTCCATGGAGCCCGACGGGATGAAGAACGCCCGGAACAGGAAGGTCTTGATGAGGAAGGACAGCACCAGCGCGATCACGACGATCGTGGCGATCTCCTTCAGCCACGCCCCGAAGCCGTGGTCGGCGTCCTTCCTGCCACGCGAGGAGCTCCTGGAGGCGTCGTCCGCGGCCCCGGTGCCCGGCTCGAACGCGTGTGCTGCGGGTGCCTCGGCTCCCGTGGGCGACTTCCTGCGGAAGCTGCGTGCCATGTGAAAGGTTTCCTCTGTGGTCGTGGCACCCGGCGCAACCCCGGATGCGGTCCTGCTCGTGCGGCGTCGTCCGTGCTGCTACGACGTCGTCGCGGGCCGCTCGACCGGGGCGAACCGGTCAAGTGGCCAGACTAGCTGAAAGGCCCGACCGATGATCCGGTCCTCGGCGATGAGCCCTCCGCCCGGCGCGCCCAGCAGCGAGCGGGAGTCCATCGACGCCGAGCGGTGGTCGCCGAGGAGCCACAGCCGCCCCTCCGGGACGGCGACGTCGAACGCGTCCTCGCTCGGTGCGTCGCCCGGGTACACGTACGGTTCGTCGATCGCCGTCCCGTTGACGGTCAGACGGTGGTCGTCGGTGCAGCACGCCACGCGGTCCCCGCCGACACCGATCACGCGCTTGACGTAGACGGTGTCGCTGCCGGTGAGCCCCAGCCACTGGCCCGCACCCGCGACGACGCGCTCGGGCAGGCTGCGCGGATCGGTGATGGGGTCGAACGAGCCACGGCCGTCGAACACGACGACATCGCCCCGGCGGACCTCCCCGGGCGTGTCCTCCAGCTTCGTGACGAGCACGCGGTCGCCCTCGGACAGCAGGGGTTCCATGGACGCGGACGGGATGAAGTAGACGTCGACGAGGAAACCGCGCACGAGGCCGGTGACGAGGACCGCGACGACGACGGCGGAGAACACGAAACGCCAGCCCACTGGATGGGACCGGCGTTTCGGGTGCTCTCCGGCCGGTGACCGGGAAGCGGGGGTGGACTGCACCAGAGGGTTACTTGACCGTCTTGGGGTCGCGCTTTTCCTTGATCTTGGCTGCCTTGCCGCGCAGTTCGCGCATGTAGTACAGCTTCGCGCGGCGCACGTCGCCCTTGGAGACGACCTCGATCCTGTCGAGGACCGGGCTGTGGACGGGGAACGTACGCTCCACGCCGACACCGAAGCTCACCTTGCGGACCGTGAAGGTCTCGCGGATACCGTCGCCCTGGCGGCCGACGACGAAGCCCTTGAAGATCTGAACACGGGTGTTCTTGCCTTCGATGATGTTGACGTGGACGTTGACGGTGTCGCCGGCGCGGAAGTCGGGGAGGTTGTCGCGGAAGGATCCGGCGTCGACGGAGTCGAGGATATGCATGCTGATTCTCCTGGTGAACGCCACAGGTCATTCACGTTGGTCACGGCGGGCAAGGACAGGACCCGAGGCCCTGACAGTGCCGCCGAAGCAGGTTTCCCGGCCGATCCGGAGAGTCGGCGGCCGGTGCGCGCTAACTGTTGGCCGGACACCCCCTGTGGCAGGGTCCGGCCCAGTGGGCACAATCTCCGATTATTCCACAGCAGCGCCGTCAACCGCTAATGCGCGGTCCGCGTGAGCCTGCCGTCGACGACGTCGAACCCTGCCTCGCGGAGCGCCTTGAGGTCCGCCCTGGTCAGTGCGGCGGTGTCGACGGCGGCGAGCAGGTCGGGCCGACGGTCGGCCGTCCGGTGGAACTGCTCCAGGCGCCGCCACTGGGCGATCCTCGCGTGGTTGCCGCTGAGCAGCACCTCGGGGATGTCCCGGCCGCGCCAGGAGGACGGCTTGGTGTACACCGGGTACTCGAGCAGCCCGTCCGCGTGGGACTCCTCGACGAGCGACTCGGGGTTGCCGACGACACCGGGGATGAGCCTGCCCACGGCCTCGACCATGGCGAGCACGGCCACTTCCCCGCCGTTGAGGACGTAGTCACCGAGGGAGACCGGCCGGACGTCGAACTCCGCGCGCGCCCAGTCGATCGCGCGTTCGTCGATCCCCTCATACCTGCCGCACGCGAAGACCAGGTGGTCGAGCTCCGCGAACTCGTGCGCCATGGCCTGGTCGAACACCGCGCCGGCGGGCGAGGGGACCACGAGGGTGGGCCGCCGCGGGGCCGCGGGTGCCTCGGCCAGGACGGCCTCGAGGGCCAGGGCCCACGGCTCGGCCTTCATCACCATGCCGGCACCGCCGCCGTAGGGTGTGTCGTCCACCGTCCGGTGCCGGTCGGTCGTGAAGGCCCGCAGGTCGTGGACGCGCACGTCGAGCACGCCGTCCTGCCGCGCCTTGCCGATCAGGGACAGGTCGAGGGCGGCGAGGTACTCCGGGAAGATGGAGACGACGTCGATGCGCACTAGTCGCGCGCCTCACCGGACGCGACGTCGTCGCCGTCGTCCGGCGCCTGGTTGGACCCGGGGGTGTTGAGGTCGAACAGTCCGGCGGGCGGCACGATGGCCACGAAGCCCGCCTCCGGATCGACCTCCGGCACGATCTCGCCCACGAACGGCACGAGGGCCTCGTGCCCGTCGGCGAGCTCGACCACCAGGAGGTCCTGCACGGCCATGGTCCGCAGCCCGGTCACCCTGCCCACGGACCGGCCGTCCACCCGTGCGTCGAGGCCCACGAGCTCGTGCTCGTACCAGGCGTCGTCCTCGTCCTCGGACTCGGTGGTGTCGATGAACAGCTGGGCTCCGCGCAGCGTCTCGGCCTGGTTGCGGTCGGCGACCTGCTCGAACCCGACGATCAGGATGTCCTTGTTCCAGCGGGCGCGGACCACCGTGAGCTCCGTGACGGCGGCGCCCTCGACGCGGAAGGTCTCGCCGGCGTCGAACCGGTCCTCGGGTGCGTCGGTGAACAGCTGGACGGTCACCTCGCCCCGGATACCGTGCGGCTTGCCGATCCTCGCTACGAGTACGTCCATGGTGGTGCTCCTGCTGTCGCGTCGGTGGGTGGGACCGGGGGTCGTCCGGGTGGTGCATGAGATCGGCCCCACCACCATGTCCTGGTGATGGGGCCGATTCGGTTCGTGCCTGGCTCTGGGAGGGTCAGCCCCGGCGGCGGTCGGTGTCGACGACGTCGACGCGCACCGGCGCACCGTTCGCGAGGGCGGCGACCACCGTGCGCAGTGCGCGGGCGGTGCGCCCCTGGCGGCCGATCACGCGGCCGAGGTCCTCCTGGTGCACGCGCACCTCGAGCGTCTCGCCGCGACGGTTGTTCTTCGCGGAGACCCGGACGTCGTCCGGGTTGTCGACGATGCCGCGGACGAGGTGCTCCAGAGCTTCGGCGAGCAATCTACTCCGCCTCGGTTGCTTCCGTGGCGGCGTCGTCGTTCTTCTTCGCCTTCGGCGTGATGGCCTCGGGGACGATGACGGAACCCTTCTCGGGTGCCACGAACGACTCCTTGGCCGCCTTGGTCCTCAGGGTGCCTTCCTGGCCCTTGAGTCCCTTGAACTTCTGCCAGTCACCCGTGATCTTCAGCAGGACGGAGACCTGCTCGGTCGGCTGGGCGCCGACTCCCAGCCAGTACTGGGCACGCTCGGAGTTGATCTCGATGAACGAGGGCTCCTCGGTCGGGTTGTACTTGCCGATCTCTTCGAGGGCACGGCCGTCACGCTTGGAGCGTGCATCCATGACGACGACACGGTAGAACGGTGCGCGGATCTTGCCCATGCGCTTGAGGCGAATCTTTACGGCCACTTGTGTGGTCACTCCTTGTAAATGAAAAGGGGCGAACCCGTCGTCCTGCTCCCGTGGGGCGGGCCATTCGGAGGGGTTCAGAGGACACAATTCACGCACAGAGAGAGGGGCTGCACGGATCGAGTACGAGTCCATTGTGCCAGACAGGCGTAAATTAGGCGATTCAGGCGGATTGTGCGCGGCCTCCTGACGGGGAGCACCGCGATCGCCCGCATCCGGGCGCTCCGGGCGCCACACATCCCCCATGAGCAGGAGAACAGGAAACACCATGACTGACGTGACACGGACGCTCGAGGGTATCGAGATCCCCATCCCGGAGGGCGCGGACGAGGAAGTGGCCGCCGCGGTCACCGGTATCTATACGGAGGGCATCATCGCGAAGAAGCAGGCCTTCTCCCGCGAATGGGCCGAACAGCTGCGCGAGGACATCGACGCGGCGTTCGAGGAGGCGCTGTCACGGCCGAACGGCGCCGTGGGACGGGGCCCGAAGCGCTACTACGTCGAGATCCACCCCGAGCAGCTGAGGGGCTGGCTCGAACTGGTGGACCACCCGTGGGTCCGCATGGTCTGCGAATCCGTGCTCGGCCCGGACTACCAGATCGTGGAACTGGGCTTCGACGTGCCGGGCGTCGGCGCTGTCAACCAGCCGTGGCACAGGGACTTCCCGATGCCCGACGAGACCTGGACGAACCGTCGCCTGACCTCGCTGGCGTTCAACGTGACCGCCGTCGACACGGAGCAGGACATGGGCCCCTTCGAGGTCGCGCCGACCACGCAGTGGGACCTCCCCGAGGGCTTCGACCACGAGATGTTCCCGCCGAAGGCCGCGTACCCGCGCTACGAGTCACTGGCGCAGCGGAAGTTCCCGCAGATGGGCGACATCTCGGCACGCTCGGCCCTCACGATCCACCGGGGCACCCGCAACGAGTCGCAGAAGTCGAGGCCGGTCCTGGTGCTCGGCGTCGACGCCCCGGGGGCGGGCAATGCCGAGCACCACGACATGGCGGTCACCCGCGGGTTCTACGAGTCGCTGCCCCAGCGCGTCCGCGACCACCTCAGCTGCCCGGTGGTCGAGACGCTGACCCCGATCACCCAGAAGCACTCGATCGAGGGGCTCATGATGGGCGAGGCCTGAGGCCCTAGGCGCGGTCTGCGACCTCTACCCGCAGGCGGTTGCGCCACGGGTCCTCGAAGCGCAGTTCGGCGCCCGTGTGGTGGCTTCCGATCCCGGCGGAGGCGAGCCGGTCGGCGAGGGCTGCCACCTCGTCGGCCGCCGGCACGCGGATGAGGACCTCACCGAGTCCGAGGGTGTCCTTCCGCGGGCCGGCATTCCTGCTGTTCCAGACGTTCACGGCCATGTGGTGGTGGTACCCACCGGCCGAGACGAAGAGCGCCTGGTCGTGCCAGCCCGCGGTGCGCTCGAATCCGAGCACGTCGACGTAGAAGCGGCGCGCGGTGTCCACGTCGCCCACCTGGAGGTGCACGTGCCCCACCGTGGCGCTGCCCGACTCCGGCGAGGACGCCGCGGCCTCGGTGAGGTGCGTGCGGATGTACTCCCGAGGCGGTAGGGGCAGGCTGCCCATCGTGACCTCGCGATTGCCCCGTCCGTCGTCCGTCCACTGCCAGCCCGCGCGTGGCCGGTCGACGTACAGTTCGATGCCGTTGCCCTCGGGGTCGCTGAAGTAGAACGCCTCACTGACGAGGTGGTCGGCGCTGCCCACGTAGGCGCTCAGCGGGTGGCGGGCCGCGGAGGCGACGGCGGCCGCGAGGTCCGCGCGATCGGCGAAGAGGAGGGCGGTGTGGAACAGGCCCGCCTCGCCGCGGCTCGGGAGCCGCAGGTGCCGGGCCTCCTCGAGGCGGAGCACAGCGCTCCCCCGGCGGCCGAGGACGACGGCGTCGGGGCCGTCGACGAGCACCTCGAGGCCGAGGGCGGTGGCGTAGTAGCCGGACATGGAGGCCAGGTCGCCGACCTTCAGCGTCAGCGGACCCATGGCGGTGGCTGCGGGCAGGAGATCCTGGGCGGACATGCGACTCCTCGGGGTGCGGTCGTTGTTGTCCGGTACAACTCGTTGAAGCTTCAAGTTATTCCCCGACCGCTGCATCAGGGGGCGCGGGGATTTGCCTTCCCGCGCGGGGCGGCTCAGGCCGCCGCGTCCAGCCTTGCTGCCGCCAGGAACGCGCGGATCAGCGCGGCACCCTCCGCGGTGTCGTGCGGACGGTGGCCGCCCGGCGTGATGCGGTGGACGGCACCGGTGCCCGCGAGGTACTCGGCCACCTCCTCGTACAGCGGCTCCCACCCGCCCGTGAGCACGAGCGTCGGCACGCCGGGGACGATCGACAGGGGCGCCTCCCACGGAGGGCTCTGGAGCCGCAGCCGGGCGGCGTCGCGCCGCGCGTCGGGTGTGGCGGGCACGCGGGCGTCCGCGTCGAACACGCGGCGGACGAACGCCCGCAGGAAGTCGTCGTCGGACATGGCGGCCCGGTCGGCGAACAGGGGCGCCATCCGCGCGATGTGGGCAGCAGTCGCCGGGAGGTCCGCCGTCAGGGACAGGCAGGCGGGCTCGACCAGCGTGAGCGTGCGCACGAGGTCCGGGCGCTCGACGGCGAGCATCATGGCGGAGACGGCGCCCTGCGAGTGGGCGACGAGGTGGCCCCCGCCCCCGAGGGCCTCCGCGATGATGTCCTGGTCGCGACCGTGGTCGGTCGGGAGCGGTTCCTCCACCGCCGAGAAGCCGTGCCGCCGGACGTACAGGCAGTCGTAGTCGAGGGACAGCCCGTGCTGGCGCGGCCAGGCAGCCGCACCGAAGGAACCGCTGCCGTGGACGAACACCACGCGCTCGAGCGCCATCACCGTCCCCCGACCTCCGTCAGGGGCCTACCGTCCGTCACGGGGGGCTACTTGCCGAGGAACTTGTCGAAGCCCTTGGGGAGGTTCATGGCCGACGGGTCGAAATCCTGCTGGCCGCCGAACGCCGCCCCGGTGGGCGCGGCGGTGCGGGCCGCTGCACGTCGTGCCTCGGCTTCCTGCAGCTCCTGCGCGGCCTTCGCGGGGTTGCCCGAGCGGGGCTTCTTCTTGCCCTTCGCGGCTGCCGCCTTCTTGCGCGGACCACCGAAGCCGCCGGGTCCGGCCATGCCGGGCATCCCCGGGATGCCACCGCCCGAGGCCATCTTCCGCATCATCTTCTGCGCCTGGCCGAACCGTTCCAGCAGCCCGTTCACCTCGGACACGTGCACGCCGGAACCGCGCGCGATCCTCGCGCGGCGCGAGCCGTTGATGATCTTCGGCGCCAGGCGTTCGTGCGGGGTCATCGAGCGGACGATCGCCTCGACGCGGTCGATCTCCCGCTCGTCGAAGTTCTCCAGCTGCTCCCGCATGTTGGCCGCGCCGGGCATCATCATGAGCATCTTCTTCATGGAGCCCATGTTGCGGATCTGCTGCATCTGGGCGAGGAAGTCGTCGAGGGTGAAGTCCTCCTGGTCGGCGAACTTCTTCGCCATCCGGGCGGCCTCGTCCTTGTCCCAGGACTGCTCGGCCTGCTCGATCAGGGTCAGGATGTCGCCCATGTCGAGGATGCGCGAGGCCATCCTGTCGGGGTGGAACAGTTCGAAGTCGCCCAGTCCCTCGCCCGTGGAGGCGAACATGACGGGCTTCCCCGTGACGGAGGCGACCGAGAGGGCGGCGCCGCCGCGGGCATCGCCGTCGAGCTTGGTCAGCACGACGCCGGTGAAGTCCACGCCCTCGTTGAAGGCGAGCGCGGTGTTGACGGCGTCCTGGCCGATCATCGCGTCGATGACGAACAGCACCTCGTCCGGGCTGATCGCGGCGCGGATGTCCGCGGCCTGCTGCATGAGCTCGGCGTCCACGCCGAGGCGTCCGGCGGTGTCGACGATGACGACGTCGTGGAGCCGGGCGCGGGCCTCGGCGACACCCTGGCGGGCGACGGCGACGGGGTCGCCGGTGGCGGCCTCGAACTCGGAGCTGACGCCGGGGTGCGGGGCGTACACGGGGACGCCGGCGCGCTCACCGTTGACCTGGAGCTGCCGGACGGCGTTGGGGCGCTGGAGGTCGCACGCGACGAGCAGCGGGCTGTGGCCCTGGCCCTTGAGCCACTTGGACAGCTTCCCGGCGAGGGTGGTCTTTCCCGCACCCTGCAGGCCGGCGAGCATGATGACGGTCGGCGGGTTCTTCGCGAGCCGGAGGCGGCGCGTCTCCCCGCCGAGGATCCCCACGAGTTCCTCGTTGACGATCTTGACGACCTGCTGGCCCGGATTCAGTGCCTGGGAGACCTCGAGGCCGAGGGCGCGCTCCTTGACCGCGGCCGTGAAGGCGCGGACCACGGGCACCGCGACGTCGGCGTCGAGCAGGGCGCGCCTGATCTCGCGGACCGTCGCGTCGATGTCCGCCTCGGTGAGGCGGCCTTTGCCGCGGAGGTTCTTGAAGGTCGCAGTCAGCCGGTCGGAAAGTGAATTGAACACGTGCCGTGCACTTCTTTCATCGGGAAGGATGGAGACTCAACTCCCTAGGGTATCAACTGGGGCCCCCCGAAGGACGACCCCGCGGAGGCGCCGTCGAGCCGTCCGGCGCAATTGCGCCGGCATTGTCCGAGAGCAGGACACCCGCGGGGATAAGTGGCAAGGTGAAGAGGTGGACACTGAACTGCTCGCCGAACACGACACCATCCCCGCCGACGCCGAGACGCGCGTGCGGACGCTGCTGATCCTGGGTGCCTCCGGTGACCTGACGGGCCGGCTCCTGCTGCCGGGGCTCGCACGGCTCATCCGCCTCGGTCGCGCCGACGGGCTGCGGCTCGTGGGCGCCGGGTCCGACGACTGGACGGACGAGCAGTGGCGTGAGCGCCTCGACGGCGCCTTCGCCGCCGCCATGGCGAAGGCGGACGAGCGCGGGCGCGAGGCGCTGCAGCAGGTCCGGGACGACAGCTCCTACCGCCTCATCGACGTCACCCAGGACGGCCTGGCCGCGCTCGTCGGCACCCTCGAGGGGCCGGTGGCGATCTATTTCGCGCTCCCGCCCGCCGTCAGCCAGATGGCCTGCAGCGCCCTGGGCTCGAATTCCCTGCCGAAGAGCACACGCCTCGTGATGGAGAAGCCGTTCGGCACGGACCAGGCCAGCGCGCACCGCCTCAACGCCAAGCTCTCGAAGCTCGTCCCGGAGCAGAACATCCACCGCGTGGACCACTTCCTCGGCAAGGCGACGGTGTTCAACATCCTCGGCCTGCGGTTCGCCAACCGCATCCTGGAACCGGTGTGGAACAACCTGCACATCGAGAAGGTCGAGGTCATCTTCGACGAGGACCTCGCCCTCGAGAACCGCGCCCGCTACTACGACGGCGCAGGCGCGCTGCGCGACATGATCCAGAGCCACCTGCTCCACGTGATGGCGCTGCTGGCGCTCAACGCGCCGTCGACCCTGCACGAGCGGGACCTGCGCGACCACATCGGGTCGATCCTCCGGGCGAGTTCCGTGGACCTCGACGCTCCGGGCAGCAGCCGCCGCGCGCGGTACACGGCGGGCACGATCGGCGATCGGCGGATCGTCGACTACACCGCCGAATCCGGCGTGGATCCCGCCAGGGGCACCGAGACGCTCGCGGAGGTCACGGTGTCCATCAACAACGAGCGGTGGTCGGGCGTCCCGTTCGTCCTGCGCTCCGGCAAGGCGCTCGGCGTCAAGCGCAAGGAGGCGGTCATCACGTTCCGGCCGGTCAGCCACCTGCCCGTCGGGTTCACGGGCCAGGACGCGCCGACGAAGCTGCGCATCGGGTTCGGGCCCGACACCCTGCAGCTGGAACTCGACGTGAACGGCCCCGGTGACATCTTCTCGCTGGACCGGGCCACCCTCAGCGCGGACCTCAACGAGTCGGACCTACTCCCCTACGGCGAGGTGCTCGACGGCGTCCTGGCGGGCGACCCGACCCTCTCCGTCCGAGGCGACACGGCCGAGGACTGCTGGCGCATCGTGGAACCCGTCCTCACCGCGTGGGCGCAGGACCGGGTGCCCCTCGAGGAGTACACCGCAGGATCGGCGGGCCCGGACACCTGGCCGTCGTCGCACGGCCGGGCCTGAAGCCCCTCGGGCATGCACACGAGAGAACGGAAGGGCCGCCGGGGTGGCGGCCCTTCCGTTCTTCGGCGCATGCGCCGGCCGGCGCTGTCCCGGCCTAGAGGGCTGCTTCCCCCCGCTCGCCGGTGCGGACGCGGACGGCCTCCTCGACCGGGATGACCCACACCTTGCCGTCGCCTGCGCGGCCCGTGTTGGCGGTGGAGACGAGGACGTCGACGATGTCGGTGACCCAGGCGTCCGCGACGAGGACCTCGACGCGCGCCTTCTGCAGGAGATCCACGGTGTACTCGGCGCCCCGGTAGACCTCAGTGTGGCCGCGCTGGCGGCCGTAGCCGCTGGCCTGGCTGACCGTGAGGCCCTGGACGCCGTAGTTCTCGAGAGCCCCCCGGACGCCGTCGAGCTTGTCGGGACGGACGATCGCTGTGACCAGTTTCATGAATTTACGCCCTCCGTGACGTTCTGCTGGGTGGTCTGAGGTCCTGCTGACGTCCGCTGCCCGAACATCTGCTCGGCGAAGGGGTGGAAGGACCCACCCACGCCGAGCCCGCCGAACTCGTAGGCGGTCTCCGCGTGCTCCGAGAGGTCGACGCCGGACACCTCGCTGTCGGAGCTGATGCGGAAGCCGATGGTCTTGTGGATGGCCAGGCCGATGATCGCGGTCATGACCGCGGACAGGGCGATGGCGATCGCCGCCGCCACGACCTGGGCGACGAGCTGGCCCGGGCCGGCGCCGTAGAACAGTCCACCGACCCCGTCGACGGGCATCATGATGAACCCGAGGGACAGCGTGCCGACGATCCCGGCGACGAGGTGGACGGCGACGACGTCGAGCGAGTCGTCGAAGCCCAGTCGGTACTTGATGCCGACGGCGAGGGCGCACAGTGCACCCGAGACGATGCCAAGACCCACGGCGCCCACCGGGCTGACGTTGGCGCAGGCGGGGGTGATGGCCACGAGGCCGGCGACGATGCCGGAGGCTGCGCCGAGGGATGTCGGCCTGCCGTCACGGATGCGTTCCGTCACGAGCCAGCCCACCATCGCGGCGGCGGGGGCGGCCATGGTGTTGACCCAGATGAGGCCGGCCTCCTCGGCCGAGCCCGCCGCGCCACCGTTGAAGCCGAACCAGCCGAACCACAGCAGGGCCGCGCCGAGCATCACGAACGGGATGTTGTGGGGGCGCTGCGCGGGGTCCTTGCCGAAGCCCTGGCGCTTGCCGAGGATCAGGGCGAGGACGAGCGCCGCGACACCGGCGCTGATGTGCACCACGGTGCCGCCCGCGAAGTCGACGGCCTCACCGACGGCGCCGCCCACGGCGCCGTCGGCGCTGAGGAGCCCACCGCCCCACACCATGAACGCGAGGGGGCAGTACACGGCCGTGACCCAGATGGGCACGAAGAGCGTCCAGGCGCCGAACTTGGCGCGGTCGGCGATCGCACCGCTGATGAGCGCCACGGTGATGATGGCGAACGTGGCACCGTAGCCGGCGCCGATCAGGTCCTCGGTGCCGATGAGATTCGTCAGGCCGAACGAGGCGAACGGGTTGCCGAAGAGCTGCGCGACGCCGTCCCCGCCCGTCATGGAGTAGCCCCAGAGGACCCACACGATCCCCACGAGGCCGACCGCGATGAAGCTCATCATCATCATGTTGAGGGCGGCCTTGGCGCGGGTCATGCCGCCGTAGAAGAAGGCGAGGCCGGGGGTCATGAGTAGTACGAGGGCGGCTGAGATCATCACCCAGACATGGCCTGCTGTCAGATCCATCAAACGCTGTCCTTCCGAAGAGGGCGGGGACTTCCCGCCCTTCCAGAATGCGTTGCGCGTGTTTCCGGCTGCTGGGTGTCGTGTTGCGCGCAGGTTACGGAGATCGGGTCCGGGTAAAAGACGCGTGACACTTGTGTTTCGGACAGGTTTCGCGTCGGCCGGCGACGCCGTCGCAGCTCTCGGCGGGCCCCTCGGCAGGCCCCTAGGCGAGCAGTGCGTCGACGAAGCCCTCGGCGTCGAACGGGGCGAGGTCGTCCGCGCCCTCACCGAGACCGATCAGCTTGACCGGGACGCCGAGACTGCGCTGGATGGCCACCACGATGCCGCCCTTCGCCGTCCCGTCGAGCTTGGTCAGGACGATGCCGGTGATGTTCACGACCTCGGCGAACACGCGGGCCTGGCTGAGGCCGTTCTGCCCCGTCGTCGCGTCGAGGACCAGGAGTACCTCGTCGACGGTGCCCTGCTTCTCGACGACGCGCTTGACCTTGCCGAGCTCGTCCATGAGGCCCACCTTGTTCTGCAGGCGCCCGGCGGTGTCGATCAGGACGACGTCGACCTCCTGTTCGATGCCGGCCTTTACGGCCTCGAACGCGACCGACGCGGGGTCGGCGCCGTCGACGTCGGACTTGACGGTCGGTACGCCCACGCGCGCTCCCCAGGTGGCGAGCTGCTCGGCGGCGGCGGCGCGGAAGGTGTCCGCTGCCCCGAGGATGACGTCCTTGTCATCGGCGACGAGCACCCGGGCCAGCTTGCCGACCGTGGTGGTCTTGCCGACGCCGTTGACGCCGACGACCATCACGATGGCGGGCCGGTCGGCGTGGCGCAGCGTCGCGAGGGAGCGGTCCATCGACGGGTCGACCAGTTTGATGAGCTCCTCCCGGAGCATGTCCTTGACCTCCGCGGCATCGCGGCTGCCGGCCACCTTGACACGCTCGCGCAGGGCGTCGACGAGCTCCATGGTCGGCTCGGTGCCGAGGTCCGCCAGGAGGAGGGTCTCCTCGACCTCGTCCCAGACGTCCTCGTCGATCGTGTCGCGCGACAGCAGCGCGAGGAGCCCCTTGCCGAGGGCGTTGTTGGACCGCACGAGGCGGGCGCGCAGGCGGGCGAGCCTGCCCTGCACGGGGTCGACCGTGTCGAACTGCGGCCGGGCCGGCGCCTCGTCGAGACCGCTGAGGTCGTCGGGAACGAGCACATCGGTGGTCACGCCGTCCGGGCGGTCGAGGACATCGGTGGACGTCGAACCGTGGGCGCCGCCGGCCTCCAGGTCATCGGGATCGCGCGGTGACGGGTAGAGCCCCGGGGGCGTGCGGCGGCCGCGGACGAGGAGGGTCGCGACCGACCCGATCACGACGATCGCGAGGATGACGAAGATGACAGGCAGGAGGAGTTCGTTCACCGATCCACCTTCTCATACGGGCCGATTGAGCATCCCGGCGCGCGGGTGACAGAATTCAGGGATCATGGCCGGATTCCCTCGCGCGCGCGCCCCTTTCCCGCAACGACCCGGGCAGGCGGACCGCGAGCGTATCCCCCGCGAGATCAGGGTGCTCATCGCGGCGGCGTTCGTCATCGCCATCGGGTTCGGCCTCGTGGCCCCGATCCTCCCTCAGTTCGCCCGGAGCTTCGACGTGGGGGTCACGGCGGCCTCGGTGATCGTCAGCGCGTTCGCCTTCACCCGGCTGGTGTTCGCGCCGGCGGGCGGGTGGCTCGTGGAGCGGCTCGGCGAGCGTCCCGTGTACATCGTCGGCCTGCTCATCGTCGCCCTGTCCACCGCGGCCTGCGCCTTCGCGGGCGACTACTGGCAGCTCCTCGTCTTCCGCGGCCTCGGCGGCATCGGGTCGACCATGTTCACCGTGTCGGCGATGGGCCTGATCGTCCGGCTCGCGCCGCCGTCCATCCGGGGTCGTGTCTCGGGCGCCTACGCGACCGCCTTCCTGCTCGGGAGCATCGGCGGTCCCATCCTCGGCGGGCTGCTCGCCGGGTTCGGGCTGCGCGTGCCGTTCCTCGTCTACGCGGGGGCTCTCCTCGTCGCCTCGGCCGTGGTCTTCTTCCAGCTCAAGGGCACCTCGCTCGCGGACCGCCAGGCGGCCCGGGACATCGCCCCCCTGACCGTCCGCGACGCCGTCAGGGACTCCGCCTACCGCGCGGCCCTCGTGTCCAGCTTCGCCAACGGGTGGTCCTCGTTCGGCATCCGCATGGCCCTCGTGCCGCTGTTCGCCGCCGCGGTGCTGGGCGCCGGGCCGCAGATCGCCGGCATCTCCCTCGCGTTCTTCGCCGCGGGCACGGCGCTCGCCCTGACCGTCTCCGGGCGCCTCGCCGACACCGTCGGCCGGAAGCCCCTCGTGGTCACCGGGCTGCTGGTCAACGGCGCCGCCATGGCGGCGCTCGGGTACTCGGGGAACGTCGTCGTGTTCCTCGCCGTGTGCGTGCTGGGCGGCGTGGGGACGGGCCTGCTGAACCCGGCGCAGCAGGCCGCCGTCGCGGACGTCATCGGCAACGACCGCAGCGGCGGGAAGGTGCTCGCGGGCTTCCAGATGAGCTCCGACCTGGGCGCGATCTTCGGCCCCATCGTGGCGGGCATCATCATCGACCGGCTCTTCGTCGGCTCCTACGACCTCGCCTTCGTGGTGACCGGCGGCCTCGCCGTCGTCGCCGCGGCGGTCTGGCTCACCGCGCGGGAGACGCTCCCCGCGGCGGCGCGCCCGGCCCCGGGCGGTCCGGCCAGCTGAGCGCCGGTTACACCGCCGCGTCCAGGCGCTGGCTGATCACGGTGGACACGCCGTCGCCGCGCATCGTGACGCCGTAGAGCGCGTCCGCCACCGCCATGGTGCGCTTCTGGTGGGTGATGATGATCAGCTGGCTGGATTCCCGCAGCTCCCGGAAGATCGTGAGGAGGCGGCCCAGGTTGGTGTCGTCGAGGGCCGCCTCCACCTCGTCCATGACGTAGAACGGGGAGGGCCGGGCCTTGAAGATCGCGACGAGGAGTGCCACGGCCGTCAGGGAGCGCTCCCCGCCCGAGAGGAGGGACAGCCGCTTGATCTTCTTGCCCGCGGGCCGGGCCTCGACCTCGATCCCCGTGGTGAGCATGTCCGAGGGGTCCGTGAGGACCAGCCGGCCCTCACCGCCCGGGAACAGCGTCGCGAAGACGCGCTCGAACTGCTCGGCGGTGTCGCGGAAGGCCGCCGTGAATACCTGCTCCACACGCTCGTCGACATCCCGGATGATGTCCAGGAGGTCCTTCCGGGTGGCCTTGAGGTCGGCCAGCTGCTCGCTGAGGAACTGGTGCCGTTCCTCGAGCGCGGCGAACTCCTCGAGCGCCAGCGGGTTCACCTTCCCGAGGGCCGCCAGGTCGCGTTCGGCGCGCCTGAGCCTCTTCTCCTGCTGCTCGCGCACGAACGGCACGCCCACCGGCACGGGGTTGCCGTCGTCGTCGACCGGTGCCCGCAGGGCGGCCCACTTGTCCTCCGGCAGCGCGTCGGCAGGTACGGGCAGGTGCGGACCGAACTCGTCGATGAGGTGGTCCGGGGTCAGTCCCAGCTCCTCGATGGCCCGGTCCTCGAGAGCCTCGATCCTGAGCCTCTGCTGCGTGCGGGCGATCTCGTCTCGGTGCACGGAATCGGTCAGCCGCGCGAGGTCGACGGCGAGGTCCGCGGTGGCCCTGCGCACCTGCCGGAGTTCGGCGTCCTGCTGGTCGCGCAGGCGCTCGGCGGCGTCGCGGTGGTCCGCGGCCGCGGTGACGGAGGCGGCGGCGGCGCGCTCGGCGCGGCGCGCGGCCGTGGCGACGGCAGCGGCCTTGCGGGCCTGCGCAGCGCGGATCCTCGCCTTCTCGGCGGCCTGCTCCCGCGCGCGGCGCTCGGACTGGGCGGCGCGTTCGAGCGATGCGGCGCGGTTGGCGAGCGCGGAGAGCTGCTCCTCCCGGCCACGGAGTGCCAGGCGGGCGTCGAGTTCGGCCTGCCGGGCGTCGACGGCGGCGCGCTGCAGGGCGTCGCGCTGCTCGGTGGAGGGCTCTGCCTCCACGGGCTGCTCCTGCAGGTCCTGCAGGCGCCGGGCGGCCTCCTGCAGTTTCGCCTCCTCCTGGACGAGGTTCGCCTCGGCGGCGCACACCAGGGAAGCGAGGCGTTCCGCCTCGCCGGCCGCCGAGCGGAGGGTCGCGTTCAGCTGGCCGAGCTTCTCGGCACCGGCCGCCATCCGGGCGTCGGATTCGTGGAGGCGTTCCAGGGCCGCGTCCACGCCCTGCTGGGCGGACTGCCGGCGTGCGGTGACGGCGGACAGCCGGAACCGCAGGCGCTCGGTCGCGGCGGCGGCCTCCGCGAGGTCCGCCTCCGTCCGATCGGCCGCTGCCCGCACCTCGAGGTAACCGGCGGCCCCTGGTGTCCCGCCGCGCGCGGTGTGCCGGGACAGCAGGTCGCCGTCACGCGTGACGGCCACGGAAGCCGTCCCGTCCTCCACCAGGCGGGCGGCCCGGGCGAGGTCCTCGACGACGACGACGCCGGCCAGGAGGTCGTCGACAGCGGGCCGGACAGCGGCCGGTACGGTCACGACGTCCAGGGCCTGCACCGGCGCGTCGTGCGCCGGGGATGCCGGGGAAGTCGGGGGCCTGTCGTGCCCCGGCACGCCGGGTGCGACGACGAGCGACACCTGCCCGGCGTCGTCGTGCTTGAGGAATTCCAGGGCGCGGACGGCTGCCGGGACGCTGTCGACGGTGACGGCGTCCGCGGCGTGGGCGAGTGCTGCGGCGACGGCCTTCTCGAAGCCCGGCACCACGTGGAGGAGCTGCGCGAGCGGCGAGCCCACGCCGTCGAGTGCTGCGGCGAGGAGTGCCGCCGAGCCGTCGCGCTGCTGCAGGCCCTCGCGCTGCGCCTCGAGCCGGGCCGCGAGGGCGCCGCGCGCGCGGTCGGCCGCACGCTCCTCCTCGACGAGGGCCTCCCGCTCCTCGGTGGCGGCCGCCAGGACGGCGGCGGCTTCCTCGTACTCCGCGTCGAGGCCCTCCTCCCCCTGCTCGGCGCCGGCCACCTGGGTCTCGAGGGCCGCGAAATCGCGTTCGGCGGTCCGGCGCCGTTCCTCGGCGGCGGTGATGGATGCCCGGAGGCGGCCGAGTTCGGCGACGGCGGACTCGACGCGTGAGCGCGCCGCGCCCACGGTTCCCGCGAGCCGCGCGTCGCCCTCGCGCCGGTCCGCCGCGGCCCGGAGGAGCCGCGCGAGCCGCGCGTCCTCGGCGGAGGAGGCCTCCTCGGCCGCCCGGCGCGCAGCGAGGGTGTGCTCGAGGGCGCGCGTGAGCGATGCGACCTCCTCCTGCAGGACCCCCACCTCGGTGCGGAGGCGCTCGGCCTGCCGGTCCAGGTGGTCGGGGTCGCGGCCCTGGTCCGGTTCGGTGCCGCCCTGCCCGAGGAGGGAGCCCCGGTCCTCGGCGCGGGCGGCGAGTGCCGCGAGCTTCTCCCGGACGCTCGAGAGCGCGTACCACGTCTCCCGGGCTCGGTTGAGCGCCGGGACGGACGCGGCGGCGGCCTGCTCGAGGTGCGCCTGGCGTTCCTGGGCGGCGCCGAGCTCCGCCTCGACCTCCTCGCGGCGCGCCTGCAGCGCCGCCTCGGCCGCGGTGTCGCGTGCAAGACCCGCTCGCAGCGTGACGAGGTCGTCGGCGAGCAGGCGCGATCGCGCGTCCCGGACGGCGAACTGCACCTGCTGGGCCCTGCGGGCCACCTCGGCCTGCTTCCCGAGGGGTGTCAGCTGCCGCCGCAGCTCCGCTGTGAGATCGGACAACCGCGCGAGGTTCGCCTGCATGGCATCGAGCTTCCGGACGGTCTTCTCGCGGCGGCGGCGGTGCTTCAGGATCCCGGCGGCCTCCTCGATGAAGCCGCGCCGGTCCTCGGGTGTGGCGTGCAGCACCTTGTCGAGCTGACCCTGGCCGACGATCACGTGCATCTCCCGGCCCAGCCCGGAGTCGGAGAGCAGTTCCTGGATGTCGAGCAGCCGGCAGCTCCTGCCGTTGATCGCGTACTCCGAGCCGCCCGCCCTGAAGAGCGTGCGGCTGATGGTGACCTCGGTGTACTCGATGGGGAGGGCGCCGTCGCTGTTGTCGATGGTGAGCGACACCTGCGCCCTGCCCAGCGGGGCCCGGCCGGCCGCGCCGGACGTGCCCGCGAAGATGACGTCCTCCATCTTGCCGCCGCGCAGCGTCTTGGCGCCCTGCTCCCCCATCACCCAGGCGAGCGCGTCCACCACGTTCGACTTGCCGGAGCCGTTGGGCCCCACGACGGCGGTGACGCCGGGTTCGAAGTCGAAGGTGGTCGCCGAGGCGAAAGACTTGAACCCTCGCACGGTTAGACTCTTCAGATGCACGGTGTCAGGATCTCCAGGTGGTGTAGGACCTCCCCAATCTACTGGAATCCACCGACGATGCCGGGAACCGGGCACGGAGCGGGGACCGCACGGAGCCGGTGGGAGGCGGCGTATCGGGAGACTCGGCCGCACGCCCGGCCGAATTCCACGTGACCCGCCACCGCATTGCGAAGTAGGCTTACAAAAGTTTCAGCAGTATTCAGAGCGTCCAGGCCGATCCATCCGTGGGTCCTTCACGGCCACGCACCGGCGCTGACAAGACGAGGCAGGAAATTTGACCGGTAACGCGACGTTCCGACATGACAACACGGCCTTGCTCGCCGTCACGAGTGTGGAGGCGCCGGTAGTCGTCAGTTCCGCAGAGTTCGACGAGCGGCTCGCCCCCAGCCTCAAGAGGCTCCGCCTCTCCAAGCGGCTCCTCGAACGCGTGGCGGGCGTCACGGAGCGGCGCTGGTGGTCACCGGGGTCCGACTTCGACGACGCCGCCATCGAGGCCGGCGCGAAGGCGATGGCGGAGGCCGGCATCGAACCGGGCGACGTGGGCCTGCTCATCAACACCTCGGTGACCCGGCGGAACCTCGAACCGTCCGTGGCCGTGAAGATCCACCACTCGCTGGGGCTACCGTCCTCGGCCATGAACTTCGACCTCGCGAACGCGTGCCTCGGCTTCGTCAACGGCATGACCCTCGCGGCGAACATGATCGATTCGGGGCAGATCAAATACGCCCTGATCGTGGCGGGCGAGGACGCCCAGCGGACGCAGGAGGCGACGTTCCGCCGCCTCAACCGCGAGGATTCGACGCGCGCCGACTTCCTGGCCGAGTTCGCGACCCTCACCCTCGGGTCCGGCGCCGCGGCCGCCGTCATCGGCCCGGCCGACCTGCATCCGGGCTCGCACCGCATCCTGGGCGGCGTGTCCCGCGCCGGGACACAGCATCACGAGCTGTGCGTGGGCGGGATCGACGGCATGTACACCGACACCAAGGGCCTGCTCGACGGCGGCCTGGAGCTCGTGGTCACCGCATGGCACGAGGCGCAGGCGGACGGCTGGGCGTGGGATTCTATGGACCGATATGTCACCCACCAGGTCTCCAACTCGTACACCAACGCCATCATCAAGGCCGTGGACCTCGAGCGCGAGCGCGTGCCCATCACCTTCCCGCACTGGGGCAACGTGGGGCCGGCGTCGCTGCCGATGACCCTCGCGCAGGAGTCGCAGTCGCTGGCCCCCGGAGACCGCGTGCTGTGCCTCGGCGTCGGCTCGGGCCTGAACACCTCGATGATGGAGCTTGCATGGTAGCACTCCCCGGCGTCGATCCCTCGTGGTCGGCGCGCATCGACGTGCCCTCGACCAGCGGCGCGGACGCCCCGGGTACGACGCACCGGTGGCACTACCTCGACAACGGCGCGGAGCTCGCAGGGCCCGTGCAGGGCACGCTGCTGTGTGTGCACGGCAACCCCACCTGGTCCTACCTGTGGCGTAGCTACCTCGCAGCAGGACGCGACGCCGGCTGGCGCGTGATCGCCGTCGACCAGCTCGACATGGGCTACTCGGACCGGACCGGCGTGTTCCGCAGACTCGCCCACCGCATCACGGATCTCGAGGACTTCGTCGCCGCCATCGGCCTCACCGGGCCTGTGGTCACGGTCGGCCACGACTGGGGCGGCGTCGTCAGCCTCGGCTACGCCGACCGCAACCGGGACTCCCTGGCCGGTGTCGTCCTCACCAACACGGCGGTCCACCAGGACGGGGACCGCCCGATCCCCGCGCCCCTGCGCCTCGCCCTGGCACCCGGCGTCCACCGGCTCGGTACGCGGACGAGCACCGCCTTCCTCGACGTCACGCTCGGCCTCGCGCGGCCCGCGCTCGACCGCGAGGTCCGCCGCGCCTTCCGCGCCCCCTACCGGTCCGCGACGGACCGCCAGGGCATCGCGAACTTCGTCTCGGACATCCCCGCCGATTCCTCGCACCCGAGCTACCCGGCGCTCACCGCGACGGCGGAGGGCATCCGCAGCCTCGACGTCCCCGTCCTGATGATGTGGGGCCCGCACGACCCGATCTTCTCGGACACCTACCTCGAGGACCTCGCCGGGCGGCTGCCCCACGCGGACGTCCACCGCTTCGAACACGCGGGCCACCTCGTGCAGGAGGACGCCGACACGGCGTCGACCGCCGTGGAGTGGCTCGCGGCCCGCTCCGTCGGCGCCGGCACCGTCGGGACAGCCGCAGGAGCAGCCACCGGACCAGCCGCCCCGGCCAGCGCCACCGCAGCCACCGCCGCAGCCACCGCCGCGGATCCCGCCCGCTCCCGCGACGCCGTCCCCTACGTTCCGCTCGGCCGGCGCCTCGCCGACCTGGCGGGCAGCACCGAGGGCTCGACGACGGCGGTCGCCGAGATGACGGCCACGGGTGCCCCGCGCATGCTGTCCTGGCGCCAGCTCGACGACGACGTCGCCGCCGTCGCCGCGGGACTCACCGCGCTCGGGTACGGCCCCGGCACCCGGGTCAGTCTCCTGGTACCGCCCGGCGTGGACCTCACCGTCCTGATCTACGCATGCCTGCGGATCGGCGCGGTCATCGTCGTCGCGGACGCCGGTCTCGGTGCCCGCGGCCTCAGCAGGGCGGTCAAGGGCGCAGCGCCCGACGTCGTGATCGGCATCGAGCGGGCACTCCTCGCCGCCCGCGCCTTCGGGTGGCCCGGCCGCCGCATCGGCGTGGGACCCCTCCCGGCGGCGAAGCGGAGGGCGCTGCACGTGGAGGCCTCCCTCGGCGACCTCCGCGCCGCCCATCCCGTCCCGGACGTCCCGGCGCCCGATGCCGACGCCGACGCAGCGATCCTGTTCACCTCGGGTTCCACCGGTCCCGCCAAGGGCGTGGTCTACACGCACCGGCAGCTCTCCGCGATGCGTGACGCCGTCGAGCGCACCCTCGGCCTGGGACCGGGAACGGCGCTCGTGGCCGGGTTCGCGCCCTTCGCCCTCCTCGGGCCCGCACTCGGTGCGACGTCCGTGACCCCGGCCATGGACGTGACCGCCCCGCGGACGCTGACGGCCCGGGCGCTGGCCGCCGCCGCCGGCGCCGTCGACGCTACCGTCGTGTTCGCCTCGCCTGCGGCCCTGCGGAACGTCCTGGCGACGTCGTCGGACCTCGACGCCGACGGCCGACGCGCCCTCGGCCGGATCTCCCTCCTGCTGTCGGCCGGTGCGCCGATCCCCGTCCCGCTGCTCGACGCCGTCCAGTCCCTCGTGCCCGCAGCCGCCCTCCACACGCCCTACGGGATGACGGAGTCCCTCCTCGTCGCGGACATCGACCTGGACGGCATCCGGGCCGCCGCGGCGTCTTCTGCGGAGGGCGCAGGGAACGGCGTCTGCGTGGGCTTGCCCGTCCACGGGGCCCGCGTGGCCGTCAGCCCGCTCGACGGCGCCGGCGCGGCGACCGGCGCACCCGCCGCGACGCCCGGTGTCACGGGTGAGATCCTCGTCGACGCCCCGCACGTCCGGGACCGGTACTTCCGGCTGTGGCGGACGCAGCAGGACGCGGCACGGACCGGACCGTGGCACCGCACGGGCGACGTGGGCCACTTCGACGCCGGGGGGCGCCTGTGGGTCGAGGGTCGGCTGGGCCACGTCATCACCTCCGCCGCCGGCGTCCTGACGCCCGTCGGGCTCGAGCAGGCGCTGGAGACACTGGACGGTGTCCGCCTGGCCGCCGTCGTCGGCGTCGGCCCCGCCGGCACGCAGGCCGTCGTCGCGGTCCTCGAGACCGACACGGCGGGACGGCGTCCGCGCCTCGCGGACGCCCCGCTGGCCGCCGCCGCCCGCACGGCGGCGCGTGGGCTCGGCGTCGACCTCGCGGCCGTGATCGCGGTCCCCGCACTGCCCGTCGACGTCCGCCACAACGCGAAGATCGACCGCACCCGGATCGCCGCGTGGAGCGGCCGCTTCCTGTCCGGCGGGCGGGCGGGCTCCCTGTGACGGTCCTCGTGACCGGCGCGAGCGGCATGCTCGGGCGCGCCGTCGCGCAGCACCTGCTCGCCGACGGGCTCGACGTGCGGTGCTTCCAGCGCCGCCCCTCCGGCGTCCCGGGCGCACAGGACTCCCTCGGGTCCATCGAGGACGCGGATGCCGTCACAGCCGCGGTGCGCGGGTGCACGGCGGTGATCCACCTGGCGGCGAAGGTCTCCTTCACGGGCACCGCAGAGGAGTTCGACCGCGTCAACGTCGAGGGCACGAGGCGCCTGCTCGACGCGGCGCAGGACGCCGGCGCGACCGACGTCGTGCAGGTCTCCTCCCCCTCGGTCGCCCACGACGGGTCGTCCCTCGTCGGCGCTCCTGCCGGCCCCGCCGATCCTGCCTCTGCGCGCGGCGACTACGCGAGGACGAAGGCAGCCGCGGAGCTGCTGGCACTCGACCGCTCCGGGCCGGGCTTCCGCGTCGCCGCGGTGCGCCCGCACATCGTGTGGGGTCCGGGCGACACGCAGCTCGTCGAACGCGTCATCGACCGGGCGCGCCGCCGCCGCCTGCCCCTGCTCGACGGCGGCACCGCCCTCATCGACACGACCTACGTGGACAACGCGGCCTCGGGGATCGTCGCCTGCCTGCGACGCATGGACGCCGCCCAGGGTCGGGCCTTCGTGGTCACGAACGGCGAGCCGCGCCCCATCGCGGAGCTCGTGGCCGGCATCTGCCGCGCGGGCGGGGAGGCGCCACCGGCATGGTCGGTACCCGGAGCGCTCGCCCGAGGCGCGGGAGCGGTGATCGAGCGCGCCTGGCGCGCCGCGGGCCGCACCGAGGAGCCCCCCATGACCCGCTTCCTGGCCGAACAGCTCTCGACCGCGCACTGGTTCGACCAGCGGCGCACGCGCGAGGTCCTCGGCTGGGAGCCGGACGTCAGCATCGACGAGGGTTTCGAGCGGCTGGCCCGGCACTACTCGCGCTAGGGGCTCCGGCGCGTCACGCTCAGGCCCTCCGTGCAGCCAGGACCTCGAGGTAGTGCGGATTGTGCATGATGCCGAGCACGTTGCCGAAGGGGTCCACCACGGACGCCGTCGTGAACCCGCCGGTCCCGCGTTCCGTCACCGCCTCGTATTCGGTGGCGCCTAGCCGGAGCAGCCTGTCCAGCGTGCCGGTCAGGTCGTCGACGTGCCAGAACATGACGGCGCCACCCGGCCCGAGGGACGCCCCGGAGGGCCCGTACCTCCGGTCGATGAACCCGAGCTCGTCCTCGTCGTCACCCACCCGGAACTCGAGGTAGGCGGGAGGCTCGGGGGGCGGCGGGAAGGCGTAGTACGGCGCTGTCCCCAGCAGTTCCGTGTACCAGTCGCGGGCGGCGGCGAGATCGTCGGCGTAGAAGGTGACGGTGGCGAATCCTCGAAACATCGGTGCTCCTCCGGGTAGGCGTGACCCGCCGGAATGTACACCCGAAGCCGGGTACGGCAAAGGGCGGGGTGCAAGCACCCCGCCCTTTGCGTGTCGCGACCGGCGTCTGCCGCCGGTCTGCGCCGTCTGTCCGCTCTAGCGGGTGTAGTAACCGTCCACCGACATGACGTTGACCGAGTGCACCTGGGTGCCCTGCGACGGGTTCAGCGCGCTGACCATCTGGCCGTCGCCGAGGTAGATCCCGACGTGGCTGCCACCGTTCTGGCTCACCAGGTCACCCGGCTGGGGGGTGCTGGTGGGCGTCATGGCGGCGAACTGCGCCCACGTGGTGCGGGGCAGGTTGATGCCCTGCTGTGCGTAGGCCCACTGGACGAAGCCTGAGCAGTCCCAGGCGCCGTAGGCGGTGCCGCCGAAGACGTAGCCCGAGCCGACACCCTGCATCGCCGTGCCGACGATCCCGGGGAGCGAGGCCGCCCTCGGCGCGATGGAGGCGGCGGACTGCGTGCTGAGTCCAATGGAGTTGCCCGGGGTCGCCGTGGTGCTCGCGAGCACTGCCTGCGCGGGCGCTGCCTGTGCGGCCACGGACTGTGCGGGCACCGACTGAGCGGAGTACTGCTGCGGGGCGGCGGAACCGCCCAGCGAGATGGACTGCCCGGGGTAGATGACCGAGGCGTAGCCGAGGCCGTTGGCCGCGAACAGCGCATCGAGGCTGACGCCGTGCGAGGAGGCGATGCTGCCGAGCGTGTCGCCGGCCTGCACGGTGTAGGTGCCGGCCGCGGTGGTGCTCGCGGTGGACTGCTGGGTGTCGGTGCTGATCTCACCGGCTGCGCTGGCGGGAAGTGCCGCGCCGAACAGGAGGCCGGACGCGGTGACGACGACCGCGGCGGGCTTGCCGGCGACGGACGCGGTCGCAGTGACGGCGCGTGAGGCCGTGACGAGGGGGTTGGTGCGCGTGGGGACGGCCCGGTGGCGCGCGATATGGCTCTTGGACATGCTGTTGCCTTTCCCAAAGCCTGCGAAGTTAGCTGTCGGGTTCGGATGGGACATCCGGACACGCACCTGCCGACCAACGCCCCCAGGCTGGTCAACGCGTGTCTTTACCCCTAGGACTCGTTGAAGAGTCCGCTACTGGTTCCCCCGCCCCTGTCGAATGGTTTGTGCGAACGGTTCATCCTCATCGACAGGGTTCGGCTGAAAGAGGATGAGTGCCCCGCCGTGGTGGCGCGGGCACGGCTTCAACGGTACGCGAGAGGTCCCGGATTGTCACGTTTGGATCACGAGGGAAAGATCACGTCACTGGCCCGGGGAGGCTACGTCCTCGCGTTGCGTGGTCTCGGCTGGCAGTGCGGGCAGAGGTAGGAGGACCGGTTCATGAAGGACTCCCGGCGGATCAGCGTGTGCCGGCCCTCGTCCGCGCAACGGCGGCACGGCTGGCCGCCGCGCCCGTAGGCCTCGAGATCCCGCGCGAAGTAGCCCGAGGCACCGTTGACATTCACGTAGAGGGCGTCGAAGCTCGTGCCCCCGGCCGCCAGGGCGCGGGTCATCACACCGGTGGCCGCCTCGATGATCCGCCGGGTGTCCGGGCGCCGCAGGGTGTCGGTGGGCCGGGCGTAGTGGAAACGGGCCGCCCACAGGGCCTCGTCGGCGTAGATGTTGCCGATGCCGGAGACGAGCCCCTGATCGAGCAGCGCGCGCTTGAGTCCGGTCCTGCGGGCGCGAAGGCGCCGGTGGAAGGCCTCGGGGTCGAAAGCGGGGTCGAGGAGGTCGCGTGCGATGTGGGCGGCCTGGTGCGGCACGAGGGGCAGGCTGCCCTCCCCCAGCCCTCCCGGGTGACCGTCCCCGGTGGGCTGCAGGTCGGCGACGAACATGCCGCCGAAGATGCGCTGGTCCACGAAACGCAGCTCGGCGGGCAGCGGCACGCCCTCCTCGTCGAGCGCGGCGGAGAGGGTCAGGCGTACCTTGAGATGCTTCTCGCGCGGCGCGGCGGGTTCCTCGATGAGGAGCTGCCCGCTCATGCCGAGGTGCGCCATCAGTGCGACGTGCGGCGGGGTGTCCGCGCCGGCTGCATCTTCCAGAACGAGCCAGAGGAACTTCCCGCGGCGCACCACGTCGGTGACGCGCGCCCCGGTGACGTTGCCGACGAAGTCCTCGACGCCGTCGACGTGCCGCCGGAGCGACCGGGCGTCGACCACGTCCACGTCCTCGATGGTGCGTCCGGTCACCCAGCGGGCGAGGCCACGGCGGACCACCTCGACTTCAGGCAGTTCAGGCACTCAGGAACCGTCGCGCGCGTCGGAGGGTTCCCCGGCCCCGTGCACGGAACCGGCCCCTTCGGTGAGCAGCTTCCACGACGCCGCTGCCGCCGCCTGCTCAGCTTCCTTCTTCGACGGTCCGTGCCCGGAACCGTATCCGACCCCGCCGATCAGCAGGTGCGCCGTGAAGGTGCGGGCGTGGTCGGGGCCCGTGCCCTCGACCTGGTAGTCGATGAGGCCGAGTCGCCGCCCGGCCGCGGTCTCCTGGATGCGGGTCTTCCAGTCGGTGCCCTCGCCGAGGACCGCGGAGTCCCGCAGCAGGGGCCCGATGAGGCGCATGACCATGGCGCGGGCGGTCTCGATCCCGTGGCTGAGGTACGCGGCGCCGATCACGGCCTCCATGGTGTCCGCGAGGATCGACGCCTTGTCCCGCCCGTTCGTCAGCTTCTCGCCCTGCCCGAGCAGCACGTAGCTGCCGAGGTCGAGGGTGCGCGCGACGCCCGCGAGGGCCTTGGTACTCACGACGGCGGACCGCCGCTTGGCGAGCTCACCCTCGGACAGGCCCGGGTTGTCCCGGTACAGGGCATCGGTGACCGAGAGCCCGAGGACCGAGTCGCCGAGGAACTCGAGGCGCTCGTTGGTGGGGATCCCGCCCTTCTCGTAGGCGTAGGACCGGTGGGTCAGGGCAAGACGAAGCGTCTCGGTGTCGATATCGACACCGAGACGCTTCGTGAGCTCTTCTGTATTCTTCACAACCGCATCAACCGGCGCATCGGACGGGTGACCCGCCGGTGCGTGGACGCGGCGGGACGGGTCCCATGTCAGACGTCGGCGACCTTGCGTCCCTTGTACTCCAGGAACAGCGGCGTACCGGCCGAGTCGGTGACAACCTTGGCCTGGTGGGCGAGGCTGTAGGTGACGCGACCGTTCTCGAGGGTCTTGACCAGCTTGGGGGCGGTTGCCTTCCACTGGGACCGGCGTGCACGGGTATTCGCGCGGGACATCTTCCGCTTCGGGACAGCCACGGCTAACTCTCTTCTCTCTCGTCTGACTCTGACTTTGGTGCCGCGTCGTTCTCTGCGGCGGTGCCGGTCAGCCCGGCGAGGGCCGACCAGCGAGGGTCCAATACTTCATGGTGGTGGTCCGGATCGTCATTGAGCCGGGCTCCGCATTCGGAGCACAGACCCTTGCAATCCTCCCGGCACACCGGCTGGAATGGCAGCGACGTGACCACTGCATCCCTCAGCACGGGTTCCAGATCGACCGAATCGTTATCCACCCTGTGCTGTTCCTCGTCCTCCTCCACCGACAGCGACTCGGAGTCGCTGTAGAAGAAGAGTTCCTGGACATCCACGTCCTGCTCGTACCGCAGTGGCTCCAGGCAACGGCCGCACTCGCCGGTTACCTCGACGTTCGCCCTTCCCGACACCAGGATTCCCTCGTGCACCGATTCGAACCGCAGATCGAGTTCCATGTCGGAACCCTCCTGCACGCCGATCAGGGCGACACCGAAATCCTTCGGTGCCGGCACATGTTCTTCGACTGTCCGCATGCTGCCCGGACTGCGTCCGAGATCCTTGACGCTGAACGTCAGGGGCGAACTGAGATCGCTTTTGATGGTGACTCCTGTAGAACATATGACCGACGTATTATCCTACCCTGACGATCCGGGCTGGCCCAAAACGCCACCTCGTCTAGGCTCGGACGGTGACACCTGACTCCGCGCCCGCTTCCTCGTCCTTGACGCGCAGACCGTTCGTCCGGGTCCTGCGTCCGGTAGTGGGAGCGGTGGCGGTGATTCTGGTCCTCTGGCTGCTTCTTGCCTACCGGTTGATCTACGCTCCCCCACTGAGCCCCTTGCCTCCCGCCGGTGAAGCCGACGCGGTCGTGGTTCTCGCTGGAGCGGCGACCGAGCGCCTGGCGCTCGGTCAGGAACTCGTCGCACGCGGACAGGCGGACACCCTCGTCATTTCCTCGACCGGACTGCCGGGCAACGCAGCGGGTGACGACCTGTGCGCCGAGCAGGACCCGCGGACGGTCTGTTTCCGTCCTGATCCGCTCACGACACGGGGCGAAGCCCGCGGGATCGCCGATCTCGCGCGCGAGCGGGGCTGGGACGACATCATCGTGGTGACGTCCACCTATCACGTGACCCGCGCATTCACGAACGTCTCGCAGTGCTCGAAGGCGACTGTGACGATGGCGGCGTCGCGGCCGGACCTCGACGGAGCGGGGTGGGCTGCCCGCTTCGTCGAGGAGAGTGCGGCCTTGGCCGCCTCCGTCGCACGACCGGCGTGCGCGCAGCCCGTGTGAAGCAGTTCTGCCGAGGCTCAGGCCTCCGGCCGCAGGCGGGCGAGGACGGCGTCCGGGACGAACGCGCCGATATCCCCGCCGAGCGTCGCGACCTCCTTCAGCAGCGTCGAGGACACGTGCGCGAAGTCCGTGCCCGTGGGCAGGAAGACCGTCTCGATGTCGGCGAGGTGCCGGTTCATGGTGGCCATGGGACGTTCGTAGTCGAAGTCGAGGCTCGACCGCAGCCCCTTCACGAGCGTCACGGCACCGTGCTCCCGGCAGAACTCGGCGACGAGACCCTCCCCCATGGGCCGCACTGTCACCCCGGGCAGGTGCGCGAGGCTCTCGGTGCAGAACGCCATGCGCTCCTCGATCCCGAACCTGTACTTCTTGGCGTAGTTCGTCGAGACCGCGACGATCACCTCGTCGAAGAGGCGGGCGGCTCGGCTGATGACATCGATGTGCCCGTTGTGGATGGGGTCGAAGGACCCGGGGCAGACGGCGCGGCTCATGCCCCCACGGTACCCACTCGGAAGCGGCAATACTGGTGGTATGACGACACACGCGCGGCTCGCAGCCCCGAACAGCACCCCGCCATGGACGCGGGCGGCACTCGGCGCGAACCTGCTCGGCAGCGACGGCCGGCTCGGCATCACCATCTTCGAGGAGGTGACGGCCCTCGCCCGCAAGCACGCGGCGATCAACCTCGGCCAGGGGTTCCCGGACGAGGACGGGCCGCGCGAGATCCTGGACGCCGCGCGGTCCGCCATCGCGGACGGCGCCAACCAGTACGCGCCCGGGCAGGGGCTGGCCGTCCTGCGGCACGCGATCGCGGCCCACCAGGAGCGCTTTTACGGGCTGACGGTCGATCCGCAGACCGAGGTGATCGTGAGCACGGGGGCCACCGAGGCCATCGCCGCCGCGATCCTCGCGTTCGCCGGGCCCGGCGACGAGGTGCTGACGTTCGAACCCTTCTACGACTCCTACGGCGCGGTGATCGGCCTGTCGGGCGCCACCCACACCACGGCGCCGCTCCGCGCACCCGACTTCCAGCCGGATGTCGCGGCCCTGGAGGCGGCCTTCAGCGAGCGCACGAGGATCGTCGTCGTCAACAATCCGCACAACCCCACAGGCAGCGTGTTCAGCCGCTCCTCCCTCGAGCTCATCGTCAGGCTGGCGGAGCGCCACGGGGCGATCATCGTCACGGACGAGGTGTACGAGCACCTCACCTTCGGCGTGCCGCACCTCCCCGTCGCCACCCTGCCGGGAGCCGCGGAGCGGACCCTCACGATCTCCTCCGCCGGCAAGACCTTCTCCGTGACGGGGTGGAAGGTCGGCTGGCTCAGCGGGCCCGCGGACCTGGTGGCTCAGGTGCGCACCGTCAAGACCTTCCTGACCTACACCTCCGGGACGCCATTCCAGGCCGCCGTCGCCCTGGGCCTCGGACTGCCGGACGCGTTCTTCTCCTCCGCCGCCGCGACCCTCCGGAAGAAGCGGGACCTCCTGGGAGAGGGCCTCCGCGCGGCCGGCTTCGAGGTCTTCGAACCCGAAGGCACGTTCTTCACCATGGTCGACGCGGCTCCCCTCGGCATCGACGACGCGACCGACCTCGCGCGGCGCCTGCCTGAGCTCATCGGCGTCGCTGCGATCCCCGTGGCGATGTTCTGCCACGAGAACGGCGCCGAGCGCACCCGCTCGATGCTGCGCTTCGCGTTCTGCAAGAGGTTCGACGTCATCGAGGAGGGCGCACGGCGCCTCGGCACGCTGCGGGAGCACGTGTGACCGGGACGCCTGACCCGCGGCCCGCCGGTGGGTCCGACGGTGGGCCCGACGGGGCCGACGAGTTCGAGGTCCCGACGCGGTGGCTGCCGGACTCGGGCGCCTATGCGGAGATCGACGAGGACGCCTACATCGAGGGTGCCCTGATCCTCAGCGTCGGGGGCGCCCAGCAGTCCCACGTGGACCTGCTCCACCCCGAGCGGGTCTTCTACGAGTACCTGCAGCGCATCGGCAACGTAGTCGATCTCGTCGGTGTGCCGGGCGAACCCCTGCGGGTCCTGCACCTCGGCGCCGGCGCGCTCACCCTCGTGCGCTACGTCCAGGCCACGCGCCCCGGGTCCGCGCAGATCGCGGTCGACCTGGACGTTGCGCTGATGGACTTCGTGCTCGTTGCCATGCCGCTGCCGGACGGTACCGTGTGCGACATCGTCATCGGGGACGCCGCGGACGCCGTCCTCGAGCAGCCGGACGGCGCGTTCGACGTCGTCGTGCTCGACATCTTCGCCGGGGCCGACGCTCCCGCCCACCTGACCTCGCCGGACTTCGCCGCGCACCTCCTGCGGGTCTGCGCCCGCAACGGAGTGGTGCTGGTGAACGTCGGCGACGATCCTCCGCTCGCCTTCGCGCGCGCGCAGTGCCGGCAGCTCGCAGTCCTGGCCCCCGCGGCCGCCGCTCTCACCGAGGCGGGGATGGTGGACGGCTCACGGGCCGGCAACGTCGTCGTCGCCGCACGCAAGGGCCCCTGGCCGGACGCCTGGACGCGGGCACTCCTCGCAGCAGGTCCCCACCCTGCCGCTGTCCTCGTCGGGCCGGCCCGGGCGGCGTTCGAGCAGATCCCGCCCCCATAGCGGCCCGGCCCGCGGGTCGGCGCCATCTCCCGGACCGGAGTGGTTGCGCTTGTCAAGCAGCATTGCGGCCTCCAGCGGCGCTGGACTCCTCCTAGCCTTGGAAGTGCTTGAGCAGGCGGGCACCGACGATCTTCGTGCTGGGAGACCCCCGACCATGACCGCGAACCACAAGTTGCGTGTGACAGTCCGCCTCGACCTCGATCTGCGGTGGGCGCGCATGGAGATCCGCGGCTGCCTCACGGAGGAGAACTGCCCGGCCCTCGTGGTCGTCGTCGAACGCAGTCGCCGCATCTTGCGGGTGCCGACGATCGTGATCGACGCGGGCAGGGCGCAGCACGTCGAACGCGAAGGGCTGGACGCTCTGAACCTCTCCGGGATCCTCGGACCGGCCGCACCCCCTGCCCCCGGGCCGACCGGCGAGCCCTCGACGTGCTCGCTGGTCGTGCCGGACGTCCTGCCCGACTGCCCCGCCCACGCCCCCGCCCGCACGGCAGGCACCGGATCGCGGCATGACCTGCGCCGTCCCCGCGTCGGCCCCCGCCACCCGACCCCGCCCGGAACGCACCGTGACCGCTGAATACGCAGATTCGACCCTTGCGGCGACGCCCGCAGCCACCTCCGCCACCCGGTCCAGGGGACGGATCGTGGTGGAGTGGCTCACCACCACGGACCACAAGACCATCGGCTACCTGTACATCATCACGTCGTTCGTGTGGTTCTGCCTGAGCGGGGTGGAGGCCCTGATCTGGTTCTTCGGCCACCCCGAGGTGTACATCATCGCGCTGCCGTTCTTCGGCATCGTCTCGGAGATCTTCCCGGTGTTCAGCCGCAAGCCGA
>NZ_JBZCNH010000005.1:0-397718 GCF_058269215.1 Arthrobacter sp. TJ-238 | reverse complement strand
CCGCTGCGCCGCCTCGACGACGCGCTGCCGGTAGGCCTCGTTGACCTTGCGCGCACTGCCGTTCAGGGACCTCGACGCCGTGGCGAGCGAGACGCCCGCCTCCCGTGCCACGTCATGCAGTGTCGCGGGACTTTTGCTCACCGGTGCCGACATCGCTTCAACTCCTGAAGATACGGGCGGTCAACCGCTGCGGTTACGCGTCCTGACGATCCTTGAAAGGGCCATTGTTGCATGGCCTCCAGTCCGCAGCCACGGGCCGGTAAACGCTTTCTCTGATACTGTTTCCGGGACCGCATTCCTGTCCAGCGTTGGAGGAACCGTGCCCCTGTCCAATCCGGCTGCCGGACCTCCTGCAGAACTGCGCGTGCCGCTGCGGGCGGCCATCCTGGGGACGGGCGGCGTCGCGCACCTCCATGCCGCCGCGTTGACGGACCTTCCCGGCGTCGAGCTCGTCGCGGCCGCGGATCCCTCGGAGCAGCACCTCACCGCCTTCGCCGGGACCTATCGAATCCCTTCCGGCTATTCCTCGCTCACGGAGATGCTCGCAGCGGAGCCCATCGACGTCCTGCACATCTGTACACCCCCGGGCGGCCACGCCGAGCAGACGGCGGCCGCCTTCGCCGCGGGTGCGCACGTCGTCGTCGAGAAGCCCGCGGCCCTCAGCCTCGCCCAGCTCGACACCATGATCGACGCCGGCCGCGCAGCGGACCGCGGCCTCGCCGTCGTGTTCCAGCAGCGTTCCGGCTCTGCCGCCGCGCGCATCAAAGCACTGCTCGATTCGGGAGCTCTGGGACGGCCCCTCGCGGCGCTGTGCCAGACACACTGGTACCGGACGGCCGAGTACTTCGCCGTCCCGTGGCGCGGCACCTGGGCAAGCGAGGGTGGCGGCACCACGCTCAGCCATGGGAGTCACCAGATCGACCTGCTGTCCTACCTGCTCGGCGAGTGGTCTTCGGTCCACGCCACCATGTGGCGGCTCGAGCACGACGTCGAGACGGAGGACCTCGCCCACGCATCCCTGGTCCTCGCCTCGGGCGCCGTCGCCTCGGTGGTGTCGACCGTCCTCGCGCCGCGGCAGTCGAGCCTCCTGCGCATCGACACGGAGAACGCCACGATCGAGTTGGAGCACCTGTACGGGCATGGGCATGAGCACTGGACCATCACGCCGGCACCGCACATCGATGCGGGGACATCGGAGTCCTGGGTGCTGCCGGACCAGGAGATCCCGAGCGGCCATGACGCCCTCTTCGCCGAGGTCTATGCCTCGCTCCTCGCCGATCGCGGCATGCCGGACCTGGTGGGGCACCCGGCCCGGGCACTGGAGATCGCGACGGGGATGTACGTCTCGGCGCGTGAGGGTCGCTGGATTTCCAGGGCGGACCTCGAGGACCCCGCGCTGCGCGGGCCGCTCACAGCGCCGATCATCGACGCGCGGCCGCGTGCCCGGTCCGGCGGATCCGCGGCGTGAGCGTAACGGCGGCCCTCATGACCATCGACGACCGGGTGGCGGGCCTCCTCCACGACGGCGGCGGTGAACCCTCCGAGCATTCGCCGCGGCCCTTCCTGCACCCGGTCTCCACGCCGGGTGGACGGACCGTGAGCGATCACCGGCCCGAGGACCACCCCTGGCACTGGGGGCTCGGCATCGCGGTCTCCACCATCGACGTCGTCGGCCAGTCCTATCCGGCGAACCTGTGGGGCGGGCCCACCTACCGTGAGGGAGCGGGCTACGTGCAGCTGCCGAATAACGGTTCGCAGGAGGTGCGCGCCGAGGAGGGCCGGGACGGCGCGAGGATTCAGCAACTCGACTGGCGTACTGCCGACGGCAGCACCTTCCTCCTCGAGACGCGGAGCTGGCACGCGGAGTCCGTGCGGGCAGGCGGCGTGGAATGGCTCGCCACCACCGTGCGGAGCAGATGGGCCAATGCCAGCGGTGGTCCGTTGGCATTCGGGAGCCCGACGACGTCGGGGCGTCCCCATGCCGGTTACGGTGGGTTCTTCCTCCGCCTAGCACCATCCTTCGACGGAGCCGACATCATCTCGGCGTCGACAGGACCTGCTTCGTCCGGTGAGCCGGGCACGTGCGTGAGCGAGGCCGACGCCATGGGCAGCACGCGGTCCTGGCTGGGATTGAGATCACCGGGCGCCTCGGTGCTCATGGTGCCGGCGGCGGACAACCCGGGCGGGAGCTCGCCCTGGTTCGTCCGGAGCACAGGCACACCGATGCTGTGCGCCGCCCCCTTCTTCCACCGCAAGCTGCACCTCGATATCGACGGCGTCCTCGACTGGACGTGGTCCCTGCTCACGGCGGACGGGCCCGTGCAGGAGGCCGGATTCATCGCGGCCGCGAACCGGGTGACGCGGTAGCGGAGGTAGACGCTCGCAGGCCGGACCGGGACGTGCCGGAACGACCAGGAGCCGGAGACCCCGGCCCTGTCGTGCTCCCTGGAAGTCCTTCGCGGCCAGGTGGGCCCGTGTCCTAGAGCCCGAGCGACTCCAGGACGGGCAGTTCGGCCCGCGCACGGGCCTTGGCCTCGGCTGCCGTCGGAGCAGCAACAGCGATCCCGGCGATGCGCTGCGCTTCCGCGAGGGTCACACTGTTGAGGACGGCGCCGACGCCCGCGAGGGCGCGGGGCGTCATCGACAGCGTCGAGACGCCGAGTCCCACCAGTACGACGGCGAGGGCGGGATCGGCCGCCGCCTCACCGCACACGCCCACGGGCTTGGCATGACCCTCGGCCGCCGATCCCTCGACGGTCAGCCTGACCATCCGGAGGACCGCCGGCTGCCAAGAGTTGTTCAGGGCTGCGAGGGAACCGAGCTGGCGGTCCGCCGCCATCGTGTATTGCGTGAGGTCGTTCGTGCCGAGGCTCGCGAAGGACACGGCACCGAGGATCGCTTCGGCCATCAGTGCCGCCGACGGCACCTCCACCATGACGCCGGGGGTCTGCAGGCCCGCGTTGCTGCAGAGTTTCGCGAAGTCCGCGGCCTCCTCGGCGGTCGAGATCATCGGCGCCATGACCCACACGTCCGCCGTGGCCTGCGAGGCGGCGTCCGCGATGGCCTCGAGCTGGCGTTCGAGGACGCCGGGGGAGGAAAGATCGGTGCGGTAGCCGCGCACTCCGAGGGCAGGGTTGGGCTCGGTCGTGTCGGTGAGGAAGGGCAGCGGCTTGTCGGCGCCGGCGTCGAGCGTGCGCACCACCACCTTCTTGCCGGGGAAGGCGTCGAAGACGCCCTTGTAGGCCTCGACCTGCTCCTCCGCCGTGGGCTCGGTGTCACGGCCCAGGAAGCAGAACTCCGTCCGGAGCAGGCCCACACCCTGTGCGCCGGCCGCGGCGGCCTTGACGGCGTCCTTCGCTCCGCCCACGTTGGCCAGCAGGGGGACCTCGTGCCCGTCCGAGGTCACACCGGCGCCGTCGAACACCGTGAGCGCCGCCGCGGCCGCGCGGTACGCCTCGGCCGCTGCCGCCTCGTCGTCCCCCGGATCGAGGGTGACGGTGCCGGCGGCGCCGTCGACGAAGACGAGCGCACCGCTGTCGATGGCCTCCACGCCCGTGGCGGCCACGACGGCGGGCAGGCCCAGGGAGCGGGCGATGATCGCGGTGTGGGACTGCGGGCCGCCGCCGGAGGTGACGAGGGCGAGCACCATCGCGGGGTCCAGGGTGGCGGTATCGGCGGGCGCGAGGTCCTCGGCCACCAGGATGAAGGGTGTGTCCGACGACGGGATGCCGGGCGCGGGGAGCCCGCGCAGTTCCGCCACGATGCGCGAGCGGACATCGAGTACGTCCGCCGTCCGCTCGGCCATGTAGCCGCCGAGGTTGTGCAGCATCTCGGCCACGGAGGCGCCGGCCTCCCAGACCGCACGCGCGGGGGAGGTGCCGTTGTTGATGAGCTTCGTCGCGGACTTCAGCAGCATGGGGTCGGCGGCCATGAGGGAGGTCGCCTGCAGGACGGCCTGTGCATCACCCCTGGCGATCCCGGCCCTCCGCTTGAGCTCCTCCTGGACGGCCTTCGATGCCGCCTTGAGCGCCGCGACGGCCTGCTCCGGCGCGTCGGGGGTCTCATGGCGCTCGCCGGCAGGCGGTTCGCCGACCGCTGCGGGCATGTGGTGCACCGGACCGATCACGCGGCCGGGGCTGACTCCGACTCCTGCGAAATTCACCATTGAACGTCCTCGTTTCCTTGCCGGTGGTCGTCTCCGTCTTCCTCCATTGTGACGCCTCCGGAAGAAAGAGCCTGTGACCCAGTTCATATAACAGCGCTATAGGTGCTACGGTAGCAGCCATGAAGAAAGTAGGCGAACCCACGCCTAAGACCAGGCTTCTCAGGGCCGCCGCGGCACTGCTCGCGGAATCCAACGGCGAGCCCGTCTCGACGCGGCAGATCACCCAGGCTGCGCACGTCACCGCACCCACCCTCTACCACCATTTCGGTGACAAGGAGGGCCTCTTCGACGCCGTCGTTGCGGAAGGCTTCTCGGAGTACCTCGACGCCGAGAGGAGCCTCCCGACGTCGGGACAACCGGTCGAGGACCTCCGGATGCACTGGGACAACCATGTGCAGTTCGGCCTCGATCACCCGCACCTCTACCTCGTGATGTTCGGCAACATCCGGCCCGAGCACAGGCCGTCCATGGTGGCCAGTGCGGAGGCCTTCCTCGAGGAGGTCCTCGCCAGGGCGGCCGCGGCAGCCCGCCTCGTGGTGTCCCCGCACGAAGCCGCGCGCAGCATGCTCGCCGCCAACATCGGCGTCACGCTCATGCTGATCGCGGAGCCCGCGGCGAAGCGCAACCTCGAACTCTCCGCGATGACGAGGGAAGCGGTCATCTCCGCCGTCGCCACGGATTCCGAGGGGGACCCCACCACGGACACGGAGGGGACACCCTCGGTGGTCGTGGCGGCGATCGCGCTGAACGCCGCGCTGCAGTCCTCCCATCCCGACCAGCTCTCCAGCTCCGAACTGAAGCTCTTCCTCGAATGGCTCCAGCGCATCTCCACCAGGTCGGGAAGCTGACGCTTCCTGCCTATCCATCCCTCTCCGCAGAGTTGCGGGGACAACGGTAAGGAAAGAATGTGGCAACACAACTAGAAGCGAGGTCCGGGACCAGTGCCCGGGTCCGCGTCCAGAAGTTCGGGTCGTTCCTCTCGGCGATGATCATGCCCAACATCGGTGCGTTCATCGCCTGGGGTCTGATCACGGCGCTGTTCATCCCGGCTGGATACTTCCCGAACGAGACGATCGGCGCCCTTGTCGGCCCGATGATCACGTTCCTCCTGCCCCTCCTGATCGGTTACACCGGCGGCAAGATGGTGTACGACGTCCGTGGCGGCGTCGTCGGCGCCACGGCGACCATGGGTGTGATCGTCGGAACGGACATCCCGATGTTCATCGGCGCCATGCTCATGGGCCCGCTGACCGCCTACCTGATGAAGAAGATCGACTCGATCTGGGACGGCAAGATCCGCCCCGGCTTCGAGATGCTCGTCAACAACTTCTCCGCGGGCATCTTCGCCGGCATCATGGCAATCTTCGGCCTGCTCGCCGTCGGCCCGCTGGTCACGGTCTTCAGTGACGCCGCGGGCAGGGGAGTCGACTTCCTCGTCACCAACGGTCTGCTGCCGTTCACCAGCATCCTGATCGAGCCCGCCAAGATCCTGTTCCTGAACAACGCGATCAACTACGGCGTCCTCACCCCGCTCGCCACGCAGGAGGCCACCGAGACCGGCAAGTCGATGCTGTTCCTGCTCGAGGCGAACCCCGGCCCGGGCCTCGGGCTCCTCCTCGCCTATGCGATCTTCGGGCGCGGCATGGCCAAGGCCTCAGCTCCCGGTGCGATCATCATCCAGTTCCTCGGTGGTATCCACGAGATCTACTTCCCGTACGTCCTGATGAAGCCCCTCATGGTCCTCGCCGTCATCGGCGGCGGCATGGCCGGCATCTTCACCCTCGTGCTCACGGGAGCCGGCCTTCGTTCGCCCGCGGCTCCCGGCAGCATCATCGCCGTCTACGCCGCCACGGCGTCGGACAGCTTCGTCGGTGTGACACTGTCCGTCCTCATGGCCGCGGCGGTCTCCTTCCTCATCGGCTCGGTCATCCTGAAGACGACCAAGTCCACGGACGACGACATCGCCGGTGCCGCCAGCAAGATGGAAGGGCTCAAGGGCAAGAAGAGCTCCGTCGCCGGTACGTTCCGCTCCACGTCCGCGACCGACGGCCCCATCCGCAACATCGCGTTCGCCTGCGACGCCGGTATGGGCTCCTCCGCCATGGGCGCCTCGGTACTCCGCAACAAGATCAAGGCGGCCGGCTTCCCGGACGTCAAGGTCACCAACCTCGCCATCGCCAATCTGAAGGACGACTACGACGTCGTCGTGACGCACCAGGACCTCGCCGCCCGCGCCGAGCCCCTGACGCAGAGCGCCACGCACGTCTCCGTCGACAACTTCATGAACAGTCCACGCTATGACGAGATCGTCGAGCTGGTGCGCGCCAGTGCTGCAGCCGAGGGTGGAGTCGACCCGAAGAACCCGACGCCGGCCGCCGTCGCGGCCGACGCCGACGGTGCAGGCACCGGCACCGGTGCCAATGACGTCCTCGCGGAGCAGAGCGTCGTGCTCGACGGCAGGGCCACCACGCAGAAGGACGCCATCGACGAGGCCGGCCGACTGCTGGTCGACCGCGGAGCCGTGGACGCGAGCTACGTGGCGGCGATGCACGAGCGGGAGAAGTCCGTGCCCACCTACATGGGCAACTTCCTCGCCATCCCGCACGGCACCAACGCGGCGAAGGACCTGATCAGGCGCTCGGCGGTGTCGATCGTCCGCTACCCGGAGGGCATCGACTGGAACGGCAAGCAGGTGAAGTTCGTGGTCGGCGTCGCAGGCGTGAACAACGAGCACCTGTCCATCCTCTCCGCTATCGCCCGCGTATTCTCCGACAAGGCGCAGGTCGCACGGCTGGACGAGGCGACCACCGTGGACGAGGTCCTCGCCCTCTTCGGAAAGGTCAATGCCTAGTGAAGGCAGTACATTTCGGTGCAGGCAACATCGGGCGCGGCTTCGTGGGGCTCCTGCTCCACGAAGCCGGGTACGAGGTGGTCTTCGCCGACGTCGCGGACGCCCTGATCGACCAGCTGGTCTCGACACCCAGCTACGACGTCCACGAGGTCGGCGAGGAGCCCGCAGTCAAGACCGTGGACAACTACCGTGCCCTGAACTCGAGGTCACAGGAGGACGACGTCGTCGCGGAGATCGCCACCGCGGACATCGTCACCACGGCCGTCGGACCGAACGTCCTGAAGTTCCTCGCACCCGTGATCGCCCGAGCCATCGCCCGGCGCGACGGTGACCTGCCTCCGCTGCAGGTCATGGCCTGCGAGAACGCCATCAACGCGACCGACATCCTGCGCCGGGAAATCGAGCAGACCTACGACGGGGCTGCCCTGGACCTCGCCTCCCGCGCGGTGTTCGCCAACACCGCCGTCGACCGCATCGTCCCCGACCAGGCGGCCGGCCAGGGGCTGGACGTCACCGTGGAGACCTTCTTCGAGTGGGTCATCGATCGCACCCCCTTCAAGGGCGACGCGCCGAAGATCCCGGGGGCCACCTACGTGGACGACCTCGCGCCGTACATCGAGCGGAAGCTCTTCACGGTGAACACGGGCCACGCGTCGGCGGCCTACTTCGGTTACGCCGCCGGCGTGGAGAAGATCGCGGATGCCATGACCGATGGCGGCATCGCCGCGAAGGTCCGCGCCGTGCTCGAGGAGACCAAGCAGCTGCTCGTCACCAAGCACGGGTTCGACGAGGCGGAGCAGGAAGCCTATGTGCAGAAGATCCTGCGTCGCTTCACCAACCAGCACCTCCCCGACACCGTGGTGCGCGTCGGCAGGGCACCGCTGCGGAAACTCGGCCGTCACGAGCGGTTCATCGGCCCGGCCGCCGAGCTGGCCGAAGCGGGAGTGGATCCCGTGGCGCTGCTCGAGGCGATGAGGGCCGCGCTGTCCTTCTCGGCATCGGGTGATCCCGACGTGACGGCCCTCGCCGAGATCCTGGCGGAACAGGAACCGGGGGAGGCGACGACGTCGATCACCGGGCTCGAGCCGGAGCACCCGCTGTACGGACGGGTGCGGGACCTGATCGCCCAGCACGGGCCGGGCCACCACCGGGCGTAGGTCCCGACGACGGACACGACACGAAGGGAGCAGCTCCGGCTGCTCCCTTCTTCGTTGCGGGACCTTGACGAAAGCGGCCCCTGAACCTAGCGTGAGGTGGAAAGCGTTTTCCAACTTAAGGATTCAATGATGAGTTCGGTCCAGAGAACAGCGGTCTCGGCATGTGTGGCACTCGCCACCGGCACTCTTCTCACGTTCAGCAGCCTGGCGGTGCCGGCCGTCGCGGGGCAGGATCAGGGTGGAGGACCAGGCCAAAGCCAGGGCCAGGGTCGGGGGAACGGGGCGCCCATCGGGGGAGTTCAACTCGAGTACCTCGACCGCGGCCTCGTCGGCGCAGTGACCCCGGAGGGCGTGTTCCTCAGCTGGCGGCTGAAGGCTCCCGAGGCGACGGGAGCCACGCCCGGTGGCCTGACGGGGACGGATTTCGCCGTCTACAGGAACGGCGAGGCCATCGCCACCGTCACCGACAGCACCAACTTCCTCGATCAGGGCGTGACGGGTGATGCAGCCGCTGATGCGCGGTACAGCGTAGGCGCCGTCGTCGACGGCGTGGAGGTCGAGGTGAGCGCCGAGGTGACCCCGTGGACGCAGGGGTACACCGACCTGCCGCTGACCAAGCCGGCCGACGGCGTGACTCCGGCGGGGGAGGCGTACACCTACTCGGCGAACGACATGAGTGTCGGGGATGTCGACGGGGACGGCTCCTACGAATACTTCGTCAAGTGGGACCCCTCGAACTCGAAGGACGTCTCCCAGGTCGGGTACACGGGCAACACCTACATCGACACCTACACGGCGGAAGGGCGCCTGCTGAGCCGGATCGACCTCGGTGTCAACATCCGTGCGGGCGCCCACTACACGCAGTTCATGGTCTCGGACTTCGATGGTGACGGCCGCTCCGAGATGATGCTCAAGACGGCTCCCGGAACGAAGACGACCACGTACGGACCCGATGGCGCCGTCACTTCCGAGAGCTACGTGACGCTGCCGAAGGAGGACGTCGAGGCCGGTCGCACCCACGGGGACGACTACCGGCTGAGCGCAGCCGGCTACTACGAGCACGTCGTCGCCATGTTCAAGGGCTGGCAGGACCACCCCGAAGTGACCGACGGCTCCTGGCCGGCGACCCTCGAGGAGGCTTTCGGCATCCCGCAGCGTCACGACTATCCGCTGTCCGACGTCGATGCCCGTGCCATGGCGGACTACTTCATGGATGTCTATGCTCCGTCACGCAGTGCGAGGAACAACCTGCGCGCGTTCGAGGGCTTCATCCTCGACGGTCCCGAATACCTGAGTGTCTTCGAGGGCGCCACGGGCACGGCACTCGAGACGGTTCCGTACGAGCCGGGCTGCGGTGACGACGGCCTGCTGTGGGGCGACTATGCCATGGCGCGGATCGAGCCGGGCAACCGTGTGGACCGCTTCCTGGCGGGTGTCGCATACCTCGACGGCGAGAACCCATCGGCCGTGTTCGCCCGCGGCTACTACACCCGCGCGAACGTCGTCGCCTACAGCTGGGACGGCGAGCAGCTGACGCAGGAGTGGCACGCCGACTCCGGCCACGTGCCCATGACCAACCCCTTCAACGACGGTCCGCACGGCGGACGGGGCAGCAGCGAGGAGTTCGGCCCGCTGGCCGGTCAAGGCTTCCACTCGCTGAGCGCGGCCGACGTCGACGGCGACGGCCGGCAGGAGATCGTGTTCGGCAGCGCCACCATCGACGACGACGGCTCACTGCTGTACAGCTCGTTCGACACGCTTCCCGCGGGGAGCGCTGCTCCCGGAACGGAGGCGAAGCTGGGGCACGGCGACGCCATCCATGTGACCGACATCGACCCGGACCGGCCCGGCCAGGAGATCTTCTCCGTTCACGAAGGTGGAGCAGGGGCTCCCTACGGCTGGGCCATGCGGGACGCGTCGAACGGCGAGGTGCTGTTCGGCGGTTACACGGGGAGGGATACCGGGCGCGGGATGATCGGCGACGTCGACCCGGCCGTCCGCGGCATCGAGAACTGGGCCGTAGGGCTCCGCTCGGCGTCGGGCGGGCTCCTGCCGGGAACCGGCTACGGAACGAACATGAGCATCCGATGGGCGGCGGACGGCACCACGCAGCTCGTCAACGGCACAGGAAACCAGACACCCACCATCGACGACGCGCGCCGCGGCCGGTTGCTGACAGCGACGGGCACCCGGACGAACAACGGCACCAAGGGCAATCCGTCGCTCGTCGCCGACGTGTTCGGCGACTGGCGCGAGGAGCTCCTGGTCCGCACGGCGGACAGCTCGGCCATCCGGATCTTCATCAGCACCGAGGTGACGGACCGCAAGCTGTACACCCTCATGAACGATCCGCAGTACCGTGCCGAGGTCGCCCGCCAGAACACGGCCTACAACCAGCCTGCCTACACCAGCTTCTACCTGGCGTCGGACACGGACTTCACGAGCGTTCCCGTGCCGGACGCCTTCCTGCCGGGGGCACTCCCCGCCCTGCAGCGGCAGCTGGAGCAGGCCATCACCGCGGGCGGCGTGTCCGGACCGGCCGCGCAGCAGCTGCGCGCCTCCCTGGACCAGGCCCAGCGGGCCGTGGAGCGGGACCAGGCCGGGAACGCGGCCCGGGCTCTCGAGAAGTTCCTCGACCGGCTGGAGCAGAAGGCGCCCGGTATGGTGTCCGATGACGCGCGTGCACGGCTCGGGTACTCCGGATCGGAGATCCTCCCGATGCTGCGGTAGCGGCCGGAGCCAGAACCTCCGGCAGGATCTCGTGCGGACGGGCACGCGGTCCTGCCGGAGTCGCCTCCGGGGCTGCTCACGGTGCTGGGCGGCGCCAAGGGTGTCAGCGGCCGCCCGGCGCTCCGCGTCGCGACGGCACGTCACCCGGAGGACTCCGAGTGGCGTGGACCCCCAGGCATCCATCGCGGCCCTGCGCGAACTGATGCGCTGGTTCCAGGACCGCGCTTCTCAGCCGGGGTGAGCCGGCACTCTCCTTCCGTCGGATCGCGGAGGAGTAGCGCGATCCGCCCGTCGTCGTGCCCCGACGTGCTCGGTTCAGGTGCCGGTGATCTCCCGGACGAAGGCCAGGTGCTCGACGTCCTGGAACGCCCCGCCCTGCTCATGCCCGTTGTACGGGTACACCTTCATGCGCTTCGGCCCGGCGTAGTGGTTGTGCGCCGCGAACACGCAGGACGGCGGGCAGACGTCGTCGAGCAGCCCCACCGAGAACATCGCGGGCATGGTGCTGCGGGTCGCGAAATTGAGCCCGTCGAAGTAGCTGAGGGTCCGGAAGACGCCATCGACGTCGTTCCGGCGAGTACCGAGGTACTTCACGATCTCCGAGTACGGGGCGGTGCCGACGATCTCCGTCGCATGGCGCATATGGGCCAGGAAGGGCACATCGACGATGGCGCCGATGGGCGGGCTCGGGTTGACCCGCTGCGTGAGCGCCGCAGCGGCGAGGGTGATGCCGCCACCCTGGCTTCCGCCCGAGATCACCACGCGGGCGGGATCGACGGCGGGATGCGACTGCGCGGCCTCGACGGCGTGCACGGCATCGACGAAGAGCCGCCGGTAGTAATAGGTCTCGGGATCCCCGATGCCGAGGGTCATGAAACCACCGAGGTGCGGTCCCGCGAGTGGCCCGTCGGCGGTGTCGCCGGGCCGGTGCCCCGAGCCCTGCCCGCGGAGGTCCATGACGAAATGGGCGAAGCCGGCACTGGGCAGCGCCGTCCATTCGCCGAGCAGTCCGCGCCCGCCTCCGTAGCCGATGAAGGTGACGACCGTCGGAAGGGGGCCGCTGAGATGCCTCGGCCTCAGCAGCCAGGCCCTGATCGGCTGGCCGTCGTAGCCGGCGAAGGTGACGTCCTCGGTGACGAGCTGGTTGTAGCCCGCATCCACCTCCTCGAAGGAAGGAGCGCTGAGGTACGAGCGCTGTTCCGCGAGCGTCCTGTCCCAGAAGGCGTCATAGTCGGCAGGCTCCTCGCGCTCCGGCAGATAGGTCCGCAGCTCGGACAGGGGAAGGTCGAAGTGGGGCATGTGCTGCATCCTTTCAGGGCGCGGATGGGCGAAGATAGAGCGCGGACAACCTCATGGAGCCGGGCTGTTGACCATTGATACGATTCAATCTACGCTGTGGGATAACGCTTTCCCAAGGGCGTCCCACGATGGCTGACGAAGAAGTTTTCCAGGAGGACAACGATGTTCCGAACACTCTCACGGCGCACGCTCGCAGGCGTAGCAGCCCTGGCCGCCACCGGGCTGGTCCTGACCGGGTGCGGGGGAGGCGGGAGTGAACCCGCAGCCCTCGACACCGAGGAGCAGATCACGCTCAACTACACGTTCTGGGGCAACGACGACCGTGCCGCCCGCTACGACAAGGCCATCACGGCGTTCGAGGAGGAGTTCCCGAACATCACGATCAACGACACCTTCACCGACTACCCCTCCTACTGGGAGAAGCGCCAGACCGAGGCCGCGGGTGGCGGGTTGCCGGACGTCATGCAGTTCGACTACACCTACCTCCGCCAGTACGGCGACAACGGTCTGCTCCTGAACCTCGAGGACTACTTCGGCAACGGCATCACCACCGACGCGATCGACGAGACACTCCTGTCCACGGGCAAGCTCGAGGACGGCACCTTCGCCATCCCCACCGGCTACAGCGCGTGGTCGGTGTTCCAGAACCCGGGCCTGCTGGCCGAGGCCGGCGTCGAGCCCTACGAGGGCGGCACGAGCTGGGAGGACTACAACACCTACATGGCCTCGGTCACCGATGCCACGGGCGGAACGGTGTACGGAGGAACCGACACCACGCAGCGCATCCAGGACCTCGAGCTGAAGCTGCGCCAGCAGGGCCGTGAACTGTTCACCGAGGAAGGTGAGCTGAACTTCACGCAGGAGGAGCTCGCCGACCACTGGAAGGAAGGCCAGGCGAACCGGGACAAGGTGACGGTCCCGCAGAGCAAGCTCGAGGAGATCAACCCGGTGTCCGGCTTCGGTGGCAACCTCACCACCAGCGAGATGAGCTGGAGCAACTTCCTCGGCGGCTACCTCGGTGACTCGGGTGCCGAGGAGATCACCATCGTGGCACCTCCCACGAGCAACCCCGACGAGAAGGACCTGTACCGCAAGGTCGGCCTCATGCAGGCCGCGTCCTCCTCCACCGAGCATCCCGAGGCAGCCGCGGCCTTCGTGGACTTCCTCATCAACAGCCCCGAGGTCGGCGAGATCTTCGGTGCGACGCTCGGCATCCCCGCCTCGGAGACACAGCTCGAGGGAGCGAACCTCGAAGGCCCCGACAAGGCCGTGAAGGACTACCTCGACTCGATCGAGGACCGCATCGGTGACGCTCCGGCAGCACCCGTCAACGGCTTCGGTGCCGTCGAGGCGACCTTCTGGGACCTCGGCAAGTCGATCGGCCTGGGCGCCGTCACGCCGGAGGACGCCGCGAAGCAGTTCTTCGACGAAGCCGCCGTCACGCTCGGCAGCTAGTCAGACAAAGGAGTCAGCCCGTGACCACGGATTCGGCGCACGCGCCGGCAACACCCCGCACCGCCGCATCCGGTGCCCGTCCGGCGGACCATCGCCGGACGGGCACGCCCCGGCCCCGCCGCAGGAACCGGGACACCGTCGCCGGCTACGTGTTCCTCTCGCCCTGGCTGCTCGGGTTCGTCGGGCTCACCCTCGGTCCCATGCTGGCCTCGCTGTACCTGGCCTTCACGGACTACAACCTCTTCACCGCCCCGGAGTGGACCGGCCTCGAGAACCTGACCCGGATGGCCGGTGACGAGCGCTTCTGGGATTCGGTGAGGATCACGCTGATCTACGTGCTCGTCGGGACGCCGATCAAGCTCGCGGCGGCGCTCGCCGTGGCCATGCTGCTGAACTACAAGGCCCGGGGCACCGGGTTCTTCAGGTCGGCCTTCTACGCGCCGAGCCTCATCGGCGCGAGCGTGAGCATCGCCCTCGTGTGGCGTGCCATGTTCTCCACCGAGGGACCGGTGGACAGCACGCTGAACCTGTTCGGCATCAACATGGGCGGCTGGATCGGTAACCCGTCCCTGATCATGCCGATGATGATCCTGCTGGCCGTCTGGCAGTTCGGCGCCCCCATGGTCATCTTCCTCGCCGGACTGAAGGGCGTTCCCGCGGAACTGTACGAGGCGGCGTCGGTCGACGGGGCGAAGTCCTGGCGCAAGTTCATCAGCGTCACGGTGCCGATGCTCTCGCCGGTGATCTTCTTCAACCTGCTGCTGGAGATGATCAACGCCTTCCAGATCTTCGCCTCGGCCTACATCATCGGCTCCGGGACCGGCGGACCCGGGGGAGCCACGAACTTCTACACGGTGTACCTCTACACCAGGGCCTTCGCGAACAACCAGATGGGCTACGCCTCGGCCATGGCCTGGGTCCTCCTGCTCGCCGTCGGGGTCCTGGCCCTCATCCTCTTCCGCACCTCCAAGAGCTGGGTCCACTACGCAGGAGACTCCAAGTGACCACGATCGAATCGAATCCTGCCGTCCCGGTGCCGGTGGGCCCGGACCGCAGGCAGTCCAGCCCGCGCCGACGGCCCATGCGCCGGCACCTCCCGACCGCCCTCTGGATCGTGGGGATCCTGGCACTGACGGCGGTCGTCCTCTACCCGCTCCTGTGGATGTTCTCGGCGTCGTTCAAGCCCAACGCGGAGTTCGGCAGCAACCAGGGTCTCCTCCCGGAGAACCCCACCTTCGACAACTTCGTGAAGGTCATGCAGGGCATCGCCGGCATCCCCACGTGGAAGTTCTTCCTGAACTCGCTGATCCTGGCCGTCGGCGCCGTGATCGGTACCGTGATCTCCTCGTCGATGGCCGCCTATGCGTTCTCGCGCATCACCTTCCGGGGCAGCAAGATCCTGTTCGCCGCCATGATCGGAACACTGCTCCTGCCGTTCCACGTGCTGATCATCCCGCAGTACATCATCTTCCGGAACCTCGGCCTGATCGACACCTTCTGGCCGCTGCTCGCCGGCAAGTTCCTGGCCACCGAGGCGTTCTTCGTCTTCCTGATGGTGCAGTTCATCCGCAACCTGCCCCGCGAGCTCGACGAGGCCGCGCGCATCGACGGCTGCGGCCACGGGCGGATCTTCCTGTCCATCACGCTGCCGCTCATCAAGCCCGCCCTGATCACATCGTCGATCTTCGCGTTCATCTGGAGCTGGAACGACTTCCTCGGCCCACTCCTGTACCTGAACTCCCCGGACAAGTACCCTCTGCCGCTGGCACTGAACATCTTCAACGACCAGACGAGCACGTCGGACTACGGCGCCACGATCGCCATCTCCGTCCTCGCCCTGCTGCCGGTGATGCTGTTCTTCATCATCTTCCAGCGGTTCCTCGTGGACGGCGTCGCCACCCAGGGCCTCAAGGGATGAGCCGCCAGCGCGACGCCGTCCGAGGGCGCGATGCCGCCGTACGTGATGGAAGCGGCGTGCGCTGGCCCGGGGCAACCGCGAAATTCGCCCTGTTCGGCGAAGTCCTGTGGGTCGGAGCGCTGTGCTGCGTCGCGGGCCTCGCGCTCATCACGGTCCCCGCAGCCTTCGCCGCGGGGTCGGCGCACCTCCACCGCTTCCTGAAGGCCGAGGATTCGACACGCCGGTTGTTCGCCGCGGACTTCGCGGCAGCACTCCGGACCGGATGGCTCGTGGGACTGGGCGTCGCCGTGGCCGTGGGGTTGCTGCTGCTGGACATCGTCGTCGCCGGCTCGCGGGTGCTGCCCGGCTGGCAGGTGGTCCTCGCCGCCGGCATCGTCCTGCTGGTCGTCCTGCTGGCGGGCCTCGCCGGCACCACGGTGCGCTGGTGGTCGTCGGGCTCGTGGCGTACCGCGGCGCTCGTGTGGCTCCGGGACGTCCGTGACGACCCGGCGGGCCTGCTGTGGCTCGTGGCGGCGGTCGTCCTCACCGGGGTGGTCGCCTGGCAGCTGCCGCCGCTCGTGATCCCGGGCGTCGGGTGCCTCGTCTTCGCCGCGCTTGCGACCTCGGTCCGCGAGCGCCGTCCGCGTTCCTGACGTCATGTCCTGCACGACCCGACTACCCCTGGAGTTCCCTTGCACTACGGCGGCGACTACAACCCGGAACAGTGGCCCGAGGAGATCTGGCCGGAGGACGTAGCACGCATGCGGGAGGCCGGGGTCACGATGGTGAGCCTCGGGATCTTCTCCTGGGCGCGCATCCAGCCCTCCGAACACGAGTTCGACTTCGAGTGGCTGGACCGGATCATCGGTCTCCTGCACGACGGCGGGATCGCGGTGGACCTGGCGACAGCGACGGCGTCACCGCCACCGTGGGCCACTGTCGCCTACCCGGAGATGCTGGCCGCGGACGAGCACGGCTCCGCCTACTGGCACGGGAGCCGCCAGCACTACGCGCCGTCGTCGCCCGACTACCGCAGGCTGGCCGCGGAACTCGTCACCAGGATCGCCGGACGTTACGCCCGGCACCCCGCCGTCGTCCTCTGGCATGTGAACAACGAATACGGCTGCCACCTCAACGTGGACTACTCGGACGCCGCCCGGGACGCCTTCCGGCTCTGGCTGGAGCGGCGTTACGGCAGCGTGGATGCGCTGAACGAGGCGTGGGGGACCATGTTCTGGTCGCAGCGCTACGGCACGTTCGCCGAGGTCTTCCCGCCCCGGCATGCGCCGTACAGCCATAACCCCGGGCAGCTGCTCGACTACCGCAGGTTCACCTCGGACATGCTCCTGGAGTGCTACCGCATGGAGCGGGACATCATCCGGGCAGCGGGGGCAACCCAGCCCGTGACCACGAACTTCATGGGTGCCTTCAAACCGGCGAACTACGCGCAGTGGGCGGCGGAGCTCGACGTCATCTGCGACGACCTCTACCCGGACCCCAACGATCCGGAGGGCTTCCGCGAGGGTGCGTTCCACGGCGACCTCATGCGCTCGCTCAAGCCCGGAACGCCGTGGCTGCTGATGGAGCAGGCGTCCAGTGCGGTCAACTGGCGGCACTCCAACGCGCCGAAGGCGCCGGGGCAGCTCGCCGCGCAGAGCATGCAGGCCGTGGCACGTGGCGCGGACGGCATCCTCTTCTTCCAGTGGCGGCAGTCGCGGGCGGGGTCGGAGAAGTTCCACTCGGGGATGCTGCCGCACGCCGGGACGCAGACCCGTACCTGGCGTGAGGTGGTGGCGCTCGGCGGCGAACTCGGACGACTCCCGGACCTCCCGGCCGATGACGGCTCCGCCAGGGTGGCGATCCTGCTCGACTGGGAGAACTGGTGGGCCATCGAGAACCCGGACCACCCCACGTCGCTGGACTACCTCTCCCTCGTGCAGGGCTGGTACGACGCCGCACACCGCCTCCACACCCAGGTGGACATCCTCCCGCCGACGGCCGACCTCGCACGGTACGACGTCGTCGTAGCGCCGCATCTCTACCTCCTGACGGAACGGGCGGCCGAGAACCTCACCGCGTTCGTCGCGCAGGGAGGTCATCTGCTCGTCACGGCCTTCAGCGACGTGGTCGACGAGAACGACCGCTTCCGTCCGGGCGGCTTCGGAACGCAGCTGCGGGACCTGCTGGGGGTCGTCATCGAGGACTTCGGCGCGCTGGTGGCACCCGGTTCGCCCGGTCCCGGCCAGCAGGAGGCCAGGGTGAGCGGTGGCGGGTTCGGCTTCGCGGGGTCCCTCCTCGCCGAAGAGGCCCACTCAGTCGACGCAGACGTGCTCGCGGTGTTCGACGGCGGACGCCGGGATGGCTCGCCGGCGCTGACCGTCCGCAGCGAGGGGTCGGGGAAGGCCTACTACCTCGCCACCGTGCCCGACGACGACGGCGCGCGGCAGGTGCTCGCGCACCTCTTCACAGCGGCGAGTGTGGCCCCGGTGCTCCCGGGACTCCCGCCGATGGTCGAGGCGATCCGCCGGGGCCGCCTGATCACGGTCATCAACCACGGCCAGGACACGATCACGGTCGAGGTGCAGGGCCGGGAGGCGCTCGGTGGTGGTCCCCTCCACGACGTGACGCTGGAGCCCTACGCCTATGCCCTGGTGCTGACCGACGGCTGATCCCGTCACGGGCACCTGCCGCCCGCCCGGTACACCGCACCCGCGGCAGGTGCAAGACGGCTCCGCAGGTACTCGCGTACTGCGGGGGAGCGATGGGCGGGCCTACGCTCGGGTGCATGGACCAGCCAACCGAAGAACACCACCTGAAGGATCTCGGCAGCACAGAGGGGATCGACCCGACCGACGTGGGCCAAGTCCAGGACGGCCCGCTGACCGCCGCGGACGAGGTGGACCTCATCTCCAACCAGGTCGTGCCCGAAGCCGACCCGTCGCCCGAGACCCTCGCCGGCAACCTCGGCCTCGAGGGCTCCGCGGACAACCCGACGAGGGACGACCGCTTCACCGGCGGCTCACACTGAGCCCAGAACGCCTCGGCACGGGCCCCGCCCGGGTCGCAGGCACCGTCCACGGCGCGATGCGCCGTCCCCGACACCTGAGCGTCTAGGCGCGGAGCTGCTGCACCATGTCGAGCACGACGGCGCGAAGATCGCCGTCGTTCTCCTGTGCGACCCGCCTCTGGCGCTGGTACCCGGCGCCGCGCTCCAGGATCCCCTCCACGTCCGAGAGCTCGCTGCTGCAGCCGAGCTTCGCGGCGATCGGCTCGAGCCGGTTCAGGACCTCGACGAGGTGCTCCGTGACGAGCTGCTCGTTGCCGTCCGCGTCGAGGATGATGATCGCATCGAGGCCGTAGCGGGCCGCCCTCCACTTGTTCTCCTGGATGTGCCACGGCTGCATGGTGGGGATGCTGCCGCCCGCGTCGAGCGTGGACGAGAACTCGTGGACGAGGCACTGCGTCAGGGCCGCCACGGCACCGACGTCCTGCAGCGTGGAGAGCCCGTCGCACACGCGCATCTCCACCGTGCCGAGGTTGCCGACCGGGCGGATGTCCCAGCGGATCTCGTTCACGGCGTCGATCACCCCGGTGGTGAACATGTCCTGGACGTAGGACTCGTACGCGGTCCAGTCGTCGAAGTGGAACGGCAGGCCGGCCGTGGGCAGCTGCTGGAACATGAGGGCCCGCTGCGAGGCGTAGCCGGTGTCCTCACCACCCCAGAACGGTGACGACGCCGAGAGCGCCTGGAAGTGCGGGAAGTAGTTGGTCAGGCCGTCCACCACGGGCAGGGCCTTGTCCCGGTGGTCGAGTCCCACGTGCACGTGCACGCCGTAGATCACCATCTGCCGGCCCCACCACTGCGTGCGGTCGATCAGTTTCGCGTAGCGGTCCTTGTCCGTGACCTGCTGGGCGCGCGGCGCGCTGAAGGGGTGCGAACCGGCGCAGAACAGCTCCACGCCCATGGGATCCGTGACCTCGCGGACGGCCGCGAGGGAGCGGGACAGGTCCGCCTTCGCCTCCTCCACGGTGGTGCAGACGCCCGTGACGAGTTCCACGGTGTTGAGCAGGAGCTCCTGCTTGATGTGCGGGTGCTCGTCGTCGTCCTGCAGCTCGGGGTGGTTCGCACTGACGCCTCGCAGCACCTGGTCGGCGACGGAGACGAGTTCGCCGTTGTAGCGGTCCACGATCGCGAGTTCCCACTCGACGCCGAGCGTGGACTGGGCCGATTGCGCAAAGTCGATCTTCAAGGGCTGGCTCCTGGAGCGGTGCGGGATGGTGGTGCCTCGGCAACGCGCCGTCGCGGGAGAGACTCGTCCCAATGCTAGTACGTGGCACGCACACGCCGCATGGGGAGTCCCCTGTCGGCGGCTCTGCTGGGATGATGGTCCGGTGCCCATCCTGAACAAAGACATGACCCTCTGCATCTCCCTGGCCGCGCGGCCCAGCAACATCGGCACGCGCTTCCACAACTACCTGTACGACGAGCTGGGGCTCAACTACATCTACAAGGCGTTCACCACCACGGACCTGCCCTCGGCCATCGCAGGACTGCGCGGCCTCGGCATCAGGGGCTGCGCCGTCTCGATGCCGTTCAAGGAGGAGGTCATCGCGCTCGTGGACCATCTGGACCCCTCCGCGCAGGCCATCGACTCCGTCAACACCATCGTGAACGACGACGGCGTCCTTACCGCGTACAACACCGACTACCTCGCGGTGGAGCGGCTGCTGCGGGAGCACTCCGTCCCGACCACGCACTCGGTGCTGGTCCAGGGGTCCGGCGGGATGGCCAAGGCCGTCGTCGCCGCCCTGCGCGACTCGGGCTTCACGCGCGTGACTGTCGTGGCCCGCAACGAGCGCACGGGCCGGGCACTCGCCGACCTGTACGGCTTCGCCTGGCAGCAGGAGGTGGGGGAGTCGACGGCGGACCTGATCCTCAACGTCACGCCGCTCGGCATGACCGGTGCCGACGCCGATGCGGTGGCCTTCCCGCAGGCCGCGATCGACGCCGCGCAGGTGGTGTTCGACGTCGTGGCCTCCCCGTCGGAGACGCCGCTGATCCTCGCGGCCCGGCGGGCCGGCACGCCCGTCATCACGGGCGCCGAGGTGGTCGCCCTGCAGGCGGAGGAACAGTTCGTGCTCTACACCGGGGTGCGGCCCACCCCCGAGCAGGTACGCGCGGCGGGAGAGTTCTCGCGGCAGCAGATCTGACGGCTGAGCGGGCGGTCACGACGGTCGGCCGGCACCGGCCCGCACCGGCCGGTCGGCCGGCGCCGGCCGGCGCCGGCCCGCACCGGCGTTCGAGGCTACAGCCGGTACCAGCGCACCCCGTGCGGTTCGATCGTGACGCCCGCACGCAGGAGGGCCCGCTCACCGCCGATGAGGTCGAGGGCGGTCTCGGGCAGCCCGGACAGCGTGAGGGCGGTGATGTCCTGCGGGGTATCGGCGAAATTCGCGAGCACGACGACGGTCGACTCATCGCCGTCGAGCAGGCCCGGGCGCTGGTAGCCGAGCACGTGCGGGTTGTTGGTACCGAAGGGCACCAGGCGCCCGCCGGCGAACTCCGGGGTCTGCTTGCGGACCTGGATCAAACGCGTGAGACCCGCGAAGACCGCTCCGGCGTCCGTCGTCGGGTCCTGCCTGGCCGCATAGCGCCCGGCCGGGTAGGCGGGGCGGCCCACCCACCGGCTGTCGCCGGCCTTCGCGGGGTCGTCCAGGTAGCCGTAGTCGTTGAGCTGCCCCACCTCGTCACCGAGGTACAGCAGCGGGATGCCGCCCGTGCTGAGGACGATCGCGTGCGCGAGGAGGATCCGCGCCACCCCGCCCTCGTCGGCCGCCTCCAGACCGGCGAGTGACGCCGTCGTGCCGGAGATCCTGCAGTCGCCGGTGCGCGGGTTGTCCTGGAAGGGGACGCCGCGCGCGAAGCTGCCGGGGAAGCGATCGACGAAGAACGCATTGAGGAACCGGCGGTGCTCGTACCCGTCGATGCCGAACTCGGCGGCGTCCTCGTCGGAGAACGTCCAGCCGATGTCGTCGTGGCTCCGCACGTAGTTGACCCACGCCGTACCCTGGGGGATGTCGTGACGCCGTTCGAGGGCCTGCGCGAGCAGCGAGACGTCCCGCGTCGCGAGCGAGTTCCAGATGAGCGCCATCTGCAACGGGTTGTAGCTCAGCTGGCACTCGCCGCGGTCGATGTACTGCACCACCTCGTCCGGGTGCACGATCGCCTCGGACTTGAAGAGCAGCGAGGGCGCCGCGAGCCGGCACACCGCATTGAACGCCTGCAGCAGGAGATGGGCCTCGGGCAGGCTCTCGCACGAGGTGCCCAGCTGCTTCCAGATGAAGGCGACGGCGTCCATGCGGACGATGTCCACGCCCTGGTTCGCGAGGTACAGCATCTCCCCGGCCATCGCCCGGAACACGCGGGGGTTCCGGTAGTTGAGGTCCCACTGGAACGAGTGGAACGTGGCCCAGATCCACCGTCCGTCGTCGAGCTGCACGAACGAGCCGGGGTGGTCGTCGGGGAAGATCTCCCGGACGGTCCGCTCGTAGGCGTCGGGCATCCCGCGGTCGGGGTAGATCCAGTAGAAGTCCTGGTAGTCGGGATCGCCCGCAACGGCCCTGCGGGCCCACGCGTGCTCGTTCGACGTGTGGTTGAAGATGAAGTCGACCACCAGGGCTATGCCGCTCCCGCGCAGCTCGCGGGCCAGGTCGGCGAGCTCGTCCATGGTGCCGAGCGACGGGTCCACCTCCCGGTAGCTGGAGACCGCGTAGCCGCCGTCCGAGTTGTCCTCGGGTGCCAGGAACAGCGGCATCAGGTGCAGGTAGGTCAGCCCGAGCTCGCGGAAGTAGGGGATGCGCTCGCGGAGACCCGCGAGGTCGCCGGCGTACAGGTCGGTGTAGCAGACACCCCCCAGCATCCTGTGGGAGGAGAACCAGTCGGGAGCCATGGCCCGGGATGCGTCGATGGCCTTGAGGTCCGCAGGGCGGTCCTGCCACGAGGCCGCCGCGTCGAGGACCACCTGCACCAGTTCGCCGTCGGAGCCGGGCCCGTAGATGCGGTGGAAGAGCGACTGCAGGCGGGGGAACTCGCTGTCGAAGCGGGCTTCGAAGGATTCCCAGTCGGTGTCGGTGGTGCTCTCCCGGCGCGCGGACCGGAGCTCCGCCCGGATGCGGTCTGCCGGCCGAGTAGGCGAGGAACTCATTCCGCAAGCCTATTGCAGCCGGTCGCGGCCGCCCGGAGGCACGAAGCGCCGCGCCCCTTCCGGGACGCGGCGCTTCGGTTCGGCTGTGGCGGGATCCGCCGGGGTATTACTCGGCGACCGGGATGGACTGCGACTTCAGGGAGTCGATCGTCTTCTGCTGACCGTTCTGGAGGGCATCCATGAGGGTGCCGGAGCCGCCGATGGCAGCACCGAATCCGTCCGAGACGTCCGTGTAGGTCTGCGTCATCGTGGGCCCCCAGGTGAAGTTCGGGTCCACGTTCGCGGACGCGTCGGCGAAGACCTCGTAGATCTTCTGGCCGCCGTAGTAGTCGACGCCGCCGGCGAAGGCCTCGAGCTCGGTCGCGGACTTCGCGGCCGGGTAGATGCCGCCGAGCTCGTTGGCGAGCGCGAGTGCTTCCGGGTCGGTGTTGAGCCAGAGCGCGAACTTCGCGGCCTCGGCCGGGTGGTCGGAACCCTTAAGCACGGCGGTGGACGAACCGCCCCAGTTGCCGGCGGTCTCGCCGCCGTCCTCCCACTGCGGCATGGGGGCCACGGCCCACTTGCCGGCGGTGTCGGGGGCTCCGTCCGAGAGGGTGGTCGCGCCCCACACGGCGGAGACCCAGGTCCACTGCTGGCCCTCGTTGAAGGATGCGTTCCACTCGTCCGAGAAGGACGGCAGGGTGGAGACGAGGTCCTTGGACAGGAGGTCCTGCCAGTAGGTGGCGACCTCCTCGGACTCAGGGCTCGTCAGGTTGACGTCCCAGTTCTCGCCGTCGTTCGCGAACCACTGGCCGCCGTTCTGCCACACCATGCCGGCGAACCAGTTGACGTCCTGCTTCGGGAAGTTGGTGATGTAGGAGCCCTGGGCCTTGATCTGCTCGGCCGCCGCGGCGTATTCCTCCCACGTGGTGGGGAGCTCGATACCGGCCGCCTCGAAGAGGTCGGCGCGGTAGTACATGGCCATGGGTCCGCTGTCCTGCGGGACGGCGTAGACGGAGCCCTCCTCGCCGAAGGTCACCTGGCCCCAGGTCCAGTCCACGAACTGGTCCTGCGCGTCGGCGACACCCTCGCAGGCGGCGATGTTCTCGAGGCCGTCCTGCACGCGGAAGTTCGGCAGCGCGTCGTACTCGACCTGACCGAGGTCGGGTGCGTTGCCCGCCTGGATCTGGTTGAAGAAGTTCTGGTAGGTGCCGGAGTTGCCGTTGGGCCCGGTCTGCACCTGGACCTGGATGTCGGGGTTCTCGGCGTTCCACAGCTCGACGACCTTGTCCATGCCGGGGACCCAGGTGGTGAAGTTCAGGGTGACGGGGCCCTCGGAAGCCTCGCAGGGGGCCGCTTCGGCCCCGGCTTCCGTGCTGTCTCCGCCGGCTGAACAGCCGGAGAGAGCCAGCGCAGAGATCATGGCAAAGGCCGCGGTGACTTTTCCGTAATGCGCGCGCATTGTCTTTCCTATCGGTGGTAGTGCGGTGCGGGGGCGGACGCCGGCGCACCAGGAGTGCTGGTCGGGGTGTGCTGGTCAGGGAACGGGGGGCTACTTGACGCTGCCTGCGCCGAGGCCGCTGCTCCAGAAGCGCTGGAGTGCGAGGAAGGCGATGATCAGCGGAAGGATCGACACGAGGGCACCGACGATCACGAGTGAACGCAGCTCGGGGATCTGGCTGATCTGGCTGTTCCAGGCGTAGAGACCCAGCGTCACGGGGAAGAGCGCCTGGTCGCGGAGCATGATCAGGGGCAGGAAGAAGTTGTTCCAGATCGCGACGAACTGGAACAGGAAGATCGTCACGAGGGCCGGCGCCATGAGCCGCGTGGACACCGTGAAGAACGTACGGATTTCGCCGGAGCCGTCCAGGCGGGCGGCTTCGAGCAGCTCGCCGGGAACACTGGCCGCCGCATAGATGCGGGCCAGGTACACCCCGAACGGGCTGACGAGGCTCGGCAGGAACACGGCCCACATGGTGTTGGTCAGGTCCACGCGGCTGAAGATCAGGAACAGCGGGAGCGCCAGCGCCGTCGCGGGCACCAGGACGCCGCTGAGCACGATGTTGAAGATCGCCTCCCGCCCCCTGAACTCGTACTTGGCGAGGGCGTACCCGCACATCGCCGCGATGACCGTGCCGATCAGGGCGCCGACCCCCGCGTACAGGGCGGAGTTCAGCAGCCAGCGACCGAACAGGCCGTCGCCGTAGCTGAACAGACGTCCGAGGTTCGTGAGGAACGTGCCTGCCGAGTCCGCCGTGAACCACAGCGGAGCGGTGGACGTGATCTCGCCGCCCGTCTTCGTGGACGTGGTGAGCAGCCACCAGATGGGGGTCAGGAAGTACAGGGTGAAGACACCCATGATGAGCATCGCCGCGCTGCGGGACATGATGCTCTGGCGGGGGCCGCGGACACGGTTGCCGGCGCTGTGCGCCGTCGAACTCCCGTCGCGCCGGCGCCTGGGAGCGGTGGCTGGGGCGGCCGTCACTGGGTTACCTTCCGCTGGGTGGACTTCAGGAAGACGAAGGAGAGGATGAACGTGGCGAGCGCCAGGACCACCGAGAACGCTGCGGCGAGGTTGTAGTTCGGCACCGACGCCGTCGTGTAGACCGCGAGGTTCGGCGTGAACGTGCTGTTGATCGCCGAGCTGAAGCTGCGCAGGGTCTGCGGTTCGGCCAGGAGCTGAAGGGTGCCGATGATGGAGAACACCGCCGTCAGGATGATGGCCGGGACCACCAGGGGGATCTTGATGCGCCAGGCGATCTGGAGGTTGCTGGCGCCGTCGAGCCGTGCCGCCTCGTAGATCTCCGTGGGGATCGCGAGCAGCGACGAGTAGATGATGAGCATGTTGTAGCCGACGTACACCCAGGTCACGATGTTGGCGATCGCCCAGAGCACGAGGTTGCTGCCCAGCAGGTCGACGTTCGAGGTGACGGCACCGAACGGTGAGAGCGACGGCGAGTACAGGAAGCCCCACATGATCGCCGCGATCACACCGGGGACGGCGTAGGGGGCGAAGAACGCGAGCCGGAAGAACTTCTTGCCCTTCAGCAGCGGCGAGTCCAGCAGCAGCGCGAACAGGAGGGCGAGGCCCAGCATGATCGGCACCTGCACCACGCCGAAGAGCAGTACGCGCCCCACGGACTCCCAGAACGCCGTGTTCTGGAAGACCTGCTCGTACTGGACGAGGCCACCGAAGACCTGGCGGGGCCTGCCGAACGTGCCCTCACGCTCCACGGTGAGCAGCGACTGCATCACGGCGTAGATGATCGGGACGGCGTAGAACGCGAGGAAGAGGATCCCGAACGGGGCGATGAACAGTGCCACGGCGCGACGCTGCGCTCCCGACGACCTGTTCCTCCTCGTGACCGGGGCCCCCTGGGGGACCTCGGCCGGGGTGCTAAGAACTGACATTGCCTGCATCCTTTCGGCCCTGGTCCGAGCCGTCGGTGTCGGGGGTTCCTGGGATGGTGCGGACGACGCGGACCGCGCCCGCGGGAACGGTGACGACGTCGGCGAGGGCCTCGTCGGTCAGCAGTTCCAGGCCGCCGACCCGGTGCTTGCGGTCCTCGGCGGAGTGGTTGATCAGGAAGACGTACTCGTGCCCGTTGCCGCGGCGTGTGACGACCTCGAGGCCGGACTGCGCCTCGGGGATCTGCACGCCTGCGGTGACGGCCGCCCGCAGCAGCAGGTCCGTGAGGACCTCGCCGTCGAGGACCGTCCCGGCGTACCACGCCTCGCCCGCTCCCACGCGGTTGCGGGTCACGGCGGGCATCCCGGTGTGATGGCCGGTCGCGTAGTTGAGGACGGGCTCCGCCGTGGTGAGGTGCACCGCCTCGGACCAGAGCGAGGCGGGGGAGCCGTTGTCGAGCGCCAGCGGGTGCGCGGGGTCGAGGGGGAAGAACTCCTCCGAGCGGATGCCCAGGAGGTCCCGGAAGGCTCCGGGGTAGCCGCCGGGCCGTACCCTCTCGTTCTCGTCGACGATCCCGCTGAAGAACGTGATGAATGCGGAGCCGCCGTTGGTCACGAAGTCGCTGATCACGGCGGCGTGCTCGTCGCGGACCAGGTAGAGGTTCGGCACCACCGCGAGCTTGTAGGCGGAGAGATCCGCGCCCGGCGCCACGATGTCGACCGTGACGCCGGCATCCCACAGTGCCTTGTAGGCGGCGTGGACCTGCTCGATGTAGCGGACGTCTCCGGACGGGTGCGATTCCTGGTCGTGCGCCCACCACGCCTCCCAGCTGAAGACGAGCGCGACGTCGGCCTGCACCGTGGTGCCCGCGACTTCGCGGAGCCTGCCCAGCGCGGAGCCGAGGGCGACGACGTCGCGCCAGATCTGCGAGTCGGTGCCGGCATGGGGCAGCATCGCCGAGTGGAACTTCTCGCTGCCCTGCAGCGAGGCCCGCCACTGGAAGAAGCACAGGCCGTCGGCACCCCGTGCGAGGTGGGTGAGCGAGTTGCGGAGCATCTCGCCGGGGCCCTTGGCGATGTTGCGCGGCTGCCAGTTCACCGCGCCCGTGGAGTGCTCCATCAGCAGCCAGGGCCGGCCCTGGGCGAGCCCGCGGGTGGTGTCGGCGGCGAAGGCCAGTTCGGCGTGCGGTGTGTCGAGTCGGTGGTCGAGGTAGTGGTCGTTCGCGATGACGTCCATCTCCGGCGCCCAGGCCCAGTAGTCCTGGTTCCTGATGTGGGCCGCGACCATGAAGTTGGTGGTCACCGGGACGTCGCTGTTGCGGCGGAGGACCGCCTCCTCGGCGGAGTAGTGCGCCAGCAGTTCGTCGGAGCTGAAGCGGTGGAAATCGAGCGTCTGCGTCGGATTGGTGGCCGAGAGCGTGAGCCGCGGGGGCAGCACCTGGTCCCAGGCGGAGTAGCGCTGGCTCCAGAAGGCTGTGCCCCAGGCCGTATTGAGGGCGTCGAGCGTCCCGTAGCGGGCGCGGAGCCAGCCGCGGAAGGCCTCGGCGGAGACGTCGCAGTAGCACAGGGAGTTGTGGCAGCCGAGCTCGTTGGACACGTGCCACAGGCGCAGGGCCGGGTGGCTGCCGTAGCGGGCGGACACCTGCTCCACGAGGGCGATCGCGTGCTCGCGGTACACGGGGGAGCTGGGGCAGAACGCCTGGCGGCCGCCCGGCCAGCGGGTCGTGCCGTCGGCGGAGCGGGGGAGCATCTCGGGGTGCGCGGTGGTGAGCCAGGCGGGGGTCGACGAGGTGCCGGTGCCGAGGTTGACGCCGATGCCGTGCTCGCCCAGCAGGTCCATCACGGCGTCGAGGTCCTCGAACCGGAACACCCCCTGTTCGGGCTCGAGCTCGGCCCACCCGAAGATGTTGACGGCCACGAGGTTGACGCCGGCCTCCCTCATGAGGCGGATGTCCTCCCGCCAGACGGACGCATCCCACTGCTCGGGGTTGTAGTCACACCCGTAGACGAGCTGCCCGTTGCCGGATAGTCCTGCGACGGTGGTCGTTCTTGCCAAGCCTGCTCCTCATGGTGCGGTACCGATTCTCGGAAGATGCCGGAGAACGGCCGCGGCCTTGCCTCTGTGAACGCTCCCAGAAGCGGGCGGCTGAGCTCTCCATCGAGATTGTGTGAACGCTCCCAGAGTAACGGGGGCCACAAAGGGTGTCAACGCCGAACGCGGGTGGCGGTCACGGCCGCCACCCCGGCGTCGAGGGCCGCAGGGGAGGCCGATCGGGTGATTCACTCGCTTCGCCCGTGCACCGGTCTGGCGTTCGGTGGGGGTTCTCCGACCTCGTGGATGGTATGGCTGCCGCACGCCGTCCTGGTCACGCTGGCCCGTTCGATGCGCGACACGGTGAACCATCGCATGGCATTGCGCAGTCGACACCACCCGACGAGGTGCCACCGGCCGCTCGTGGAGGCGAACAGCACCGGCTCGACGTCCCGGGTGGTCGTGGTCCCGTCCCCCGACGTGTACCGGATGCGAATCACCCGCTGGTCGGCCATCGCCTCCTCCAGTGCGGACCTGATGGCGCGCGGCGAGGAGGGCGGCGCGTCGACCCAGACGCGGTCGGCCAGCTCGTCGGCTCGTACCCGGGTCCCGGGATCGAGGACGTCCAGGATCTTCTGCACCCCGGCCTGTGCCAGATCGGCGTAGGGGGCATCCGGTGCAGCGGACACGGCCGCCAGGAGCGCCACGGCCTGCGCCGGGGACAGGCTGACGGGCGGCAGGGACGCACCTGCGGCCAATCCGTAACCACCACCCGGACCCGGGCGCGACCATACGGGCGCGCCGCTGTTCCCGAGCGCGGTGAGGTCCCTCTTGACCGTGCGCACCGACACGCCGAACTCCCTGGCCAGCCGTTCGGCGGAGCACCCTCGGGACCCGCTGCGGTGCAGCATCTCGGACAGCGCATGGAGGCGTTCTGCCCGCTTCACCGTCCAGCCCGTCTCGAATTCATGACATAGATAGTGACACACAGCTGCCCGTGGCACGCGCGAAGGTACTGGCATGACAACTACTACCGGCAGTCCGACCATCATCCTCATCGCCGGCCACTGGCTCGGCGCCTGGGCGTGGGACGAGGTCCTCGAAAACCTGGGGGCCGACCACTCCCGTGCAGTCGCGATGACACTTCCCGGTCTCGACGGGGACGATCCCGGGCGTACGGCGAGGACTCTCGACGATCAGGCCGCGGCGATCCTGGACGTCGTCACGCGACTCGGGGTCTCCGTGGATCAGCCCGTGACTCTCGTCGCCCACAGCGGGGCGAACGGCCCCGTCAGCCTCGTCCTCGACCGGCACCCTGAGCTCGTCCATCGGGTGGTGTGGGTCGACTCCGGCCCTGCGGCGACGGGAAGCGCTTTTGCCCCGGACTTCCCTGCGGAGGTGGAGGAGCTTCCGCTGCCGGCCCTCGACGTCCTTGCACAGCAGGCGAGTCTCGAAGGCCTGAGCGCCGAGGTGCTCGAGCGTTTCCGGGCCCGTGCCGTCCCCGAGCCCGGCCCCGTGCTCCGCCAGCCCGTCGAGCTCACGAACGATGCCCGCCGCAGGGTCCGGACCACCCTGGTGTGCTGCTCGATCCCGAGCGCGCAGGTGCTGGAGCTGGCCCGCGGAGGCCACGCCATGTTCGCCGAGGTCGCGGCCATCGAGCACCTCGACGTCATCGATATCCCGACCGGGCACTGGCCCATGTGGAGCCGTCCCCGCGACCTCGCCGAGGCCATCCGGTCAGCGGCTTCCCGCACCGACTGAACTGCACGTACACCCCGGCGTCAGCCGAATCCGGCCGGCCCCCGACCGCCACGGCGGTGCTCGTCGGCGTGGTCCTGCCCGTCACGCCGTCGCCTGCGCACAACACGTGGACGACGGCGGACAGGACTCGCCGGACTCCTCAGCCGGTGGGCAGGATCCGTCCCGCCAGCACCGGTACGCCCGGCCCGTCGAGGTCGACGAGGTACGCTGCCCGGCCGGCGAGGCACATCACGAGGGCGACCAGCGGCCCGCGCACCTCCGGGCCCTCACCCGCCTCGAAGGGGGCGTCGGTCGCGACGAGCCGGAGACCTGCGGCGGTGCGGCGGCTGGGGACGGTGAAGTCACGGGCCACGAAGAACGCGGCGACGGGCAGCAGCGCGTCGGTGCCCGGGCTGGTGGTGATGCCGAGGGGTCGCCGGATGTCCTGCGCATGCACCACGACCTCCCCGAGGTAGGCGGGGAGGTCGGACGACGGCGCGACGGACAGGCCGACGACGTCGCTGAAGCGGGCGAGGGTCCCGGCGGTCGACGCACCGAGGTGCTCCGCCAGCCGGCGCTGGTTGTGCACGTGGGGCCGGAACCCGGCGGACAGCATGCTCCTGATCCACCGCCACCGGCCCACCGACGCGGCGGCCGAGAGGTGCGCCGTCACGTGCTCGACGTCCCACTCGCCGCACAGGGTGGCGCTGCGCCACTGCTCAGGGGTGAGGGTCGCGAGATCCCGTGCGAGGGCCGCGCGTTCGGCGTGCACCACCTGCCACAGGGCATCGGTCGGAGTGGTCATGCGTGTCCTTCCCATGGAGCCCGGAGCGTGATCACGAGGGGTCCGGGTCAGACCGGCTGCTGGTCGCCGTACTTGGCCTGGACGGCCTCCCAATCACCGGTCTGGGCGATGGGGTCCATCCACATCACTTCCCAGGCGTGCCCGTCGGGGTCGGAGAAGGAGCGCGAGCGCATGAAGCCGAGGTCCTGGGACTTGCCCTCCGCCGCGCCGGCCGTGACGGCCCGGTCCACGAGGGAGTCGATGTCCTCCGGCGCGTCGACGCTGATCGCGTTGATGACGGCGGAGGTGGTGTGGGCGTCCGCCACCGGCTTGTCCGTGAACTGCGCCCAGTGCTGGTGGGTGAGGATCATGAGGAAGATGGTGTCGCTGATGGACACCGCGCCGGCGTCGTCGTTGGAGAAGTTGGGATCCAGCGTCCAGCCGAAGCTGGTGTAGAACTCCTTGGACCTCGCGAGGTCGCTGACGGGGAGGTTGATGAAGACGTTCGTGGCCATGGCCGTTCTCCTGTTCCTGAGCGGTATGTGATCCGGCCCTTGCGAGCCTTGTACCCGTTGGACGCAGGGTCGCCCCGTAAATCATCGGCGGCCGACGTATTCCTGTCCACCCCTTGCGAAGCCGGCTGAACAGGTCGACAGTAAGGTGGAAAACCCCAGGGGAGGCCGACCATGAGTACTTCTGCACAGCATGCGTCCGATGCATCGACCTCGACCGGAGAACCGGAGCTCAAACGGGTCCTCGGGCCGAAACTGCTCCTCCTGTTCATCGTCGGCGACATCCTGGGGGCCGGCGTATACGCCGTCACGGGGACCATGGCCGGGACGGTCGGCGGGCTGGTGTGGCTGCCGTTCCTGCTGGCCTTCATCGTCGCGACGATGACCGCGTTCTCCTACCTCGAACTCGTCACTCAATATCCTCAGGCTGCGGGGGCCGCCCTCTACGCCCACAAGGCCTTCGGCATCCACTTCGTCACCTTCCTGGTGGCGTTCGCTGTCGTCTGCTCGGGCATCACGAGCGCGGCCACATCGGCCAACGTGCTCGCCCAGAACTTCTTCGGGGGACTAGAGGTCAACGGTTGGCTGGACATGCCCGGCCAGGGCGTGATCACCGCCGTCGCGCTCGGGTTCATGCTGCTGCTGGCCGTCATCAATCTGCGCGGTGTCGGTGAGAGCGTGAAGTTCAACGTGGTGCTGACGCTCGTCGAGGTCGCGGCGCTGTGCATCGTGATCGGCGTCGGCTTCCTCGTGATGGCGCAGGGCAGCGGCAACATCGGCCAGGTCTTCGTGTTCACGGACTACCAGGACAAGGGCGTGTTCCTCGCCGTGACGGCCGCGACCTCGATCGCGTTCTTCGCCATGGTGGGCTTCGAGGACTCCGTGAACATGGTCGAGGAGACCCAGAACCCCGAGCGCATCTTCCCGCGCACCATGCTCACCGGCCTCGGGATCGCCGTCATCTTCTACATGCTGGTCGCGATCTCGGTGGTCACGGTGCTGAGCCCCACGGAACTGGAGGGTATCCGGGAGGCCGAGGGGGCAGCCCTGCTCGAAGTGGTGCACAAGGGATCACCGGACTTCCCGATCGACAGGGTCTTCCCGTTCCTCGCCGTCTTCGCCGTCGCGAACACCGCGCTGATCAACATGCTCATGGCGAGCCGCCTGATCTACGGCATGGCGCGGCAGGGCGTCCTGCCCCGTCCGCTCGGCAAGGTCCTCCCGGTCCGCTGCACCCCCTGGGCCGGCATCGCCTTCTCCACGATCCTCGCCCTCGGCCTGATCCTCTATGTGACCAGCGATCCGGACAGCAACATCGTGGCCAACCTCTCGGGGACCACGGCCTTCCTGCTCCTGTGCGTCTTCACCGTGGTGAATGTCGCCTGCGTGGTGCTGCGCCGCAAGCGGGACGTCAACCGGAAGGTGTTCTTCACATCCCCCGGTCCGCTGCCCATCGTGGCCGCCCTGCTGTGCGCGTTCCTGGCCGGGCCCTGGGTGGGGCGCGACGTCGTCCAGTACCAGATCGCCGGCGGCCTCATGGCGATCGGCGTGGTCCTGTGGCTCATCACGTGGCTCATCAACCGCAGGACCAACACCCGGGCAGGGGACCTGACGGCGATCGACGGCTGACCCGTCCCCGCGGGGGACGCTAGCATCGCGTCATGGAGATCCTCCGCTACGCGGCGTTCACGGACCGGCCGGACGGCGGCAACCCCGCCGGCGTGGTGCTCGACGCCGACGGCCTGACGGCCGCGCAGATGCAGGCCATCGCCGCCGACCTCGGCTACGCGGAGAGCGCCTTCGTGTCGGCCAGGAGCCCGGGCGGCGCGACGATCCGGTACTTCGCGCCCGAGGTGGAGATCCCGTTCTGCGGACACGCGACGATCGCCACCGGCGTCGCGCTCGCGGAGCGGGAGGGGCCGGTGACGCTGGTGCTGGCCACGCCGGTGGGCCCGCTCGAGCTCAGTACGCGCAGGGTGGCCGACCGTCTCGTCGCGTCCCTCGTGACCGTCGAGCCATGGGTCGATGCGATAGACCCCGCGGTCCGGGCACAGCTCCTGCAGCACCTCCGTCTCCCCGAGGAGGACCTCGACGAGGATCTGCCCGTGATGCTGTCCTTCGCCGGCAACATCCACCCGATCGTGCCCGTCCGCGACGCCGTGGCCCTCACGGGCCTCGACTACGACTATGACGGCCTCCGGGCACTCATGGCGACGCAGGGCTGGGGTGCGACGGTCGCCGTGGTGCACCGGCTGTCCCGGCGTGTCTTCGAGGCCCGCAACCCCTTCCCGCCCGGCGGTGTCCGCGAGGATCCCGCCACGGGATCCGCCGCGGCGTCGCTCGGGGCGTACCTCCGTGCGCGGGGCGAGCTCGTGCCGCCGGCCACGGTCACGGTGCACCAGGGCGCCCAGGTGGGCCGACCGTCCGTCATCACCGTGGACGTCCCGCCGTCCGGCGGTCTGACGGTCTCGGGCGGAGCCGTGCGGATCGACGGGTAGCAGCGGGGTAGCAGTGGGTCGGCGGCCGGTGCCGGTGTGCCCGAGGCGTCCGGCTCAGGGCCGGTAGCCGAAGGCGGCGAGCCCGAGGGCGCCGTGCGGGCGGAAGCCCAGGGAGCGGTAGAACGGGTGCGACTGCTCCGCATCGGGGGTGTCCTCGGCGTCGGTGCTCAGCGCCACGAACATGCAGTGGCTGTAGCGCTGCTGGAGTTCCCGCACGAGCGAGCGGCCCACGCCGCGGCGCTGGGCGTCCGGGCGCACCAGGATGTCCTGGATGTAGCAGATCGACTCGCCGTCCGAGACCGTGCGCGCCAGTCCGAGCAGCCCGCCGTCGTCGTCCCGGGCCGCGAGGACCAGGTGCGAGCCGGCGAGGCTGCGCCCGAGCCGGTCGGGTTCACGCGTGTACGCCGTCCATCCGACGGCTTCGTAGAGGGCGAGCGCCTCGGCGAGGGGGACGTCTGCGGTGGTGATTCTCACGGTGTGCACCCCGGCAGCCTAACGGCCCGTCACGCGCCCGCGATGGGAGCGGTGAGTGCATGCGTCGCGCGGACCAGGTCCTCCGGCGCCAGTTCGATGTCCAGGCCGCGCTGGCCGCCCGACACGAAGACCGTCGGGTGCTGCAGGGCGGACCGGTCGACGACCACGGGGGAGGGGTGGCGCTGCCCCAGCGGGGAGATCCCGCCGAGGACGTACCCGGTGCGCCGCTGCGCGACCGCGGGGTCCGCCATCGCCGCCTTCCGCCCGCCGAGGGCGGAGGCCAGCGCCTTCAGGTCCAGTGATCCGGTGACGGGCACCACGGCGGCCACGAGGGAGCCGTCGATGCTGGCCATCAGGGTCTTGAACACCTGCGCGGGGGGTACGCCGAGGGCGGTGGCGGCCTCCAGCCCGTACGAGGACGTACCCTGCTCGTGCTCGTAGGGGCGGGCGGTGAAGGCGATGCCGGCCGCCGAGAGGGCGAGGAGCGCGGGGGTGCTGCGGGAGCCCGCAGGCTTCCTGCCCACGGCACCTCCCTTCCGTTCCGCCGACCGGCCGGGTCCTACGAGACGGTCGCGACGTCCCGGATCAGGGCGAGTTCCCGGGGATCCGGCTGGCCCCAGGCCCCCGCGAAGTCGCAGGACAGGATGAAGTCTGCCATGACCGGTCCCGTCAGGACGAGGCCCTCGAGGTACTCGACGCCGTCGTTCTGCACCATCCCGACCCCGTCGCTGCGGAGGGCGTCGAGGAGCGGGCTACCGTCGTCGGCCTGGGGATCACCGGGCTCCTGAAGATCCTCGGAGGTGATGGAAGGGGGAGTGGTGTGCAGGGAGAGCCAGTGCAGGTACAGGCCCTCGACCTCGTCGGCGGATACGAGTGAGCCGTCGGCGGTGACGGTGATGCATTGCCGGATGAAATCTTCGATGTGCTGCGGCATGGTGGTCCTTTGCGGTGTCTGGGACGCGGGGCCGGGGAGGGGTGGGACCGGCCGGGGACGACTCGCTCGAGGCGGTCGGTGCGGAGCGGATGCGCTGGTGGGCATTGCTGCGTCGGGGCGCGGAAGCGCCACAGGGACTGCGGGGATGGTCAGGACGGCGGATGCGGGCCGGTGCGCGGACACGTGGCGGGAGCAGGGGTCGGCGGACCGCCTGCGGGCGGCTGGGGGGAAGAAGCTTCCTGGTTGTTCATGATGCACGCCCCTTTCGGGGATGGTGCTCTGCTGTTGCGCACCCGGCGAGAGGCGAGGCGGCGAAGAGAAGAACCGAAGACAGCCGCCTTCTTCTAGACAACTACCCCCACAGTACGCCCTCCCGGCATTCCCCGCGCGGAGGCCCCGCGGGGGCTCGGCTACAGTACAGATATGCCCCCGACGCGCACCCGGAACCGCCGGGCGACCATCAACGACGTCGCGACCGCGGCCGGGCTCTCGCGGGGAACGGTGTCGCGGGTCGTCAACGGTGAGCGCTACGTCTCGGACGAGGCGCGCATCGCCGTGGAGGACGCCATCGCCCGGGTCGGGTACGTGCGCAACTCGGCGGCCAGGAACCTGGTCACGCAGGAATCACGCGCGATCGCCCTGATCATCCACGAACCCCATTCGCTCCTGTTCGAGGACCCGAACATCGGCTCAATCCTTCTCGGAGCCAACGCCGTCCTGTCCAAGGCCGACTACCAGCTGGTCTCCCTCATCATCGACTCGGACCGGGACAGCCGCCGGGTGGCGGACTACCTCCGCGGCGGGCTGGTCGACGGCGCGGTGATCGTCTCCGCCCGCGCGTCCGACCCCATCGCCTCCGCGGTCCGCGATATCGGCGTACCAGCGGCCTTCGTCGGCCATCCGCCCGGCACCCCCGACCTGCCCTACGTGGCCATCGACAATGCGGCGGCGGCGTTCGCCATCACCCAGCGGCTCGTCGCCACCGGCCGACGGCGGATCGGCATGATCGCGAGCGCCCTGGACCGCGACTCCGGCCACGACCGGTTCACGGGGTTCCGGGACGCCATGGGCGGGCGGTTCGACGCCTCGCTGGTGGTCGAGTACCCGCTCTACACCTACGCCGCCGGTCTGGAGGGCATGCAGGAGCTGCTGCGGCGCTGCCCGGAGATCGACGGGGTCTTCGCCGCGTCCGACGCCGTCGCCGCAGGTGCGATGACCGCCCTCCAGGAGTCGGGGCGGAAGGTGCCCGACGACGTCGGGATCGTGGGGTTCGACGACAGCAGTTGGGCCCTGAGGACCCGGCCGCAACTCTCCACCGTCAGGCAGCCCGCGGATCTGCTGGGCAGCACTGCGGCCGAGCTGGTCCTGGCGCAGATCCGGGGCCTGCCGAGCCCGGTCCAGGTGCTCGACACCACGGTCGTCTGGCGCGACTCGGCCTGATCTACTCCCCTTGACGCACTCCCCCTGACGGGTGCAGCTAGACGTAGGCTCTTCGTGCGGGCTCGACCGGCACCACCAGCACGACAGGCACGACAGGACAGGCGGGACGGCCATGTGGATCGGGTTCATCGAGTTCGACGTCCTGCTCGGCGACGTGCACTCACTGAAGGGCAAGCGGTCGGTGGTGCGCCCCCTCGTGTCGGATCTCCGGCGGAAGTTCGAGCTGTCGGTGGCCGAGGTGGGGCACCAGGATCTGCACCGCCGGGCGGTCGTCGGGGCCGGTGTCGTGGGCGGGGATATCCAGCACGTCGTGGACGTGCTGGACCGCGTGGAGCGCTACGTCGCCGCGCGGCCGGAGATGGAACTCCTCAGCGCCCGACGGCGGCTCCTCAACAGCGAGGACCAGGACTAGGCGGGCGACCCTCAGGGGTTGGCGGCCGAGGAGGACGGCTGCGCGAGAGCGTGCAGGGGGCCTTCGTCGAACGCGTCCAGCAGTGCCCGGATGTCCTTGTACACCTGCACGGCGCCGGCGTCCCACAGCTCGGCCTCGCTCGTGCCGCCCGAGGCGAGGCCGATCGTCGGGATCTTCAGCTCCTTGGCCGCGATGACGTCCCACACCGAGTCTCCGACGAACACGGCATCTGCCGCATCCAGTCCGCCGGCGTCCAGCGCGGCCTGGAGGATGTCCGGCGAGGGCTTGCTGTTCTCGGCGTCGGACGAGCTCGTGGCCGCGCTGATGGACGCGTCGGCGTCGATGATGCCGCGCATGACGCCGAGTTCCTGCTGCGAGGCGGAGGAGGCGAGTACCACGGTCAGGCCGCTGTCGGCGCACCGGCGTACGAGGTCGCCGGCGCCCTCGAAGGCGCGCAGGCCCGGCCAGAAGGTGGAGAAGACCGCGCCGTGCGTCGCGTCGAGCTCGGTGTCCTGGTCGGGGTCGCGATCGTCGCCGAGGAGGTGCGCCACGAGCTTGTCCCCGCCCATGCCGATGGCCCGGTGGATCTCCGCCGCCGGGACGTCGTGGCCGAACCGCCGGAACGCCTGCCACCAGGCGAGGGTGTGCTGGTAGTTCGAGTCGACGAGCGTGCCGTCGACGTCGAACAGCACTCCGCGCCGTCCGCCTGCCGCCTCCGTGGTGTCGTCCGTCATCCTGTCCGCCTTCCGTGGGTGCTGATCGCCGTGGCCTGCTGGGGCCTGATTCCTCCGTCGAGTCTAGGAACGGACGGGGCCGCACGGGGCGGTGTTCGTGCGGTTGCAGCCGCCGGCGAAATATGGCCCGCCGGAGGCAGGAGGGCTAGGAGGCGGGCACGGGCTCGACGACGACCGCCACCCGCTCGTCGCCGATGCGCGTCAGCACGAGCGTGGCCTTCTTCCGGCCCTTGCCCGATCCGGTCAGCAGTTGCCGGCGCACCTCCTCGGGGGTCACCGACAGGCCGCGCTTCTTGATGTCGAGGACGCCGATGCCCTCCCTGCGCACCCAGGTCTTCAGCGCCTTCACGTTGTAGGGGCGCACCTCGAGCACCTTGAAGGCGCGGGCGAACGGGGTGTCCGTGAGCGACGGCGCGCAGATGTAGGCGATCATCGGGTCCAGCAGATGCCCGCCGAGCTGCGCGGCGAGGTCCGCCACCAGCTCGGCCCGGATGACGGCGCCGTCGGGTTCGTAGAGGTAGCCGCCCGGTGCGCCGACGGCCGCCGTGGGTCCCTCTCCGAACTCCGCCGCCGACACCATCTCCGCGGCGCCCTGCGGGCCGATGACGAGCGCGGCGCGGCGGACGCCGTCGCGCCGCAGGGCGTTGAACCAGAGCGCCACCTCCGTGACGTCGCCGTCCACGGAGACCCACTGCGCCTCGCACGTGGCCGGGATGGACGCGTGGGGCATGCCCGGGCCCATCTTCACGCCCACGGGCTTCCCGCCGTCGGCGAGGTCCTGGACGAAGGACAGCGGCGGCGAGAACGCCTCGGGGTCGAACAGGCGGGACGTGCCCGACGTCGTCGTGGTCCTGCGCGCCGGATCGAGCCACACGCCGTCGTACGCCGCGGTGTCCACGGAGGAGGCGTCGGCATTGACGACGCGCGCGTTCGGGAAGGGCAGCAGGTTCATGGTGGCGGCCGCGGCGGTGGTCTCGTCGAGCTCGACGGCGGTGACGTCGCGGTCGAGCGTGGCCAGAGCCATGCTGTCCGCACCGAGCCCGCAGCCGAGGTCGGCGATCTTCACGAGCCCGGCGTCGACGAAGCGCTGCGCGTGGCGCGCCGCGACGGTCAGGCGCGTGGCCTGCTCGAGGCCGGTCGCAGTGAAGACCATGTGCTCGGCGAACGGCCCGAACTTCGCGGACGCCTTCGCCCGGAGCCGTGACTGCGTGAGGGCTGCCGCGACCGCTTCGGGGGAGTGCCCGGCCTTCCGCAACTGCCCGGTGAGCCGCAGGCTGTCGGCTTCGGTGTAGGGCCCGAGCGAGTTCAGCAGCTCCCAGCCCTCGGGGGTCAGGATATCCGCGATGTTCTCCGAAGCCATGCTGCCAGCCTAGGCGAAGTACACGCCGATCCTGTTGCCGCGGATCTGCTCCACCTGGATCTCGACGTCGTACACGCGGTGGAGCACCTCCGGGGTCATGATCTGCTCCGGGGTGCCCTGGTGGATCAGGGCGCCGTCGCGCATCGCGAGGATCGTGTCCGAGTAGCAGGACGCGAAGTTGATGTCGTGGATCACGAGCACCACGGTCTTCCCGAGGTCGTCGGCGAGGCGGCGGAGCAGGCGCATCATGTCCACGGAGTGCTTCATGTCCAGGTTGTTGAGCGGCTCGTCGAGCAGGATGTGGTCGGTGTCCTGCGCGAGGACCATGGCGATGAACGCGCGCTGGCGTTGCCCGCCGGAGAGCTCGTCGACGAACCGGTCCGCCAGGTCGGTCAGGTCGAGGTAGTCGAGGGCGCGCTCTATGTGCTCCCGGTCCGCTGCCGTGGGTCGGCCGTTGGAGTGGGGGAACCGGCCGAACCCGACGAGGTCGCGCACGGAGAGCCGGACCGTCAACTGGTTCTCCTGCCGGAGGATCGACAGGGTGCGGGCGAGGTCCCGTCCCGGTGTCGTGCCGACGTCCAGCCCGTCCACCTCCACGCGGCCGGCATCGAGCGGGAGGAGCCTGCTCATCATGGACAGCAGGGTGGACTTACCTGCGCCGTTGGGGCCGATGATCGAGGTGACGCCGCCCGGGATGGTGCAGCTGACGTCGTCCACCACGGTGGCGGTCCCGTAGCGCTTGGTGGCGTGGCTGACGGTGATCACCGGATACGGCCTTTCAGGAGGAGGGCGAGGAAGACGAGGCCGCCGGTGAACTCGATGACGATACTGAGGGCGGTGTCGAACGCGAAGACCTGCTCGAGGACGAGTTGACCGCCCACGAGGGCGATCACGCCGAGCAGGACGGCGACGGGCAGCACGACGGCATGCCGGAAGGAGGCGCACAGCTGGTAGGCGAGGGCCGAGACGAGCAGGCCGAAGAAGGTCGCGGGTCCCACGAGGGCGGTGGACACGGCGACGAGCACCGAGCAGATCACGAGGACCAGCGTCACGGTGCGCCGGTGGTCCACGCCGAGCCCGATCGCTGTGTCGCGTCCGAGGGCCAGGACGTCGAGGCGGTGGCGCAGCCGCCAGGCCGGCACGCACAGTCCGGCGACGGTGACGGCGGAGATCAGCAGCAGCGTCGGATCCACCCGGTTGAAGCTCGCGAAGAACAGGTCCTGCAGGATGATGTACTCGCTCGGGTCCATGAGGCGCTGGAGCAGCGAGGAGACGCCGCGGAAGAAGACGCCGAACACGATGCCGACCAGCAGCAGCAGGTGCAGGCTCCGACCGCCGCCGGTGAAGAGCCACCGGTACAGCAGCCAGGAGAAGCCGACCATGAGGGTGACCTCGACCCCGAAGCGGATCGGCGCCCCGAGGGTGAGGAGGGTCGAGGCGCCGAGGGCGAACGCCAGGACGGTCTGGATGAGCACGTAGAGCGCGTCCAGCCCCATGATGGACGGCGTCAGGATCCGGTTGCCGGTGACGGTCTGGAACAGCACGGTGGACACCCCGACGGCGACGGCGACCAGCACCATCGCCCCGACGCGGTTCAGCCGCCGCGGCAGCACGTAGTCGAGGTTGCCCTGGACGTCGACGAGCAGGAACGCCGCGACGAGCACGACGGCGGCGGCGCCGAGCACCGCGAGCCATACGCCGGCCGGCAGTGCGGTGAGCGGTTTCCGGCCGGACTGCACGACGGCGGTGGGCAGAGGGCTGGTCCTAGCGCGCACCGGCGGTCCTCCGTACGAGCAGGGTGATGAACAGGGCGCTGCCGACCACGGAGACGATCACACCGACGGGCACCTCGTAGGGGAAGCGGATGACCCTGCCCAGGATGTCGCACGCCAGGAGGAACCCGGCTCCGAACAGGGCGATCCACGGCACGGCGCGGCGCACGTTGTCGCCGATGAACAGGGACACGAGGTTGGGCACGATCAGCCCGAGGAAGGGGACGGCGCCCACGACCACGACGACGACGGCGCTGATGAGGCTCACCAGGACGAGGCCGAGGTTCATGGTGCGCCGGTAGCCCAGGCCGAGGTTGGTGGTGAACTCCTCGCCCATGCCGGCCACGGTGAACCGGTCGGCGGACACGTAGCCCACGACGGCGAGGACGGCCACGAGCCAGAGCAGTTCGTAGCGCCCGCGGACGAGCCCGGAGAAATCGCCGATCATCCACGTGTTGAGCGTCTGCAGCAGGTCGAAGCGGTAGGCGAAGAACGTCGTCACGGCCGCGATGACGCCGCCGAGCATGATGCCCACGAGCGGGACGATCAGTGTGTTGCGCAGGGGGATCCGGCGCAGGACCGAGAGGAAGAGCGCCGTCCCGGCCACGGCGAAGAGCGCGGCGATCCCCATCTTCGCCACGACCGGCGCGGCGGGCAGCAGCAGCGTCGCCACGAGGATGCCGGCGGTGGCCGACTCCACGGTGCCGACCGTGGAGGGCTCCACGAACCTGTTGCGGGCCATGAGCTGCAGGATGAAGCCGGCGACGCCGAGCGCCACGCCCGCCAGGAGGACCGCCAGGGTGCGCGGCACCCGGCTCACGAGGAACGTCTGCCACACGCTGGCGTCACCCGCGAGCAGATCGCCGGGGGAGACGGCCGAGACGCCCACGAACAGGCTGACGAGGGCAAGCAGCAGCACGGCTCCGCCGGCTGCCACGAGGGACAGGGAACGGGCGGAACCGCGCTGCTGTGCCGGCCGCTGCGGCCGGAGGGAGAGTGCTGCCATGGGGCGCCCGCCGCGGGAGCGGCGGAGCGGGTCAGGCCGCGACGGCCTCGTTGACGGCGGAGACCATGGCGTCGAGGTTGTTCAACCCGTACCCGATGAGGTACCAGCTCGCGGAGTCGAGGTAGGTGACGTCGTCGTTCTTCGCCGCCTCCGTGCCGTTCACGAGCTCGTTGTCGAGGACCGCGGAGCCCGCGGCCCCGGCCTCGCCGACGGCGGCGTCACGGTCGATCACGAAGAGGTGGGCCGGGTCGACCTCGGCGATGTACTCGAAGGAGACGGCCTCGCCGTGCGTGCCCTCGCTCTTCACCTCGGCGGCAGGCTTCACGCCCAGCACGTCGTGGATCAGGCCGAACCGCGATCCGGCGCCGTAGGCGGTGACCTCGCCCGCGCTGGTCATCAGGACCAGGCCGTTCCCCGCGGACGCCGCGGCGTCCCTCGTCTCGGAGATCCTGGCGTCGAGTGCCGCCAGCCGGTCGGCGACCTCGTCCTCCGTGCCGAAGATGCGGCCGAGCGATTCGGTGTGCTCCGTGAAGCTCGCGATCGGGTCCGACGCGTCGACGCTGAGGTCGATGGTCGGCGCGATCTCCGCGAGCTCGTCGTAGGAGTCGGCGACGCGGCCCGAGATGATGATGAGGTCCGGGGCGGCGGCGGCGATCGCTTCGAAGTCCGGCTCCTTCATGGACCCGATGTTCGTGGTGTCGCCCCCCTCGTAGGCCGAGAGCTGGGCCGGCAGGGTCCCCTGCGGAACGCCGGCGACGTCGACCCCGAGGGCGTCCAGGGTGTCGAGGGCGCCCAGGTCGAAGGTGAACACCGTCTCAGGGTCCACCGGCACCTCGGTGGTGCCCTGCGCGTGCTCGACGGAGACGGTCGAGGCGGCCGAGGGCTCGCCGGCAGCCTCGGAGGAACCACCGCACGCCGTGAGGGCGAGGGTGGCCGCAGCGGCTGCGGAAAGGACGGCGAGGCGCACGTGTGCCATGGGTGGACTCCGTAGGGGGAAGGGCCGGACGAACCGGACGTCGTGAAGATGTCGTCGAAGTAAGGGGTGCCTTACTCCTTCTGAATGTAGAGGTCCGGAGGGGAATTACGCAACCGGAGTATGTCCTAATGCGTCGTGGTCCGTCCGCCCGCCCGTCCCGTGCTCGTCAACGCTGGCACTCGCCTTGACCGAGTGCCAGCCCTTGCATACAGTCGGACTTGGCACTCGCTCACCGCGGGTGCTAATCCCGAGGGAAGCGTTCGCCGGCACCGCGACGACGGTTCACGCCCAACCCGACGGCCCCCAATCCATTGGTATCGAACGCAAAGGAGAGCCCGAGTGTCGGTCTCTATTAAGCCCCTTGAGGATCGCATCGTTGTCCGCCCCCTCGAAGCCGAGCAGACCACTGCTTCCGGCCTCGTCATCCCGGACACGGCCAAGGAGAAGCCCCAGGAGGGCGAAGTCGTGGCAGTCGGACCGGGTCGCGTCGACGACAACGGCAACCGCGTGCCCGTCGATGTCGCCGAGGGCGACATCGTCATCTACTCGAAGTACGGCGGAACCGAAGTGAAGCACGGCGGCACCGAGTACCTGGTGCTCTCCGCCCGCGACGTCCTCGCTGTCGTCGTCAAGTAGTACCCCTTGAGGAGAAGCCCCGGCCCGTAGCGGCCGGGGCTTTTCCTCGCCAAGCCTGAAAGGAACCACCAGTGGCAAAGCAGTTGGAATTCAACGACGCCGCCCGCCGTGCCCTCGAAGCCGGCGTGGACAAGCTCGCGAACACCGTCAAGGTGACGCTCGGCCCCCGCGGACGCAATGTGGTGCTCGACAAGAAGTGGGGCGCCCCCACCATCACGAACGACGGCGTCACGATCGCCCGCGAGATCGAGCTCGACGACCCGTACGAGAACCTCGGCGCCCAGCTGGCCAAGGAGGTCGCCACCAAGACCAACGACGTCGCCGGTGACGGAACCACCACCGCCACGGTCCTGGCCCAGGCACTCGTCAAGGAAGGCCTCCGCAACGTGGCCGCCGGTGCAGCCCCGGGACAGCTCAAGCACGGCATCGAGGTGGCGGTCGAGGCCGTCGCCAAGCGCCTGCTCGAGAACGCCCGCGAGGTCGTCGGCCAGCAGACCGCCAACGTGGCCTCCATCTCCGCGCAGAGCACCGAGGTCGGGGACCTCCTCGCCGAGGCGTTCGACAAGGTCGGCAAGGATGGTGTGATCACCATCGAGGAGTCCTCCACCACGCAGACCGAGCTCGTCCTCACCGAGGGCATGCAGTTCGACAAGGGCTACCTCTCGCCGTACTTCGTGACCGACGCCGAGCGCCAGGAAGCCGTCCTCGAGGACGCGCTCATCCTCATCAACTCCGGCAAGATCTCCTCGCTGCAGGAATTCCTGCCGCTGCTCGAGAAGGCCCTCCAGGCCGGCAAGCCGCTGTTCATCATCGCCGAGGACATCGAGGGCGAAGCGCTCTCCACGCTGGTGGTCAACAAGATCCGCGGCACCCTGAACGTCGTCGCCGTCAAGGCCCCGGGCTTCGGTGACCGCCGCAAGGCCATGATGCAGGACATCGCCACCCTCACGGGTGCGCAGGTCGTCTCGCCGGACCTCGGCCTCAAGCTGGACCAGGTGGGCCTCGAGGTGCTCGGTTCCGCGCGCCGCATCACCGTGACCAAGGACGCCACCACGATCGTCGACGGCACCGGCAGCGAGTCCGACGTCGCCGACCGCGTGGCGCAGATCCGCGCCGAGGTGGAGCGCACCGACTCCGACTGGGATCGTGAGAAGCTCCAGGAGCGGCTCGCGAAGCTCGCCGGCGGTATCGGCGTCATCAAGGTCGGCGCTGCCACCGAGGTGGAGCTCAAGGAGAAGAAGCACCGCATCGAGGATGCAGTCTCCTCCACGCGTGCCGCTCTCGAAGAGGGCATCGTGGCCGGCGGCGGTTCCGCGCTGGTCCACGCCGGCAAGGCGCTCGACACCGACCCCGACGTCCTGGCACTCGAGGGCGACGCGGCCACCGCCGTCGGTCTCGTACGTCGCGCGCTCGCCCAGCCGCTGCGCTGGATCGCCGAGAACGCCGGGCACGAGGGCTATGTCGTCGTCGCGAAGGTCTCCGACCTCGAGGACGGCCACGGCTTCAACGCCGCGACCGGTGAGTACGAGAACCTCGTGGACGCCGGCATCATCGACCCCGTGAAGGTGACGCGCTCGGCCCTGCGGAACGCTGCGTCGATCGCGGCGCTGGTGCTGACCACCGAGACCCTCGTGGTCGAGAAGCCCGAGGAGTCCGACGGCGAAGAGGGCCACGGCCACTCGCACTAGGACCTCCCGGCCGAGGATCCCTCGGCCCAGGGCCACTGAGCACTGAGACAGAAGCACCCCGGTTCCTCGAGGAGCCGGGGTGCTTCTGTGTTCCTCCCCGGTGCACCCAAGGCCGCCCCCGACCACGTAGCATTTCCTCGTACGGCTAGGACCTGGGGAATGACATGGCACGACGACTCTTCGGCGAGATCTCGCCGCTCACCTACCGCATCGCGATGGAGCGGATGATCCTCCTGCGCCATCTTCGGAACCTGCGGCGGAGGGACCGCTTCGCCAGGACCAGGACGCAGGAGAACCTGCCGGTGACCGTGTACCGGCACAACTCCCTGATCCGGCGTCGGCTCGGGAACGTCGAGACGGAACTGCAGGACAACAAGGCGGTCAGCCTCGGACTGACGGCGCCGAAGATCGACGGCATCGTGATCGCGCCCGGCGAATGCTTCTCCTTCTGGAGCCTCGCGGGCCGCTGCTCAGCGAACGAGGGCTACCGTGAGGGGCTCACCATCAGCAACGGGAAGCCGACGCGGGGCATGGGAGGCGGGATGTGCCAGTTCACCAACCTGCTTCACTGGATGGTGCTGCACAGTCCCCTGACCGTCGTCGAGCACCACCACCACAACGGGCTGGATCTGTTCCCGGACTTCAACCGGCAGATCCCGTGGGGCACGGGTACATCGATCGCCTTCAACTACCTCGACTACCGCGTCGAGAACCGCACGCCGTACACGTTCCAGTTCCGCACCTGGACCACGGAGGACCATCTGCGGGGCGAACTGCGTGCGGACCGCGAACTCCCGACCAAGTTCCACATCCGGGAGCGGGACGCCTACTTCTACGAGCAGGACGGCGAGGTGTACCGGCACAACAGGGTGTACCGGGCCGAGCGCGACAAGCGCACGGGCCTCGAGCTCTCGGAGGATCTGATCCTCGAGAACGAGGGCAGGATCGCCTACGACCGTTCGCTCGTGCGGGCGGAGATCCTTCCCGCACGTCCCGTCCGGAGGGACGCCTCGCACTGAGCCCGGACACGCCGGCGCGGCCCGGCGCCGATCCCGGGAGCAGGCCCTCGACAGGAGCGCCGTACCCGTCCACCTGGCGAGCACGAGTGTGGGAGCGACTGTCTCCCGGGCGCGACGACGAAGCCCCGGCCACTCCTTCGAGTGCCGGGGCTTCGTCGTGCTGCCGGGCGTGGAGCCCGTCAGGATGGGATCAGGCGTCGACGACGATCGCCGTGACGACCGGCTGGCGGTTGTAGAACCGGCGCATCCAGTTCGCCGTGGCCCGCTCGATGATGTCCTCCGGGTCCTGGCGGCGACCGCCCTGGCGGTTGGACGCGGCGTCGCGGAGTGCCTTCTCGACGGCGGCACCCGCCTTGTCGAGGTCCTCGTCGGAGCAGGAGAAGCCCTTGGTGAAGAACTCCGGCGCCTCGACGATGTCCCCGTTGTCCGGGTCGATGATGGCGAGGACCGTGACCACGCCCTCCTCGGCGAGGCGGCGGCGCTCCACGAGGTCCTCCTCGGTGATCCCGCCGACGCTGTCGCCGTCGACGAACACCAGGCCGGCCTCGACCTTGCCCGAGATGGTGGCCCGTCCGCGGGCGAGGTCCACGGTCACGCCGTCCTGCGCGATGACGACGTTGCGGGGATCGACACCGGTGGCGACGGCGATCTCCGAGTTGGCGCGCAGGTGGCGCCATTCGCCGTGCACCGGCATGACGTTGCGGGGCTTGACGATGTTGTAGCAGTAGGCGAGCTCACCGGCGCTCGCGTGGCCGGAGACATGCACCTTGGCGTTGCCCTTGTGGACCACGTTGGCGCCGATCTCGGTCAGGGCGTTGATGATGCCGTAGATGGCATTCTCGTTGCCCGGGATGAGCGAGCTGGCCAGCAGGACCGTGTCGCCCTCGCTGATACGGATGGCGTGGTCCTTGTTGGCCATGCGCGAGAGCGCCGCCATGGGCTCGCCCTGTGACCCCGTGCAGATGAGGACCACCTTGTGGTCGTCGCTGCGCTCGAGCTTCTTGAAGTCGACGAGCAGGCCCTGCGGGATGTTGAGGTACCCGAGATCCGCGGCGATGGTCATGTTGCGCACCATCGAGCGGCCCACGAACGCCACCTTGCGGCGGTGCTGGTGCGCGGTGTCGATGATCTGCTGGATGCGGTGGATGTGGCTCGCGAAGCTCGACACGATGATGCGGCGCGGCGCGGTGCGGAACACGGCGTCGATGGCCGGCGCGAGGTCCTTCTCGGAGGTGGTGAAGCCTGGGACGTCCGCGTTCGTGGAGTCGGTGAGGAACAGGTCCACGCCCTCCTCGCCGAGCCGCGCGAAGGCGCTGAGGTCCGTGATGCGGCGGTCCAGGGGGAACTGGTCCATCTTGAAATCGCCCGTGTGCAGCACCATGCCGGCCGCGGTGCGGATGGCGACGGCGAGGCTGTCGGGGATGGAGTGGTTCACGGCGACGAACTCGAGGTCGAAGCCACCCATGGTCCGGCGGTCGCCCTCCTTGACCTGCACGGTCTTCGGGGTGATGCGGTGTTCCTTGAGCTTGGCCTCGATGAAGGCGAGCGTGAGCCGCGAGCCGACCAGGGGGATGTCCGCGCGCTCCTTGAGGAGGTACGGGACACCGCCGATGTGGTCTTCGTGGCCGTGCGTGAGGACGACGGCGACGACGTCGTCGAGGCGGTCGCGGATGTAGGAGAAGTCGGGGAGGATGACGTTGATGCCGGGCTGGTGTTCCTCGGGGAACAGGACACCGCAGTCCACGATCAGCAGTTTGCCGTCGAACTCGAAGACGGTCATGTTTCTGCCGATCTCACCGATGCCTCCGAGCGCGACGATGCGCATGGCTCCGTTCGCCAGTTCGCGGGGTGCTTTCAGTGCGGCAGGTCTCTTATTCACAGATCAGTTATCTCTCGTTCATGCGGGGGCGGGTCGTGCCCGTCCGACAGTCGTCGTCGAGGCCGGTGGATCCGGCGATTCCGGTCCGTGGTCCCCGGTATCCCCGGGAACATGCTTCTCCAAGAGTACGTGGTCCGCGGGTACCCCGGCGGATCGGTGGCTCTCCCCGGTTCCCGTCCCGACGCCCGGGCGGAGCCGACAGGACACTAGACTGGAGGTTTTGGCCCGCGACGACCCGCCTCCCGAGGAGGATCAGCCTGATGCCCGTCCTGCACCCAGCCCCTCCGGCCACCGGCGGAGCAGCGGCGCCGAACCCCGGCGGGGGAGCGACGCCGGGCCCCGGCGAGCGCCGGTTCCGGCCCGAGGTGCAGGGCCTGCGTGCACTGGCCGTGGGCATGGTGGTGCTCTACCACGTGTGGCTCGGGCGGGTCTCGGGCGGCGTGGACGTGTTCCTGCTGATCTCCGCGTTCCTGCTCACCGTCACCTTCACCCGGCACCTCGAGACCGGGCAGCCGCTCGCGCTCACCGCCTACTGGCTGGGACTGCTCCGGCGGCTGCTGCCGGCCGCCGTCGTCGTGCTGCTGGCGGTCCTCGCGGCGACCGCCGTCCTGGTGCCGAGCTCGCGCTGGCGGTCCGTCCTGGACCAGACGTGGGCGTCGCTGACGTACCGGCAGAACTGGGTGCTGGCCGGCAACGCCGTGGACTACTACGCCCTGGACTCCAGCGCCGCGAGTCCTCTCCAGCACTTCTGGTCGCTGTCCATCCAGGGACAGGTGTTCCTGCTCTGGCCGCTGCTGTTCGCGCTGGCCGGCGTGGTCGTCGCCGTCACCCGCCTGCGGGTGCGGCCCGTGCTCCTCGTCCTGTTCGGCGCCGTCCTCGCCGTCTCGCTCGCGTTCTCGATCTGGCAGACCGGCACGGACCAGGCGGCCGCCTACTTCGACACGCGCGCCCGGCTGTGGGAGTTCGCGCTCGGCTCGCTCGTGGCGCTGGTGCTGCCGTACCTCGCGCTGCCGGCCCGTGTGCGCGTGGTCCTCGGCTGGGCCGGCGTGGCGATGATGCTCGCGTGCGGCGTCCTCCTGCAGGTGCAGCAGCAGTTCCCCGGCTACGTCGCCCTGTGGCCGACGCTCGCCGCGGCCGCCGTGATCGTCGCCGGTCGCACCGACAGCCGGGCCGGCGTCGACCGGTGGCTGTCGGCCGCACCCCTGCTGCGCCTCGGTGAGGCGTCCTACGCGCTGTACCTGTGGCACTGGCCCGTCCTCGTCCTCTGGCTCATCGTCGCGGACAAGCCCTCGGCCGGCCTGCCCGACGGCGCCGTCGTCATCGCCGTGTCCCTCCTGCTCGCCGTGCTCACCACGCGCCTCGTCGAGGACCCGCTGCGCTCGTGGAGGTGGCCGTCGGTGAGGCGGCGCCGCACAGGGCTGGTGGCGGCGGCAGCCCTCTCCCTGGTCGTGGTGCCCCTCTCGGGCTGGGAGTACCGGGTGCAGGCGCAGGAGGCGGCGGTGGAGCGGCAGACGCGCGAGGACAATCCCGGCGCCGCCGCCATGGACCCCGGCTTCCGGTTCCACGGCGCCGACGACGCCCTGGTCAAGCCGCTCGCCAGCAGCCTCGGTGACGAATGGGCGGCGGTCGACGGCCCCTGCCCGGCGACGCTGATGCCGGCCGACCCGCAGCTGTCCTCGTGCGTCCGCACGGGGGACGAGGCGATCGCGGAGCGGACCGTCCTGGTGCTCGGTGACTCCCACTCCCAGATGTGGATGACCGCCCTCGGAGCCGTGGCGACCGAGAACGACTGGCTCGCAGTGTCGGTGCACAGGCCCGACTGCCGGTTCGTCGACGCGCCCGGCACGGTTGCCCCGGAGTGCCAGGCCTTCAACGAGGCCGTCGCGGACTACGCCCTGCGGCTCTCTCCCGACGCCGTACTCACGGTCGGCTCGCGGACGGCCTGGAGCTCGCCCGAGGAGGAGGTGCCCGCGGGCTTCGAGGCCGCGATCGCGCCCCTGCTCGACGCGGGCATCCCCGTCGTGGCCCTCCGTGACACCCCGCGGTTCGAGGAGGACATGGCCGAGTGCACGGCCCGCAACGCTGCGGAACCATCGGCATGCGACGTCCCCGTGGCGCAGGTGCTGCCGCCCTCGTCGCCCCTCGCCGCCGTCGCTGCGCGCGTACCCGGGCTGGAGTACCTGGATCTCACCGATCTCGTGTGCGCGGAGGCCACGTGCCACGGGATCGTGGGGAACGTCCGCGTCTTCATGGACCGGGACCACCTGACCAAGTCCTACGTCGAGACCACCGTCCCGGTCTTCTCCGAGCGACTGAGGGCCGCGCTCGGCTGGTGAGGTTGAGGTGAGGACGGTCACGGAATAGGGGTCCCCCACGAATGGTTCTAGACTGACAGGGCCCGCGGGTTCCGCCCGCGCCGAGGCCCCTACCCCCACCCGGTCATCCCGAAAGAGGCGCAGCAGTGAGCCAGCAGTCCGGCCAGAACGAGACCCACGACCCCTTCGGATTCATCGGCCTGACGTACGACGACGTCCTCCTGCTCCCCGGCCACACCGACGTCATCCCCTCCGAGGCGGACACGTCGTCGCGCATCTCGAAGCGCATCACCGTCAGGACCCCGCTGCTCTCCTCCGCCATGGACACCGTGACGGAGGCCCGCATGGCCGTGGCCATGGCCCGCCAGGGCGGACTCGGCGTCATCCACCGCAACCTGTCCATCCAGGACCAGGCGGACCAGGTGGACCGCGTGAAGCGCAGCGAGTCCGGCATGATCACGAACCCCCTGACCATCGGTCCCGACGCCACGCTGCAGGAACTCGACGAGCTGTGCGGCCACTACCGCGTCTCCGGCCTGCCCGTCGTCGACGGGGCAGGACGTCTCCTCGGCATCGTCACGAACCGCGACACGCGTTTCGTGCTCGAGCGCGAGTTCCCGCGCACCCTGGTCCGCGACGTCATGACGAAGATGCCGCTCGTCACCGGGCAGGTGGGCATCAGCGGCGACGACGCCATCAACCTCCTCGCGGCCAACAAGATCGAGAAGCTCCCGCTCGTCGACGACGAGGACGTGCTCCGCGGCCTCATCACCGTCAAGGACTTCACCAAGGCCGAGCAGTACCCGCTCTCCACGAAGGACGACGACGGCCGCCTGCGGGTCGGCGCGGCCATCGGCTTCTTCGGGGACGGCTGGGAGCGCGCCATGACCCTCGTCGAGGCCGGCGTCGACGCCCTCTTCGTGGACACCGCCAACGGGCACAGCGCCGGCGTCCTCGAGATGATCGCGCGCCTGAAGGCGGAGAAGTCCGCGGCGCACGTCGACATCATCGGCGGTCAGGCGGCCACGCGCGAGGGCGCACAGGCCCTGATCGACGCCGGCGCGGACGGCATCAAGGTGGGTGTGGGCCCCGGCTCCATCTGCACCACGCGCGTCGTCGCCGGCGTGGGCGTCCCCCAGGTCACAGCCATCTACGAATCCGCGAAGGCCGCGATCCCCGCGGGCGTCCCCGTGATCGCCGACGGCGGCCTGCAGTACTCCGGCGACATCGGCAAGGCCCTCGTCGCCGGCGCCGACACCGTCATGCTCGGTTCGCTCCTCGCCGGTTCCGCGGAGGCGCCGGGAGAGCTCATCTTCGTCAACGGCAAGCAGTTCAAGACCTACCGGGGCATGGGGTCCCTGGGCGCCATGCAGACCCGCGGCAAGAACACCTCCTACTCCAAGGACCGCTACTTCCAGGCGGACGTCTCGGGTGACGACAAGCTGATCCCCGAGGGCATCGAGGGCCGGGTGGCCTACCGCGGCCCCCTCGCCTCCGTGGCGTACCAGCTCGTCGGCGGGCTGCGGCAGACCATGTTCTACACCGGGGCACGCACCATCCCCGAGCTCAAGGCCAAGGGCAAGTTCGTCCGCATCACGGCGGCCGGCCTGAAGGAATCCCACCCGCACGACATCCAGATGACGGTCGAGGCACCCAACTACGGCTCCAAGTAGCACCCGCGCAGCGTATCGGCCCCCGCCCCTGACCCAGTGTGCGGGGGCTGATGCCGTATGAGCGGACTCCCGCAGCCCGAAGCCGCAGCACGCCGCACGCTCCGCCTCCGCCCCTACGCCCGCGCCGTCGGCCAGGTGCTCGTGGTGAGCGCGAAGGCGTCGCCCGGCGCCGTCGCCATGAAGATCACCGGCTCGCTGATCTCCGCGACCCTGCCGCTCGTCACCACCTACTTCGCGTCGCTGACGACGACGGCGCTCGCCGCGGCCTACGCGGGCGACCCGGACGCGGGGCGGTCCGCGATCGTCTATGTGCTCGTCACGGCCGTCCTCGGGTTGCTGTGGGGCGCCTTCACCAGCGTGGACCGCTACATCCAGCAGGTCCTGAGCTTCCGCGTGGGCGCGATCGTGGGGGACCGCATGTACGAGCGGTTCCTGGCGCTGGAATTCTGGCGGTACGACGACAAGGAGACGGTGGATCTCTACGACAGGGCCCGCCGTTTCTCCGACTCCTACGCACGGGTCCTCGACCGGATCGCGGCGATCTTCACGCAGCTGGTCTCCGTGGTCCTCGCCATCGGCGCGCTGCTGCTGGTCAGCTGGTGGATCGCCCTGATCGTCCTCCTCGCGATCATCCCCAGCGTCTACCTGCAGTTCCGGTTGTCCCGGGAGCAGATGGCGCACTGGAACACGCAGGTGGACTCGCGGCGGCAGCGGCGCATGATCGAGACGAACCTGATGAAGCCGCAGAACATCGCCGAGATGCGCCTGTACGGGATCGTCCGGTACCTCATGGACCTGCGCTCCACCCTGCGCGACGCCGACGAGAAGCGGCGCCTCGACTTCCAGAAGCGCTACATCCCCAAGCAGCTCCTCGCGGACGCCCTGCAGTACGGCGCCGAGCTGCTGGCACTGGTGTGGATCGTGGGGCAGATCATCGCCCGGGCCCAGCCAGTGGGCCAGTTCCTCTACGTGCAGCAGATCGTCAGCCGGGCGCTCAGTACCGCCAACAGCCTCGTGTCCTCGCTGAGCTCCATCGACGAAGACCTGGCGAACCTCAAGGACTACGAGCAGTTCATGGAGTTCCCACTGTCCACCGGTGCCCCCGGGCGCCTGGCCGAGGCCCCCGCCGTCGTCGAGCTCCGCGACATCCACTTCACGTACGCCGGCAGCGAGGAGGAGGTGCTGAAGGGCATCTCGATGTCCTTCGAACGCGGCACGCACGTGGCCGTGGTCGGCGAGAACGGTGCCGGGAAGTCGACGCTCGTGCGGGTCCTAGCCGGTCTGTACCAGCCGAGCAGGGGAGCGGTGCTGCTCGACGGCCGCGACCTGCGCGGGATCGGGATCGACGACTGGCACCAGCACCTCGCCGTGATGAGCCAGGACTTCCTGCGCTACGAGTTCGCGACGGCCGCCAACAACATCTACTTCGGCGATGTCCATCGCGCGCGCGACGACGAGCGGGTGCGGCGGGCCGCCGAGGACGCCGACGCGGCGGACTTCATCGCCAGGATGCCGAACGGCTACGAGAACTACGTGAGCAACTGGATGGAGGACCCGCGCGGCCGGAAGGGCAGCGGACTGTCGGGCGGGCAGTGGCAACGGCTCGCGATGGCCCGCAACTTCTACCGGGACGCGCCCTTCATCGTGATGGACGAGCCGACATCGGCCATCGACGCGCTCGCCGAGCACCGCATCTTCACGCGGCTCTTCGGCGACCGCTCGCGGACCATCATCGCGATCAGCCACCGGCTCGCCACCATCGAGAAGGCCGACGTCGTGTACATGCTCGAGGACGGGCGCGTGGTCGAATCGGGGACTCACCGGGAGCTGGTGGCGCTCCGGGGCCGCTACTTCAGGATGTTCGAGAGCCAGCTGCCGGACGCCTGACCCCTGCAGAGGCGGGCCGCCGCGGCGTGTGCCGATGCCGAGGGTCCGCGCGTTCCGGCGGGAGTCCGGCGGCTGTCCGGCGGGGTTTCAGTCGTCCCAGTCCCCGTCCGGGTCCTCCTCGTAGCCCACCGACTTCTCCTGGAGGAACTGGCAGAGGGATGCAGCGGCCAGGAGCTCCGCGGCGAGGCCGTGCAGCTCTGCCGGTGTCAGTTCGAACTCGTCCGCGCGGGCACCGAACGAGACGGACCACCGCGCATCGCCGATGGAGACCGGTTGCATGTAGATCCCGGTGCTGCCGATCCTGAGCGGGACGGTCACCAGACCGGTATCGGCTCCGCCCTCGCCGTCCTGGACGAGGACGGTGATGAGCGCGCCCCCTTCCCGGGTGGTCCGGAACTCGTCGACCCAGGCCTCCAGCGTCTTCTTGCTACGGAACGGCATTCCGTCGTCCTTCCTCGATGTCCCTCTATCCGGAGTTCACCCTAGGGTGTCCCACCGACGCCGCCCGACCTCCCAACGCACGGGAGGACGGCCCGCCGCATCACCACCCTCGGCCATGCCTCGAGTCCTGCCTCCGCCTCGTGGCGCCGCACCGCGGCCAGCCCGGGCCCCAGATCGGCCTCCGCGAGGTCCACGAAGCCGAGGCGCCGGTAGTACGGCGCGTTCCAGGGCACGTCCCTGAACGTCGTCAGGGTCAGGGACGGCATCGAACGGAGGCGGGCCCAGGCCTCCGCCTCGTCGATCAGCCTGCGCCCGACACCCTGCCGCGCGTGCCCGGGGTGCACGGACACCTGCTCGATGTGCGCGGCGCCGTCGACGACGGCGAGCAGCAGGTAGGCGACGGGTCCGACGCCGTCGGAGGCGACCCAGCCCCGACCCGCTGCGCAGGACGCTGCCAGCACGGACTGCGGCGGCGGCTCATCCTCCGCGATCGCCGCCATCCCCAGTTCGCGGAAGGCGAGGCCCGCGGCACGCTCCACGGCCGGGAGGAAGGGCACGTCCGAGGCGATCATCGGCCGGACGGCGACCGCGCCCGGCGCGGCACGAGGGCGTTCGGACACGATGCGCTCCTTCCGGGGTCGGTCCGCACGAACGGGATCCCATGGCGTGGCGGACAGTGCGGCACAGAGCACGACGCTTTGCAGGGGGCGGCTCTTCCTGCGAGGATAGCCCCGCACGAAGCACGAAGCACGAAGCACGAGGATCAGGAATCAGGGACGGATGAGCATGCAGCGGAGCCTCAGGGCCCGGTCTGCCGCGGAGAGCGGGGTGGCCGTCATGGCCTGCTGCGCGCCCGCGCCCTCGCCGGCACCCCCGACCATGGCAGGCAGCCTCCCGGCCTGACGCACCGCCGAACCCCGTTCGGCGTGCCAGTCCGTCGTACCCGCGAGGCGCCGCGTCCCCATGGCCCGGCCGGCAGAGCCGATTCCCCTCGACCCTCCAGCTGCTAAGGCGCTTCTCCATGCAACCCCTCTCCATCAAGGACATCCGCTCCTCCTTCATCAACGCCACCCGGTCCGAGACCGCGAAGCTCACCCCGCCGAAGAACCTCGACACCCTGGACTGGGAGAACCTCGACTTCCTCGGCTGGCGTGACGAGAAGATGCCGCTCCGCGGCTACCTCGTGGTCCCGGGCCCCCAGCGTCCGACCGGCATCCTCCTCCGGGCCCCCGAGGGAGGAGCGCGCAAGAACCGGGCGGTCCTCTGCGAACTCTGCCGGGACGTGTACTCCAAGGAGGACGTCCTCCTATGGGTGGCCCGCCGCTCCGGCCAGTCCGGACGCGACGGCAACAGCGTCGGGACGCTGATCTGCGCCGACTTCGTCTGCTCGGCCAACGTGCGCCGGGAACCGCCCGCCAGTGAGATCCGCCCGGACCCGGCCGTCGTCGTGCGGCGCCAGGCAAGCGAGCTGCGCGAACGCACCGGGAAGTTCCTCGACCGCGTGGACCAGCGGTAGCCATCGCGGGCGTGCGCCGGAACGCAGGGACCGGGAGCGCCGCTGGGCTAACCTAGAGCAGTGACTTACGAGATCGAGATCGGCCGGGCCAAGCGCGGACGCAGGGCATATTCGCTGGACGACGTTGCGGTGGTGCCCTCCCGGCGCACCCGGGACCCGCTCGACGTCTCGGTGAACTGGCAGATCGACGCCTACCAGTTCGAGATGCCCGTCGTCGCCGCCCCCATGGATTCGGCCATGTCGCCCGTCACCGCCATCGCCATGGGCCGGCTCGGCGGCCTCGGCGTGCTCAACCTCGAGGGGCTGTGGACCCGTTACGAGGACCCGCAGCCGGTCCTGGACGAGATCGCCGGTCTCAGCACCGAGGCCTTCAGCCCGGCGGCCACGCGTCGGATGCAGGAGCTGTACAGTGCGCCCATCCGCGCCGAGCTCATCACGAGCCGCCTCGCCGAGATCCGCGAGGCCGGCGTGACCGTCGCGGGTTCCCTCACGCCGCAGCGCACGCAGCAGTTCTACAGGACCGTCCTCGCCGCCGGCGTCGACATCTTCGTGATCCGCGGCACCACGGTGTCCGCGGAGCACGTGTCGAAGAACGAGCAGCCCCTGGACCTGAAGAAGTTCATCTACGAGCTCGACGTCCCGGTGATCGTGGGTGGCGCCGCAGGCTACACGCCGGCCCTCCACCTCATGCGGACGGGCGCGGCCGGTGTGCTGGTCGGCTTCGGCGGCGGCGCGACGACGACGACGCGACGCGCGCTCGGCATCCACTCGCCGCTCGCCTCGGCCATCGCCGACGTGGCCGGAGCCCGCCGCGACTACATGGACGAATCCGGCGGCCGCTACGTCCACGTCATCGCCGACGGCGGCATGGGCGCCAGCGGCGACATCGTCAAGGCCATCGCGATGGGCGCCGACGCCGTCATGCTCGGCTCCGCGCTCGCCCGCGCCGAGGAGGCCCCCGGCAAGGGCTGGCACTGGGGCCAGGAGGCGCACCACCACGAACTGCCGCGCGGGGACAGGGTCAACATCGGCACCGTCGGCCCCCTGCAGGAGGTGCTCTGGGGCCCCTCCCACCACACCGACGGCACGTCCAACCTGATCGGCGCGCTCCGCCGGGCCATGGCCACCACCGGGTACTCGGACCTCAAGGAGTTCCAGCGGGTGGAAGTGGTCCTCTCTCCCTACGTCTCCACCGACTGACCGAGGACACGCGCACGCCGGCGCCCGGTGCGGCCGGGGCTAAGCTGGAAGGCCATGGCCGGCGGGAACTTCGAAAGGCACATTGTGAGCGACTTGTCCCTCGAGCTGCACGACGCCGAACTCACCACGCCCGACCTCGTGATCCTCGAGATGGAAGCGGTGTCCAAGGAGGACGCCGCAGCCCAGCTGGCCGAGCGCCTGTATGCCGCGGGGCGCATCTCGGACCTGCAGGCCTTCCTCGACCAGGTCAATTCGCGCGAACACCAGATGGCCACCGGACTGCCCGGCGGCGTCGGCCTGCCGCACGCCCGCAGTGAGTACGTGAACCAGACCTCGATCGCCGTCGGCGTCACGCGCTTCGGGCACAGCCTCGACTTCGGCGCCGTTGATGGTCCGGCCACGCTCGTCCTCCTCATGGCCACGCCCGCGCAGTCCTTCTCGGAACACCTCGAGGTCCTCGCCACGATCGCCCGCAGCCTGTTCAAGGAGAACTTCCGCGAGTCCCTGCGCAGGGCGCACGACGCCGAGGTGATCGCCGAGCTGATCAACTCCTCGCTGGTGTTCTTCGACCACTAGCGCCCTGCCTCCGGGCCCTACTCGCTCCGCCAGGAGTTCCACAGCGACGCGTACGCACCGTCCAGGGCCAGGAGCTCGTCGTGCGAGCCGAGCTCCGCGATCCGCCCCTCCTCCACCACGGCCACGCGGTCGGCGTCGTGAGCCGTGTGCAGCCGGTGGGCGATGGCGATGACGGTGCGCCCCTCGAGGACGGCGTTGAGAGACCGCTCGAGGTCCCGTGCCGCCTGCGGGTCGATCAGCGACGTCGCCTCGTCCAGGACCAGGGTGTGCGGATCGGCGAGGATCAGCCGGGCCAGCGCCAGCTCCTGCGCCTGGGCGGGCGTCAGCTCGTGCGCGCCGGAGCCCACCTCCGTGTCCATGCCCTCCGGGAGCTGCTTCACCCAGTCGAGGGCGCCGACGCTGCGCAGCGCGTCCTCGATCTCGACGTCACCCGCGTCCGCGCGACCGAGCCGCACGTTGTCCGAGACCGACCCCACGAAGACGTGGTGCTCCTGCGTCACGAGGGCCACCTCGCGGCGCAGGTCGTCCAGCGGCCGGTCGACCAGGGGTACGCCGCCCACCGTGACCGACCCCGAGGTGGGCGGGTGGATCCCCGCGATCAGCCGGCCCAGGGTGGACTTGCCGGCACCGGACGGGCCGACGACGGCGAGCCGTTCGCCGCGCACGAGCGTGAGGTCCACCCCGTGCAGCACGTTGTGGCCGGGCCGGTACGCGTAGGTCGCCGCGGACACCACGATGTCCTCGTTGGCGGGTTCCGCCGCCGTCGCCTCGCGGTCGGGCTCGACGTCCTTGATGCCGATGATGCGCGCGAGCGACGCCGCCCCGACCTGGATCTCGTCGGTCCACATGATGAGCAGGTCCACGGGGTCGATCAGCCGGACGGCGAACAGCGCCACCGCGGCCACGGCGCCGGGCGTGACGACGCCCTGGCCCACGAGCCAGCCTCCCCACAGCAGCACCGCGGCGGCGGGCAGCCAGAAGGCGATGTCCGCGGCCGGGAACAGGACCGAGCGCAGCCACAGCGTGTACCGCTCCGCCCGGAAGCTAGTGCCGAGGGCGGCGTCGAGGTCCTGGCGGCGCAGCGCGCCGAGACCGAGGGCGTCGACGGTCCGTGCGCCTTCGATCGACTCCGTGAGCGTCCCGTTCACCACGGCGTAGGTCTCGCGCTCGCGCATGTAGCCGGCCGCGCTGCGCCGCAGGTACCAGCGCGTCACGGGCCACAGCAGCGGCAGGCCCACGAGGAGGGCGAGGGACAGCACGGGCGAGGTGACGACCGCGGCGCCGAGCGTCAGGAGGATGGTCACCACGGAGACGACGACCTGCGGCACGCCGAAGCGCACAGTGTGGGACACCGCGTCGATGTCGTTCGTGGTCCGGGCGACGAGGTCACCGGTGCCCGCCTTCTCCACCGTGGACAGCGGCAGCGCCGTGACGTCCTCCATGAAGTCCTCGCGCAGCTCGGCGAACACGCGCTCGCCGAAGACCATGCCGGAGCGCACGGCGTACCGGCGCAGCACCGACTGCACCACGAGGAACCCGAGCATCCAGAGGGACACGGTCGCCACGAACGACGCCGTCGTGCCCGCGGACACGGCGTCCACGAGGATGCCGAGCAGGATCGGCCCGGCGAGGCCCGCGATGGCGGACCCCACGTAGAGGGCGATCACCGCGCCGAGGGCACGCCGGTGGTGGCGGATGAGGCGCGAGGCCTCGTCGCGGACGGATGCCGCTCCGGCGACGGGGAGTTTGGCCGTGCTACTCACTGCGGATCACCACGTTCCGATAGGTGCTGCTGCTGGTCATGAGGTCCTTGTGGCTGCCCTGCGCGCTGACCCGGCCGTCCTCGAGGAAGACCACGCGGTCCACGACCCTCAGCAGCAGCGGGCTCGCCGTGACGATGACGGTCGTCCGGCCGTCCCGCCGTCGGGCGCCGCCGAGGCGGGCCGCGATGCGCTGCTCGGTGTGGGCGTCCACGGCGCTCGTCGGCTCCACCAGGACCAGGTTCTCGGCCTCGGTCAGGTAGGCGCGCGCCAGGACCAGGCGCTGGCGCTGCCCGCCGGAGAAGCTCCGGCCGCGCTCGGTGACCTCGTGGTCGAGACCACCCTCGAGCCCGTCGAGGATGTCGAGGGCGCTCACTGCCTCGAGCGCCGCGAGGACGGCCTCGTCGTCGTGCCGGCCCTGCGGGTCGAGCTGCGCGCGGAGGGACCCGCTGAAGAGCTGCGGGGCGGCCTCGCTCACCACGATCCGCGCACGGATGTCCGCGAGCGGCACGTGCCGGAGGTCCGCGGCACCCCAGCGGACCGTGGCCTCCTCGAGCACGGCGTCCTCGAACCGGCCGAGGCGCGTCACGGCGTCCGTGGACTCGGCGGGTTCCCGCGAGACGACGGCCGTGATCAGCCCGGGCTCGACGACGACGCCCGACCGCTCGTCGACGAGGACCGCACCGGGCGGCGGGGCGTGCACCGGCGTCGTACTCTCCGCGACGGCGGCGTCGACCGACAGCACCGCGATGATCTTCCGCGCACCGACGTGGGCGCGGATGAAGCGGGCCACCGAGTCGGCGGCCGCGCGGATGGGCGTCATGAGGAAGATCGAAAAGCCGTAGAGGGCCACGAGCTCCCCGGGTGTGATCTCGCCCGCGAGGACCAGCGACGCGCCCACCCACGTGAAGACCACGCTGAAGGACCCGGCGATGAACACCTGGGACGCCTCGAGGTCCGCGAGGGAGCGGGCCACCCGGATGCCCGAATCCCGCGTCACGGCCGACTTGTCCCGGTACCGGCCCACGAAGATGTGCTCGCCGCCGATGCCGCGCAGCACCCGCAGTCCCGCGACGGTGTCCGCGCCCACGGCGGTCATCCGGCCTGACGCCTCGCGCTGCTCGCGCTGCCGCGCCTGCATGGGCCGCACCACGAAGAGCAGGAGCCCGCAGCACACGGGGACGCCGACGAGCACGACGACGCCGAGCACAGGGGAGGTCTGCCAGATGAGCACAGTGACCACGAGCCAGGCCGCCGCCGCTCCGGCGAGGCGGGTGAGCACCTCGTACACCTCGCCCAGCCGGAAGGCATCGGAGGCCGCGGTGGACACGACCTCGCCCGTGGACAGCGCGGCGGGGAGGGCGTCGCCCGTGCGGCTGATCTTGTGCCCCACCAGGCGTACGGAACGGAACGCCGCCTGCATCCAGCTGCTCACCCCGGCCCGGTGCGTCGCGGTGTCGGAGACGGCCTGGACCACCATGAGGCCGAGCAGCGCACCGGCCCAGCCGAGCAGGGCACGCGTGTCGCCGCCGATGATGCCGTCGTCGAGGGCGCGCCCGAGCACGAAGGGCATGACCGCCTGCGACGCCATCCACACGGTGCCGAGGAGCACGCCCGCCGCGAGTGTCGCCTTCTGCTGCCCGCCGAGCCACAGCAGATAGCGCGCGGGGGAGCGCAGGTCCGGCGAGCCGGTCAGGGGGTAGGGAAAGGAACGCACGAGGGTCCATCCTAGACGGCATCCGGGCATAGTGATAGGGATCTGCCAATCACTCTGTCGGTCGAGAGGGCGGCGCCGACCGGTCCCTCCGGTATTCGTTGTTCTACACGGTCACGAAGTACCGTTGAAGGGTGTTGAAAACCGCGCTCAAGCCTCGATGGATCCTCACGCTGATCCTCGCGATGGCGGCCGCCGCGGTCTTCGTCCTCCTCAGCCAGTGGCAGTTCAGTTCCTCGCGGGAGACACCGCCGCCCGCGCCCAGCACCACGGAGAACGTCCGTCCGCTCACCGACGTGCTGGAACCCCTCACGCCGCTGTACGCGTCGGGGGCCGACCAGATGGTGTCGGTCGAGGGCGCGTTCGAGCCCGGCACCCGGATGCTGGTGGAGAACCGCCTGCACGACGGCGAGGAGGGCCTCTGGGTCGTGCAGGCGTTCACCGTCGCCGCGTCCCCGGAGCCGGCCGCACCCGCCGAGGAGGCCGTCATCCCCGTCGTCCTCGGCTGGGTGGCGACCGCGGAGGACGCGGCAGCGGTCCCGGAGCAGGAAGGAGGAGCCGTCGTCGTCGGCCGCCTCCTGCCGCCCGAGGCCCCCGAGGTGCAGCGGAACGTCGACGGGCAGGTCCCCTCGCTGTCCACGGCCGAGCTCTCCAACATCTGGGACGCGACCACCTACGCCGCGTTCGTCGTGGCCTCCGATGTGACGGTCGACGGCGCGGCCGTACCTTTCACCGCCGGTCTGGAACCCGTGGTGGTGGGCCCGCAGCCGCAGGACACCCCGATCAACTGGCTGAACATCTTCTACGCCGTCGAGTGGGTCGTCTTCGCCGGCTTCGCGTTCTTCCTCTGGTGGCGCCTCGTCGCCGACGACCACCGCCGCACCCTCGAGGACGAGGCCGAGGCCGAGGAGGCCCTGCGGGAGGCCTCCGACCCCTCGCCGGGCGCGTCCCCTCCCGCAGATGCTCCTCCCGCAGATGCTCCGACTACCCCGACGCCCACCCAGACTTCCACCCAGGAAAGCGGTGCCCACCGTGACTGAGCCAGTACTCGACCCCGCCGCCGGAGCCGCACGACCGAAGGGCGGGAAGCCGAAGCGGCGGTTCGGCGGGACGCACGCGCAGATCCGGTCCGCGCTCACGTTCTACAAGGTGCTCTCCTACGCGACCGGCGTCATGCTGCTACTCGTCGTCGTGGAGATGGTGGCGAAGTACGGGTTCGACTCCGAGATCGTGGCCGGCGGGGGAGCCTTCCTCCAGGTCCTCCCCGAGGTGGTCGCCGAGACCGCCGGAGGCGTGAACCTCTCGAGGGCGGTGCTGATCGTCCACGGCTGGCTGTACGTCGTGTACCTCATCGCCGACTTCCGGCTGTGGCAGCTCATGCGCTGGCCCTTCGGCCGCTTCGTCCTGATCGCGCTCGGCGGCGTGGTGCCGCTGCTGTCCTTCTTCGTGGAGAAGCGGATCCACCGCCAGGCCGAGGAGGACCTCGCAGCTCACCCCGAGGCCGCTCCGCGGTACTGAACCGGGCGTCACGCCCCCTCGGGTGATGTGCGACGGCGGGTGCCCGCGGACTATTGTTGGTGGGTGACTACCCCCGAGAACGGCTCCGAACAACGTCCTGTCCTCGTCGTGGACTACGGCGCGCAGTACGCGCAGCTGATCGCGCGCCGCGTCCGTGAGGCGGATGTGTACTCCGAGATCGTGCCGCACACGCTCAGCACGCAGGAGATCCTCGCGAAGAACCCCTCGGCCATCATCCTCTCGGGCGGCCCCTCCAGCGTCTACGCGGAGGGCGCGCCCCGCATCGAGCGGGACCTGTTCAACGCCGGAGTGCCCATGCTGGGCATCTGCTACGGCTTCCAGGCCATGGCCAGCGCGCTCGGCGGCACGGTCGCGAAGACCGGCCTGAGGGAATACGGCTCGACCGACATCACCTCGGACGGCGCGTCCCGCTCCATCCTCGAGGGGACCCCCGAGCATCAGAACGCGTGGATGAGCCACGGTGACAGCGTGCAGGCCGCTCCGGACGGCTTCGAGGTCCTCGCCAGCACGGCCGGCGCCCCGGTCGCGGCCTTCGCCAACGAGGACAAGGCGCTCTACGGCGTGCAGTGGCACCCGGAGGTCAAGCACTCGCAGCACGGGCAGGCCGTCATCGAGAACTTCCTGTTCCGCGGCGCGCGCCTGGATCCGAACTGGACCACGCGCAACATCCTCGAGGAGCAGGTGGAGCGCATCCGCGAGCAGATCGGTGACGCGCGCGTCATCTGCGGACTTTCCGGAGGAGTCGATTCCGCCGTCGCCGCCGCGCTCGTGCAGCGTGCCGTCGGCGACCAGCTCACCTGCGTCTTCGTGGACCATGGACTGCTGCGCGAGGGCGAGGCCGAGCAGGTGGAGCGCGACTTCGTAGCCGCTACCGGCGTGAAGCTCTACGTCGCCAACGAGCAGAAGCGCTTCCTCGAGGCCCTGGCCGGAGTGTCGGACCCCGAGACGAAGCGCAAGATCATCGGCCGTGAGTTCATCCGTGCCTTCGAGGAGGCCGAGCGCGCCATCATGCGCGAGGCAGAGGCGGAGGGCGAGCCCATCCGATTCCTCGTGCAGGGCACGCTGTACCCCGACGTCGTCGAATCCGGCGGTGGCGAGGGTGCGGCCAACATCAAGAGCCACCACAATGTGGGCGGGCTGCCGGAGGACCTGCAGTTCGAGCTCGTCGAGCCGCTGCGCACGCTCTTCAAGGACGAGGTGCGCGCCGTCGGCGCGCAGCTCGGACTGCCCGCGGAGATCGTCGGACGCCAGCCGTTCCCCGGTCCCGGACTCGGGATCAGGATCGTCGGGGACGTCACGGAGGAGCGTCTCGCGCTCCTGCGCAAGGCCGATGCGATTGCCCGCGCCGAACTCACGGCCGCCGGACTCGACAGCGAGGTCTGGCAGATGCCCGTGGTGCTGCTCGCCGATGTCCGCAGTGTGGGCGTCCAGGGCGACGGCCGCACGTACGGGCACCCCATCGTGCTGCGTCCCGTGTCCAGCGAGGACGCGATGACCGCTGACTGGTCGCGCCTGCCGTACGACCTCCTCGCACGGATCTCCAACCGGATCACCAATGAGGTGGACGGCGTCAACCGCGTGGTGCTCGACGTGACGAGCAAACCGCCGGGAACCATCGAGTGGGAGTAGGCGGAACCGGGAGGGACGTCGAACCCCCTCCCATCCGCCCGGGCCGCGTTGCTATCCGCGGGGTCCGACCGCTTTTCGGATAGCTTGGAAGACATGCCAATCTGGTCGAGATCAGCACGTGACAATGCAGGGAAGAAGGCGGCCGTGCCGGAGCAGGACCAGCGGGATACGGCGGGATCCCCCGCGGAGGAGCCGCAGGGCGCGGGGTCGGGGCGGCAGCGCTCCGACGCGTCCGGCGATGCGTCGTCCGCCCAGGAGTTCCTCGTGCCCTGGCTCGAGGGCCTCGGTCCCCAGGCCACCGGGGACACGCTCCTGCACTTCCGGCCCTCGGCCGGCACGAGCATCGACCTGACCCACGCGCATCCCTCGGGGCTCGCCCAGCTCCAGGCGGGCCGACGGACGCGCCTGTCCACGCTGCTGCGCGACCCCGTCCAGTACAGCGCCGCCAAGGCCGCGGCGCGCGCCCTCCGCGCGAAGATCTTCGAGCTCGGCACCGAGCGGGGCATCGACGTCGGCTACCTCGCCGCCGGGACGGCCTCGTGGCGGTCGGTGGACGACTCGGGACGCTCCGAGACGCTGAACGCCCCCGTGCTCCTCACTGCTGTCTCCCTGACGGTGCATCCCTCGCAGGACGACTACGAGCTGCAGATCACGGAGCAGGCCCGTATGAACCCGGCACTCGTCCGGCACCTGCGGAACGAGCAGGGCCTGCGCGTCGACCCCGTCGGTATCGCGCGCCTCGCCTACGGCACGGCGCGCTTCGATCCTCATCCCGTCCTCGAGCGCATGCGGGCGCTGAGCGAGGGCGTCCGCGGCATGTCCGTCGAACACCGGATCCTGGTGTCCACCTTCGCCGACCTCGCCGGAGTCAAGGGTGATCCCGCCCTGAACCCCGACCATCCCGTCCTCGCCGCCCTGGTGGGCGCGGCAAGGGGAGACGCCGACGCGGCGTCGGCCCTCGCCGGTGCGGCCGACGGTCTGCAGTTCCCGCCCGCCGACGAGCGGGACCCCGCCGAGGAGATCCTGGTCCTCGACGCTGACAGGGCCCAGCAGGACGTCCTCGATCTCGCCTCCGCGGGCGTAAGCCTCGTGGTGGCGACACCCCCCGGGACGGGCCAGACCCAGACCGCGCTGAACGTCGCCGCCCGGGCCGCGGCCGCCGGCCGGCGGGTGGTGGTCGCGGCGGAGCGCCGCGGCACCCTCAACGAGTTCGTGCAGGACCTCGACGGGCTGAACCTGGGCTCGCTCGTGCTCCAGGTCGGCAGCCAGACCGGGCCGGCGCAGCTGCGCGAAGCCGTCATCCGTGCCCTTGTCCGCAACGAGAAGGCTGTCGAGCCGCAACTCGGGACGCTCCACTCCACGCTGACCGGGCACCGCCACCAGCTCACGGAGCACGTACGGAGCCTCCACGACATCCGCAGCCGCTGGGGATGCTCGCCCTACCAGGCCATGCAGTCGCTCGCCGGACTCACCGCCCTCGATCCGGCGCCGTCCACCACCGTGCGCCTGAAGCGGAGCGTCCTCGACTCCATCACGGACCGCGCGGAGCTCACCGAGCGCCTGCGGCGCGCCGCCGAGCTGGGCAGCTTCAGCAAGGCGTCGACGCAGAGCCCCTGGTACGGGGCCCAGCTGCTCAACCGCAAGGAGACCGAGCACGCGCACGGCCTCGCCGAGCAGCTCGCCACCGAGATCCCCGGACTCCGGAACGAGGTGCAGCGCGTCGCCGAGCACTCCCACATCACGCTGGGCGGGACCTTCCGGGAGTGGGGCGAGCAGCTCGAACTCCTCGTCGCGGTCCGCGCCAGCCTCGACAAGTTCACGCCGGACATCTTCGACCGGCCCGTCACCGACCTGATCTCCGCCACCGCGCCGTCCTCGTGGCGGAAGGAACGCGACATCGAGATGAGCTCCATGACGCGGTCCCGACTGCGGCGGGTCGCCAAGGAGTACATCCGGCCCGGAGTCCATATCTCCGACCTGCACACGTCCCTGCGCGAGGTTCAGCAGCAGCGCACGCTCTGGACGCGCTACGCCCTGACCGAACGCCACCCCTCCGTCCCCACGGGTCTCGCCGAGATCCACGCGTCGTACCGGGCCGTGGAGGCACGGCTCGAGGAACTGACCACGATCCTCCGCCCCACTTCCGGCCACCCGGACCTCGCGGCGCTGGACCTGGACGGTCTGGAGACCCTCCTCCGCGACCTCGCCCTCGACAAGGAGACCCTCGCCACGCTGCCCGAGCGCACGCTGCTGCTCGACGAGATGCGCGAGCAGGGCCTGGGTGAACTGCTCACGGACCTCGCCGACCGGGAAGTGCCTGCCGACCGCGTGAGGGACGAGCTCGAACTCGCATGGTGGCAGTCAGCCCTCGAGGCGATGATCAGCGGGGACGACTACCTCGCCATGTCCGACGGCGACAGCCTGCGCAAGCTCGAGGCGGAGTACCGCCTGGCGGACAACGCGCACATCGCGTCCGGCCCGGCCCGCATCCGGTGGACGCTCGGCGAGCGGTGGCGCGCCGCCGTCGAGAGCCACCCCGGGGACGCCGCCCGGCTGCGGCAGGAGCTCAAGGACGGGACCCTGACCCTCGAGGTCTTCGCGGGCCTCCACCCCGAGATCGTGGCCGCGCTCGTGCCCATCTGGGCCGTGAGCCCGCTGACCGTCCGGGGCGCCGTCCCCGAGGGGTACGCGTTCGACACCGCCGTGATCCTCGACGGCGAATCGATGTCGCTGCAGAGCGCGGTGCCCTGCATCGCGCGCGCCTCGCAGGTGGCCGTCTTCGGTGACGACCGCCTGGCCGGACCCACCCGCTTCAGCATCGAGGTGCAGTCCGCCGACCGGGCCTTCACCCTCGAACCCCTGCCCAGTGCCTTCGACGCGCTCCGCGAGGTGCTGCCCGTGCGTGGACTCACCGAGGTGTACCGCGGCGTCGACCGCGGCCTCGACACCTACCTGAGCGAGTCCTTCTACGACGGGAAGCTCTCCCGCCTCCCGCAGGCCTCCGAGGTCACCGGCAGCGGACGTGGCCTCGTGGTCGAGTACCTGCCGAACGGCACCGGCATGCCGAGCTCCGAGCACGACGGCGTCGAGAGCGTCGCCGTCGAGGTGAACCGCGTGGTCGAGCTGGTCTTCGAGCACATCCGCCGCCGCCCGCACGTCTCGCTCGCCGTCGTCACCGCCAGCGCCCGGCATGCAGCCCGCGTGGGCGAGGCGATCCGGCTGCAGATGACCGAGTTCCCCTGGGCCGCCGACTTCTTCACGCCCGGCAGGGAGGCCTTCCGTGTGGTGCCCGTGGAACGGGCGGGCGGTTTGGTCCGGGACGACATCATCTTCTCGCTCGGCTACGGCCGCACCCCCCACGGCCGGGCGCTTCACTCCTTCGGCCCGCTCTCGGGCCCGAACGGTCGCCGGAACTTCGTCATTGCCATGACACGTGCCCGACGGCTCCAGCACGTGCTGACCTGTTTCCAGCCCACGGACCTCGATCCGGACCGGCTCACCACCGGGGCCCTCGACTTCTTCGAACTGCTGCAGCGGGAGATGGGCAGTGGAACCGGGAACCCGCGGGCCCTGTCCGGCAGCAACGAGGACCCCTTGGTCGCGGACCTCGTGGACCGCCTGCGCCACCGGGGCGCCGAGGTGTGGGACCACTACGCCGGCGTCCTCGACATCGTCGCGGTGCGCCCGGCGGACCTTCGTCCGGACGGCAGCGCAGCCGCGGTCCAGGACGAGCGACCCGCGCCGCTGGCGATCGAGTCGGACGGGACCACCCGCTACGGGTCGATGTCCGTCCGGGAACGCAGCAGGCTCCGTCCGCAGGTCCTCGAACGCATGGGCTGGCGGTACATGCCGCTGTGGACCATCGAGGTCTTCACCGATCCGGACGGCTGCGCGGAACGTGCCTCCGCCGTCCTCGGACTGCCGCCGAGGGAGACCTCCCAACCCGCACGGACCCGGAAGGACGATGCACCGAAGGACGATGCACTGATGGCCAGCGACGAGCAGAAGACCGGAAGCGCGAGCGACGGAGACGCGAGCGACGATGGTCGTGAGGCCGCCGGAACCGATCAGGCCCCGGTCCTCCCGGCCACCGCCGCCGAGGACGACCCCCGGTCCTGGGGGGACACGGAGGAGAACCACGACGAGTGGCTTAAGGAGCAGCGGCCCCCGCACTGGGGCTGACCGCTCCGACGGCTCTGTCCGCTCCGACGGCTCTGTCCGCTCCGACGGCTCTGACCGGTCCGGCGGCTCTGCCCGGTTCGGCGGGTCCGGCTGGGTGACCATGCCCTGGTCGTGCCCTGACCGTTCACGGCTTGGTCGTCAGAACCAGGTGGACGTCCCCGGAGCTGGAGGCCCCCGCGAGGGCGGCAGCTTCGTCGGCACCCGCCGCGACGACGACGAGCCCCTCATCGCCGCCGGCCCCGGGCCAGGTGCCGGCGGTTCCTCCCGCGCCGGAGTCCGTCCACAGGACGGCGACCGAGCGGGCGAGAACAATCGATTCGGCCGGGGCTTCGTAGCCGTTGCCGGTGGTCAGGACCACGTCGACGAGCTGGCCGGGCACGAGGAGCTGGACGATCCCCGGGTCGGCCGGTCGGAGCGGGACGGCGACGGTGCCGGGAGGAGTGCCCGTCAGCATGCCGTCGCCCACGAGAGCGGTGGTCGGGATGGGCGACCCCTGGTCCAGGGGAGCAGCCAGCTGCTGGCCCACCAGGAGGTCCGGCTGCTCGAAAGCTCGGCCTGTAACCGCCGCCTCGGGCAGTCGGACGAGAGCGACGTCGGACTCCGCGAGCACCGTGCCGACAGGGAGATCGCGGGCAGCGGTGACCACCGTCGTCGTGGTGTAGTCGTCACCCACCAGCCCTTCCACCGCCACGCCCGCCGCGATGCTGAGGAGCAGGCACGCGAGGAGCCGCTTGCGGCGGTGCAGCAGCCTGCGGAGACGGTAGCGGACGGGGGCCTCCCGGGAGAAGCTGGTCGTGGTCATGCGCCGACCGTAGACCGGGTGCCCCCGGCCACCGCGGGGAGCCGCAGCTATGTGGACACCGGCCCGACGGCCGCACCACCCGTCCGATGAGAAGGTCCCGGTCCGCGGGAGGAAGCCGCCGGCCCGTTGGAGGGAGCCATGGTCCGCTGGGGGAGCAGGACGCAGTCTTCAGGTCGGCCCGGTCAGGACGCCGCGGCGCTGCCCGTCGAGGTCGAAGAGGCGGAGGACGTGGAGGATGCGGCCTTGGACCCGCCCGAGGAGTCGGATGCGGCCGTGGACGGCGCGGAGGAGGTCGACGGCGCGCCGGCGTCCGTGCTCGTCGTCGTCGACCGGGAGTCGTTCCGGTAGAACCCCGAGCCCTTGAACACCACGCCCACGCTGTTGAATTTCTTGCGCAGGGTGCCGCCGCACGCCGGGCACACGGTCAGGGAGTCCTCCGAGAACGACTGCTGCATGTCGAAGGCATGGCCGCAGTCCTTGCAGGCATAGGCGTACATGGGCATGGAAATCCTCCTGGACGAACTTCGTGGCCCCCGGACGGCTCTTCCGGCCGCTGCTCTTGGCACTCTCCGGGGTCGAGTGCCAGTCTACACCGACCCGCCGACCGCCTCGAAGCACTGGAGCCCCTCAGCGGTGAATACACCGCCCAGTGGCTGGTCGAAGGGTTCGGCCGGGACGGCGCCGGCCGGCAGGAGTTCCGACCGGTACACCACGCCCAGCCGGAGCGGCGTTCCGCGGGAGTCTGCGGGATGCTGCGCGAGGAAGCGGTCGTAGTAGCCGCCGCCCTGGCCGAGGCGCTGCCCCGACCGGTCGACGGCGAGGGCCGGCACGAGGATCAGGCCCACGGAGGGCACCTCCTCGAAGGGGCGCCGCGGGCCGACGGGCTCGTCGACCGGCGCGCGGACGGACCTCCGGAGCGCGGCGCCCGGGGCCCACATCACCCATGACAGCTGGTACGCCGGCTCGCATACGGGTACGACGACACCGAACCCGCGCGTGTGCAACTCATGCAGCAGGTGCTCGGTGCGCGGCTCGGGATCACGGCCCAGATAGGCGGCGATCGTCGGGTGATCCCCCGAACCGGTCGGGGCGAGGACGTCCATGGCATACTCCAGGACGGCGTCGGCGATCGACTGCGACTGGGCCTGCCGCTCGGCCGGGTCCAGCGCGGAGCGCGCGGCGCGCAGCGATGCGCGTAGAGAATGCTTTCCCGTATCACGTCCGGCGAGGCTCATCCCACCATTGTGATGGCAGCCCGGGGATCGGGCGCCCATTATGTAGTGTTGTGCCCATGACTCTGCGATCACGTGTGACGAAGGCCGTTATCCCCGCGGCCGGCCTGGGAACCCGGTTCCTGCCCGCCACGAAGGCCATGCCCAAGGAAATGCTCCCCGTGGTGGACAAGCCCGCCATCCAGTACGTCGTGCAGGAGGCCGTGGACGCCGGCCTGTCCGACGTCCTGATGATCACCGGTCGGAACAAGCGCGCCCTGGAGGACCACTTCGACCGCGTGCCCTTCATCGAGCAGACGCTCGAGGCCAAGGGCGACCACGACAAGCTGGCCGCGGTGCGCCGCCCCTCCGAGCTCGGCGACATCCACTACCTCCGCCAGGGCGACCCCAAGGGTCTCGGGCACGCCGTCCTCCGCGCCAAGCTGCACGTCAACAACGAGCCCTTCGCCGTACTCCTCGGCGACGACCTCATCGACGACCGCGACCCGCTGCTCGAGACCATGATCGCGGTCCAGGCCAAGACCGGCGGCTCCGTGATCGCGCTCATCGAGGTCGATCCCCAGCAGATCAGCGCCTACGGCTGCGCCGACATCACCGAGATCGACGGCGAGGACCACGTCCGCGTGAACCAGCTCGTCGAGAAGCCCTCCGTCGAGGAGGCGCCCTCCAACCTCGCCGTGATCGGCCGCTACGTCCTCCACCCCCGCGTGTTCGACGTCCTCGAGACCACCGAACCCGGCCGCGGCGGCGAGATCCAGCTGACCGACGCCCTGCAGACCCTCGCGGCCGCAGACGGCGAAGGCTCCGGTGTGTACGGCGTGGTGTTCCGCGGCCGCCGCTACGACACGGGCGACAAGCTGAGCTACCTCAAGGCCGTGGTGACGCTGGCCTCGGAGCGGGAGGACCTCGGGCCGGACCTCCGCGCCTGGATCAGGGACTTCAGCAAGAACCTCACGGACTAGCACGGAGCGTACGCCATGTGGTCGGCGACCAGCTGGCCCGTGAGCCTCAGGACGGGTTCCCTCGTCCTGAGGCCCATCCGCCACAGGGACAAGGCAGCGTGGACGGCGCTGAGGCACCGCAACGCCCGGTGGCTCGCGCCGTGGGAAGCCTCGAATCCCGACCCGGAAGGCTTCCTGCCCACCTACCACCAGATGGTGCGGTCCCTCACCTCGCAGGCCAGGGCAGGCACGGCACTGCCGTTCCTCATCACGGAGCAGCCCCCGGGCTCCCGTGACGCGCGGCTCGTGGGGCAGCTGACCGTCTCGGGGATCACCTGGGGATCCGCCCTCACGGCAACCCTCGGGTACTGGGTGGACGTCGAGCGGGCCGGCCGGGGCATCGCCCCGACGGCGGTGGCCCTGGCCACCGACTACTGCTTCGGGGACCTGGGCCTGCACCGGATGGAGATCAACATCAGGCCCGAGAACCGTGCCAGCCTCCGGGTCGTCGAGAAGCTGCAGTTCCGCGACGAGGGACTGCGGCCCCGGTACCTGCACATCGCCGGCCAGTGGGCGGACCATCGGAGTTTCGCGCTGACCGCGGAGGAGGTGCCGCGCGGCCTGCTGGCGCCCTGGCTCGAGAGCGGGCGATCCCACCATGGCTGAGCGGTCGGTCGAATGCCGCGGCAAGCATATTAGGCCCCGACACACCGAGCCCAATGCGGGGACGGGGCACGAAGTGCTCCTACGGTTCTAAGTGTGGTCCTCTCCCTGGATAGCTCGCTGGTGCTCGCCGCAATCGTCGGATTGTGGCTGGTCCGGGTGGCCCCTTCCGTGCTCAGGAGGACCCTACCGGCGACTGCCGAGAGCACATACCGATCGCCACGACGCGGGACCCGCCGTCCCGCAGGGAGCATGATGACCATGACCGCGCCACAGGACGATGCACGCACCACGGGATCCACGCCGGTCCCGCCCTCCCCACCGGATGAGCCCGCGGGCCTGCCCGCCGTGGCGCCCACCGGAACCCCGTCCTTCAGCCCGAGATGGGGGCGCATCGGAGTCGCGCTCGTAGGCCTGGTGGCCCTCCTGACCGCGCTGGTGACGCTCGTGCCGGCAGCGTTCGGCGTCGTCTCCCTCCTGCTCCCCGCGGTGTCCCTCGCTGTCGCCGTGGCCGCCGTGGCCGTCCTCAGGATGCTCACCGTCCGCGCCCGGCGTGCGCGCGTGGACCAGGCGTTCCTCCACGCGATGGCGCCCGACCGTGAGGCCGAGCCTGCCGGGCTCCCCGCCGCCCTTCCCGTAGCACCCGCAGCACCCCGACGGCCCACCAGCCTGTTCGACGCCGAAGAGACCGCCACGCGCCGCCTCACGCCGATGGAAATGCGCACCGCCGCCCTGGCTGTGGCGCACGGCTCGACCGTCGTGGACGTCCGGAGCGCCTCCGCGCAGGATACCGGCGCAGCAGCCACGGCCGGCACCGGCGACGCGGTCGAGCGGACCGCGCCGGAGTGGGCTCCCGTCGACGTCCCCCGACCCACCTACGTCGACGCTGCGAAGGCCGAACGCCAGGCTCCCGCACCACTGGATCTGCCCGAAGCCCCGAAGCCGATCTCCAGGACGCCCATCAAGGCGTCCGAGGCCGCTGCCCGCATCGCCGCGACGGACGACACCGCGCACGACGCCGCCCCCGCCACGGGACGGATCAACCTCGACGACGTGCTGCAGCGTCGGCGCGCCTGACAGGGCACCACATCGCAGGGGAGCCGGGTACCGGCCCCCGTAGGCATCTCCTGGGGGCCGCATGAGGGCGAGGCAGGCACGGATCGTCCGTGAGCAGGAGACCATGGCGCTCCTCGAGTCCGATGCGCCCGCGGACCTCCTGCGGAAGGCGCTCGCGGGGGCCGGCTGGGACCTCGGATCCTGGCAGCTCGCCTCCCTGCACCACCGGCCCGGAGCAGGCGTGACAGGTATCTTCTCCGTCCAGGTCCGCCCTGCCCGGCGCTCGCCCGGCCGCCGGTCCCGAGCGTCCCCGGCGCCGGCGTATGCCTGCATCACGTCCTGCGCCGTCCCGCATCCGACGGCCGGCGTCGTGGTCTTCCACCGTCGCGGGACGGACGCGCTCGCGGTGTGGGTGCATCCTGCCGATCCGCTCCTGCCGGGGCTCCCGCTCGCCCTCGATCAGGAGCGCGTGACGGCGCTCGCCTTCGGATCCGGCCACGAGCCGCGGGCGACGGTCCTCGGCCTGCGCAGCTACCGGCCCCTGCGCCGCGCCGTGGTGCTCGCCGACAACGGGGAGGAGCGCCGCTACCTGAAGGTCCTGCGACGCAACGGTGCCGGTCCACTCGCGGACAGGCACCGGATGCTGCGCGCGGCCGGTGTGCCGGCCCCCGTCGTCGCGGGGGAGCCGGTGCAGGACGTCGTCGCCATGCATCCCGCCCCGGGCACGCCGTTCGCCGACCTCCTCATGCGCGACGGCGCGGCCGACGTCGATCCGCACGCCCTCGTCGAGGTACTGGGGTCGTTGCCTCGCGCCGTCCTCTCCCTCCCCGTCCGCCCGCCGTGGGCTGCGCGCGTGCGTGACTACGGTGAAGGTGCGGTGGCCGCGCTGCCGGCGCAGGCGGCCCGGATCCGGCACCTCGCGGCAGGTATCGACGAGATGGTCCGCTCGAGCGACGGGGGTCCTCTCGTCCCCACCCACGGAGACTTCTACGAGGGCAACCTCCTGATCACGGGCGGCGCGGTGTCGGGGCTGCTGGACGTCGACGCGCTCGGCCCCGGACGCCTCGTGGACGACCTCGCCTGCTTCCTCGGGCACATCGCCGTCCTGCCGGGCCTGCACGCCGGCTACACGCACGTCCCGCAGGCACTGCTGCGGTTCCTACGGGCCTTCGACCGGAACGTCGACCCGGTGGCGCTCAGGAGCAGGGCCGCGGCCGTGAGCCTCACGCTCATCGCCGGGGCGCGGCGGAGCGGAACGGACGGCCGCGACGCCTCGGAGGCGGTGTCCCGCCTGGAGGTCGCCGAGCAGTTCCTCGAGGAGGCGCGATCGCTCGGCGCGGGCCGTGGCGGGGGAGCCTAAGCAGTCGTGGGCGCAGTCGTCGGCGCGGCCGGTACGGCGCGCGTCCGCATGAGCAGCACCGGCGTGCCGTCCGTGTCCGTCAGTTCCAGGTCAACGGTCACGTCGAGTCCCGCCAGCGAGGACAGGTGCGTGCCGCCGCACGGGATCTCCGCGCGCTCGCCCGGCAGGTCGCACACCCACCGGCGCCGGTCCGTGAGGCCCGGTCCGTCCGCCGCGATGGCGATCGTCGCGCCGGTGGCCGTCCAGGTCGCGAGCGTCGCGTTCACGGTCCGGGCCGTCGCGCCGGCGTCGAGGTCCTCGACGCTGAAACCCTTCCGGCGCAGGGACTTGCCCATCCGGTAGGTGTCGACCGATCCGAACTCGCCGATGACGGTCGTGTCGATCGCCAGGGCATCGAAGTTCGGCGCCCCGAGGGCGTCCGCGGCGACCTCCTTCCTCCAGCGGTCCTCCAGGGCCCGGTTGAGCGCCAGCGAGGCCAGATGGCACCCGGTGTGCCCGGCCGACACCGCCGCCCGGTACGCGGCGTCCACCCGTACGACGACGTCGTCGCCCTCCGCCGGCGCATCCCCGTCGGTCAGGTGCACGACGACGAACGCCCAGCCCTCGGCGCCCTTGCGGACGGGCGACTCCGTTCCGAGGTAGAGGGTGGTGCCGTCCGTCGCGCCGACCACGCAGTCGGTCACGGGCCAGCTGCCTCCCGCGGCCTCGAGTCCGCCGCGGTCGGCGCCCTGGTCGGGCCACGCGGAGTCCACGGGGTGGAACGCCGTGGTGTCCAGCAGCACGGCGTGCCGGCCGTCGTCACGGGCCTCGACGTGCAGCACGCGGGACACGGACTCGACGGCTCCCTGGGGGTAGGTCACGCGGGTATCGGTGGTGGGCAGGGCCATGTGGGTCTCCTGGACGGGTCGGGGGCAAGTCGGGCAGGTCGGGCAGGGCGGGCGGAAACCGTCACGGATCGGGTTCGCTCAGGCGTCGGCGGGGTGTTGCACGAGGCGCTCGAGCAGGGGCTCGGTGCGGTACGGGATGTGCTCGTGCAACGCGAGGACGGTCTCGGTGCGGATGACACCCTTGATCTTCAGGACCGACCGCAGGGCGGCCTGGAGGTGGTGGGTGTCCGTCGCGGCCACACGGCACCAGACGTCGCCGCGGCCGGAGATCTCGTGCACCTCGAGGACCTGGTTGAGCGTACGGAGTCCGGCGATCACGCCGTCGAGCTCGCGGTGAGCCACCTCGATGGTGATGAAGGCGACGACGTCGAAGCCGAGCGCCTCGAGATCGAGCTCGCGCCCGCCCACGCGGAGGACCCCCGCGCGGAGCAGCCGGCGGATCCGGGTCTGCGCCGTGTTGCGGGCCACCCCGAGCAGCTCACCGAGCTCACTCACCTGCGCCCGCGGATCCCGCACCAGCTCGAGGAGCAGGCGCAGGTCGAGTCTGTCCAGCTTGCTCATGAAGCTCACTTCCTGTCAGTCCACTGCACCTGAGTTGCGCACGACGCTCAAAATGTGAGCCTATGATGCGACAGGGAGTGCAATACGTTCCATCCTATAGAAGCCCGGATCCGATCCGCCCGGGGTAACGCCTACTGTTGGCGCGTGCGAGCAAGGAGAAGCGGGATGAGCGTCATCAACGAGCTGCGGATGCGGCCGACGGCGGCCGAGCGCCGCAGCTGGGACGCCTCCCTTGCCGTCCGTCTCGCGCTCGCAGTGACGGTGATCTCCACCCTGCTCGTCGGCGCGAATCTCGCCACGCCCCTCTATCCCCTCATCCAGGCTGATCTCGGGCTGACGCCCTTCGCCGTCACCGTCGCCTTCGCCTCCTACGTCGTCGCACTGATCGGCGGGCTCGTCCTTGCCGGCCACTGGTCCGACCACATCGGCCGGCGCGCCGCACTCGTCCTCGCCGTCGTCCTCGGACTGTTCGGAGCCGCCCTGTTCGCCGTCGCTACCTCGCTGCCCATGCTGGCGGCGGGGCGTGCGCTGCAGGGCGGCGCGGTCGCCCTGGCAACCGGTGCGAGCGCGGCCGCACTCCGTGATCTGCTGCCCACGCGCCCCGACTGGGCGTCCCGCTTCACCCTGATGGCCTCGGCCGGAGGCGTGGCCGCAGGTCCTGTGATCGGCGGGCTCCTCTCGCTGCTGCCGGTGCCCACCAGGACCCCCTTCCTCGTCTACCTCGTGGTTCTCGCGAGCCTGCTGGTGCCGCTGCTGCTGCTGCGCGCACGGCCCGCGATCAAGTCCGCGGAAGGGCAGAGCCCGCTCACCGCCCTGCGTCCGCGCCGGCCGGCCGTGTCGCGGGAGGCACGGCGGTCGTTCTGGACGGCGTCGTCCGTGGGGTTCCTGAGCTTCGCCGTGTTCGGCTTCACGCTGAGCCTCGCGCCCACCTGGTTCGCGGGGATCGCGGGTACGTCCTCGCGGCCGCTGATCGGCCTCCTCGCTGCCCTCGTGCTCGGGTCCTCGGCGGTCAGCCAGATCCTGTCGCCGCGCGGACGGTTCGTGGTGCCGCTGGGACTCGCCGGCATGGCACTCGGGGTCGGACTGCTGCCCGTCGCCGAGTCCACCGGCAGCCTGCCCCTGCTCGTCGGGGCGTGCCTCGCGGCCGGCTTCGGGCAGGGCATGGCCTTCCGGGTGGTGTTCAACGAGGTCTCCGTCAGGGTCGCGCCCGCGCTGCACGCCCAGACGGTCAGCGCCGTGTACGTCATCACCTATCTCGGCAGCGCCGTGCCCGTGCTGGGCCTCGGTGCCGCAGCGGGGATCTGGGGCCTGAACGCGTCGGTCACGGTGTTCGCGCTCGCCGTCGCCGGAGTCTGCGCCGCCCTCGCCACCGGATCCTTCGTCGTCCGGCTCCGCGGTGCCCGGTAGTACGCGCCCGGTAGCACGTCCGGCCCGCGCCGCCCGGTAGCAGGGCCCGGTAGCAAGGCCCGGTAGCAGGGCCCGGTAGCACCCGACGGGCCGGCCCCGACACCCGGCCGCCTTACGTCGCCCTGTCGGGCGGTCCGCGCTCTTCGGCCGGCGGACCGCTGTTTGTACCCTGTAGGCATGTCGAACCGCCCGTCAAACAACCCGTCGAACAGCCCGTCGAACAGCCCGTCGTCCAGTCCGGCCGCGTCCGCAGCCCCCGATGTGCCCGGGACGTCCGCGACACGGGACGACGCCCGCGGGACCGAGAGACCGGCCGCAGGGCCGGCCGCAGGACTCGTCGTCGGCCTCGACATCGGCGGTTCGAAGACGCATGGCGCGCTCTGGCGGGACGGCACGCTCGTCGCGGAGGCCCGGGCCGGAAGCGCCAACGTCCAGAACGTCACGCCGGATGCGGCGGCACGCAATCTCCGCGAGCTCTTCGGCGAGCTCCTGGCCACCGCGCCCGCCGGGCCTGCCGGAGCCGTCAGGTGCGTCGTCGCGGGATCCGGCGGGGTCGACACCGGGGCGGATGCCGACCGGCTCCGCGCCCTGATCGCACCCCACGCGCCCGGAGCCGCGATCGACGTCGTCCACGACACACGCCTCATCCTCGCTGCCGGGGAAGCGCGCGCGGGCATCGCCGTCATCGTCGGGACCGGCTCGGTGGCCTGGGGTGTCACGGAGGACGGCCGCCAGGCGCGTTCGGGGGGCTGGGGCTACCTCCTCGGGGACGAGGGCAGCGGCTACTGGGTGGCCCGCGAGGCGGTCCGACGGGCCCTGCACCGGAACGACGTCGGGCTCCCGGCCGATACCCTCGACGCCGCCGTACTGGCGCTCAACGATGTCGCCACCCCCACGGAACTGATCGGGCTGTTCCACTCCGCGGCCGGTCGGACCTATTGGGCGGCGCAGTCCCGCGCCGTGTTCGACGCGGCACGGGGCGGCCACGCCGACGCCGCCGACATCCTCGACCGCGCCGCCGTGGCCCTGGCCCGCCTCGTGCTCGACGTCGCTTCCGTGATCGGCGTGCCCGGCCCCGTGGTCCTCGGTGGCGGGCTGGCGATGCACCAGCCCGACCTGCAGGTACGCCTCCGGACGCTGCTCGCGGCCGCGGGCATCACCCGTGTGGTGTTCCTCGAGGAGGACCCGGTCATGGGGGTCCGCTTCCTGCTGGGGCAGTAGGGCCGGGCCCGCCGGGCGCATCGGCCGCGCCGGCAGGCATCATCCGGTCCGTGGAGGGAACCGGCAACGACCCCGGACCCATATGCGGTCTTGCCTGCTCCAAACTGATGGTTAGACTCAGAACCTCCGACAGCTTGAACTGACCGCTGCGCCTCCGCCCAGCGACCCACAGACGGCAAGCCGGACCCGCATCCGTGCGGCCCGCGGGCGCAGCCCGGCCGAGAAGCTCCTGCCAGGAAAGGCACAGCTGCCATGACACCCCCCGAGCAGGCCTCCAGCCGCCCCATGATCGAGTTCCGCAACGTCACCAAGACCTACGACGGCGGACGCCCCGCCGTCGAGGACCTCTCGATGGAGATCGACCGCGGGCGGATCACCGTCTTCGTGGGCCCCTCAGGCTGCGGCAAGACCACCTCCCTGCGCATGATCAACCGCATGGTGGAACCGACCTCCGGGCAGATCCTCCTCGACGGACAGGACATCGGCCGGCAGAGGGCCGCGGAGCTGCGCCGCTCCATGGGGTACGTCATGCAGTCCTCAGGGCTCCTCCCGCACCGGACCGTCCTCGACAACATCGCGACCGTCCCCCGCCTCAACGGCGTCGGGAAGGCGGAGGCACGCCGGCGTGCGCGTGAACTGCTCGACGTCGTCGGGCTCGCCCCCGACCTCGGCCGCCGGTACCCCGCGCAGCTCTCGGGCGGCCAGCAGCAGCGCGTCGGCGTGGCGCGGGCCCTCGCGGCGGACCCGCCCGTGCTCCTCATGGACGAGCCGTTCAGTGCCGTGGACCCCGTGGTCCGCGCCGAACTGCAGGAGGAACTGCTGCGCCTGCAGCGCGATCTCGCGAAGACCATCGTCTTCGTCACGCACGACATCGACGAGGCGACCATCCTCGGGGACAAGGTGGCGGTGTTCGCCGTCGGGGGGCGCCTCGCGCAGTTCGCCGCGCCCGAGGAGATCCTCCGGGCACCCGTTGACGACTTCGTCGCCGGCTTCGTCGGACGTGACCGCGGTTTCCGGCACCTCTCCTTCCAGGAGGGCGACGGCGTCACCATCCACCCCGTCGAGACCATCGACGCGGAGCACCTCGCCGATCCGACCGTCCCCGTGCACTCGCCCTGGACCCTCCTCGTCGACGCCGACGGGCGCCCGCACGGCTGGATCCCGCAGGCCACGCGCGCGAGCATCACGCGGCAGGCGGATGCCGTACCCGGCGGGTCGCTGTACACGCGGGGCGACTCGCTGCGCCGCGCGCTCGACGCCGCACTGTCCTCGCCCTCGGGCCTCGGCGTGACGATCGACGACGACGGACGCGCCGTGGGTGTCGTCCGGGCCACCGAGGTCTTCGAGCTCATCGAAGCCGCGCGGCTCGACCGGGGCCGCGCCCAGCACGATACGGCGGTGTGACCGTGGACTGGTTCCTCTCCAACCTCGACTTCATCTGGCTGCACACGCGCCTCCACCTGTTCCAGGCGATCGTGCCGCTGGTCATCGGCGTCCTCGCCGCCGTCCCGATGGCCCAGCTCGCCCGGCTTAACCCGGTGGTCGGGTCGGTGCTGCTGACCGGCTCCTCGATCCTCTACACCATCCCGTCGCTGGCCATGTTCGTGTTCCTCCCCGTGATCCTCGGGACCAAGGTGATCGATCCCGTCAACGTGATCGTCGCGCTGTCCGTCTACGCGTTCTCCCTGCTCGTCCGGTCCACGCTCGACGCCCTCGACTCGATCGACGACGGCGTCCGCCAGGCGGCGATCGCCATGGGGTACATGCCCGTGCGCCGGTTCCTGACGGTGGACCTCCCGCTGGCGCTGCCCGTGCTGTTCGCGGGCCTGCGCGTCGTCTCGGTCACCAACATCTCGCTCGTCAGCGTCGGCGCCCTCATCGGGGTACCGAGCCTCGGGACCCTGTTCACCGACGGCCTGTTCCGCTCCTTCCCGACGGAGATCGCCGTCGGGATCGCCATCATCCTCCTGCTGGCCCTCGTCCTCGACCTGGTCCTCGTGCTCACAGAGCGGCTGCTCACCCCGTGGGCGCGGAGCGCACGCGCCGGCAGGTCCCGCGGGTCGGGGGCGGCCGCAGAGGCGGTCGCGCCCGAGGCGAAGGTGGCGGGTGCCTGATGGACTACTCGAGCACCAATCTCTTCGTGCAGATGTGGGAGTGGCTCACCGCGCCCGCGAACTGGGAGGGCGACCGCGGGATCCCCACGCGCATCGTCGAGCACCTCGGCTTCACCGGGCTGACCCTGCTGATAGCTCTCGCCATCGCCGTGCCGGTCGGCCTGTACGTCGGCCATACGGGCCGCGGCCGCGTCGTCATCGTCTCCGGCGTCGGCATCCTCCGCGCCCTGCCGACACTCGGCATGGTGTTCCTGTTCACGCTGCTCGCCGGGCTCGGGCTGATGCCCCCCATCTGGGCGCTCGTGCTGCTGGCCGTCCCACCCCTGCTGAGCGGGATCTACGCGGGCATCGCGTCGGTGGACCGCACCGTGGTGGACGCCGCGCGGAGCATGGGCATGGGCGAACTGCAGATCCTTCTCCGGGTCGAGGTGCCCAACGGCCTGCAGGTGATCCTCGGAGGGGTCCGGGCCGCGGTCCTGCAGGTCATCGCGACCGCGGCCGTCGTGGCCTTCATCAACCTCGGTGGGCTCGGGGTGTACCTCGTCGAGGGCACCCAGCTCGCCGACTACGGGCGCCTCTTCGGCGGCGCCGTCGTCATCACCGTCCTCGCGATCGCCGTCGATCTGCTCCTGGGCATGGTGCAGCGACTCGCCGTTCCACCGGGCCTCCGGGCAACCGGCTCACAGAAAACCAGAGATTCCGGCCGGCAGAAGGCCGTCGCCGGAGCACAAGGAGGAACACCATGAAGAACCTGTCAGCCCGAAGCGCCACCCGGCGCGCCTTGATGGGACTGGCCGGCGGCCTGACGGCCACGCTGGCGTTGACCGCATGCGGTGCCGACAGCGACCCCCAGGGCGCCACGGAGAGCACCGCGAGCGCCGCCGGCGGGTCCGTCGTCGTCGGTTCTGCTGACTTCCCCGAGAGCCAGATCATCGCCGAGATCTACGCCGGAGCGCTCACCGCGGCCGGCGTCGAGGCGACGACGAAGCCCAACATCGGGTCGCGCGAGATCTACTACTCCGCCCTCGAGGACGGATCGATCGACATCCTGCCCGAGTACGGCGGGAACCTGCTGCTGTTCGCCGATCCCGAGGCGACGGCGGCGTCCGCCCAGGACATCCTGGCGGCCCTGCCGGACGCGCTCGCCGCGAAGTCGCCCGACGTGAAGCTCGGCGTACTCGAGCCCTCCAAGGCCGAGGACAAGGACGCACTGGTCGTCACGGCGGCGACGGCCGAGAAGTACGACCTCGAGTCCCTCGCCGACCTCGCGAAGGTCTGCGGTGAGATCACCATCGGCGCCCCGAGCACCTTCCAGGAGCGCGCATACGGCCTGCCCGGCCTGAAGGACAAGTACGGCTGCGAGCCCGGCGGCTTCGAGGCGATCAACGACGGCGGCGGGGACATCACCCTGCAGGCGCTGCTGAACGACGACGTGCAGGCGGCCGACATCTACACGACCACGCCGTCGATCGAGGACAACGACCTCGTGGTCCTCGAGGACCCGGAGGACAACTTCATCGCCCAGCAGGTGCTCCCGCTCATCAACACGGACACCGTCAGCGCGGAGGCGCAGGAGGTCCTGAACGAGGTCTCGGGACAGCTGACCACCGAGGACCTGCTCTCGCTGAACCGCGAGGTCAGCGGTTCCGAGAAGCGCAACCCGGCGGATGCGGCGGCCGACTGGCTCGCGGCGAAGGGCCTCGCGGGCTGATCCCGGTTCCCGGGTCCACCCCTCAGGGGCCCGGCACGCGGCGTCATCCCGCCGCGTGCCGGGNCCCCCCCCCCCCCCTCCCCCCCCCCCCCCCCCCCCCCCCCCCCCCCCCGGGCCCCTGCTGCGGCACCCCGATATGGCATTCTGATCCAATGGCCACCTACGCGCAGTCGGATAAGCTCCGGAACGTCCTCTACGACATCAGGGGGCCTCTGCTCGAGCACGCCATGACCATGGAGGCCCAGGGCCACCGGATCCTCAAGCTCAACATCGGCAATCCCGCACCCTTCGGCTTCGAGGCACCCGACGCGATCCTCGTGGACATGATCCGCAACCTGCCCAGGTCGCAGGGCTACAGCGACTCGCGGGGCATCTTCTCGGCGCGCACCGCCGTCGTGCAGTACTACCAGAGCCGCGGCATCACCTCGATCGACGTCGACGACGTCTACCTCGGCAACGGCGTGAGCGAGCTCATCACGCTCTCGATGCAGGCCCTGCTCAACAACGGCGACGAGATCCTCATCCCCACGCCCGACTACCCGCTCTGGACCGCGTCCGTGGCGCTCGCCGGCGGTACCCCCGTGCACTATCTGTGCGACGAGGACGACCACTGGTGGCCGGACCTCGAGGACATGGCCTCGAAGATCACCCCGAACACCCGGGGGATCGTCCTCATCAACCCGAACAACCCCACGGGATCGGTGTACCCGCGCCCCGTCCTCGAGGCGATCGTGCGGCTGGCCCGCGAGCACGGGCTCATCATCTTCGCGGACGAGATCTACGAGAAGATCCTGTACGACGACGCCGTGCACATCAATGCGGCCTCGGTCACGGGCGAGGACGTCCTCTGCCTCACCTTCAGCGGGTTGTCGAAGGCGTACCGCATCGCAGGTTTCCGCAGCGGCTGGATGGCCATCTCCGGGCCGAAGCGCGACGCCGCGAACTACATCGAGGGCATCAACCTCCTGGCGAACATGCGCCTGTGCGCCAACGTCCCCGCGCAGCACGCCATCCAGACGGCCCTCGGCGGTTACCAGAGCATCAACGACCTGATCCTGCCCGGCGGGCGCCTGCGCCAGCAGCGGGACAAGGCCGCCCAGATGCTCAACGCCATCGAGGGCGTGAGCTGCGAGGTCGCGCAGGGCGCCCTGTACCTCTTCCCGAAGCTCGACCCGGACGTCTACCCCATCAAGGACGACGAGAAGTTCGCCCTGGACCTCCTGAAGCAGCAGAAGATCCTGATCTCCCACGGCAGCGCCTTCAACTGGGTGCACACTGACCACTTCCGGATGGTCACCCTGCCGAGCGTGGAGGTCATCGAGGACGCCGTCGGGCGGCTCGCCGACTTCCTGTCCACCTACAAGCCCTGAGCAGTCCCGCCGCCCCACCCGCAGGAGCACCCATGGCACCGACCACCGGCAGCATCTCCGGCAGCATCTCCGGCAGCATCACCGGCAGCAGCACCGGCATGCGTCGTCTGCTCCTGGCGGGGCCGGACTTCTCCCTCGCGTCCGTGGACCCGCAGTCCACCCCCGGGTTCGACGGCGGCAAGGTGCAGGGCAAGGCGGCGCTCGCCGCCGGTGCGGAGGCGCTGTCCTCCCTGCAGGAGAAGCTGTTCGCCGAGAGCCGCGCGGGGAGCGAGATCGCCGTGCTGCTCGTCCTGCAGGGGATGGACACCTCGGGCAAGGGCGGGATCGTCCGCCACGTCATGGGGCTGGTGGATCCCCAGGGCGTGCAGCACCACGCGTTCAAGGCGCCCACCGACGAGGAGCGTCAGCACGACTTCCTCTGGCGCATCCGCCGTCAGCTGCCCGGGGCCGGGCTCATCGGGGTGTTCGACCGGTCCCACTACGAGGACGTCCTGATCCACCGCGTGCGCGGCCTGTCACCCGCCGCCGACGTCGAGCAGCGGTACGGGACCATCCAGCGGTTCGAGGACGAGGTCGTCGCTTCCGGGACCCGCGTGCTCAAGGTCATGCTCCACATCGGCAAGGACGAGCAGAAGATCCGGCTCACCGAACGCCTCGACCGCAAGGACAAGCACTGGAAGTACGACCCCGGCGACGTCGACGAGCGGGCCTACTGGAACCAGTACCAGGAGGCCCACCAGGCGGCCGTCGAACGGACGAGCACGCCGGACGCCCCCTGGTACGTGGTGCCCGCGAACCGCAAGTGGTACGCGAGGCTCGCCGTCCAGCACCTGCTCACGGCCACGCTGGAGGACATGCAGTTGAGCTGGCCGCGGGCCACGTTCGACGTCGAGGCAGAGAAGCGGCGGCTCGCCGCCACCTGACGCGCTGCCGCCACCGATGCGGACAGGATCCGACCGCGTGGCTTCCTAGTCTTGAGGTCCAACCACCACAACGGAGGCCCTCATGGACTGGAAGATCGAACTCATCGGCGTACCCGTCAGCGACGTGGACCGTTCCATCGCGTTCTACCGCGACCAGGCGGGGTTCGTGCTCGACCACGACCACCGCGTGAGCGAGGGCGTCCGGTTCGTGCAGTTCACGCCGCCCGGATCCGCCTGCTCCATCGCGTTCGGCGAGGGCATCAGCGACATGGCACCGGGCTCGCTGCGCGGCATCCAGGTGGTCGTGGCGGACGCGGCGCAGGCGCGGGCCGAACTCGTCGGACGCGGGATGGAGGCCACGGAGGTCGACGAACAGCCGTGGGGAAAATTCGTCTACTTCGCGGACCCGGACGGCAACGCGTGGGCGCTGCAGGAGCTGCCCCACTGGAGGTGACCTCGTGCGGGGCTACGGCTCGCCCGGTCCCTCCGGGCAGGCCGGGCGGGGCGGGGGCTGGAGAACGCCCCGCTCCGGTTCGCTACTGGCCCTCGGCCTTGTCCCGCGCCGCCGCAAGCCTGGCTTTCGCGCCCTCGAGCCACGCCTCGCAGCGGTCCGCCAGTGCCTCGCCGCGCTCCCAGAGTGCGAGCGATTCCTCGAGGCTCACACCTCCGGCCTCGAGCCGTGACACGACGGCGACGAGTTCCTCCCGGGCCCGCTCGTAGGACAGCGCCTCGATATCGGAGTGCTGTGCTGCCTCGGTGGTCTTGTCCGTCATTCCGGCTTCTTCCTGTTCTCGCGGCCCGCGGCCGTGCCTGGTTCTGTCTGGACGATGGCCGCGAACTGCCCTCCGGCGACCCGGATCCTCAGGGCGTCCCCGGAGCCGACGTCGTCGGGCTCCCGGACCACGTGCCCGTCGGGTCGCTGGACGACGGCGTAGCCACGGTCGAGGGTCTTCTGCGGGGAAAGCGACCGCACGCGCTCCCGCAGGTGGTGGACCGCGTCGGCGTCGCGCTCCACCAGGGCGGAGGTCGAACGCAGTGCACGGGAGCGGAGGCGTTCGACGTCCGCCTCGCGCACATCGATCATCCCCTCCGGCTTCGCGAGGGACGGACGGGAACGCAGGTTGGCGAGGCTCTCGCTCTCGCGGTGCACGAGGACCCGGATGGACCGCTCGAGCGCGGCGCGCGCCTGCCGGATCCGCCCGAGCTCCTCCGTGACGTCCGGCACGACGCGCTTCGCCGCGTCCGTGGGCGTCGACGCCCGGAGATCCGCCACCTCGTCGAGCAGGGGACGGTCCGCCTCGTGCCCGATGGCGCTGACCACGGGCGTGGTGGCTCTTCCGACGGCCCGTACGAGCGACTCGTCGCTGAACGGCAGGAGGTCCTCCAGGGCGCCGCCTCCGCGCGCGATGATGATGACGTCGACCTGTGGGTGGGCGTCGAGTTCGGCGAGGGCCGCGGAGACCTGGGCGACGCTGCTCACGCCCTGGACGGCCACCTCGCGCACCTCGAACTCGACGGCGGGCCAGCGCAGCGCCGCGTTCCGCATCACGTCCTTCATGGCGTCGGAGTCCCGGCCGGTGATGAGCCCGATCCGGTGGGGGAGGAGCGGCAGCGGCTTCTTGCGTGACGCCGCGAAGAGTCCCTCGGCTGCCAGCGCCTGCCGTAGGCGTTCGATCCGCGCGAGGAGGTCCCCGATGCCCACGGGCCGGATGTCGATGGTCTGCATCGACAGTCGTCCCGTCTTGACCCAGAAATCCGGCTTGAGGCGGGCGACGACGCGCGACCCGCGGTCCAGGGGGCCGGACACCCGCTCCATCACCGAGCCGTAGACCGACAGGGAGAGCGAGACCTCCGAGTCGACGTCACGCAGGGTGATGTAGCACATGCTCGCGCGCCGGTTCAGCTCGATGACCTGCCCCTCGACCCACGCGGCGGGGGCACGCTCGATGTGCGCCTTGAGCTTCTCGGACAGCAGGTGCAGCGGCCACGGCGCATCGGGGGAGGTCTCCGCCGCGGTCGCGGGGATGGTCGTTGCACTCCGGGCGGGGCCGGTGGCTCCCGCGGCCTGCGTCCGCGTTCCCTCGCTCGTCATGGGTGTCCTGTCCTCGGGGAGCTCCGTGCTCCCGTTCCTGCTCCTCGAAAGTGCACTGTCCATCTCTACCATCCCCGACCCACACCGCGTCCCGATGGGCCGCTATGTGCGGCGGGGAAGGGCCCTGGCTGCGGGGCACTGTGTCCGAGAACGACCGAACCGGCATAATCGTGCACTCGACCACCACCTAAGGATTCCATGCGGACCCTCGTCTCTGCCGTCCTGGCCCTACTCGCGCTCGTCGTCGCCGCCGGAGGCCTGGCGTCCGCCTGGATCGACGAGAACCTCGTCGAGGAATCCGGCTTCGTGGCACTCGCCGCCCCCCTGGGGAGCGACCCCGACTTCCAGGCGGCGCTCGCGGAGTCGCTCGCCCAGGAGGTCACGGCGACCAGCAGGCTGCCCGAGCAGCTGCAGTCCTTCGTCGAACCGGTCGTCCTCGACGCCGCGGGTGCCGTCACCGGATCGGCGGGCTATCCGGCGGCCTGGACGGAGACACTGCGCCTGTCCCACGCCTTCACCTTCACCGAGGCGCCCGGTCCAGGGGAGACTGCGCCGGCGGTGCTGACCCTCGACCTCCGGCCGGTGGCGGAGCTCCTTGCCGAGGACGTCGGAGGTCGGCTGGGCCTGGATGTGCCTGTGCCGGACGACACGACGATCGACGTCGGGTCCCTCGAGCGCGGCGGGATGCTGAGCGCAGTCGCCGACGCCGTCCAGGGATGGCGGCTGTACCTCGCGGGTGCGGCGGTCCTGGGGCTGCTGGCCGTCGTCGTCGCACGACGGCGCGGCACCACCCTCGCGCTCCTCGGGATCGGCCTCGTCGGGATCGGCGCGCTCGGGTTGCTGGCGGGGGACTGGGTACCAGGAGTGGCGGCCAGGGTGCCCGGGACCACCGCGATAGCGGACGTCTTCATCGGGGGCCTTGCCGGGCGGGCCGGAGCGGACATCGCGGGGTCGAGCATGCCCGTGATCGTCGCGGGCGTGATCGCACTCGTCCTCGGCATCGTCGGCCAACTCCTCCTCGGGCGGCGCCGTAGGGCTTAGCTCACAGCGGAGCGGCACCCGAACAGCCGGAGGCGCGAGGGCGAGCCGGTAGAATCGGATCATGACCAGTACCACCGTTCAGGTCCCCATGCCCACCATCCCGCGCAGGCGTCGCTCGCCCGAGGACGTGCTCGCCGCCGCGCCGGTGGCCGGGGCGAGGAAGGTACTGCTCGCGGCCCCGCGCGGCTACTGCGCCGGCGTGGACCGTGCGGTCATCGCCGTCGAGAAGGCGCTCGAGCACTACGGCCCGCCCGTGTACGTGCGCAAGCAGATCGTGCACAACCTGCACGTCGTGTCGACGCTCGAGGCGAAGGGCGCCGTCTTCGTCGACGAGACCGACGAGGTGCCCGAGGGGGCGCTCGTCGTCTTCTCCGCCCACGGTGTGTCGCCCGCCGTCGTGCAGTCCGCCGAGGACCGGGGCCTGCGCACCATCGACGCCACCTGCCCCCTCGTCACGAAGGTGCACAAGGAGGCCCAGCGCTTCGCCCGGGACGACTTCGACATCCTCCTGATCGGCCACGAGGGCCACGAGGAGGTGGAGGGCACCGCCGGGGAGGCTCCCGACCACATCCAGATCGTCAACGGTCCCGAGGACGTCGACAAGGTGCAGGTGCGTGACCCCGAGAGGCTCATCTGGCTCTCCCAGACCACCCTCAGCGTCGACGAGACGATGCTGACCGTGAACCTGCTCAAGGAACGCTTCCCCACGCTGCAGGACCCACCCAGCGACGACATCTGCTATGCCACGTCCAACCGGCAGGCGGCGATCAAGAAGATCGCACCCGGGTCCGACCTCGTCATCGTGGTGGGCTCCGCCAACTCCTCGAACTCGGTCCGCCTGGTGGAGGTCGCGCTCGAGTACGGCGCGAAGGCCGCGCACCGCGTGGACTTCGCCAACGAGGTGGACGAGTCCTGGTTCGAGGGCGTCGCCACTGTCGGCATCTCCTCCGGTGCCTCCGTCCCGGAGAACCTCGTCCAGGACGTGCTCCGGCTCCTCGCCGACTACGGGTACGGCCAGGTGGAGGAAGTGGTGACGGCGCAGGAGGACATCATCTTCTCCCTGCCCAAGGAGATCCGTGCCGCTCTGAAGGCCATGGGCGACTCCACCCCCTCTGTCGGCGGTCGGGGCCAGCGGCAGGACCGCTCGAATCTCAACTGACCGTTCGGATTGATGCGACGCGGTTCGACGCGGCGGCAGCGCGCTCACAGACCCCGCAACGACGGCGGCCCCTCCCTCAGAGGGGCCGCCGTCGTCGTCCCGGGCAGCGATTCCTGACCATAGGACGGGCCGCCGACCTCTCCAGTCGTCAGCGGGCCGAGTCCTCCAGTCAGCCGGCCGACTCCTCGAGGAGTTCATGGGCGGTCAGGGAACGGGGCGTGGCGTCGATGGTCGCCGCCGCCCGGTCGGACGATCCGGCGCTGCCTGCGCGCTGCGCGCGGGCCGTGCCGAGAAGGCTCACGTCGGCGCCTCCTGCGGCCTCGGAACTCCCGGCAGCGCCGTCCACGGCGGCCTCGACGGCGTCGAGGGACGCCGAGTCGAACGCGCCGATGCGGCGGGCCGTGGGGAGCACCCTCGTTTCGAGGGCTCCGACGAACGAGTTGTAGCGCTCCACAGACGTCTTCAGGGACGTCCCGAGGCGGGTCACATGGCCGCCCATGGTGCCGAGGCGCTCGTACAGCTGCTTGGACAGGTCGAACAGCTCGCGGGCGTTGTCGGTGAGGACGGCCTGCCGCCAGCTGAACGCGGCGCCCTTGAGGATGCCGAGGAGCGACACCGGGGAGGCGAGGGCGACATTGCGCGAGAAGGCGTAGTCGAGCAGTTCGGGGTCGGCCCGCAACGCCTCGGAGAGCACGGATTCGACCGGGATGAAGCAGATGACGAGTTCGGGGGAGTTGGTGGCGCCCTCCCAGTACTTCTTCCGGGCGAGGGCGTCCACGTGCGCCCGGAGCGCCTTCGAGTGCTGCTTCAGCAGGTCGCCGCGGCGCGCGCCGGCATCGGCGTCACCGCGCTCGTCCGATGCACCTCCCAGTTCCTGCGCCGCGAGGAAGGCGCTCAGCGGCACCTTGGCGTCGATCACGAGCTGCTTGTCCCCGGGAAGCTGAACCACCATGTCGGGCCGCGCCCGCTCCCCGTCGCCCCCCGTGAAGGACACCTGCTCGAGGAAGTCGACGCGCGACAGCATGCCTGCCGCCTCCACCACGCGCCGCAGCTGCACCTCACCCCACTGGCCGCGCGCACTGTTGCTGCGGAGGGCTCCGGCCAGGGAGGAGGTGGTCGACAGCAGCAGGGCATCCGCCTCGCGCGACTCCTCGAGCTGCCGCGCGAGCTGCCCGTACTGCTCCACCCGGTCGCGCTCGAGCAGGCCCACCTGCCGCTGGACCTGCGTCAGCTTCTCCGCCACCGGCGCCAGCGCCCGCAGGACGTCGTTGTCCGTGGACGTCTTGCCGGTCAGCTCGCGGTTGTGCTGCTGCAGGAGATCGCGCTGCGCAGCGGCGGCCGCGAGCTCCGTCGTCGTGCTCCCGAGGCGGGCCGTGGCGTCGTCGAGCTCGCTGCGCAGCTCGTCGTCGCGCAGCCGCACGGCGCGGTACACCAGGAACGCACCGAGGGCGCAGCCGATGAGGAAGGCGAGGAGGACGAGGAGGGCTGCGGTTGTACTCATGCCCACACTGTCGCAGGAACCTCCGACAATCAGGCGCGCCGACACCGCCGGGCCGTGTGCCGACGCCCGGTAGACTTGTCTCCCGTGGCTCTTACTATCGGCATCGTCGGACTGCCCAACGTCGGCAAATCAACACTCTTCAACGCGCTGACGCGCAACAACGTCCTGGCGGCGAACTACCCGTTCGCGACCATCGAGCCGAACGTCGGAGTGGTCAGCCTGCCCGACCCCCGCCTCGCGAGCCTCGCCGAGGTCTTCGGGTCGAAGCAGGTCCTGCCGGCGACCGTCTCCTTCGTGGACATCGCAGGCATCGTCAAGGGCGCGTCGGAGGGGGAGGGCCTCGGCAACCAGTTCCTCGCCAACATCCGCGAGGCCGAGGCGATCGCCCAGGTCATCCGTGTGTTCGACGACCCCGACGTCATCCACGTCGACGGCAAGGTGGACCCGCGCTCCGACATGGAGACCATCAACACCGAACTGATCCTCGCCGACCTGCAGACGCTCGAGAAGGCCATCCCGCGCGTCGAGAAGGAAGTGAAGATCAAGAAGCGCGAGGCCGCGCAGCTCACCGCCATGCAGGCCGCGCAGTCCGTCCTCGAACGCGGCGACACCATCTTCTCGTCGGTCGCCAGCGACAAGCTCGAGATGGATCACCTCCGCGAGCTCAGCCTGCTCACCGCCAAGCCGTTCATCTACGTGTTCAACGTCGACGACGCCGTCCTCGGCAGTCCCGAGCGCCAGGAGGAGCTGCGCCAGCTCGTGGCCCCGGCAGACGCCATCTTCCTCGACGCCAAGCTCGAAGCCGACCTCGTGGAGCTCGACGAGGCCGAGGCCCGCGAGATGCTCGAGATGAACGGCCAGGAGGAGTCCGGCCTCGACCAGCTGGCGCGCGTCGGCTTCCACACCCTCGGCCTGCAGACCTACCTCACGGCAGGTCCCAAGGAGACCCGTGCCTGGACGATCAAGAAGGGTGCGACGGCGCCCGAGGCCGCCGGCGTCATCCACTCGGACTTCCAGCGCGGCTTCATCAAGGCCGAGGTGGTCTCGTTCGACGACCTCATCGACGCAGGTTCGATGAGCGAGGCGAAGTCCCGCGGCAAGGTCCGCATCGAGGGCAAGGAATATGTCATGTCCGACGGCGACGTGGTCGAATTTCGATTTAATGTTTAATTCAGGCTGATACTCTCCGTTTTTAGAGGACCCCGCGAAGTAGTAATTCATATGCTCTCAAGAATTGTGCTGGTTGCCTGAGTTGCAGAGTAAGTGACCTGAAGCTCAAGAGTGCTCCGCCTGGGGAAAAGTGACGCAGCCTTGGGAGAGATTCAGAAATAGAGTGGTTGCATGATCTCGACCATGTCATTCCGAGGGATGGGTGCAGTCTGTGCAGGGTAAGCAACGCGAACTCGAAGTGGCATTGGCCCGGGCGGTCGACAGTGACATTCCGGGTGGCTGGGACCAGGTGCGCTTTGAGGCGACGCTCCTGGGCAATGTCACCTCATGCCTGAGTTACGTCTCCCGGTCCGAGAACGAAGAGCGTTCCAGCCCACCTTTCACGGTGGCTGATATCCTCGATGACCTGAAGGACGCCCTCGCCCGGCCGGGGCAGGGCACCTGGATCTCGTTGACACTGGTTTTCAATCCCGAGGGCGGGCTGGCCATCCGCTATAACTATGACCAGGAAGTGAAGTTCGGCCTCGGAGTGACGATGAACGACTTCGTTCTCGAACTCGAACTGTTTCCTCGGGACGATGCATCGGTACCGGCGTGGTGGCAAGAAGGAATTGCGCGGGGTGACGAGTGATCTCCCTTGAGGAATCACTGGATCCCGAGCTGCTGGCGGTTGTGGTCATGTGGTTCGGGGGCGTCCATCCCCTGTGGCGGGATGGCGAGTGGCTCTGCTACGACGCCGAGACGGACGGCATCGTGATCAGTGGTGAGCCGGGCGCGGTGGAAGTGTTCTTCAATATTTATCAGGACAACCGTGATGGTGGTCCCGATGTGATCTGTACGGATCTGGAAGATGCCCTGCGGTACGCGCTGTTTCACTCGGGAGTAAAGCTACGTGAGCGGTACCGGTACGGGCGATTGCTGGTTCCCTTTTCGCCGTCGCTGGCGCGTTCGGGGTTCGTAATCACCCCTGGTGAGGGGCTTGGTGCGACCCTCACGGTGGAGGACGCTGAGGGTCTCCCGACGGATCGGCGACTGGAGTTCAGTTCCGCCGGGCAGGCGACGGAGGCGACGTTCTACCTCAACGCGAGCTTCCTGGATCTTCAATACTCGATCCGTGCACCCAGTGGGGAGCCTCTGTTCGAGGATGTCCGGCAGGTCCAGGCGACCAGCGTCGAGCGTGTCCGGCCCTGATCCGGTTCTTGTCTTCAGTCCGTGGTGCTGAGGACTGGCCTTTTCACGCTTTGACGATCGGAAGATCTGCCCATTTGGTCGTGTAGTGGGGCGAGAGCATGTCGCGTTTCATCGTCCAGTCCGAGCCTGCCTTGAGACCCGCATGGCCCAGACCGATAGAGGAGCGCCCAAATTTTTGGCTGATCTCGTGGAGGAGCGGGCCAGTGTCCTTGGTGCTGATTCTCTCGCCCTCTGGGTCTGTGTCACTGCCAAGATTCAGCTCGAAGTTCAGGGGCGTGTCCTGGGTCCCAATGGGCTGGAGGTCGGTGATGATGACACCGGCGCGGATGTAGGAGACTCCTTCTTCGATCAGTGGCAGGAGTCGGTGCGCGGCCCGGGTGAGTTCGAGCGGGTTCGAGGTGTGCGCCGGGAGCGGGATACAGATGCTGGGCGAGCTCCTGGTGCCGGTGCTGAAGGGTGAGGTGCCGGCAAACGCGGTGAGTACCCGTCCCTGCAGATCTTTGCGCGCCAGGCGCGACGCAGCGCCCTGGGCGTAGACGCTCAACGCCTGCTGCATGGCATCCAAAGTGCTGACCGGATTCGCGAAGGACCGGGAGAACATGACCTGCTCGTTGCCGGTGGACTCGCTGGAAGTAATGCACGGCGTGCCCTGCAGCTCCAGAACCGTGCGCATGAGAACGACTGAGAATTTCTTCCGGATCAGTACTGGATTGGCCTCAGTCAGGTCCCACGCCGAGTCGATGCCCAGGGCATTGAGGCGAGCAGCGTTCCTGGCGCCGATGCCCCACACATCGGTGACTTTCAACCTGCGCAGGAGGGCGTGCCGCTGGCCCTCGGGGACGAGGTCCCAGTGGCAGACGCCGTCGAAGGCGGCATTGCCTTTCGCCCACCGGTTGGCGAGTTTCGCCAGGGTCTTCGTCGGTGCGATGCCCACGCACACGGGGAGTCCGGTATTGCGCCGCACGGTGGTCCTGATGGCCGTGCCCGTGGCGTGCTGTTCCGGGTGCGTTCCACCGAGGGTGAGGAACGCTTCGTCGATGCTGTAGATCTCGAGGTCGGTGGTGTGCCGGCCGAGGACCTCCATCACGCGGGCACTCATGTCCCCGTACAGCTCGTAGTTACTGGACCTGACCTGCAATCCCCATCTTTTGCCCTGCTCGGCGATCTGGAACCACGGCGCACCCATCGGGATGCCCAGACCCTTCGCCTCGGCGCTGCGGGTGATCACGCACCCGTCGTTGTTGGACAACACGACCAGCGGTTTTCCCTCGAGCGACGGGTCGAAGGCTCGCTCGGAGGAGACGTAGAAGTTATTGACGTCGACCAGGGCGGCACTCGAGCTCATGGGCGCGGAAGCCCGGATTTGTGACTCCGGCTCAGACATGGTGCAGGCACCTGGTCGCTACGCCCCAGATGACCAGGCTTTCAGGATCCGGTACCGGGATGACCGGGTAGGCGTCACTGGCCGCGATGAGCGTGACTGTGCTCGAGGCACTTGAGCCAGGGCTGCCTTCACGGCCTGTGCTGGTGACTCGTAACCGCCGGATGATGAGTTCGCCGTCGAGGACAGCAATGACCACGGATCCGTCCTTGGGCTGTAGGGCTCGGTCGACGATCAGCTCGTCGCCATCGGAGATGCCTGCACGATCCATCGCGTGCCCGGACACCCGCACGATGTAGGTGCTGGTGATGTCCTTGATGAGATGCCTGTTCAGGTCGATCCGGTCCTCGAACCAGTCCTGGGCGGGAGAAGCGAAACCCGACGGCATCAACTCTGTACGAGCAGCAGCCGGAGCCGGCCGGCCTAGTGCTGTGCCTGAGGCACCGAACTCGTCCATGTGTCCGCGCCCCTTCCTGCTCTGCCCGGGCTTACCAAGGCGTCTGGTGTTCTCTGGAGGCCGATCCCAGCCCAATCACCTGATCGTAGACGGCAGCGCTGACACGCCGAGGAGAAGGCGTGCCCGTACCTAGCGAGCGGTCATGATGGGGATCGGTATCGTGAACGGACGACGACATGGTCGAATTCCGACGCTGAAGTCAACCGAACCCGGTCAGGAGCAGCCGTGTACCCGAAGAGCTTCCCCCGGACGCTGGGGAAGGGCACCACGTTGGTGGTTGTCCTTCTGCTTGCGCTCACGGGATGTGGGGAGAGCTCTCAGGAGCGTGAGGAACGGCAGCGCGATGAAGCCGCTTTCGCTGTGGCTCAACAAGAATTTGAGGGTGTCCTTCCGCTGCTGCAGGACCCTGACCAGCAGCCGGGTCAGGCTCTCGACCAGAGCGTCGATCAGGACGCCACGTCATCTGATGCTCTGACGATGGAGTTCGGCGCCTTTCGTGAGCACACCTGTATCGGAACGAAGACGGACACCCCTCTCGAGACGGAAACGTTCTGGGGCGCCAAAATGTATGGGGACCCTTCCACCGATGCCGAAGCTCTCGCCATGGTCGCGCAGAAGGTGGACATTCTTGAGGCGGCGGGGTGGACCATCGACGAGGATGCGACCGAGCCACCACCTGTCGATGACGAGCCCTTCCGCCCTCGACGCTATGTTCACGCATCGAAGAGCGGTCTCGGGATCACCATCGAATACATCGGGTTGTCGGAGGATTCAGTGACCGTGTGGGCAAGATCGGCCTGCGTCGAGCATGGAGAGGACCACGAAATGCTCAGGTCCAGCTTCGACTACGACTTCGAGAAGCTCGGACCGATCCAGTAGCGATCAGCCTGGGCTTGCTCGAGGGTCAGATACCACCGGGTCTCGTGCGGTGGCAGCAGCCCGTACTGCTCCCTCAGGAACGCCTGCATCCTCTTGGCATCGACGCTGAACTCCCGTGACAGATCCGCCGGCGTTGTTGTGTCGTTCATGGAGCGCAGCGTAGCCCAGGCAGGCTCACCCTCAGGCCCGGTGCGCGTGGTCGGGGCAGTAGAAACGCCCCACGTCGACGGTGATGGTTCGGTACAGCGAGCCGTCCGGCAAGGGCAGCAGGTAGCGGCACGGGAAAAGGCGCGGGCGAAAGCTCAGGATCTGACCGAGCTGCACGAGCGGTTGATCGACCTGGCAGCGGAGTTCTTCGAGCAGGAGCAGCAGGCAGAGCAGATCCGCGCCGAGGCGCGGGAGCGGGCCGATGCGATCCTGGCGAAAGCCGAGCAGGACGCCGAGGCGGCCGCGAAGGAAGCCGGCGCGAAGGTGCAGCAAATGCTCGACATTGGAGAGAGCCGCGCCGCGGTCGCCGCCCGGCTCGGGCTCAGTACCGCCGAGATGAAGCGGGCCCTAGACGGTGCCAGCGCCAGCTCGCCGGCCGAAGAATCGCGGACCGAGCCGGCGCTGGCGTCGACAGCGGACGACGTCGCGGAGCAGCTTGCCGCCGAGACGAAGGCGGCATAGCCCGCGGGTGGTCAGCGTCGTGGATGCTGGCCATGGGTTGCACCTGCTTGCTCGTAGGGTGAGGGTATGATCCTGTACCCCCACATCCCGCGTTACCGCACTCCCTTCATGCCACCGATGCATGCTGACGGTACCCGCGCATCGGGTCAGTACGTGGTTTTCGAGGGCAGCCTGTTCACCGTGCAGCCTTTGAGCACCGATGGTGTCGCGTGGCTGGAGGTGTTCGCGCAGCAACACCCTGGACAGGGATGGATAGCCCGCACACAAGGAGAGGAACCCGCGGGTTGGGGTTACTACCTCAAGGGTGTCCCGTCTGAGGACCTAATCCAAGGATCGGTAAACATCAGCACCTACGGGATGTGGAACGGGTTGCGCATGTACATCTCCGGGTTCGACGCCGACGGGAACGTCAGACTCCTTGGCCCGGAACCTGGAACCCTCTATGACCGGGACCTCAACGGCGAGGAGCCTGGGGTGATCAGCGTAGGGGCGAATGGCTACTGGGACCTCGACGTGACCGTTACACGGGAAGTTGTCACCGACATCGCCTACACCTACAGCGACCTCGATCGTCTACGCCGATGGGGCCGATGGTGATGGCGTGAGCCCTTACTGCCGTCACCGCTAGGCACCCTCGACCGACCGACCGGCCGGCCCTCGTCGAGGAGCTTCGTGGTGGTGCGGCAGATGCAGCACTGTGCCAGGGCCGGAGGCGTCATCTGTAATCCTTCACATCTCAGCCTGTTTAAGCAGCGCTCCCGCAGCTACAACTGTCGCTGAAGGCCTTGGTCGGCCTGCGTGAGAGCATTCGAAACGTGTGCCTGTTCATCACCGGACGCGGCGACGAGATCCAGGCGCCACCAGACCGACCCAGGCCACCGACGGATTGAGGACTGACCATGTTTGAAACAGCAGCATCACGGGTCTTCGTAGGAGGCCGAGTTCCTGCGGTGATCCTCGCAACGGCCGTCACCATCTTACTCGCAGGATGCGCACTGGGTCCCGGGTCTACGGCTTCACCGACAGGGTTTAGCGAAACAACCACGGCTGAGACACCGACGACCGAAGGAACGACCATGCCCAGTACGGAACCAGGGGAAGCTTCCGAGAGAACATCGGACGAGATCGTCACCGAGTCGCTTGCCATCGTCCGAGACCTGATGACGCACAGCGGCGGGGAGTACACCTATTTCGACATGTCACCCTTCGATCCGGCAGACACCGCCGGCTATAACTTCGAACCATGCGACGGAGACGGGAACTTCCTGGCCCTGGATGTCGCCGGCCCCGCTTCCGACGATGTCGACGCTACTCAAGAGCAGGTAGTGGACGCATACCGGGCACGCGGGTGGGAGGTCACACTCAGAATCGACAACAAAGCTGCCGAAGGGCGTGACCTGGCTCTGACAATGGTCGACTCGACGGGAAAGCAGTTTGGCTACAACCAGAGTTTGAAGGCAACCACAATTCTTCTGCAGTCGGAGTGTTCGACGCATCCCTCGCTCAACGAGCCGAGCACCTGACCTGCAGGCACGTGCATCCATCGGGGGAGGATGGAACGATGACCAACGCACCCGACGAGGACCAGCCAGATGTGGCCGGAACCAAGCCTCTGCGGATCCCCGCCGTCGCTCAGGTACGACGCCTAGCCCAGCGCCGGCTGGTTGAGCTCAGGCCCGGCGCGCGTCCTCCGGGCAGTAGAAACGGCCGACGTCGACGGTGATCGTCCTGTACAGCCAGCCCTCGGGCAAAGGCCGGCCCTCGTCGAGAAGCTTCGTCGTTGTCCTGCAGATGCAGCATTGCGCCAGGGCAAGACCCGTCATGGTGTAGCTCCTCGTCCTTTTGCCTGTCTGGGAAGCGCTCCCACAGGGTACAACTGTGGTTGAGAGTCCTGGCCGCCTGCGTGTTTCCCCCATTCACGCAGCCCGCCGGGGCTCTCTTCTATCGTTCCCCGAAAGCTTCCGGTGGCGGAAGTGTCCTTTTGTCGCCGTAGAGCTCCTCGAGCTCGCGCTGTTTGTAGGTCCGGATGAGGTCCTGCCCTGAGTACGACCACGAAGCCTAGACCGATGCCCTCGGTCGACCCGCACTAGTCCTTCACGCAGGACGGAAGCCCCAAGCACTAGCTGCCTATTACAGAGATCTCCTCATTGATGCCAGACAGCTCATCAAATCCAACAACGCCCCTGACCTGCCAGCGTTCGAGAATAGTGAGTCTGTCGCTCTCCCGACTTATCTCCCGCGCAATCTCGAGAGGCACTTCACCCCAGATGAATACATCACCAGCGTGATCGAATCCCATGACGCTGACGAGGCTCCCTCGCTACAGCGCTGTAGTTGAGATCCTCACGTAGCGGTCGATGTCTGATGCCGCCACATCACGGCGGAAGGTCATCGCTGTGGAATACCGTCTCCGCTGCGGTTCGATCGGTTCCCAACCGGGCGACGGCGGCTGCTGAGTTGATGCCCACAGTGTGAAACCGAACACGGACCTTGTCGCCGGATATAGCTTGCCGTTCCATTCCGCCCAATGGTCTGTACCGCGAAGACCCGTCGGATGATCGAGAAATCGGGTCGCAGAAGACACAGCCGGCTCGCCCTTCAGTTCTTCAGAGTTTCTTCGAGTACTCATGCATGAAGCTTAGACACGCTAACGGGCTACTGGGGCTTGTGCAGCGGACACAGCGTGATCTGCTCGTCGCTGATGTAGCCCCAGCCCTTCGCCTTCGCGGGTATCAGGGTTCAGGGACGGACGAGGACTGCAATCCCGCTGCCGAGGAGACTGAAGGCGCGCCCACCTCGGTCGAAGTGGAGGATCAACGCAGCGACTACAACCACGCGCAGGCTTCGCGAGATGGCGGACCTTCTCGACAACATCGCGTCAACTCCATATCCGGAGACGTCGCCTTCGACTTCGACCTCGGACTGAGCGGCGCCCTACGTCGTTTCAAACTAGGTATCGCCAAATTCGTGCAGCAGACGCTGGTCTGACTGCAGCCGCCCATTGACGAGTCGATAAGATCGGCTAGCGCGAGGGGGGCCGCTCACGCCACCTCGTCCATAGGTTATTCGGCTACGGAACGTGGTCGAATTTAGATTTAATGTGTAAATTCCGTGGTTGATCTGCAGGTTCGATTTATCGGTCGGAGGGCCTGTTGATCCTCATCCATAGAATTAAGTGAGGCTTTTCTTTCCTCCCGGATGCGCGTCGTTCCGCTACTCTGCGTACGGGGTGTTTCTGCTGAGTTGAGAGCGTTCGGTTCTACACGTGGCAATCTGTCAGGAGGACGAGGATTCGTGGACCTGCCGCGTGGTCGTTCTTGCCGGTCTAGATTCACCGGGTTGGTGTTGGTAGGGTCATCAGCGTCCGCTCGCCGGTGTTTCTCTCATCCGGCATTGAAGCGGTGGTCTTTTGGGGAGGATGTTTTTCATGTCGCGTGTGCTGTCGACCGAGCAGGCGAAGGCTGCTATCGGTCAGGTCCAGTCGATCATCAATGGTGGGTTCACGGATCAGATCTCGGCGCTGGATGCGCAGGGCAAGATCCTGTCGGACCCGAATGTCTGGGACGGACCGCTGGCCACGCAGTTCCGCGGGTCCACCTGGCCGGACACGAAGGCCGCTTTGGACAAGGCCCGCCAGGAGCTCGAGGAGCTGCGCACGCAGCTGCAGAAGATCTCCCAGGACATCTTCTCCGCCGGCGGCGGCGCCTGAGCAGGAGCCTTTCGCGGTGACGTCCCGCTGACCGCGCCACGTGGTGGAGTGGCGCGGTCAGCGGGATCGTCACGGAAACAGAGGTTCCCCCGGTACTGGCTTTCCCGGACCGGGTCTTCGCTCAGCGGGTCTTTTTGCGTTGTTCTGCCGTGGGCGGGGGTGTCCTCCGCCGGTCGTGGTTCGTGCAGGTCTCTTTTCTTATAGGTTTCTTCCTGTTGTAGGTCTCTTTTCTTCGTGCTTTTCCCGAACGGGTCTTTGCCCGGCGGGTTCGATTTTTTCCTGCTGTTTTCTTGCTGTTGTGCTTTGCCTGGGGGCGTTCGTTGTGACCGAGTTCGTTGAGATGCCGTTATTGCCGGAATCGGATGCCTTCAATGGCGGGCGATTCGACTACGCGGTGGCGGGAACGGAGCGGCGGGCGGCGCTGGCGTCAGGCCTTCCTTGCCTACTTCACGACCCACCACGCGAACAACGGCGGCACAGAGGCCATCAATGGCATCAATGGCATCATCGAACTCCACCGTCACCTCGCCCGCGGCTATCGCAATCGCAGCAACTACCGGCTCCGCATGCTCCTCGCCGCCGGCGGCCTCGAACAATGACCCCTACCGGATGTCTGAAGAGCCGTATCGGGTTGGGTTTATCGTGGCGCGTGCCTGTTCGTTTGTCTGGGGGAGTTTGAATGAATTTCGATAAGGGGGTCGCCGATCGTCTGATCAGTGGGTGTCGAGATGCGGCACGTGCGTTGCAGGCTCAACGCGGCGGACGGGAGTCGGTCTCAACGGCTGCTTCTGCGGAATTCCGGGGCGTGTTCGCGGACTGTTTCCGGGAGAACGTTGCCGCTGAACGGGCGGCCCGTTCCGAATTGGTCCATATGCTGGACGATGTCGCCCGTCAGGCCCAGAGAGCGAAGAGCGCCGCGGAGGTTGAGCAGCGTCGCCGAGATGAGTTGAGGGCGTGGGCTTTTGCCGCCGGCTGGGCTAGCGCCGGTAGCGGTGTTGCAGTGGATGTGGGGCCGCGCCCGTCCATGGAGGAGACCGACCGTCCGTCGGTGAACGTGGACACTGCACGGCAGGGCCTGCGTGCCTGGGCGAGCGGAAGCACCGCTGGGGCGAGTTCCGCTGATCCTGCCACCCTGGACTCCGCGGTGTCGACCTTCAGAATCCTGGACGACACAGTCCGGGGTGCGGCTGACAGAGTCAGTGCAGCAGCGTCGGACTTCGAGCAGGAATGCTCTTGGGCGCACTCTGATCTCGATGCTGTCGGTAGCGGGCTGCGGCGGTTCCTGGAGGACAACCATCAGGACGCGACCCGGCTTTCCGACATCGCTTCGACGTTCCGTGCTGCCGGTGGCAGCGGACATGTCGGTCAGGTGACGGTATCGAACGACGTTCTTGTGCTTGCCACCGTACCGGCGTCCTTATCGGGTGCGGCCCTGCTGAGCTATCTGTCTACTGCGACGCCGGCGGATACCAAAGCGCTGGCAACATTGACCGGATGGCAGCAGACCCTTCAGCGCATGGGTCCATCGATGATCGGGGCCTGGTGGTCGGTCATGAACGCGGGGGCCGGCACCGCCGCGGGCGTGGCCGGCGCCTCGCAGCTGCAGGAGTTGCTGCTCGCTGCGGCTCCTGCGATGTTCGGCGCTTTGGACGGGATGCCCGCACTGGCCAGGGTACGGGCCAACCAGTTGAACGCGCCGAACCTGCTCCGGGCGGCGGAGAAGGATCTGGAAGCAGCCCTGAAGTCGTCGGGGACAGGGCAAGCCCGCCACGACCCGAACCGAACGAAGATGCTGCAAAATGAGGTGGCATACCTGAAGCAGGTGGAAGCCGGGGACGTGCAGCTCTACCTCTATGACCGGGATCGGTCCCGGATCGTGGAGTTGATCGGCACTCCAGACCCCGACACACGGCACGTGATCACCTACGTCCCGGGGACATTCACCGGGATGAACAGCTTCTACACAGGCGGGGTGCAGCAGGTGTCGAAATACATCAATGATGAGGTGTCGGGGACGGTGGCTTTCGTGTACAAGGATGGGCGGTTCCCCGGGGAGGAGGACACCGCCGGCGGCCCGAACATGGGGAGAATCGGCGAGGCGAACGATCAGGACCTTGCACGCATTTCCGGGCAGCAACTGGCATCCTTCGAGTCCGGGATGCGCACGGATCCCTACCTGAACGGTGCCGAACAAACCGGCATCGGGCACAGCTGGGGCCTGGCGAACATCACCAGCTCCGAAGTCGCCGGAGCCCGGTATGACAAGGTGATTTCCCTCGCCGGGGCCGGGATGCTCCCGGACTGGGAACCACAGCCGACTACGGAATACTCGAACCTGTACTACTACGATGTGCTCATCCATGGTCAGGGCATCAACAACCCCTTTACGAATAGAGGGGTTGTGTGGGATGGAAACAACCCGATTCATCGCGATGAGTTCGACCAGAACTTCTACCGCGGCCCCGACGACGACGAACTCGACGGTGCGATCAACAGCGTCGAAGAAGGGAACATCCTCATGGACAACCACAGCCTCATCGCCACCGACAGCGAAGACAACAAGAAAGCGCTCGAAAAAGTGCTGAGAACTGTCAATCGATGAGGGCGCGAAGCGGTGCCATGACGTTGTTGCTGGTGGGTCTGATAGGGCTTGCCGGTTGTGCTGGAAACCCGAACGCAGATCCGACCGAGCCACCTGCGCCAACGGCTGCTCAAACACAGGAGGAACCGATGGACGCTGAACTGACCTGGCAGGAAGCCAAAGCCCGCACCCAGGCCATGGAACGGGAGATCGCCACACTGATCCCGGAAGCCGCTGTTCTCTCGACCGATCAGAAGAAAACGGGCACGCTTCTGTCCTGCAACGAGACCCAGCACAACTGGAATGCTTCAACCACGGTCACAGTCGCCGAGGGAACCGAGATAGAGCCCATCGTGAAAACCATCGAAGCCCACTACCGGGAAATCGGAACCGAAGTATCCGTCGATAGGGACGAAGTCGATAGGAACGAAAATGAAATCTATCGGATCCAGATCGACCCGCCTGCTCCAGGGGAGAATTATCTCGTCTCCGAAGGATTCTCCCCGAACGAGATTCGTATCGCCTCGGGATCCGCGTGCTTCACCTTGCCCGAGGGCATCTACCCGGGTGGGGATTTCTAGAGGCCCAGAGAGAAACAACTTTGTCAATCGCAATGAGTTCGAACAGCACTACTAGTGGGGCCCCGGAGACGGCAAACTCAACCGTGCGATCGACGCCATTCGAAGAAGGGAGCGTGCGCATGAACAACCACAACCTCATCGCCTCCAACCGCGTGGACAACGAGTAAGCACCCAAGGAGATCCTTTTGCACTTGCTCTTCATAAGTGGAGAAGGAGGCTGGCTGCCAGCGTGGCCGGCCTCCTTTGTGTACTGTTACGCAGGCGCGATGTACCCGCGTTCGGGCCCAGTGTTTCCCGTGGGCCGTGCATCAAACGTGGACACACCGTCGCGCACATTTTGGAACTGAGTTTCCCGCATGTATCGCGCCTGTCCATGCGTCTGCCGTATGTGTTCGGATCGAGGTTTTAGGCTGATGCCCTGAGGACGTATGCGGCCTTGTAGGGCGACTCTCACCTTGTATCGACACCGACAGTTCGAGGCGGCCTCAAGGGCCGGTCCTCAGCGGCACGAACCCTTTTTTGAGCGTCAGTGCCGGTCCGTGGGTGGCCTCACTCTTCCAGCGGTTCGGACCCTACAGGTCTATCAGATTTCCGAGGGTGTAGCGCAGGTTTGAACGTGCCTGACTGGAGCAGGCGGCGCGCGATGTAGTGGGTGAGCTAGCGGAAGCTGTGGGTTCAGCCTTGGAGCCGGTTTCCGGCAGAGGATCTTCTGTAGCGGTGCTCCACTCTGAACCCGGCCACGGCGGAAGGAGCGATTTCCAGGGCCGCAACAACTTGTGGTGCACGCCGTTCAGGGGCGCTGATCGGTAAACGGGGGAGTCGACCAGCAAGGGCTGACTGGAGAGGGCATTGACCACGAAGCCGACGAACCACGGTGAGCTCAGACGTTGTTCGGCTACGGAACGTGGTCGAATCCCGATTTGATGTGTAATTCAGGCTGATTTGTAGGCTCGATCTACCGGGGCAGAGGGCCCGTTGATCCCAATTCGTAGAATTGGGCGAGGCTTATTTGCCTCCCGGATGCGCCAACGCAGGGACTTCGAGAGGCGAACCTGTGTAACTCCTCCTGCGTGGATCATCGTCAGCCACACATGCGGTATCCGGAACTCGCAGGCCAGCAGCGTCAGGGCAGAAGCAGCCGGGCGGCCGTGAACGCAAGAGCGCCAGCTACATAGCCGGCGAGGACCTGGGCCGGGGTGTGAGCCTTCAGCTTCACTCGGGACCAGCCGACGGCTGCGGCCAGGAGCAGAGCCAGCACCGGGCCGACGACCGGCACCGGAACCAGCAGCGCGAGGGCGACGTAGGCTGCGACGGCTGCATGGACGGACAGCTTCCAGACGAGATTCGCCAAAAGGCACAGCACCAAACCGAAGAAGACACCTCCGACCTCACCGAACAGTTCCGCCGGCGCGCCGAGGACCATCAGCAGCAGCGCGCCTAGGCCCAAGGACACAGCTGCAGCGATGAAGATCGGCGCCCGGTGCTCGCGGACGCTGATGTGATGATCGGTCACTGAACCACGGCGCTTGAGCACCAGGACCAGAGCAAACGGCAGGCCCACGGTGAAGACGGCTGCTGTCACAGCCTGCAGCCAAGTGACCCCGGGTGTGAGCAGCGGCTGCGCGAGGAGAAAGCCTCCAACGAGGACCGCCGGCGCGAAGACTTCGGTGATGATGTGTGCCAGGGTCGAGCCTGCCTGGCTGGTCCGACGGGCATCTGGTGCGGGGCAGTGCTGGATCTCAGGCATCAGACGATCATACGAGCCAGTTGCGAGCTAGTGACTTCCGGCTGCCTGGCGCTGCATGTACCACCTGACGATCGAGCTGGCGCAGACGACGAAGACGACCACCAGGCAGATGTAGTAGAGCAGCCCCATGCTCATGAAGAGCAGATTTACGAGGGCGACGGCAAAGGCCAGCGCGATGATGATTCGTTCGGTTCTGATCAGCATTGCTGTGTCCTTCGCACGAAGTGATGGGTGAAGCTAATCAGACCTGGCGTAGTCGTCTCGCCGCCTGCTCACGTCGGTAGTCGATGACGGAGCAGGTCAGGAATGCGGACGCAGCCAGAACCATGGTGAGGATCGACGCGGGGCCCCACCAGGCCGGCAACCGCTCGGCGAGGATCATCACGCCCACCCCGAACACGAGCGAAGCTCCAAACAGATAGCGATTCCAGAAAGTCATACCCGCAGCCTACCCATGGCGGGAATCGTCATGATTGACCAGGCACTCTACTTCTTCGCGGGCGAGACGCTCTTGATTCCAAACCAGGCAAGAGTCCCCGCGAAGAACAGGAAGCTCGCACCGGAGGCGTGCTGCCATAATTCGGCTGCGACCACGATAGACCATACGGACCAGATGGCGATAAAGGTGCTCAGGACGAGCAAGAGCCACCCGTAAACAGGGGAAGGGCTGTAATCTCGCCGTTCTGGTTGTAGCGCATGGCAACAATCTTAAACCGGCTTCTGCCCCAGACGAGAGACAGCTAGTCGACCCCCTTCGAAGTGGGCTCGGCTTAAGTGGACACGCCCTTTTATCGCGGTACCTGATGAGCAGTGACCTACAGTAGCGAACTGCAGTCAGTAGTTCACGATGAGGACCTCTTAGCAGGCGTTCTTGGCGATGCCAGCTCGACGGCGGGTGATCCTGAAGCGCACCATGCGTTGAATCATGACCGGGTACCCGTGCAGGACGAAGCCGACGAGCAGTATCTGGACGGCGCCCTGGATGTACCCGGTAGCTGCAGCGATTGCGGTCACCATGATGGTGGCGGCAGCACCAAGGAGGTGGGCGGTTTCTGACTGCTCGGCTCCGCGGAGGAAGCGGGCGAGCATCGAATCACCACTCTCGAAGTGTCGCATCCGGCCGATGATCCGGTTCCAGCCCACGACATCCAGAACGCGTCGGACGAACTCGGCACCCAGCACTGCGTAGAGCCGCGGTTCCCAGGCTCTTACCCTGTAGCGGGATCGGCCGACGTCGACCAGTGCGGAGCCCGCGAGCAGTGCCATGAACAAGAAGCCGGCCTGCACCGTGATGGCGAAGAAAGGATGGTCGGGGCCTATCGCGAGCCAGCAGGCCGCCGCCAGGCCGAAACCGATCGTGAGTCCCGTAGCGGCTGAGCGAAGCTGCTGACCGCGCTCCGGCTCCATAGGCATTGAGGTTCTCCCGCCGTCCAGGGCACCCATAGAAGCCGGGGTTGCTACGAAAGCCTGCTGGCCTCGTCGTTGGTCAGTTCGATCTCCTGGCCGTTGTCGCCCAACCAGTAGTGGGAACGCTGCCCGGCGGCCGGGCTCGAGCGCTTGACCGCCGTGTAGGTCGCGCCATTCTGGACCTTCACGTCTGCGCCGTGATGAGGGACGTCGTAGCTTCCTGAAGAGCTGGCGTAGTCGTCTCTGCGCAGCGCGATGATGGCTTTGGCGACGTACACGACAGCCATGATCGCGATGAGGCAGGAACCAACGACCATGTACCATGCGTCAACGCTCGAGAACGTCATCACGAACACCAGCGCGAGTATCGTGCCCGCGAAACCGTAGATCAGTACGTCGCGCTGTGAGCTGCGCGTTCGTGGTCGTGGTGGTGTCTGCGCTTGTTCGTTCGTCCCCATTGCCATGGTCCTGACTCTACCGATGTGTCGTGGCTTCAGCTCGTCAACGGCGTGCGCTGGGAAACCCAGATCGGGCCGACGTCGGTCATGAACTCGTCTTCGCAGGCCCGCATGAGCTGCTCGGACGGCGGCCCGTCGCCACTGTAGGAGGACACGAAGCCGATCTGATTACCGTTCTGTTCGGTGATCGGTCCGACACCGAACCCTTTGTCCTGGAGGCAGTCGCGTGACGCAGCGACTGCGTCACGATACTCGGCCTCGGTTACGACCAGGTCTTCCAGGACAGCTCGCTGGTACTGGCTGGTGGTGTCCCGCATCCCGATCTTCTCCTCCTCGGAGAACGACGGCGGGATAGAACAACCGATAAGTAGAAGAGCCGCACAGCTCACTGCGGCGTTTTTCGTCCTGTTCCCCATGTGAGCATCCTGCCTGACCATGAGGAGTCCGTCGAGGGACGACCGTGCAACGACTACCTTTCAGGGTCCTTCCGTCCGCCGCGGGGCGACCTCGAAGGTGCCACCGCTCTGGTGCTCGCCAGACGACGATCAGCAGCGTGCTAGCAGCCCCCGAAACGACGAGATGAGGGAGTAGGGGGAGCTGCAGTGCTGGTCATTGCTCCTTTTTCCTTCGGGCGGGGAACATCGGGACGCCAAAGAGCAGCTCTACGGCGCCTCAAACACGTGCTGATGGACGTGTCCACCCCGGTGGTACTCCTCAGGTGTACATTCCGGATACCGAGAATGTCGGAGAGATTGTAGCAAAATGGGAGTTGAACGAATAATCCACTGGTCCTGAAATTTTTTTATTGACTGATGGCATGCCTCGCTTCACTTTCATTCTGAGAGTTATGGGTTTGACAGACTTGGCACAGAAGTATGAGGAACTTTCCGGGAAGCTTCGAAAAGATCAGTCGCCTGAGGCTGTAGACGAGGCACGGGCTTGGGCCGCGAGCAGTTTCGGACGAGGCAGCGGCAGCCTTAGCGATCGGTCCGTTTATCGGGATGAAGTAGTTGATGAGGCCTTGAACGCCAAATTCGAAACCCTCCTTCAAAGGCCTACTGATTTCGCGAATGGTGCTCAGGCGGCCCGGCGGAGCTCGCAGTCCTGAGACGGGTTGATTTCCCGTCGCGGCACCGGGCGCCGGTTGGATGGGAAGTAATGAGCTCCGATGACCCCTTCAATTCTTGTAAGCGGGGAGGCCCGTGATTACCTTTGAAGCCTCAGCGCGGTTGGCCGTCCCGACCGGGATCTGATGAGCGCTCGCTGGAGGCTCCTTACCCGCACTCCCACCGGCGTCACCGATACGGGTAGTTCGCTTCGGGCGAGCGGTGGGCGTGCGCGGCCTCCTGGCGCTCAGGTACAGAAACGGTACTTGACCGGGATCTCACGTCGCCGGCACTGATCCTGCCGCACTCATGCCTCACGGGCACGCGAGAACTCCACCCACTGGGCGTACACCGCATCAGGAGTCCACGCCATGGCGAAGCCCTTCACGGTCTGCTTCCGGCCGTCCGGGCAATCCAACTCCATCCACAGGGCTATTCCGGCTCCGTCGCCGGCTGATCGTGTGGGGCGAGCTGCAGCGGCGGCACATGCCGGTCCGCGCTCGGCGGTATGCCATGCCAGCCGGGGCGAGGAGCGGAAGTCACCGGCACACCGTACTGGCCTCCGCCGACATCGCAGTCTGAAGACTCGTGGTCAGTCGTTGAGTGGTCAGTCGTTGAGAGGACGGCCGTACGGGTAGTCGACCTACTTACCTGGAGTGTCGTCCTCGCCAGCGACCGCATCGCCAATACGTCGTGTGGACGAGAAATCTGCCGGGCAGCGCCCGCGCATCAACGCCCGGTCGAGATCGACGTGATGCTGAACCTCGCCGTCTCGGAAACGGACGTCATACACGAGCCACGTCCATACACCTGCCTGAGGGCCCACCAGCAGCCGGTGATCGCCGCCGTGGTGACGATTCTCACCGCGGCGGCACCTCGCCCAAGTGTCACCGGCAACGAATAGCCTGTGAACGGACCCATCAGCAAGAGAAGCAGCCATGATCACTCACCCCAGCGAATACCACGATGCAAACTCGAAGACGCTCGTCCCGCAGTGCCGGCGGACCCTCGAGATCATCGAGCGGGGCCGGCTGATGCCGCCCCTGCCGATCCAGGTAGCCCTGCGTGAGCGCTGTTCCGCCCCGGTCCTGACGCTGCCCTCACTGCCGCAGGTCATCGACGTAGAGGCGGCCTAGGAGCTCGCGGTGAGCGGAGCGGGCGCAGCGCTACACATACCTGCCCTCCCACCAAGGCAGAAGGGCAGGTATCTGCTGTGACGAGTACTCGGCCTCTATCCTGACGCGGCGGCGCGGGTCTACCGTAAGTTCATGTCAAGCGCTTCAGATCACTCGCTCAACCACGAGCCTGACACGGCCGGCGTGCGCATGCGGGATGTGATGGGGCAGCTGCTTCAGAAGCTGAGATACGAGCCAACAGGAAAGCGCATCCGTGCCACCCTTGGCGGGCAGACTGTCGTCGACACTACGCAAGCGATGCTCGTGTGGGAACCACGTCGGGTCGTGCCAGGATTCGCCGTCCCCGACGAGGACATTCGTGCCGAAATCTCGCTTCGCAGTTCAGCCTCACTCGAGAATGGCCCAGTCGGATTCATGCTTCCCGACCTATCGAAGATCCCCGTGTTCGACCCGCGTATCCCGTTTGACGTCCGCATGACCCCGGGCGAGCTTCTCGAGGTGCGCGTTGCAGGAACGGGCGCCGCGGCAGCCGGATTCCGCGCCCGTGACCCCGGTCTCGCCAACTACGTGATCCTCGCCTTCGGCGACTTCGACAGCTGGTTCGAAGAAGACGACGAGATCATCAGCCATCCGCACGATCCGTACGGTCGCATCGATATTCGAAGCACCTCGCGGCATGTGCAATTGATGCTCGACGGCCACATCTTGGCCGACACCACCCGAGCTCGGATGTTGTTCGAGACGAACCTCCCTGCCCGGTACTACCTTCCGATCGAGGACGTCGTGGCGCCGCTCGAGCCCAGCTTGACGAGGTCAATGTGCTCGTACAAGGGTTATGCGACCTGGTACTCCGCGATCATCGGAGACAGGAGAATCGACGATATTGCCTGGCAGTACGAGCACCCGCTTAGTGACGCAACCGACGTGCAGGAGTATGTCGCGTTCCTCGACGAGCGACTCGACCTCGTTATCGACGGCGAGCAGCAGGAGCGCCCGGTCACTCCATGGTCGTAATGTACGTGGTCGTTCCACCGCCCGTTGTCCGTGTCGGCTTTCCGCATCGGCGGTGGCGGGATAACCGGAGCGCCAAAAACGGCAGCATCAATGCCGCCGCGAAATCGGAATCTACCTGTTAGTTGAACGTCCCGCTCGAGGTTCCACGACGGGCGGTTGGCGTTTTACTTGACGGAGGCGCCGTTCTCGTAGACCGCGGTGACCTCGTACCTCACGCCCGGATCCACGGCCATCACTTTGAAGGAGTCTTGTCCTGGCAGCAAGGGACTCGAGGAATTGACGACGGTCGTACCGTCGTCTGGACTGGGGCACGTCACCTCGTCGCCGCCCGCCACTACGAGAACGCCAGCGCTGAGGCACTTGAGGTCCAATTGGATGTGCGTGGCATCCTCTGGTGGTGCTCCCAATTCAATCGTCTGGGTACCGGTAAAGGTGCCCTCGATGGGCTCCGAAACTGCGTTGGTCGCGCTACAGCTGGCGAGGAAAAGCACGGTCAGGCCGGAAGCTGCTAAAGCGGACAAATATTGTTGCCTCATCTGCGCAGAGTAACGTCTTACCGATTGGATCGACCCTACGTGCACTGAACCGTTGCAGGACCGTTGTTCTGCTCATTGAGCCTGCGGCAACCTAGCAGTAGGAGGGCGCCCATGGTGCCGATTGACCATCGGCCTACGGGCCGAGCAGATGTTCCGGTGACGATTCCCGCTCGAGTGCGGCTGCACGACCGATGAGCCACCAGATGCTGCCACCGACCACGATCGTTCCAAGACTCAGGATGGGCCACAGGTAGTAGGCGACGGCGAAAAGGATCTCCTCGGCATCGGACCCTTCCGATGGGCCGAGACTGCTTTGGATGAACGCAAGAGCACCCCAAGCGATGATTGCCGCTCCGAGGAGCCAGACGTACTTACTCCACAGCCTCCTTGGAGACCTGCGCAGTAAGAGGATGAAGCCGACGGTGAGTACAGCGACCGGCAGCCCGACGAACCCCACGTTCAGCCCGGCGGGTTCGTTAGAGTTCATGCTTCACCCTAGCCACGCTGCGTCGCCCACTTCCGAAACGTCTACCGAGGATCCTCGGCCGGGTACTTTCGGAGTAACCCTGCTGGGAAGCGCAATGGGCGGTGTTCGTGAGCGAGAAAGGCTTACTGCCCGGAATTTTTAATTCTCACGATCCAGCCGACTAGACCCCCGAGGTGACTGCGACGCTCCCGCATGCTGGGCACGGTGTGTTGCATGGCGCTGCCGACTTCCGCCAACCCAGTTCCACGATCTGCTGGGTACCGCACAGAGACTTGATCGATTCGTGTGACACAACCTGAAAGGCGAGTCCACTCCGACGCGTCGTACCTCTCGCCTGGAGTGCCGGCATAAGTATCGCGTTGCAGGGACACTGGTCGGCGGTCCTCGAACAGGCGAGCAAGCCACTCCTGATCCATTGGTACGAGGGTCCATTCGACCTCTTCATCGAGCACGACGTCGGAGCCGTCTTCCGCCACTTGCCACTCCGTCAGCCAGACGTCAGTGTCACGTGGGCCAGCAGGAGGGGCGACGTCCTCGGCGTCGACGTCTTCGGGTTGTAGTGCTGTAAGTGGCTTGTACGAGCCGAAATAGTGGGAGTGCTCGTCGGGCGGACAGGACCTATCGCATCCCTGCCACGTACCCGCTGAGGACAACCGCGGCGCGCTCCGATCTTCCATCCAATGAGCCTAGAGCTCCTTCAGTGACTAATCGCTGTTTGCAGCGAAACTGGCCCGCTGGAGGATCGGCTATCGATACTCTTGCTTCGCCCAGTCTGGCCAAGGGGACTGCTGAGGGTTCGGTTTCCATCTAGCCTGTGAGGATTGTGTCCTCCTGGAAGGATGGCCATCATGGCAAAGCCGTATCCGGAAGAGTTCCGCCGTGACGTCGTGTCCGTCGCACGGAAACACGAAGCCCCACTGGCTCAGATCGCGAAGGATTTCGGGATCAGCGAGGGCACCCTGAATAACTGGCTGAAGCGCGCCGACGTCGAGGACGGCGTGCGACCGGGAGTGACGCAAGCCGACGCGGCAGAGCTCCGCGAGCTGAAGAAGCGTAATCGACTGCTGGAGCAGGAGAACGAGATCCTGCGTCGGGCGGCGGCGTTCTTCGCCCGTGAGCTGCCCCCAAAATGACGTACCCGCTGGTCCGTGATCTTGCCGCTGATGGTATCCCTGTCGCGGTGGCCTGCCGTGTGCTGCGTTTCTCGACCCAGGCGTTCAACAAGTGGCGGCGGACCCCGTTCTCGCAACGGGATTGGGAGGATGCGCACCTGACGAATCTCGTCCACTACATCAATCACGACGACCCGACGTTCGGGTACCGGTTCGTCGCCGACGAGATCGCCGACCACGGCGTGTCCGCGTCCGAGCGGCGGGTCTGCTCCCAGCAGCGCCTGTGGTCCCTGCACGCGAAGAAACGCGGACTCACCCGGAAAGCTGGGCCTCCCGTGCACGATGATCTCGTGTTGCGCCGGTTCCGGGCTGATCGTCCAAACCAGCTCTGGCTCACGGACATCACGGAACATCGGACCGACGCCGGCAAGATTTACCTGTGCGCGATCAAAGAGGTGCATTCGAAGAGGATCGTCGGGTACTCGATGGATGACCGGATGACTTCGGTTCTTGCCGTGTCCGCGGTGCGGAACGCGATACGGCTCCGCAGCCCGGTCGATACGATTCTGCATTCGGATCGAGGGTCGCAATTTCGATCGAAGGCCTTCGTGCAGACGCTCAGGAGCAGCGGGTTGACCGGGTCGATGGGGCGAGCTGGAGCCTGTGGCGATAACGCTGCGATGGAGTCGTTTTTCGCGCTCCTGCAGAAGAACGTCCTCGACCGGCAGAGATGGGCGACAAAGGAGGACCTGAGACTGGCCATCGTGACCTGGATCGAGCGAATCTATCACCGCAAACGCCGGCAGCGAGCACTCGGCCGGATGACCCCGGTCGAGTTCGAGATACTAGGACAAGCCGCCCCTACGGCGGCCCAAAACCAGCAACACCCAACTGGAAACTAAACCTTCAGCAGTCCCCAATCCATCAGCGTTGAGCGGTGGTTGCGTGGTGTCGGAGTGTGGCGACGACTTTCTGGACGGCGGTACGGTGGAGAGCTTCGGGTCGGCAAAGAATGTCGACATGCCTGGCCAGCGGTAGGTCATGGAGTGGTTTCAGCACGACCCCACTGCCGGAGGGTGCGGTGTGGCGGGGCATCAACGCGATGGCCGGACCGGCGGAGACGATCGCGGCGACAATGAAGAACTCGTTGATCCGGTGTGTGACGTTCAGGGGTTTGCCGCCGTGCACGGCAATGGCTTGCAGGGCTGATTCGAGCGGGAAGCCTTCCTGAACGGATACCCATTCCTCCTCACGCAGGTCCGCGACACCAACGCTCGAGGCGCTAGCGAGCCGGTGCCGTTCCGACATGGCAATGTCCAAGGGTTCACGCACCAGGGGTAGGGCGGTGATCGTGTCCGGCCAGGGGTTGCTGTGTTCGAGGCGGTGCGCGATGACCAGGTCGTAGTCGGCTGTCAGGGCAGGAAAAGCGTCCTGTCCCACATCCCGGTCGTGGAAGACCAGCCGCGGGTTCCCTGCGCTGGAGAGAGTCTGTAGGAGGGGTCCGAACCAGGTCAGACCGGCACTGGTGAACGCCGAGACGCTCACCGTCGCGGTAGGGTCCTGCACATACCGGGTGACAGCCTGCTTCGCGGAGCTCATTGCGACACTGATGTCGACCGCAGCTGACGCCAAGGCCTGACCGGCAGCGGTCAACACGAGGTTCCGGCCCCGCCGTTCGGTCAGGGGAACCTCGACCGTGCGCTGCAACGCCGTGAGCTGCTGGGACACAGCGGACGCCGACACGTGCTGAGATCGCGCCACTGCAGCGAGGCTGCCCCGCTCACCCAACTCGCGGAGCAGCAGTAATTGGTGAAGATCCATAAGTGAAATCTAAACTACCAGTTCACCGAGTGCCCTCTCGTCTTACCAGTGAATCACCCGCAGACTCGAGAAGTGCCTTCCCTTTCCTCGTCCCGAACACCGGGGGCCTCTTCCGTCCGATACCGCAGCGCCCTTGGCGGGTTTGTAACTGCGCGCAGGGTGGATCTGCTGCTGCTTCTGGTCGCGCTCGTGTGGGGCAGCAGCTACCTGGCGGCGAAGACCCTCACCGACACCGTCGGTGTCACGGTCATCCTTTCCTTGCGGTTCTTGATCACCACGGTGGCTTTGGTGGTGATCTGGTTGATCTGGAACCGTCGCCGGACCACCCGCCGTGAAACTATCGTCGGGGTTGTCCTGGGCTTTACCCAGGCCGCCGTGCTCATTCTGGAAACCCATGGGATCGCCGGTACCAGTGCCACGAACGCGGGACTCATCATCAGTCTCGTCATCGTGTTCACCCCCGTCACCGAGAGCATCGCCTTCCGCGTGCCACTACCGCGCATGGTGTTCAGCGCCGGGATCGTCGCGGTCGTCGGAGTGTGCCTCCTCGTCTCCGGGGACGGGTTCGTGGCACCGACCCTCGGGGACATGCTCGTCCTCGCCGCCGCACTGGTACGCGCCGTCCACGTCACCGCAGTCTCAGCCCTCACCCGAGGCCGCAGTTTCAGCGCGCTTACGCTGACCCTGACCCAAAGCGCGGTCTGCGCGATCATCTATACCCTCGCCGACTACCAAGGCGTACTCCGCGCCGTACAGCACTTCGATACGGGTGAATGGATCGGTGTCCTCTACCTCGGGCTCGCATGCAGCGTGTTCGCTTTCCTCGTACAGACCTGGGCCATTCAACAAACCTCAGCATCCAGGGCCAGCCTTCTCATGGGCACCGAACCCATCTGGGCGGTCCTCATCGGACTGAGCATCGGCCAGGAAGAACTCCACCTCCTCGGCATTATCGGAGCCGGCCTTATCATCACCGGCACCTACATCGGACTACGAGCCGAAACCTGCCACCGAACACCACCCACCCCAGTAACCACAGCCCCGACCCCGTCCCGCTGAGGGATCCCTCGTTCAGGGTGCGGAGGGGATCCGCCAGTGGGACAGTGCTGGATCGGCTGAACCCGCCAATCGGTCTTCGAGAAGCCCACCATGTTCACGAAAACTCACGACATTCGGCCGGCGCAGGAGGCGTTGCGTATGGGTACACCCAACCGCCACAGGGTCGCACACAGGTGGGTTGATCACTCGGTTGAACTACGAGCTTTGCTCCGGCAAACCGACGATCAGGTCGATTTCGACGGCAGCGTCGACTGCAAGTCCTGTCACCCCGACACACGTTCGAGCTGGCAGAGGGTTGGAGAACCAAGAGACGTACTCCTGATTGAATGCAGCGTAATTACCGAAATCAGTGAGATAGATCCGTACCATCAGGGCGTCGTCGAGGGTTGCGCCGCAGGCTGCTAACACTGCGCGAAGGTTCGATAGGACCTGCCGCGTTTGTTCGACGATGCCACCTGGCACAAGCTCACCAGTGTCCGGGTGTGTTGGCATCTGGCCCGTGACGAAAAGTTGGTCACCCCATCGAGTTACATGGGAGAACGGTCCTACCTGCGGAGGAACACCATCTGAGGGCCCAAAGGACAGGGCTTGTTTCTTCGACACTTTGGTACCTCCGAGATGCTAGTGATCCGGTGACCCTGACAGCGGGCACCCCCGATTGGGGGACTCACCGGGCTGAAGGGCGCTCATGGCGGAACACTACGCCGCGACACTCATTGAAACGATCCGGCCGAGGACCAGTCCCACGAGGGATGGATCACCGGACGCTTTTGCGCTGCGCGATGATCGCGGCGTGGGGCCGCTGACCGGTGGTTGTCCTCGTGTGGGTTTCAACTACGTCGAAGCCAACCGACGTCAGTTCTTCAATGAGGTCACTTATCGGCCATCGGTATGCCGGGGCCACGGCGTGAGCGAACTCCTCAATGACGGCGCTTCTGAAGAAGCCGAGAAGTAGCGCGCCGCCGGGGCGAAGCACGCGGGCGAACTCCAGAAGGGGGATCCTGATTGTGCTGGGCTTGTGGTGGATGAGCGAGTACCACGCCAGAATCCCGCTCACTGTTCTTGGTGGGATATCAAGGGTCTCGAGGCTGCCGACATCGAACGAGACGGCAGGATACGAGTTGCGGGCTCTATCGATGAATTCGGGTACCAGGTCCACGCCGGTGATGGCAGCTCCGCGCCCGTCGAGGAAGTTCGTCCAGTGCCCTGGCCCGCAACCGGCGTCAATCATCAGGCCGTCGATACCATCAGCCCAGGAGGAAACCAGCTGACGGTCGGAGGGGTGCACTGCATCCATCGAGCCGAGCAGTTCGGTGTACTCGGCTGCACGACGTGAGTACGCATTACCAACCTCATCAGGCATGTAGCCGAGTCTAGGCGCGAGCAGCATCCGCGTCCGTGCCCCTATCCCTCACTGGGCACCTGTCCGCGCAGCGCCTTCGCTAGCGGGAGCGCTCGACCTCTGCGCGTGCATCCTCGCGGTACTTGAATTCCTTCGCTGGAACGGTTCCAGCGATTGAAGCCAGACCTTCGAGGTAGTGGTCTCCAGTCCTAACGATTGTGATGCTCTGCGGAGGGTAGCCAAGAGGAGCATCGTGCCAGGTTGCATCCGGCCGGACCTCCCAAAGGTAGAGATGCCGGCGCGTTAGCTCGGCCGGAACCCCGATCCACATGGCGTCGTACTTCTTGTCTCGTTCGATAGATAACAGGACACGAGGGGCAAGGAAGGAGATGAGCATGCTCGAGGTCGAATCAAGGTAGGGTACAGGCCGACCGGGTGGAGGAGCTGGCGGCCATTCTGGCCGCGTCCTGGCGAATTCCTGCTCGAAGCCCTGGTCGGGCCGCACGCGCGCGACCTCGCGTAGACGGACGGCTGCGTACCCGTCGAAGAATCCTCCGTCCATCGTCTGTGCAAGCAGAGCTCACTTTCGACCGACAGCGACAACGAATCCGTCGACCCGCTGATCGGGACGCGATACCCGGTCGAGGCGCACCATGGCCTCTTCCTGCTGCGCGGTCAGCAATCGCGATCGGGTCTTTTCGGTAGTGGGCACATCTCATTGTGTGCGACGACGGCGTACGAGGATCGGCTAGCGCGCCCCTGCTAGGGGCCCGTGGTGGTTGCGTCAGCGAGTTCGACGGTCTGGCCCATGGGGTCCTTGACCACATAGCTCCAGTAGCCAACCCAGAATGGTTCAGGTCGCAGCGCATCCATCCCTGCGTCCTGCAGTCGCGCTACGGTGCTTAGGAACGCCTTCGATGACAGCGGGACACTCCATGAAGCGCGGGTGCTGCGCGGTCTGGGTTCGACGCCGAGCCCGAACGCCCAGCCGGGCTGGAAGGACCATTCGTCACTGATGGTTGCGGTCGAATCGTAGCTGATGGAGAACTGGATGCCGCCGTCGATCCTGTAGGCGATGTGATCAACCTCGTCCCAAATCTGGTCGAGGCCGATCAGGTCGGAGTAGAAATGGCGCGACGCCGCAATGTTGTTGCTGCCCGTATAGAGGAAGAACCTGCTGCTCGCCATTCACGGAGTCTAGGTCTCTCGGGCGATCACTCAAGGATCGGCCTGCGGGCGGAGCTTCTGATCCTGTCGGCGTACATCGTGCAGAACTATCCTGAATTCCATAGGGAATCAGAAGCTGGAAAATACTGCCGCTATCGGGTTCATTGCAACCCTGGTAGCGCTATCCGCCGCCCGGTGCGTTCGAGGACGAATAGAGGAAGGCCCCGGCAGGCTACGTGAATGGGGGAAACACGTAGGCGACCAGGGCCCTCAACCACAGTTGTACTTGATGAGAGCGCTCCCCCGACAGCGACGGGATGGACTGAGTCACCTGATGATGATTCCGGCCCTGGCGCAGTGCTGTATCTGCCGCGCGACCACGAAGCTTATCGATGAGGGCCGGCCCTTACCCGAGGGGTGGCTGTACCGGACGGCCACCGTGGACGGCGGCCGCTACTGCTGCCCCGACCACGCCCACAGAGCCCGATGTACAGGAGACGTGCGGCACGGTGACGGCAGACATCCTCGAACGGCGGGGAGCAGCAAATCATGACGGTGGTCGGCAGCAGCGGATTCTTCTCGGTCACTGCTGTCCGCACCGCAACGGGTGAGGTGCCCAACGGGTGAGGTGCCCGAGGGGGTGCGGAACCAAATGCCGGAACTCGTCGACGCGATCCTCGCTGCAGTGGGCTGACCGTCCTCTCACCTCGCTCGTGTGTCCCTCGGTTCCAGGAGTCGTTCTTGTAGGGTTCTGACGAGGAGCCGGGTGGGCTCCATCACAATGGGGGTCCACATGTCACGCGTCCTTTCCCTGTCCGCTCTCGCCGCCGGCGCCTTGCTGGCCCTGACCGCCTGTGGAGGAGGGGACGAGGCGGCCGCCCCGGCGTCGTCCTCGGCTGTCGCCTCCGAGTCATCGACCGGTACTCCGTCTGCTTCAGCGTCCGAGTCCGCGTCCGCAGCGCCCTCCGCGTCAGCCACAGCTGAGCCGTCCGCCTCCGCCTCGGGCTCCTCGGCGGCGATCAGTGGTTCTGAGGAGCTCTCTGCCGTGCTCGCCACGATCTTGATGCCGGACGGCACACCCCTCACCATCGTTCCTCCCGAGCAGCTCCCTGCGCTGTCGCAGCAGGGTCTGCAATCGATCGAGGGCGTCGTGGTGACCCCCGAGGAGTGTGGCGCGGTGTTCGAAGCGGCCGCGCAGATGCCCGAAGGCACTCGCTACGCGGTCGGCGCCGCTGTGAACCCGATCGACCAGAGCACGACCATCGTCGCCATCACAGAACTCGAGGGCGCCGAGGAGCTGATCAGATCCCAGCAGGGGGATGCGGAAGCACGCGCCGAAACCTGTTCCACCTATCAGGTAGAGCTGCAGGGCGAAACGGCAACAGGCGAATCTACGGCGGTGGAAACCACCAACGAGGGCGCAATCTCGATGGGTGCACGCGGTGTCCTGACTCTGCCGACGGGCCAGAAGCAGAACACGACGACGGTCAGCGCGGCGCGCGGCTCGATCAACGTCGCGGCCATCAGCCAGTCGGTAGACAGCCCGACTGCCGACATAACAGTTCTCGAAGACTTGGTTGATCAGGTTCTTGCCGCCGCCGATCAGGAGTAGGCGACGTACTCGAGTCGAAGACGCGACGTAGCTCCAACTGGGCCCAGTGAGTGAACGAGTATTTGAGCGACTGAGTAAGCGCCGGCACTAGCAGGCGGACCAGACACCGGATGTATGGATACACAGATCCACGGAACAACAGGCGGAGGACCGGACGCCCATCCTCACGGGAGTCCGGTCCTCTCTGGGTTTCGCGTGACGAGGGCACCTGGGCACTGTTTCCGAGGTGCGCCGGCGGCGGCCTCCGCCGCCGGTTCTCCCGGTCGCCACCGGGCACCCTGACGCAACCATCAGAACCGGTCAGGGGCTGCACCTATCGAGCAAGACCAATCGGAGCACGACACCGGGGACTGACAGGGCCGGCCCGTAGGGTGAAAACCAAACCGCCAACCAGGAAGAGGCACCTATGGAACCCACGGAGTACATTACGCAACCAGCCTCGAGTATCACCATGACGAAGCCGTTCGGCTACTACCCATACTTCATCCAGGACTCGGCAGCGCACTCTGGGAACTAGCCATCGGCACACCGTTCACCGGTGAAGATGCAGAAGCACCGGCGAAGATGCAGAAGCGGCCGTCGCCGCCGGACTGCGACGCCTGGACGCCGGTTTCTTTCCTTCCCGATGGGACCGCGCAACACCGAGGGAACGGGACTACATGAACGTGATGGCCAAGGACGGCGAACGCCCCTCCCGCACAGGCGAAATCGCTGACCGACTCGCACGCAAGGCCACCAGCCTGGGCAAGCCCGCGGCGAGCTCCGGAACCGCGGCTGAACGGGGACATCAGCCGGCACCAGAACGGCAGGGGTCTTCAAGAAAGGGAGGAGCACAAGGCCTGCACTTCAGTCCTGCGGTAACCGTCGTCGATCCCTGTGGCCCTCGGGACGCCGACCAGCACGAGCAGGGATTCGCCGGCCATGTCGATGGCGCATGTGGCGTCGCGCGAAGGCCAAAGCGGTGCTCACCCAACCCGGGCCCCTTCGACCAGTACGAAGGGTATGCCCAAATTCAGCGGCAGACAGAACCTAGCAGGACACCGCGCCGGGCCTCGCCGGTGGTGGTGTCATGGCCATCTCGTCGGTGAGCTGCTGATCTGCCGCAGCGGCCAGGTCGAAAGCCAGCCGGGCCGTTCTCTGCGCGGGAGCTTGCGCCCAGAGCGGCACTTGGTTGCCCGAGTCCAGCTGATCGAAGGCGACGGCACAGTCAAGGCCCACGGCGAAGTCATAGCGTTTCGAATCGGTTTCGATGGGCCCGGAGCCGAACAGGCACATCGACCCACCGCCGCTCGTGGAGGCCTCCAAGAACATCTCGGTCGGAATGAATGTCCAGTGTGGCGTCAGCTGCCCGGGCACTTCTTTGCCTTCGGTGATCCGCAAGCGGTGGCGCACCGAAACGTCCCAGCGTCCGTCGACATCCGGGCTGGTGTGGGGCTGTCCGGCCAGTCGGAGACGCAACTGGGTCAGGGCGTGCTGCGCCCGATGTACCCACCTCGCGGGTAGGTCCAGCGGGCCGGTCAGCTCCCAGTCGTCCACCGTCAGGTGGTGGCGGAGGCCCGAGGATCGTTGGACTGTGCCGCGCACCGGCCCGTGCAGCCGGGCGTTGAGTGACAGTCGGGGCTGGGTCCCACCCCGTTCGTGCTCATCCTGTTCCCAACCGTAGGAAACCACCGTCTCTGTGAGCTCGAAGGCGGCGCTCATGCCTGGGTCCCCACGGCACTGCGGAGGGGTGCTCCGCCACTGGGCGGGTCTGCTGGGGCTTCGTTGGTGCGGGGCCGGTCAAGGGGCCACAGTGCCGGAAGTTGATTTCCGAGGATCTTGCCGGGGCTTGTCATGGGATGCTCCTCTGTCTGGTCTACGCGTCATTCGGTCCATTTCCAGACCAACACCGCAAGCTCTGTCCCATCTTTGCCGTCACTGTGCAGAACCTGTAATCCTGTGGCCCACCTCCGACGCAGGAGCGGTCGTGAGAACTGCACAAACGCTCCCCCCGTTCATCAGCACATGTTTTCCGGAAGGGGAAGCGTCGGTGACGGAGCGATCAGGATCATCGGAGCGCCCGGTGTCCCGCAGGCCCCTGCAAGACGCCACCGAGCCGGTATTCGGTCAACTGTCCGCCGTCGAGGTCGGATTCACACTGGTCGTTGTCTACGCAGCCCTCACCGTGATCGATACGCAGAGGGGGCCACGGCAGGCCCGGCTGGGGGAGCCTTATGCCGGGCACAGAATGCACAGGCAAGGCACAGTTTCTGCTGTTGTTCCTGACAGGATGGGCGTCTGGACTGTCAGTATGATGTCGTCAGCTCGCCCGATCTCAGGAGTACCCTCGTGTCCTCATCGACCGGCTTAGGTTCGCCCACGTCTCTGGCGGCCCTGCGCGAGGTGTTGCCCAAGCTCGCCCACCCAGACGGCAGTCCCTTGTGCGCGCTCGTGGTGGACGACGAGCCGATGCTGGCGGATCTGGTCTCCATGGGCCTGGCCCTGTGCGGCTGGGAGGTGCACGTCGCGCATGCCGGACGCGCCGCTGTCGAGACCGCGCGCAACACCCACCCGGACGTGCTGGTGCTGGACTGGATGCTGCCGGAACTCGACGGGCTTCAGGTGCTGGAGCGGATCCGCGCCTTCCGCCCCCACGTGCCGGCGTTGTTCCTGACCGCTCGGGACTCGGTGGATGACCGGATCCGTGGGCTGTCCGCCGGCGGGGACGACTACGTCACGAAGCCGTTCTCGCTGGAGGAGGTGCTGATCCGCCTGCACCGGTTGGTCCAGCGTTCCGGGGTGGCCGCGCAGAATTCGGACGAACTGGTGGTGGGGGACCTGGTGCTCAATGTCCGCACCCACGAGGTCCGGCGCGAGGGTGAGCCGGTGGACCTCACGGCCACCCAGTTCAAGCTCCTGCAGTACCTCATGGAGAATCCCCGGGCCGTGTTGTCCAAGGCGCAGATCCTGGACCAAGTCTGGCAGTACGGCTTCGGCGGCCAGGTGAACATCGTCGAGCTGTACATCTCATACCTGCGCAAGAAAATCGACGCCGGGCGGGCACCGATGATCCACACGGTCCGCGGCGCCGGGTACGTCCTGCGGCCCGCGACCTGAGGCGGGGACCGTGACCTCGTCCTCCGGCCCGCCTCCCGGTTCCTTCCCGGCGTCGACCCTGTCACCGACATCCCCGGCCCCGGCCCCGGGCCGGGGGCCCGTCTCGGCCGACAGCCCCGGCCGGGAGGGTGTGACCGCCCGGCCCCGTCTGCGGATGACCCTGGCCGTGAGGACCGCGGTTGGTGTCGTGGTGCTGCTGGCCGTGGTGCTGAGCGCCTTCACCCTGACCTCCGTGGCCCTGACCGGGCGCACGCTGGACGCCCAGTTGGAGGAGAACGTGGAGCAGGCTTGGGATCGTTCCTGGTCCTACCTGTGGCGCGGCAGGCAGAACGCGCCGGACTTCGACCACGATCCTCTGAGCGCCTCGGGCCAGCCGGCAGGGATGTTGGTGCTACTCATGACCGGCGGCCAGGTAGTCCAGGCGTCGCGGTTGGATGAGGAATGGGAGACGGTGGAGCTCTCTGCCCCCGGTGTGGATAGGCTGGGCGCGCTGGCCGAGGAGACTTTGCGGGCCCAGGAAGCGCAGGACACCGAGCGGGCTGAGCTGCCGGAGGAGGAGGCAGCGGCCCTGGACGATGTCCGGTTGATCCGCGCTGTGGACCTGGATGAGGGCCAGTTCCTCGTGCACTCGGAGGTCGTCGACGATGAGGACGGCGTGGCGGTCGTTGGACTGCCCACGGCGGCGGTGGACAGGACGAAGGCCAACCTGGCGCAGGTGCAGATCCTCGGCTCGCTGGCTGCTCTGGTTCTGGCTGGGCTGCTGAGCTGGTGGTGGATCCGCCGCTCGTTGTGGCCCCTCAAGAAGGTATCCCACGCGGCGGCCCAGGTGGCCGCGGTGCCTATGGGATCCGGTGAAGTCTCCCTGACGCCGTATCGCGTACCCGTGGATCTGGCCCGCCCCGGCGACGAGGTCGGGGATGTGGGCCAGGCGCTGAACCGGCTGATCGACTCCGTGGACGGCGCGTTCGAGCAGCGCAACCAATCCGAGCAACGCCTTCGCACTTTCGTGGCGGACGCCTCCCACGAGCTACGCACCCCGCTGGCCGCCGTCCGCGGATACGCCGAGATGATCCGACTGGCCGAGCCTCTGACCGACCGTGGCAGGGAATCGGTGGCCCGGGTGCTCAACCAGGCCGACCGGATGGGCTCCCTGGTGGAGGACCTGCTGCTGCTGGCCCGTCTTGACGCCGGACTAGACGTGCCGTGCGGCGAGGTGGACTTGGGCGAGGTCGTGGTGGACGCCGTCATGGACGGCACAGCAGCCGGCCCCGGCCATAGCTGGCTGATGGACGTGCCCGAACAGCCCGTCAAGGTGCTCGGCGACCGGCGGCAACTGGCCCAGTTGGTGGCCAACCTGCTCTCCAATGCGCGCAAGCACACCCCGATCGGCACCACCGTGCTGGTGCGCCTCCAGGAGGAGACCCCGGCCGGCGTCGCGACCGTTCGCCTCACCGTGCAGGACGACGGCCCGGGGGTCGACCAGGAACTGCGGTCCGGGCTGTTCGACCGCTTCGTGCGCGGGGACACCGCCCGGACCGCGCGTGAGGGTTCCACGGGGCTGGGACTGTCGATCGTCCGCTCGGTGGCCCGCGCCCACGGAGGAGATGCCACCGTGGAATCCGAACCGGGCCGGACCCTGTTCACCGTGGAGCTGCCAGCAGCGTGACACCGCAGGGACTGCGGTGTCACGGTCACCCTCGACTCCCGGCCCGCAACCACCCTTCCTGACGGTGCCGGAATTTTCCTCACATCCCACCAACACCAGCCCCGGTACAGCTCCGATGTCCTAACGGACCGGCACCACCCACGACTGCCCCCCGGCCGGCAGGATCAGGCCACAGCGCCCGGAGTGCCGCCGGGGTGCCGCGCAGAAGCCGGACCGCCCGTGGCGAGCCGGGAACGCTGATCACAGGCTCCGCACAGCAACAGCACAAGGGGGACCTAGCCGGAGGTGTTGATCTGGTCATCGAAGCAGCCACACGAGAAACCAGACCCAGGAGCCTCCCATGACGAACGAGGACAAGGATCCGATGGGTGCAGAAATCGTCCCGCAGTACACCGCGAATCCTCCCGCGGCAGTGAAAGACCGTCCCAAGAATCGGCTGATCGGCATTGACGCCGCGCGCGGCCTGGCACTGATCGGGCTGATGGCCATCCACATCCTGCCCGACGCATACGAGGATACCGGCGAGCCGACCTTGTCATGGAGTCTGTTCTCCGGGGACTCGGCTGCGCTGTTCGCACTGCTGGCCGGGGTGGGGGTGGCCCTGTCCTCCGGCGGGTCCGCCCCGCACCAGGGCCGGCGAATGACCGGGGACCAGGTGGGTCTGGCAGCACGGGCCGTGGTGATCGGCTCCCTAGGACTGGTGATCTCGGCGATCCTGCCCTGGGATCCCCCGGCCTACAGCATCCTGCTCTACTACGCGGTGTTCTTCCTGCTGGCCATTCCCTTCCTACTCCTGCGGTCCCGGGCACTGTTCGCGTGGGCAGCGGTGTTCGGCCTCACCGCCCCGGTCCTGATACAGCAACTGGGTTCGGCGTTGCCGGAGTCCTCGGCCTGGAACCACACCGTGGTGAACCTGCTCACCGAGCCGGGCGGCTCGGCCTCGGAACTGCTGCTCACCGGCTCCTATCCGGCCCTGGTCTATATGACCTACCTGCTGGCCGGGCTGGGCCTGGGCCGGCTGGACCTGCGCCGTGTCCGGGTCCAGGGACTCATCGCCGGGGTCGGCGCGGCCCTGGCGGTCCTATCCAACGTGGTCTCCTTCCTGCTGCTGCGCGCCCGAGGTTACGAGGCGCTCTTGGCCACCCCGGGCATGACGTCGCACGATCTCGATGAGGCCTTGGTGTTCGGCTCGGAGGGTCTGCCCGACACCTCCTGGTGGTGGTTGGCCATGGCCACGCCACACACCAACACCCCGCTGGCCATCGCTTCCAGCCTCGGCACCGGGATGCTGGTGCTGGGAGTCTTCCTGCTCATCGCCCCCTGGGCCGAGCGGTTGCTGAAGCCCTTGGCGGCCATGGGCGCCATGACCCTCACCCTCTACTTCGCCCACCTGCTCGCCCTGGCCCCGGAACTGCACTACGACGACCAGGGCATGTGGTTCGTCCTGCACCTGATCGCAGCTGCCGCATTAGCTTGGTTCTGGCAGCGCAAGTTCGGTCAGGGCCCAATGGAGAGGGCGGTCACCGCGGTGACCCGGAATGCCCGACAGATCGTGGCCGACGATATCCCCGACACCACCCCCGGTGGATCCGCCACGGAAAGCCCCCGCGGAGCCACCGGCACGACCGCCGCCGGGGAGTCACCGACCGACGCGGGACAGGCCGATGACCACCGTTAGCACGTCGGTCACGTTGGTGCGCGAGGTCCTCTGCCGACAGATCTCTCATCAGCGGGCCAGCTTGCCTTGAAGCTCGCCCTCCCTACATGCGGAAAGGACGCAGCCGGTCTCCGATGGGACCACACTGCGCTGGAAGGGACACAATGGATTGCTATTCATCCGACCCAACCCCGGGAACGTCGGTAACAGCGCATATGACGTGCTTGTTCAGGGGAAGTACGAAGCACTACGGGAGCTAGGTGTACTGGGTCATGAGGTTGGTGACACTCGGTTGATGGGTGCGGTTCCGATGCCGGTGTGGATGCGTTCAGTGTTGTAGTGGGTCAGGAACTGGTCAAGGGCACGGGTGCGGGCGTCGTGGGTGGCGTAGGGCCTGCGGTAGGCCCATTCGGTTTGCAGGGTCCGGTTGAAGCGCTCGACTTTGCCGTTGTCCAGGGCCCTTGCTGGGTGCCGGCACTGGGGCGGTCGGGCCAGCGACAGGGGGATTAGCGGCTATAAGCCGAAATGGATCGGAGCGGCTGACAGGCAGACCTCCAGGCACGGAGTCCATCGTTCCACTCATTCACATGACGCGTCGGGTCTGTCGCGTGCAGGAGACGCCGGGTATCAGTAGGAGTTTGATAGCTTTCGGTCAGCAGATGCTCCCACGTCGGTCCTTCAGGCGCGAAGGGACAAAGCGGTCCTTCCCGAGTGGTGCAACAAGAGTCGTGGGATCACTGGTACGAGCCCCGCGAGTCCATGCCGCTGACTGGCTCGATGACTCGACGTACGGGCTCCACACGACCGACTGCGACACCACGTCGAGGGCCCCGGATGCCACCTGCCCAGTCACCGGAACCGGTGCCTGGATCGAGCACGGTACGGGTGATCCGATCGAGTGGCCGGCTCAGCCCTCGGGGCCCGTCGATCTCCTCCGGCTCCTCATCGACAACCCGTCAGGGTTCTTCCGTCCACCGCGGTGCGACATGGACGGAGGCGCTGGTGCCGGCGGCCTCATGAAGACGATGAGCGCGGTGGCGAGCGGCCCCAGGAACAGCGAGATGAGGAACCATGCCAGCCGGGAGCGATTCTTCTGCTCAGCGAGCCCCGCGTTGACCAGGGCCAACGCGAACCAGAAGGCACCTCCCTCCGGTGTAGGAGCATTGTTGACCGATTCGGAGTAGGTAGTGATCGTTCCCGAGTAATCGTTCATCGCGAACCGGACTGCGGATCAGGACCAGGCGTCTGTGAAGCGCTGGAGTAGTAGGACCGCATCCCGTGCTTCACGCCCAGCCGGATGATCAGATACAGCGCAAGGCCCACAGCAGCGATCACGACGAGCCATACCAGCAGGACGATGAAGATCTCCAGTCCACCAAGCGCCATTGCTACCCCCATGTTCGCTATCAGTTGTTCGGTGATCAGAGCCTAGTCCGACGCTCATGCCATGCTCGGTCGCGTCGGCCGGTTCGACCGGCCGACGCGCAGCTACGTGACTACGACGTCACCACATGCGGCTGTTCGTCTCCGACACGAAGCCGCGCCCGTCCGAGAACCAGTGGATCGTCGGGCTGTTCCGGGCAGTCGGCGTCGTGAGCTCAGAGAACAGGTCCGCGTTGAAGCGGTTGCTCAGCTCGGGGGAGCTCAGCACCGTGTCCTTGGTGATGACGAAGACCGGACCCTTGAGCCCTTTGCTCTGGATCGACAGATGGACCTCGGCGTGCTGATCGAGGCGCACCTTGAGGGCTCCGATGGCGGCCTGGACATCGGCGTCGTCGTCCCACACCGCCGCGTGCTTGTCGACGAAAAGCCAGGCCATCCCGCATCACACCTGTCTGCCTCGGATCACGCGCCCGTCCGGCACGCTACCCGCGCGGTCGTCGTCCGGCCGCTCGGGGTCGTTCAAGCAAATCACCGCCCGGAGCGCCCGATCAAGCACCTGTGCGAACCGCTTGCACGCTCACCGGGACGCCTGCCGTCCCCGCTTGAGTTGCAGCTCGATAACAACCCGCGACCGGCTCCTCCGGCCGATACCTGCCTGCAGCAATGTGCCACTATGCTTCTGCTCGCGTGAGTTGCGTCACCTTTGCGTGGCGCGTGTCGGCTGACCCGCAACACCGCGTAGGGCCGGAACCACGCTATGAAAGAGGAGGCTGTATGCGTGTCGGACGTACTTCCAGGGCTGTGGGTGTGGCTGCGGCAGCAGCACTCGTATTGAGTGCCTGCGCTGCCAACACGGGGACCGAGACACCGGAGGAGACCGCCGAGGGCGAGGCGACGGGCGGGAACATCCGGATCGCCGAGGTGAATGCCTTCAGCTCGTTCAACGCGAGCACGTCCGAGGGCAACGTGGACATCAACGGCGTGATCGCCTACTCGACCCACTCCGGCTTCAACTACATCAACAACGACCTCGAGGTCGTCCCGAATGAAGAATTCGGAACCGTGGATGTCCTTTCCGAGGACCCCCTCAGCGTCAGGTACACGGTCAATGAGGGCGTCAGCTGGTCCGACGGCGAACCGGTCGACGGCGGCGACCTGCTGCTGCAGTGGGCCATCGAGTCCGGCTACTTCAATGACTCCACCACCGATGAGGCGGGTGAAGTGGTGTCGGGCGCCACCTACTTCGACTACGCGGGTGACACGACCGGACTCGCGCTCACCGAGCTCCCGGAGATCGGCGACGACGGGCGCTCGATCACCCTGAACTACTCGGTGCCCTTCGCCGACTACGAGGTCGCCTTCGGCCTCATGAACGAAGGGGGGCTCGACACGCCGGCCCACGTCCTGGCCGAGAAGGGCGGACTCACTGACGAGGACGCGCTCATCGAGCTCATCCGGACCGAACCGGCAGGCGACCCCGAGAACCCCGTGGAGCGTCCCGAGGTGCAGGCCGTGGCGGACTTCTGGAACACCGGCTTCGACACCAAGTCCCTCCCGGACGATCCCACGCTCTTCCTGTCCAACGGTCCGTTCATCGCATCGGCCGTGACCCCGGACCAGTCCATGACGCTGACCCGCAACCCTGACTACGACTGGGGTCCGATGCCCAACGTGGACGAGATCACGGTCCGCTACATCGGAGAGGCTCCCGCCCAGGTGCAGGCCCTGCAGAACGGCGAAGTGGACATCATCGCGCCGCAGGCCTCGGCGGACACGGTCGAGCAGCTCGAAGCACTCGAGGGTGTGACGGTCGTGCGCGGGAACGAGTTGTCCTACGACCACCTCGACCTCAACTTCAGCGGCGTGTTCGCCGAGGAGAGCGTCCGCGAGGCCTTCATGAAGACGGTGCCCCGCCAGCAGCTGGTGGACTCCATCATCAAGAAGCTGAACCCGGACGCCGAGCCGGTCGACTCCCAGCTCTTCCTGCAGGACCAGGAGCCCTACGAGGAGGCCGCCTCGAACAACGGTTCAGAGGCCTATGCCGAGGTCGACATCGAGGGTGCGAAGGACCTGCTCGACGGGGCGACCCCCGAGGTGCGGATCATGTACAACCGTGACAACCCGAACCGCCTGAACTCCTACACGCTGATCGCCGAGTCCGCCTCGCAGGCCGGTTTCAAGATCGTCGACGTCGGCCTCGGCGCCTCCGACTGGAGCGCGGCCCTCGGCAACGGCACCTACGATGCAACCATCTTCGGCTGGATCAGCTCGGGTGTCGGCGTGTCCAATGTGCCCCAGATCTTCAAGAGCGGCAACGGCTCCAACTTCAACGGGTTCTCGAGCCCCGAGGCCGACGAGCTCATGGACGAGCTCGTGGTCGAGACCGACCCGGACGCGCAGAACGACCTGCAGGTCCAGATCGACAAGCTGATCTGGGACTCGAAGTACGGACTACCCCTCTACCAGGTGCCGGGCATGAATGCGCACAGCGACAACGTCAGCGGCGTCGAATACATGCCCAACCTGACCGGCGTCTGGTGGAACTTCTGGGACTGGCAGATCGCGCAGTAGGTCCAGCCGAATCACGCGCACCGGATCAAGCACGCCCGTGAGGGGAAGGCGCCGGGGACTAGCACTGGCGCCTTCCCCCACGCGGACCCGACCTCGAGGCTGGAAAACACATGGTGACCTACATCGTCCGCCGTCTGGTGACGGCCGTGCTCATCCTCCTCGGTGCGTCCTACGTGGTCTACCAGCTCACGGCCCTCTCGGGTGATCCGCTCGAGGACCTGAGGGCCAGCAATGCGCCGAACCGGGAGCAGCTGATCCAGGCCCGCACGGAGCTGCTCGACCTCAACACCCCTGCGCCGCTGCGGTACTTCGGGTGGCTCGCGGGTGCTGCCAAGTGCCTCGTGCCCTTCGCCGCGACCTGTGACCTCGGCACGAGCATCCAGGGCGAGGCGGTCACCACGTCCCTGGTCCGCGCCATGGGCAACACGATCACCCTCGTCACCACGGCCACCGTGCTCGCCATCATCATCGGTATCTCCCTGGGCATCATCACGGCGCTCCGCCAGTACAGCGGCCTGGACTACGGCGTGACCTTCATGTCCTTCCTCTTCTTCTCGCTCCCGATCTTCTGGCTCGCCGTCCTGCTCAAGGAGTTCGGGGCCATCGGCTTCAACAACTTCCTCGCGGACCCTCGGATACCGGCCTCCACGATCGTCGTCGTCGCCATCGCGAGCGGCCTCATCTGGGCACTGTTCGCCAGCGCCTCCTGGAGACGGAAGGCCATCGCCTTCGTGATCGGAGCTGCCGTCGCCGCGGCGCTCCTCACCGTCCTCCAGCTCGTCGACTGGTTCTCCGACCCGGGGCTCGGGCCGGTCGTCATCCTCGTGACGGGCGTGGGCATCGCCTTCGGGATCGTCCTCCTCACCGTGGGCCTCCGGAACCGCAAGGCGCTGTACGCGTCGCTCATCATGGTCGCGCTCGGCCTCGTCGCCTACTACGTCGTCAACCCGATCCTGAACGCCGCGACCATCTGGATGATCCTCGCCCTCGCGGTCCTGACGGTGCTCGTGGGCATCGGCGTCGGCTACGCGATGGGCGGCTACGACCGCGGCCAGAGCATGCGGGCCGCGGCGCTGACCGGCCTGCTCATGGGCCTCCTCGTCGTGGTGGACCGCTTCCTGGTCACCTGGCCCGCCTACGTCAGCAACCCGCGCGTCAGAGGCCGCCCGATCGCAACGGTGGGCGCCGAGACACCGGGACTCGAGGGGACGTTCTGGATCACCGGCCTCGACACGTTCACGCACCTGCTGCTGCCGACGATCGCCCTGCTGCTTGCGTCGCTCGCCGGCTACAGCCGGTACTCCCGGGCCTCGATGCTGGAGATCATGAACATGGACTTCATCAGGACCGCGCGGGCCAAGGGCCTCAGCGAGCGCACCGTCGTCATGCGGCACGCCTTCCGCAATGCGCTGATCCCGCTCGCCACCCTCGTGGCCTTCGACATCGGGGCGCTCATCGGCGGAGCCATCATCACGGAACAGGTCTTCGCCTTCTCCGGGATGGGGCAGTTGTTCGTCCAGGCCCTGCAGCGCACCGACCCCGACCCGATCATGGGCTTCTTCCTCGTGGCCGGCATCCTCGCGCTGGTCTTCAACCTGGTGGCCGACGTCGCGTACTCGTTCCTCGATCCTCGCGTAAGGGTGAAAGCATGAGCACTCAGACCCCCGCCGATGTGCCCGGCCAGGCCGAGTCCGTTCCCGCGACCGTGCCGCCCGCACCCGAGGCCGAGGCGCCGGGGCTGTCGCAGGGGCAGATCGTCCGCAGGAAGTTCTTCGACAACACCGCGGCCATCATCAGCCTCGTCGTGTTCGCCGTCGTCCTGGTCCTGGCCTTCACATCGGTGGGTTTCGCGGGCATCCCCGGCTGGTGGAAGTACAACCACACCGAGTTCGTGCCCCTGCTGGGTGACGGCGCCCCGACGGTCACGGGCCCGTTCAGCTGGGGGGAGCACCCGTTCGGCCAGGACTCCATCGGCCGCGACTACTTCGCGATGACCATGCGCGGGGCGCAGAACTCGCTCCTCATCATGTTCATCATCGGAGCACTCGCCGGTCTGACCGGCGTCGTCGTCGGGGCCTGCTCCGGCTACTTCCGGGGCTGGACCGAGGCGGTGCTGATGCGCTTCACCGACATCATCATCATCATCCCCGTCGTCCTCGCCGCGGCCACCCTCGGGGAGTCCGTCAACCGCTTCGTCGGCAGTGGGGCGCAGGTCTGGTTGCTCGGCGTCTTCCTCGGTCTCGTGCTCTGGACCGGCCTGGCGCGCCTCGTCCGCGGCGAGTTCCTCACGCTGCGTGAACGCGAATTCGTGGACGCGGCGAAGATCGCCGGCGCCTCCAACGCGCGCATCATCTTCAAGCACATCCTCCCGAACGCGGTGGGCGTCATCATCGTCAACACCACGCTGCTCATGTCCGCCGCCATCCTGCTCGAGACGGCGTTGAGCTACATCGGTTTCGGGGTGAAGGCCCCCGATGTGTCCCTCGGCCTGATCATCAGCCAGAACCAGGAGGCCTTCCAGACACGGCCGTGGCTCTTCTGGTTCCCGGGCCTGTTCATCGTGCTCATCTGCCTGTGCATCAACTTCATCGGTGACGGCCTGCGCGACGCCTTCGACCCGCGGCAGCGGAAGTTCAACGCCGGCCGGGCCAAGGACGCAGAGAAGCCCGCGGCGTGAGCACGTCCCTACGAGCCGAGGCCGGCCGCCGCGGCGCCTGCGGCCAGCACGACCGCGCCGGCGATCTGCGCCCGGTTCCAGGTGCGGTGTGCGCGGGCGGGGGAGTCGACGTCGATGGCACCGGATTCGACGAGGTCCTGCCAGCGCGACCTCACGAGGTAGGCGGCGTACCCCGAATCGGTGTTCTTCAGGTCCCCCGGGCGGATGGACCCGCCGGGGCCGTAGCTCGTGGACGGCAGGTCGGTCACGTGCTCGGGCTTCCCGGCGTGCGTCCCCCACACGCCGGGAGCGGGAGCCGCCCAGGCAGTGAACGCGCCCGACGGCGTCACCAGCTTCAGGGCGTACCTGGTGTCGACGTCGATCAGCGCGGACCACGGGACCCTGATGGTCGCGAGCGGGTTGCGCACCGTGACGGTGTCCTCCGCGACGACCACCACGGGGTACCAGAACAGCCACCAGCCCGCGTAGGCGACGCCGAGGAGCGGCCAGGCGCGCAGCAGCCCGGCAGGGCCCTCGGTCGCCGCGACGGAGACGAGGCCGCCCAGTGCGACGAGCACCGCCGCCCCCGTGAACCAGACGCCGGTCCGTGGTCTGAAGACGCTGACCCCGGCCACCCTCGAGCTTTCCATGGCTCCATGATCCCAGTACCGCACCCGCCCGTATCCCGTCAGGAGCGCACGCGTAGCCGCGCGGCCTCCTCCGCGAAGGAGGACCCCTCATGAGCACCCAGGTCATCGGCGGCACGGGCGGCAACGACGACGGGGACCACGGGGATCACGGGGATCACGGTGCGGGCCGCCCCGGCCACCGCGGCCCCGTGCTCGAGGTCCGCGATCTCTGCGTGGACTTCGGCGTGGACAAACGGTGGGTGCCGGCGGCCATCGACCTGACCTACGAGGTCCGGGCCGGTGAGGTGCTGGCGATCGTCGGTGAATCCGGGTCCGGCAAGAGCGCGAGCTCGATGTCGCTGCTGGGACTGCTGCCCTCGAACAGCCGCGTGACGGGCGAGGTGCTGCTCAACGGACAGAATGTCCTCACCATGCCCCCGGGCAGGCTGCGGGAGGTGCGCGGCAACGACGTCGCCGTCATCTTCCAGGAGCCCATGACGGCGCTGAACCCCGTCTACACCGTGGGCTTCCAGATCGTCGAGACGCTGCGCCTGCACAACGAGATCTCCCCGGACGAGGCCAGGCAGCGTGCCCTGCGCCTGCTGCAGATGGTCGAACTGCCGGACCCGGAGAAGGCGTTCAGGTCCTACCCGCACCAGCTCTCCGGTGGGCAGCGGCAGCGCGCGATGATCGCGCAGTCCCTGTCCTGCGACCCGAAGCTCCTGATCGCCGACGAGCCCACGACGGCCCTCGACGTCACCGTGCAGGCCGAGATCCTCGATCTGATGCGCAACCTGCGGAACCAGCTCAACAGCGCAATCGTCCTGATCACGCACGACATGGGCGTGGTGGCGGACCTGGCCGACCGCATCGCCGTCATGCGGAAGGGCCGGATCGTGGAGACCGGCACCGCTGACCAGATCTTCAACCACCCGCAGCACGAGTACACCAGGACGCTCCTGGCCGCCGTGCCGCACCTCGGGCAGGGGGACGGCAACGACGACGTCGACATCACGGCTGCCCTCGCCGCGGCGACCCACACCGAGCTGCACACCGTGGACCACGACGAACTGGAGCGCCGCGAGCGCGACGTCCTCGCGCGGCTCGCGGGGGAGGGCAGGACGGCGCCGCGCACCGGGGATCCCGTCCTGGAGCTCGTCGACGTGGCGATCGATTATCCCAAGCAGGGCCGCGTCCCGGCGTTCCGCGCCGTCGAGGGGGCGAACCTGACGGTCTACCCCGGGCAGGTCATCGGGCTCGTGGGGGAGTCCGGATCGGGGAAGACGACTATCGGCCGTGCCGCTGTCGGATTGCTGCCGGTCGCGCAGGGTTCGCTCAGGGTCGTGGGGACGGACATCTCGGGATTCCGACCCAGCTCGCGGGAGCTCGTTAAGGTACGCCGCCACATCGGCATGGTGTTCCAGGACCCGTCGTCGTCGCTGAACCCGCGGCTCCCGATCGGCGAGAGCATCGGCGAACCGATGCTCCTCGCGGGCGAGGCCAAGGGCGCCGCACTGCAGAAGCGCATCGAGACGCTGCTCGACCAGGTGGAGCTGCCCCGCTCCTACCGGAACCGCTATCCGCACGAGCTGTCGGGCGGGCAGAAGCAGCGCGTCGGGATCGCGCGCGCACTGTCCCTCAAGCCGAAGCTGATGGTCGCGGACGAGCCGACGTCGGCCCTGGACGTCTCCGTGCAGGCGAGGGTGCTCGAACTCTTCCAGCACCTGCAGCGCGACCTCGGCTTCGCCTGCCTGTTCGTCACGCATGACCTCGCCGTGGTGGACGTGCTGGCCGACTACATCTGCGTGATGAAGCGCGGGCGCATCGTGGAGCAGGGCCCCCGGGACCAGATCCTCCGGCGCCCCCAGGATCCGTACACGCAGCGCCTGCTGGCCGCCGTCCCGCTGCCGGATCCTGCCCTGCAGCGCGAGCGCCGCGAACTGAGGGCCAAACTCCTCGCCTCCACCGACTGAACGGCCCCGACCTCGCGCCCGCAGTCCGGGGCTCCTGTACAGTGCCCGAGCGCCTCCTCCGGTTTCGTTATGGAAGCGTGATGCAGCGGATCCCAGGGCGCTGGCCTGCGGAAACAGAACCGGGCGGCGCCGAAGCTGAGGGTCCGCTGGGAGTCGTTGTATACATGATGTTCAACAAAGCAACGGAACGGGCATATGATCTTCCGGTGTGAGTTGGCTCTCGCTGTCTGCGGAGCAACTATCCCGGCCACATCAGCGCCGGATCGACCCAATAACTAGGAGGCGGAATGCGTTTCACGCGCACTTCCAAGATGCTCAGCGTCGCGGCCCTCGCCGCACTGTCACTCAGCGCATGCGGTGGCGGAAGCTCTGAGTCCGGCACCACCAGCGGTACCACCGGCAGCACGGACGCGGTCATCGTCGTCGATGGCTCCGAGCCCCAGAACCCGCTGATCCCCACCAGCACCAACGAGGTGGGCGGCGGAGCGATCCTCGACCTGATCTTCGCGGGTCTGGTCAGCTACGACGCCGAGGGCAAGCCCCAGAACGAGATGGCCGAGTCCATCGAGACCGAGGACGCCCAGACCTACACGATCACGCTGAAGGAGGGCAAGACCTTCACCAACGGTGATCCCGTTACCGCGAGCTCCTTCGTGGACGCCTGGAACTACGGTGCCGCCGCGAAGAACGCCCAGCTGTCGAGCTACTTCTTCGAGAGCATCGAGGGCTACGACGAGGCCAGCGCCGAGGGCTCCACGGTGGAGACCATGAGCGGCCTCACCGTCGTCGACGACCAGACGTTCACCGTCAAGCTGTCCCAGCCGGAGTCCGACTGGCCGCTGCGCCTGGGCTACAGCGCGTTCTTCCCGCTGCCCGCCGCCGCACTCGAGGATCCCGCAGCGTTCGGCGAGAACCCGATCGGCAACGGCCCCTACAAGTTCGCCTCCGAGGGTGCCTGGCAGCACAACCAGCAGATCGAGCTCGTACCGAACGAGGAGTACGAGGGCCCCCAGGCCGCCCAGAACGCCGGTGTGACGTTCAAGATCTACCAGAACGACACCACGGCCTACCAGGACCTGATCTCGGACAACCTGGACGTCCTCAAGACGATCCCGACGAGCGACATCAAGAACTTCAAGAACGACCTCGGCGAGCGCTCGATCGAGTCGCCGTACGCGGGCAACCAGACCATCGCCATCCCGTACTACCTCCCGAACTGGGACGGCGAGGCCGGCAAGCTCCGCCGCCAGGCGCTGTCGATGGCCATCAACCGTGACGAGATCACCGAGGTCATCTTCAACAACGGCCGCACGCCTGCCAAGGACTTCACCGCCCCCGTCCTCGACGGCTACAGCGAGGACCTGCCCGGCAGCGAGAACCTCGAGTACAACCCGGACGAGGCCAAGAAGCTCTGGGCCGAGGCCGAGAAGATCGCGCCCTACGACGAGTCGGAGCCCCTGACCATCGGCTACAACGCCGACAAGGGCGACCACAAGACGTGGGTCGAGGCCGTGGTGAACAACATCAAGAACAACCTCGGTATCGAGATCTCGGGCAAGCCGTACGCCACCTTCAAGGAAGCCCGCACGGAAGCCACGGAGGAGACCCTCACGGGTGCCCTGCGCGCCGGCTGGCAGGCCGACTACCCGTCGCTGTACAACTTCCTCGGACCCATCTACGCCACCGGCGCCGGGTCCAACGATGCCCGCTACAGCAATCCCGAGTTCGACCAGCAGCTGACCGGGGGACTCGCCGCCAGCTCCGTCGAGGAGGGCAACGAGGCCATGAACCAGGCCCAGGAGCAGCTCCTCGAGGACCTCCCGGCCATCCCGCTGTGGTACCAGGTCGCCCAGGGCGGCTGGAGCAGCAACGTGGACAACGTCGAGTTCGGCTGGAACGGTGTTCCGCTCTACTACGCCATCACCGGCAAGTAACCCCTAGCGGTCTCGGGGCCCGCCCGGCACAGGGCGGGCCCCTTTTCCGTGCTCCAACGAAAAGGTTCAACACCTCATGAGCAACCCCTCACTGCGTCCCGTCCGGACGCACGCCGCACCGGGAGGTGCGCACTGATGGTCTGGTACATCGTCCGACGCTTCCTGCAGCTGATCCCCGTCTTCCTCGGCGCCACGCTGCTGGTGTACTTCCTGGTCTTCAGCCTCCCCGGCGACGCGACCGCGGCCATCTGCGGCGAGCGCGGCTGCACGCCCGCCGTCGTCGCAGGGCTCCGCGAGCAGTACAACCTGGACCAGCCCTTCTGGATCCAGTACCTGCTGTACCTCAAGGGCGTGCTGACGTTCGATCTCGGCACCAACTTCTCGGGCCGCCCGATCGCCACCATCATCGCCGAGGTCTTCCCGACCACAGCGAAGCTCGCCATCATGGCGCTGGTCATCGAAGCCGTCTTCGGCATCGTGTTCGGCCTCATCGCGGGCCTGCGCAAGGGCAGGATCTTCGACTCCTCCGTCCTCGTGCTGTCCCTGATCGTCATCGCGGTCCCCATCTTCGTGCTCGGGTTCCTGATGCAGTTCCTCATCGGCGTCAAGCTGCAGTGGACCAACCCGACGGTGAGCGGCGACGCCACCTTCACGGAGCTCCTGCTCCCGGCCGTGGTCCTCGGGCTGGTGTCCTTCGCCTACGTGCTGCGCCTGACCCGCACGAGCATCATCGAGAACGTGAACGCCGACTACGTCCGGACGGCGACGGCCAAGGGCCTCAGCCGCCGACGCGTCGTCGTCGTGCATGTCCTCCGCAACTCGCTGATCCCCGTCGTGACCTTCCTCGGTGCCGACCTCGGCGCCCTCATGGGCGGCGCGATCGTCACCGAAGGCATCTTCAACGTCAACGGGGTCGGCAACACCCTCTACCGCGCCGTGCTCAACGGTGACGGACCGATGGTCGTCTCGATCGTCACGTTCCTGATCCTCATCTTCTGCCTGGCGAACCTGCTGGTGGATCTCCTGTACGCGTGGCTGGACCCAAGGATTCGATATGCCTGAACCGACAACACCCATCGAGGCCGCCGCGACCGTGGCACCCACGCCGGCGGCACGCACCAAGCGGTCCGCCTATCCGATCGAGCACTTCGTCGCCGACCTCGACGAGACGCCGGTACGGGCCACGGACAGCGCCGTGTCCGACGCCGCCCCCCGCAGCCTCTGGGGCGAGGCATGGCGCAGCCTGCGCAAGCAGCCGCTGTTCATCATCAGCGCGATCCTGATCCTCGCGGTCATCTTCGTGGCCCTGTTCCCCGGGCTCTTCACGAACGAGCCGCCGAACGAGAACTGCCTGCTGGAGAACTCCGACGGCGGTCCCGCACCCGGGCACCCGCTCGGCTTCACCGTCCAGGGCTGCGACATCCTCTCCCGCGTGGTGCACGGCACGCAGTCCTCGCTGACCGTCGGCCTGTTCGCCACGCTCGGCGTGGTGCTGATCGGCGGCCTCATCGGTGCGCTGGCCGGTTTCTTCGGCGGCTGGATCGACGCCGTGCTCGCACGCATCGGTGACATCTTCTTCGCGCTCCCGCTGATCCTCGGCGCCATCGTCGTGGTGCAGCTGCCCGTGTTCCAGCAGAACCGGAACGTGTGGACGCTCGTCGTGATCCTCGTGGCCTTCGGCTGGCCGCAGATCGCCCGGATCACACGTGCCGCGGTGATCGAGGTCCGCAACGCGGACTTCGTGACGGCGGCGCGATCGCTCGGGGTGTCCCCGCTGGGCGCCCTCGTCAAGCACGTCATCCCGAACGCGCTCGCGCCCGTCATCGTCATCGCGACGATCTCGCTCGGCACGTTCATCGTCGCGGAGTCGACGCTGTCGTTCCTCGGCATCGGACTGCCGCCCGAGGTCATGTCGTGGGGCAACGACATCTTCTCGGCCAAGCCCTCGCTGCGCAGCAACCCCATGGCGATCTTCTGGCCGGGCCTCGCCCTGTCGATCACCGTTCTGAGCTTCATCATGCTGGGCGACGCCCTGCGTGACGCTCTCGATCCGAAGGCACGCAAACGATGAGCCACAGCACCAGCAACGCAACGGCCGGAGGGGGCGGCCGCCGCGCCGCCCGCAACGACACGGCGGCCACCGCAGCGTCGGGAGGCGTCCAGCCGCTGCTCGAGCTCCGCGACCTCGCCATCACCTTCACGACGTCGAACGGCGACGTGCCGGCGGTGCGCAACGCGCACCTGACCGTCATGCCCGGCGAGACCGTCGCGATCGTGGGGGAGTCCGGTTCGGGCAAGTCGACCACGGCGCTCGCCGCCATCGGCCTCCTGCCCGGGAACGGGCGCGTGTCCAACGGCAGCATCATCTTCGACGGCGAGGACATCACCCACGCCTCGGAGAAGCGCATCATCGAGCTCCGCGGCTCCTCGATCGGCATGGTGCCGCAGGACCCGATGTCCAACCTGAACCCGGTGTGGAAGATCGGGTTCCAGGTCAAGGAGACCCTGCGGGCCAACGGCCTGCCGAGCGGTCCGCAGGATGTCGCGAAGGTGCTCTCGGAGGCCGGACTGCCCGACGCCGCCTCGCGCGCCAACCAGTACCCGCACGAGTTCTCCGGCGGCATGCGCCAGCGCGCCCTGATCGCCATCGGCCTGTCCTGCCGCCCGCGCCTTCTCATCGCCGACGAGCCGACGTCGGCCCTGGACGTCACCGTGCAGCGGCAGATCCTCGACCACCTCGACTCGATGACCGAGGAGCTCGGCACAGCCGTGCTGCTCATCACGCACGACCTCGGCCTCGCCGCCGAGCGCGCGCACAAGGTGATCGTGATGTACAAGGGGCAGGTCGTCGAGGCCGGCCCGGCGCTCGAGCTCCTCACCAACCCGCGCCATCCCTACACGCAGAAGCTCGTGGCCTCGGCGCCGTCCATCGCGTCGCGCCGCATCGAGTCCGCGAAGAAGGCCGGCGTCGAGACCGACGACCTCCTCGCTCCGGCCGTCGCGAAGGGTCCGTCGCTGGACAAGGTGATCGAGGTCGAGGACCTGACGAAGGTCTTCAAGATCCGCGGCAGCTGGGGCAAGTCCACCGACTTCACCGCCGTGGACAAGGTCTCCTTCTCGATCGCGCGCGGCACCACCACCGCCGTCGTGGGCGAGTCCGGTTCGGGCAAATCCACCGTCGCGAAGATGGTGCTCGGGCTCGAGGGCGCGACGTCGGGCAGCATCCGGTTCGACGGCGTGGACATCACCACGCTGGGCCGGAAGCAGATGTTCGACTTCCGCCGCCGCGTCCAGCCGATCTTCCAGGACCCGTACGGCTCGCTCGACCCGATGTACAACATCTACCGCACCATCGAGGAGCCGCTCCGTGTCCACGGGATCGGCGACGCGAAGAGCCGGGAGAAGAAGGTCCGCGAACTGCTCGACCAGGTGGCCCTGCCGTCCTCGATGATGCAGCGCTTCCCGAACGAGCTCTCGGGCGGCCAACGTCAGCGCGTCGCCATCGCCCGGGCCCTGGCCCTGGATCCCGAGGTGGTCATCTGCGACGAGGCCGTCTCGGCGCTCGACGTGCTGGTGCAGGCGCAGATCCTGAACCTGCTCGCCGACCTGCAGGCGGACCTCGGCCTGAGCTACCTGTTCATCACGCACGACCTGGCGGTGGTCCGCCAGATCGCCGACCACGTGGCCGTGATGGAGAAGGGCCGGCTCGTGGAGCAGGGCACCACGGACGAGGTCTTCGACAACCCGAAGACCGCCTACACCCAGGCGCTCCTCGCCGCCATCCCGGGGGCCGGGCTCGTCCTGCCCCCCGAGGTGGCATAGCCGCGAGGACACCGGCAGCACCGGCAGCACCGGCAGCACCGACGACGGCGGCTCTCCATCCGGAGGGCCGCCGTCGTCGTCCCACCACTGCCCGTCCCACCACTGCCCGGTCCCGGTCGTCGCGGATGCGCCCACAGCGGATTCGGGCGCCCATTGACACGGAGCATTAGGTCTGTTTTTGAGGTGTCCCCTAGACTGGTAAGAGGGCGCGCAGTGCAGCCGCCGTCATTTTCCCCGCAGTAGATACCGAATTGAGTAATCACGCATGTCTGAAACCACAGGCAACACCGCTGTCCGCAGCGATCTCCGCAACGTAGCCATCGTGGCTCACGTTGACCACGGAAAAACCACCCTGGTCGATGCCATGCTGAAGCAGACCAATTCGTTCGCGGCCCACGGCGACGTGGCCGACCGCGTCATGGACTCGGGTGACCTCGAGCGCGAGAAGGGCATCACCATCCTCGCGAAGAACACCACGGTGTTCTACGACGGTCCGGCCGCCAAGGGCGAGACCATCACCATCAACGTCATCGACACCCCGGGCCACGCCGACTTCGGCGGCGAGGTGGAGCGCGGCCTGTCCATGGTCGACGGCGTCGTGCTGCTCGTCGACGCGTCCGAGGGCCCGCTGCCCCAGACCCGCTTCGTGCTGCGCAAGGCCCTCGCGGCCAAGCTCCCCGTCATCCTGCTGGTCAACAAGACGGACCGCCCCGACTCCCGCATCGAGGAGGTCGTCAGCGAGTCGATGGACCTCCTCCTCGGCCTCGCGTCGGACCTCGCCGACGAGGTCCCCGACCTCGATCTCGACCTGATCCTCAACGTCCCGGTCGTCTACGCCGCGGCCCGCGTCGGTGCGGCGTCGATCGAGCAGCCGGCCAACGGCAGCGCACCGGCCAACGACAATCTGGAGCCCCTGTTCCAGACGATCATCGACCACATCCCGGCACCCCGCTACAACCCCGACGGTGTTCTCCAGGCGCACGTCACCAACCTCGACGCCTCGCCGTTCCTCGGCCGCCTCGCGCTGCTGCGTATCTTCAACGGCACGCTGCGCAAGGGCCAGCAGGTCGCCTGGGCCCGCCAGAACGGTGAGCTGAAGACCGTCAAGATCACCGAACTGCTCGCCACCAAGGCGCTCGACCGCGTCCCGACCGATTCCGCCGGACCGGGCGAGATCGTCGCCGTCGCCGGCATCGAGGGCATCACCATCGGCGAGACCCTCACCGACGTCGACAACCCGCAGCCGCTGCCGCTCATCACGGTCGACGATCCCGCGATCTCCGTGACCATCGGTATCAACACCTCGCCTCTGGCCGGCAAGGTCAAGGGCGCCAAGGTCACCGCACGCCAGGTCAAGGACCGCCTCGACAAGGAGCTCATCGGCAACGTCTCGCTCCGCGTGCTGCCCACCGCCCGCCCCGACGCCTGGGAGGTCCAGGGCCGCGGCGAGCTCGCGCTGGCCATCCTCGTGGAGCAGATGCGCCGCGAAGGCTTCGAACTCACCGTCGGCAAGCCCCAGGTGGTCACCAAGACCATCGACGGCAAGATCCACGAGCCGATGGAGCACATGACCATCGACGTCCCCGAGGAGTACCTCGGCGGCGTCACGCAGCTCATGGCCGCCCGCAAGGGACGCATGACCAACATGGCCAACCACGGCACCGGCTGGGTCCGCATGGAGTTCATCGTGCCCGCCCGCGGCCTGATCGGCTTCCGCACCCGCTTCCTCACCGACACGCGCGGCGCCGGTATCGCAGCATCGATCTCCGAGGGCTACGAGCCGTGGGCCGGTGACATCGAGTACCGCACCAACGGATCGATGATCGCCGACCGCGCCGGTGTGGTCACGCCGTTCGCGATGATCAACCTGCAGGAGCGCGGCTCGTTCTTCGTGCAGCCCACCTCCGAGGTGTACGAGGGCATGATCGTCGGCGAGAACTCCCGCGCCGACGACATGGAGGTCAACATCACGAAGGAGAAGAAGCTCACCAACATGCGTGCCGCTTCCTCGGACACCTTCGAGAACCTGACCCCGCCGCGCAACCTCACGCTCGAGGAGTCCCTCGAGTTCGCCCGCGAGGACGAGTGCGTCGAGGTCACGCCGGAGTCCATCCGCATCCGCAAGGTCATCCTCGACGCCAACGAGCGCATGCGCGCGTCGCGTTCACGCGCCCGCGCCTGACCTGCATCGCGCAGCACCATGGCACACGACGACGCCGGCTCTTCCCCTGCAGGGGAAGGCCGGCGTCCGGCGTTCCCGGTCCCTCCGGACGCCAGGGGGCCGGCTGCCGAGGCGGCCGAGCCTGCTTCCCGCGCCGCTGCGCCGCCGGAGCCCGGCGCTCCACCGGTCACCCCTGCAGAGCAGGGCGCCCACAGGGCCGGCCCTGCCGTGCCGGCTGCCCGTAGCGCCGGCGCCGCGGTGCCTGCGGCCAGGGCGCCGGGCCGGCTGACCGCCGGGATCGTCGCGGCCGCGGCCGGGATCGTCGCGGCCGTCTTCGGCACCGTGCTGCACGGCCAGGTGGTCTACGTCGGTGCGACCGGACTCCCGGTCGGGGCGGTGGCCGCGCTCGTGCTCGCCGGCAGCCTGTTCCTGCTCTGCGGGCTCTGGGGGCGGAGCATCATCATGACGGCCGTGGCCGGCGCCGTCGCCTACGGTGCGGTGGCGCTGCTCTCGACGTCGTCGAAGACCCTGATCCTCACGGGGACCTCGGAGGTCGCCCCGGCAACGGCCCTCGCCGGGAACCTCTGGCTCTTCGGTGTGCTCGTGGTGACGCTGGCGGCCGTCGTGGCCGGCAGCGTCCTGCTGCGTCCGGCCCGACGCTAGGACCCCGCGCAGGGACCGGTCGTGCCGGGTGCATGTCGCCGGGCGCCCGGAGCACGCTTCCGGATCAGTCCGCCGTGCGGTCCAGGTGGTGCGCGAGCATGACCGACGTCGCCGTGCCGTCGGGGTCGGGGCCGCGCTGCGCGTACTCCTCGAAGACCGCGCGGATCCGGCCCATCATCTCGGCGCGGTGCTCGTCGTTCAGGCGGACACCGAGCCGCCAGACGTCGATCTCGGACGGCTGCAGGCCCTCGATCTCCTGCAGGAACGTCTCGACCAGCACGGGGGCGGAGTTCGGCATGCGCGTGTGCCAGGACAGCCCCGTGGCACGGTAGGGGATCTCCTTCGCGCCGCGGTTGCCGGTGCGGGCGTCGTCGGCGGCGAGGAAGCCGGTGGACAGCAGGGTGCGCACATGATGCAGCGAGGTGGCCGGGTTGAGCTCCAGCGTCTCCGCGATCTCCTTGTTGGTCCGCGGCTTGTGCAGGCACAGGCGCAGGATGCGGAGCCGGACAGGGGAGCTGAGCGCCCGGCCGCGCGCCTGGAGGTCCTCGTCGATGTCCATCTGCCGATCATACGGGACATCGACCGATTGATTGACGGGTCCCAATCACTGCGTCAGGAGGGCTCCACGCGCCGCGGAGCACGGCGTGGGGGCGCGGGCGGCACGGCCTTCGCCGCCGTGATGTCGGCCAGCACGACGACGTCGTCACCCCTTCGCGTCCGCACGGTACACGTGGTCGCGTCCAGCGCCACGAGGTCCCCGAGCGAGTCCGTGAACCCGTCGCCGAGGCGGCGCCGCACCACCACCCGCGTGGTCAGGGGGAGCGAGGCGAGGAAGCCGGCGGGAGTCTGCACCCGTCAAGGGTAGGCCCCCGGCCGGCCGGCCGGGCATCCCGGCGTATCCGGCACCGTGGTCCGGCCCGAGGGAGGGGTGCGTTAAGCTGGGAACCGCACCGAGGGTGCGGCAGCCGACCCCGGATTCAACGAAAGGCGTGGGACGTGACCTACGTAATCGCGCAGCCCTGCGTGGACGTCAAGGACAAGGCCTGTATCGAGGAGTGCCCTGTCGACTGCATCTACGAGGGCGAGCGGTCGCTCTACATCCACCCCGACGAGTGCGTGGACTGCGGTGCGTGCGAACCCGTCTGCCCCGTCGAGGCGATCTACTACGAGGACGACACCCCCGAGCAGTGGGCCGAGTACTACAAGGCGAACGTCGAGTTCTTCGACGACCTCGGCTCGCCCGGCGGCGCCGCCAAGGTCGGCAACACGGGCTTCGACCACCCGATCATCGCGGCCCTGCCGCCCCAGAACCAGCCCGCCTAGGTGACGGCCGGGGAGCCGAAGCCCTTCGGCCTGCAGCTGCCGGACTACCCGTGGGACGCCATGGCGCCCTACCAGGACACCGCGTCGCGGCACCCCGACGGCGTGGTGGACCTGTCCATCGGCACGCCCGTGGACCCGACGCCGGAGCTCATCCGCTCCGCACTGGCCGCGGCCTCCGATGCGCACGGCTACCCGACCACGCACGGCACCGTGGCACTCCGCGAGGCGATCAGCAGCTGGTTCGCGCGCCGCAGGGGAGTACCCGGGCTCGACCCGCTGGACATCCTGCCGACCGTCGGTTCGAAGGAACTGGTCGCGTGGCTGCCGCTGCTGCTCGGCCTGGGAGCGGGCGACGTCGTCGTGCGCCCCACGGTCGCCTACCCCACCTACGACATGGGCGCGCACCTCGCCGGTGCCACGCCGGTGCCCGTCGATTCCCTCGCCGACCTGCCGGACGACATCCGGTCCCGCGTGCGCCTCGTCTGGATCAACTCGCCGGGCAATCCCACGGGTGAGGTCCTCGACGTCGACGCCCTGCGGGCCGTCGTCGACGACGCACGGTCCCTCGGCGCCGTCGTCGCCTCCGACGAGTGCTACGGCGAGCTCGGCTGGGGTCCGTGGGATCCGGCCGAGGGCGGCGAGCCGGTGCCGAGCGTCCTGGACCCGCGGGTCTGCGGCGGGTCCCACGAGCTCCTGCTGGCCGTCTACTCGCTGAGCAAGCAGTCCAACCTCGCCGGTTACCGGGCCGCCTTCACGGCCGGCGACCCCGCGATCATCGCCAACCTCGTGAACTCCCGGAAGCATGCGGGCATGATCGTGCCGCGACCCGTCCAGGAGGCCATGCGCGTGGCCCTCGGGGACGACACGCACGTCGCGGAGCAGAAGGACCTGTACCGCCGTCGTCGCGCGCTGCTCGTCCCCGCCCTGGAGGCGGCCGGCTTCACGATCAGCGGGTCAGCCGCAGGCCTGTACCTGTGGGCGTCCGACGGCGGTCCCACGTGGGACACCATCGGCTGGCTCGCCGGGCTCGGGATCCTCGCCGGTCCCGGGACGTTCTACGGCGACGCGGGGCAGGGCTTCGTCCGTGTGGCGCTCACGGGCAGCGACGAGCGGGTCGCGGCGGCCGCGGCACGCCTGGCCGAGGCGGGACCCCGTGCGGGCGGCCCTCTTGCCCCCGGCGGGGATGGGCAGCAGGATTAGTGCTCAGGGGCCCGCTGACGGTAGCGTTTGTCGCTGAATGTGCTGTTCCTGGAGTGACGTACGTCCTCCTGCGTAGTGATGATTTGTGGCGACGACCTCGCTCCAGCTCCTGAAGGAGAACCAATGACCGAGCACAATGCTGCTTCCCTGCACTACGACGGCGGGAAGCTCAGCCTCCCGCTGGTGCCCGCCGTCGAGGGCAACAACGGCTACGACGTGTCGAAACTGCTGAAGCAGACGGGCCAGGTCACCTTCGACCCAGGCTTCATGAACACCGCGGCCACCACGTCCGCGATCACCTACATCGACGGCGACGCCGGGATCCTGCGCTACCGCGGGTACCCGATCGAGGAGCTCGCGAAGAACTCCAGCTTCCTCGAGGTCTCCTACCTCCTCATCTACGGCAACCTGCCGACCCCCGAGGAGCTGAGCGCATTCGACGGACGCATCCGCCGTCACACGCTGCTGCATGAGGAGCTCAAGGGCTTCTTCGGCGGTTTCCCGCGTGACGCGCATCCGATGCCCGTGCTGTCCTCGGCCGTCTCGGCGCTGTCCACCTTCTACCAGGACTCGCTGGACCCGTTCGACGACGAGCAGGTGGAACTCTCCACGTTCCGCCTCATGGCGAAACTGCCCGTCATCGCGGCCTACGCGCACAAGAAGTCCATCGGCCAGCCGATGCTGTACCCGGACAACTCCATGAACCTCGTGGAGAACTTCCTGCGGCTCTCCTTCGGCCTGCCCGCGGAGCCCTACGACCTGGACCCCATGATGGTCAAGGCCCTCGACCTGCTGCTCATCCTGCACGCCGACCACGAGCAGAACTGCTCGACGTCCACCGTGCGCCTCGTGGGCAGCTCGAACGCCAACATGTTCGCCTCCGTCTCGGCCGGCATCAACGCACTGTTCGGACCGCTGCACGGTGGCGCCAACGAGGCCGTGCTCAACATGCTGCGCGACATCAAGGCCAAGGGCATGCAGCCCGAGGACTTCATGGAGAAGGTCAAGAACAAGGAAGACGGCGTGAAGCTCATGGGCTTCGGGCACCGCGTCTACAAGAACTACGATCCGCGCGCGAAGATCGTCAAGGCCACAGCCCACGACATCCTCACCAAGCTCGGCGGCAACGACGAACTGCTCGACATCGCGATGCGGCTCGAGGAGAAGGCGCTCGCCGACGACTACTTCATCGAGCGGAAGCTGTACCCGAACGTGGACTTCTACACGGGCCTGATCTACAAGGCCATGGGGTTCCCCGAGAAGATGTTCACCGTGCTCTTCGCGATCGGTCGCCTGCCGGGCTGGATCGCCCAGTGGCGCGAGATGATGCAGGACCCGCAGACGAAGATCGGCCGGCCCCGCCAGCTGTACACGGGCGAGGCGGAGCGCCACTACCCCGCGAACTGATCCCCGGCACGACGGCGGCCGCCCACCTCAGGTGGGCGGCCGCCGTCGTGCGTGGGCCGGGTTCCTCGGACGGGTCAGCCGGCCTGCGCGTAGCCCTGCGGGTTGTTCTTCTGCCAGCGCCAGTGGTCCTCGCACATCTCGGCCAGCGTCCGGTTCGCGGACCAGCCGAGGTCGGCGAGAGCGGAGGAGGGGTCGGCGTAGCTCACGGCGGCGTCGCCCGGGCGGCGCGGCGCGAACTCGTAGGGGACGTCCGTGCCCACGGCCGCGGAGAACGCTGCGAGCACCTCGAGGACCGAGGAGCCGTGCCCGGTGCCGAGGTTCCAGGTGTGCACGCCGCCGTGCGCCACGAGGTAGTCCAGGGCGGCCAGGTGGCCCTCGGCGAGGTCGACGACATGGATGTAGTCACGGACGCCGGTCCCGTCCGGTGTCGGATAGTCGTTGCCGAATACGAGGACCTTCTCGCGCCGGCCCACGGCGACCTGCGCCACGAAGGGCAGGAGGTTGTTCGGGACGCCCGTGGGGTCCTCGCCGATGGTCCCCGAGGTGTGTGCGCCCACGGGGTTGAAGTAGCGCAGCAGGGCGATGTTCCAGCGCGGGTCCGCAGCCCCGAGGTCCGTCAGGATGTCCTCGATCTGCTCCTTGGTGCGCCCGTACGGGTTCACGGCGTCGAGGGGCAGCTTCTCGGTCAGGGGCACTTCCTCGGAGGCGCCGTACACGGTCGCCGACGAGCTGAAGACGAGGGTGCGCACACCGGCGTCGTCCATCACGCGCAGGAGACTCAGTGTGCCGCCGACGTTGTTCGAGTAGTAGTACAGCGGCTTCTCGACCGATTCGCCGACGGCCTTCAGCCCCGCGAAGTGGATGACGGCGTCGACCTGCTCCTCGGCGAAGATGGCCCGCAGCCGGGGCTCGTCGAGGAGGTCGGCCTGGTGGAACGTCGGGGTGCGGCCCGCGAGGGCCGCCACGCGCTCCAGCGACGTCACCGTGGAGTTGAGCAGGTTGTCGACGACGACGACGTCATGGCCGTGTTCGAGCAGGGTCAGGACGGTGTGCGAGCCGATGTAGCCGCTGCCACCGGTAACGAGGATCTTCATGCTCCCATCCTAGGTCGGCAGCGCCGGGGACCGGTCCCTGGCGCCCCGCCCGCCGTCGAGTGCCGGTCGGCCTTTGAAGCGTCCTCAGCGCCGGGTCTACTGTAGGAGCAGCCTGACCGGTCCTGAAGGAGGCCCATGTCGTACCCCGAAGACGGCCACAGCGCGTACTTCACCGTGGACACCTCGGAGGTGCTCCTCGTGGCGCTCTACCTCAGGGACCGTGCAGGCCTGCGGGATGTCGGCCTGCCGCCCCTGCCACCCGTGCGCCCCGCCGTCCGGGCCGTCGACACGGGCCGCCTGGCCCGCTCCGGGCAGGCCACGCTGCTCAGGGTCGAGTGGGAGGCGTGGTGGCACAGCCTGCTGGCGCACAGGATCAGCGCCGCCGTCCTGCCCGTCCCGCCGCTCTTCGAGGCCCTCGACGGTATGGAGGCCCTCAAGTCGCTGCTGCGGGCGCACTTCGGTGCCGCGATGGACTGGGCCGAGGAGCGGTGCGCGGAGTACGCCCTGCACGCCGGCGCGCGGGGAGCCGACAGCATGGAGGGCCTGCTGGCGCGCCTGATGCAGGAACGCGAACTCGAGCTCGGCCGCGCCGCCCACCGCTTCACCCTGCAGATCATCGAGCTGCCGCTGGGCGTCCGGCGGGCATGGTGGGTGGAGCCCGACAAGCTGCTCATGTGCCAGGACCTGTTCGACGACGAGCAGGCGTTCCGCAGCTATGTGGAGCCGGTCATCCGCATCCTGGCCTGACCCCTGTGTCCCGTGCCCGCCGGGCGGTCGGGGTGTCGGGCCCGCCGACCGTCAGGGTGTCGCGCCCGCGACGGTGACGGTGAGCGTTCCGGGGGCCGTCGTCGTCGGCGTCCACCCGCCGTCGGACCTGACCCACTCGAGCCCGGAATAGGCCACGGAGGTGACGGAGAGGGCGGAGGCGTGCGCCACGGCCCAGTGTGCGGCCGCCCAGCCGGCGGTGCCGGTGAGCTCCACGGTGAGCCGGTTCCCCTCGACCGTCCCGCCCAGCGCGCCGAAGACCTCCTCGGCGGCGGTCGCGACGGCGAGGGGATCGCCGGTGGCGTGCGGTTCGCGCAGGGTGCATTCGAGTGCGGCGGGGGAGTAGCCGGTCAGTGCCGAGGCGAACGCGCGGCCCTCGGGTTCGTGGTCCGCGTACGCGTCCGGGTAGGCGGAGCGCTGGACCGTCTGTGCGGCGACCGTAATCGGCAGCGTCTCGTACCCGGGCACCCGCACGAGGGCGTCGTAGAACGCCCCCGCGGCGTAGACGGGCGTCATGATCTGCTCCTCGGACCCCCACCCCTGCGACGGGCGCTGCTGGAACAGGCCCCGTGAGTCGGGTCCGGCGTCGTCGCCGTAGTCGATGTTCTCCAGCCTCGACTCCTGGATGGCCGTCGCGATGGCGATGGTCGCGGCGCGGGCCGGGAGGCCGCGGCCCACGGCGACGCCGGAGATCAGGGCCGCGTTCGCCGCCTGGGGAGGCGTGAGCTCGAACGTGTCCGCGCCCACGGTGGCGCTGCAGCGTTCACGGACCAGTACCTCGCTGTCGTCCAGCTGCCGGCCGGCCACGACGGCGCCTCCGACGACGACGGCCGCCAGGGCGGTGAGCATGGCGCCGGTCCTCAGCCGGCGCCTGCGCCGGAGGACGGCGGCGGACGGACCCCGCGGAACCACGCGCTAGTTGGCGTGCAGGGCGGGGTTGAGGGCGATGCCCTCCCCGGTGCGGGGCCGCGCCTCGACGGCGCCGGTGGCGGAGTTGCGCAGGAACAGGATGCCGGACTCCCCGGAGAGGTCCTTGGCCTTGACGAGGGTCCCGTCCTGCAGCGTGACCTTGGTGCCGGCGGTCAGGTAGAGCCCGGCCTCGACCACGCAGTCGTCCCCGAGCGAGATGCCCACGCCGGACTCCGCGCCGAGGAGGCACCGCTCGCCGATGGTGATCCGCTCCTTGCCGCCCCCGGAGAGGGTGCCCATGATGGAGGCGCCGCCGCCGACGTCCGAGCCGTCGCCGACGACGACGCCCGCCGAGATCCGGCCCTCGACCATGGAGTGCCCGAGGGTGCCGGCGTTGAAGTTCACGAAGCCCTCGTGCATGACCGTGGTGCCCTCGGCGAGGTGCGCGCCCAGGCGCACGCGGTCGGCGTCGGCGATCCGGACGCCCGCGGGCACGACGTAGTCCACCATGCGCGGGAACTTGTCCACCCCGTGCACCAGGACAGGGCCGCGGGCACGCAGGGCGACGCGGACGGTCTCAAAGTCCTGTACCGGCGCCGGCCCGTGGTTCGTCCACACGACGTTGGGGAGCAGCCCGAAGATGCCGTCGAGGTTGATGGTGTTGGGCTGCACCAGCCTGTGGGAGAGCAGGTGGAGCCGCAGATACGCGTCCTCGGTGCCGGCCGGTGCGGCATCCGTGTCGATGCTCACGTCGACGACCCGCTGCGTGACCCTGCGCGCGTTGTCCACCCCGGCCTCCGCGAGGGCCTCCAGCGAGTCGCGCAGGTGGGCGGACGTACCGCGGTCCTCGCCGACCCACGGCGCGGGGAACCAGGTGTCCAGCACCGTTCCGTCCGAGGCCACCGTGGCCAGACCGGTACCACCGGCCGACTGCTGCGCGGAGGAGGGCATGGACGGGCCGGGCAGGGGAGGAGTCATGGGGCCCAGTCTACCGAGGGATAGTGTTGCAGGATGATCCAGACACCCGCCGCCGAGCTCGATCTCGGCTCCGACGTGGCCCTCCTGACCGCCCGGCTCATCGATCTCGAGAGCGTCTCGGGCAACGAGGCCGGTCTCGCCGACGCCATCGAGCAGGCGCTGCGGCGCCTGCCCCATCTCGAGGTGGTGCGCGACGGCGACTGCGTCATGGCGCGCACGCGGCTAGGACGGGCGGAGCGCGTCATCCTCGCCGGTCACCTCGACACCGTCCCGCTGCCGTCGGTTCCCGGCTCCCGGGGGACGGTGCCGTCCTCCTGGGACGGCGAGGTCCTGTACGGCAGGGGAGCCACGGACATGAAGGGCGGTGTGGCGGTGCAGCTGGCGCTCGCGGCAGCGCTCACGGAGCCCACCCGGGACATCACGTTCATCTTCTACGACCATGAGGAGGTCGAGGCGTCGCTGAGCGGTCTCGGGCGTGTCGCGGCCTCCTATCCCGAGTGGCTCGTCGCGGACTTCGCCGTGCTGCTCGAACCCACGGACGGCACCGTGGAGGGCGGGTGCAACGGCACCGCGCGCTTCCACGTGAGCGTGGCGGGCAGGGCCGCGCATTCGGCACGGGCCTGGCGGGGGGTGAACGCCATCCACGGGGCGGCCGAGATCCTCGTCCGGCTCCGCGACCACGAACCCGCCACCGTCCACGTGGACGGGCTGGACTACCGGGAGAGCCTGAACGCGGTGAAGATCTCCGGCGGCACGGCAGGCAACGTCATCCCGGACAGCACCGTCGTCGAGGTGAACTACCGCTTCGCACCCGACAAGAGCCCCGAGCAGGCCGAGGCCTACGTGCGGGCGCTGCTCGAGGGGTTCACGGTGGAGCGCACCGATGCCGCCGCCGGGGCGCGGCCCGGGCTGCAGCATCCCGCGGCCGCCGCGTTCGTCGCCGCGGTGGGCGCCGAACCCAAACCCAAGTACGGCTGGACCGACGTCGCGCGGTTCAGCGCCCTGGGCGTGCCCGCCGTCAACTTCGGCCCGGGCGACGCGCTCCTGGCACACACCGACGACGAGCACGTGCACGCCGACGCCGTCCGTGCCTGCCTCGCGGCGATGGTGGCCTGGCTGTCCTGACCGGCCGGGCGAGCTCCCGACGACGCAGGGCCCGGCAGCTGCCGGGCCCTGCGTCGTTCCTGCCTCCGGTCGACCTCAGGTGGAGGCGGCGTCCATCGCGATGGCCTCCTTCGCCGCGGGCCTGCGGCCCTTCGTCCGGAAGCTCAGGAGCACGGACAGCCGGGTGGCCAGCGTGGAGAGGGCGAAGTTGATGACGATGAAGATCGCCGCGGCGACGAACAGCGACGGGATCACGTTGCCCTCGCCCACGCCGAGCCGCCGCATGTACTGCAGCAGTTCGGGATAGGTGATGATGAAGCCCAGCGCCGAGTCCTTGAGGATCACCACGAACTGGCTGATCAGGGCCGGCAGCATGGCGATGAGCGCCTGGGGGACCTCGATGTTCCGGAGCGACTGGTTCCGGGTGAGCCCGATCGCCATGCCCGCCTCGCGCTGCCCCTTGGGCAGCCCGTAGACGCCCGAGCGCACGAGTTCAGCGATCACGGAGCCGTTGTAGAGCGTGAGGGCGACGACGACGGCGATGAGCGGTGCGTCCTGGGGCTTCACGGCGCCGGAGCTGCCGAGCGCCAGCCAGAAGAAGATCATCATGAGGAGCACCGGCACCGCGCGGAGGAACTCGACGACGATGCCCGCGACCCAGCGGATCGGCGCCACGTGGGAGAGCCTGCCGACACCGAAGACCAGCCCGAAGACCACCGAGGTGACGATCGCGATCCCGGCCGCCTTCAGGGTGTTGACGAGGCCTGGCAGGATGAAGAACTCCCAGGTCCGCGCCTCGAGGAACGGCGTCCACATGCTCGCGGCGAGCTGCCCCTTGTCGGCCAGCGCGGAGACGACCCACGCGAGGATGCCGAGGACGATCAGCACACCGACGATGTTGCCGATCATGATGTTCCTGCGCGCGCGGGGTCCCGGCGCGTCGAACAGGACCTGCTGCGCGCTCATCGTGCCACCGCCAGTTTCCGTGAGGCCCAGGTGGTCAGCAGTCCGATCGGGATCACCAGGATCACGAATCCCAGGGCGAACGTGAGGAAGATCGGGATCACGAGGTCCGAGCGGAACTCGATCATGGTCTTCATGAGGCCCGAGGCCTCGGCGGCCACGGAACCGGCGGCCGCGACGGTCGAGTTCTTGATGAGCGCGATCAGCACGTTGCCGAGCGGGGCGATGGCGCCCCGGAAGGCCTGCGGCAGGATGATGAGCCGTGCCGCCGGCAGGAAGCTGAGGCCGATGGCCCGCGCGGCCTCCGCCTGACCGATGGGGACCGTGTTGACGCCGCTGCGGATCGCCTCACACACGAAGGCCGCATGGTAGAGCGCGAGGCCCACGATCGCGATCCTGAACAGGCTGACGTCGAGCTCACCGGCGAGGCTGATCTGCATGACGGAGAACAGCCCGAGGAACCCGAAGGCGAGGATGATCGTCAGCGGCGTGTTCCGGAAGATGTTGACGTAGGCCGCACCGAACCACTGAAGACTCGGGATGGGCGAGATGCGGAACAGGGCCAGCACCGTGCCGATCCCGAGGGCCCACAGGGCGGCCCAGAAGGACAGCTGGATGTTGATCCAGAATGCTGCGGGCACGTCATAGGTCTCGAACAGCGACAGGTAGTTCTCCACGGTTCACCTCTTTCCTGGTGGGGAACATGGCGTTGGTGGGGTGGTCCGCACGGACCACCCCACCAACGGGAGCAGTGCTAGGCGCAGGGCGCCGGGGTGGGCGGGTTCAGCTCTGCGTTGAAGGTGTAGTCGGCACCCTCGGTGTTGCGGGTGATGGCCTCTTCCCAGTCACCGTCGTCGATCATCTTGGTGATGGCGGCGTTGATGTCCTCGCAGCGGTCGCTGCCCTTGGTCAGGCCGACGCCGTAGTTCTCCTCGGAGAACGTGTTGCCGACGACCTTGAACTTGCCGGCGTTGGCTTCCTGCGCAGCGAGGCCGGCGAGGATGATGTCGTCGGTGGTGACCGCGTCGATCTGGCCGCCGCCCATCGCCGTGACGCACTCGGCGTAGCCCGGCTGCTCGACGAGCTGCACGCCGGGGTACTGGTCCTTGATCTTCTGCGCGGACGTGGAGCCCGTGACCGAGCAGAGGTTCTTGCCCTCGAGGTCCTCGGGGCCCGTGATGTCGCTGTCCGTGGGCACGAGGAGGTCCTGGCCGGCCACGAAGTACGGTCCGGCGAAGTCGACGGTCTCCTTGCGTGTATCGGTGATGGAGTAGGTCGCGAAGATCATGTCCACCTGCTCGTTGGACAGGAGGTTCTCGCGGTTGGCCGAGGGGGCCTCGACCCACTCGATGTTCTCCTCGCTGACGCCGAGCTCGCCCGCCACGTACTTCGCGACGTCGACGTCGAAGCCGGAGTACGAGCCGCCCTCGTCGTACCCGAGGCCGGGCTGGTCGAACTTGATGCCGATGCGGAGACTCTCGCCGCCGCCCTCCGCACTGCTACCGCTACCGCTCTCGGTGCTGTCGCCGCCGCCACAGGCGGACAGGGTCAGTGCGGCCACAGCAGCCACCGCGGCTGCTGCGTATCGGGTCTTCTGCATGGGTTCTCCTTGGTGTGCGGCCTCGCGAGGCCCTCGTGGATCGGGTGGGTGGGTGGACCTGGTCAGTGCGAGAGGATCTTGCCGAGGAAGTCCCGGGCGCGCTCGCTCTGCGGGTTCGTGAAGAACTCCTCGGGTGTGGCCTGCTCCACGATCTGGCCGTCGGCCATGAAGATGACGCGATCGGCAGCCCGGCGCGCGAAGCCCATCTCGTGGGTCACCACGATCATGGTCATGCCCTCCTTGGCGAGCGACACCATCGCGTCGAGGACCTCGTTGATCATCTCCGGATCCAGCGCGGAGGTCGGCTCGTCGAACAGCATGACCTTCGGCTGCATCGCGAGGGCCCGGGCGATCGCCACACGCTGCTGCTGGCCGCCGGACAACTGGGCCGGGAGCTTCTGTGCCTGGTTGTCGACGCCGACCCGCTTCAGCAGGGACATCGCCAGGTCCTTCGCCTCGTTGCTCCTCATACCCTTGACCTTGACGGGGCCGAGGGTCACATTCTCGAGGATGGACTTGTGCGCGAAGAGGTTGAAGGACTGGAAGACCATCCCCACGTCGGCGCGCAGCTTCGCGAGGGCCTTGCCCTCCGCGGGCAGCACCTTGCCGTCGATGGTGATCTCGCCGTCGTCGATGGTCTCGAGGCGGTTGATCGCGCGGCAGAGGGTCGACTTCCCGGACCCGGACGGCCCGATCACGACGACGACCTCGCCGCGCGCGACCTCCAGGTTGATGTCGCGCAGGACGTGCAGGTCACCGAAGTGCTTGTTGACGCGCTTGAGGGAGACGAGAGGGCCTCCGGTGGACGCGGACGGAGCCGGTCGCGGTTCACTTGTCATGGGAGAAATCTAGCGAACTATTCCTTCGCGGCAATACACCCCGGTGCAAAGGCGGCGATCGTAATTCAAGAGCAATCAAAGCGCGCACGCCACCCAGCGTTGGTTAGCCTAGGAAAATGTCTCCTTCCCAGCATCCCTCCGCCGGCGACGACGCACGGCTCCTCGCGCTGCCCGACGACGGTCAGGCCGCATCCGCTGTGCCTGGGGCGCCCGGGTCCAACGGCTCGGCCCGACCCCGCAGGGAGGCGTCGGCAGAAGGGCCAGCGACGCGGCGGAAAGGATCTGTGGAGCTGAGGCGCAGCCAGGCCACGATGCCGCAGGCCGACAAGATGCTCCTGGATGCGGACGACTCCGGCGGGTTCACGCGCACCGACCCGTGGCGCGTCCTGCGCATCCAGAGCGAGTTCGTCGAGGGGTTCGGCACGCTCGCCGACCTCGGGCCGGCCATCAGCGTCTTCGGGTCCGCACGCACGGCACGCGACTCGTCCTTCTACGCCATCGGCGAGGAGGTGGGCCGGAGGCTCGTCGACTCCGGCTTCGCCGTCATCACGGGCGGAGGCCCGGGTGCCATGGAGGCGGCCAACAAGGGCGCATGCGAGGCGGGCGGTACCTCCGTGGGCCTGGGGATCGAGCTGCCCTTCGAGCAGGGCATGAACGAGTGGGTGGACCTCGGCATCAACTTCCGGTACTTCTTCGCCCGCAAGACGATGTTCGTGAAGTACGCGAGCGGCTTCGTCGTGCTGCCGGGCGGCTTCGGCACGCTGGACGAACTGTTCGAGGCGATGACCCTCGTGCAGACGGGCAAGGTCACGTCCTTCCCGATCGTGCTCGTCGGCGTCGCATATTGGCAGCCGCTGCTCGACTGGATCCACGGCACCCTGCTGGCCGAGGGGACCATCTCCGAGAAGGACCTCTCGTTGCTGCAGCTCGTCGAGACGGCCGAGGAGGCCGTGCGGATCGTCGCCGCTTCGGCCGGCCACGACCACCCCGCCTGAGCCGTAGCGGCCCGGCCCCGGGTCAGGATCCCGTATTCCGAGGCCGACGGCCGGGGCGACTCTGGCACCATTGCGGTGTGACTATCTTCCTGGTGATCCTCGCCATCCTGCTGGTCGGCGGGACCGCCGTCCTCGCCTCGGGCCGACCGCTGCCCACCCCCCTCCGGCGACTCGCGGTGACCACGCCGGAGGGGTCCGCCGGCCGGGCCGGGCCGGCCGCCTCCGCCGGGTCGGAGGTACCCGCCGCACGCTGGGACGGGCTCGGCCTCGTGGAGCCCGTGGCCTCCCTTCCGCCCGTCCTGTTGCCGGAGAGCCCCTCGGCGCAGGACGTGGACGCGATCCGCTTCGGCCTCGGACTCCGCGGGTACCGCATGGACCAGGTGGACGAGGTCCTCGACCGGCTGGCTGTGGCGCTCGAGCAGCGGGACGCCGTGATCGCAGGGCTGCGCTCGCAGCTCTCCCGGCGGGACGCAGGGCGGGACACCGGGCAGCACGCCGGGCAGCACGCCGGGCAGGACACGGCATGGTGAGCGGAGCCGTGCCGGGCTCGGACGGCCGCCTGCGCTGCGGCTGGGCGGTCGCGAGCGCGGACTACGAGCGGTACCACGACGAGGAATGGGGCCGGCCCGTCGAGGGTGAGGCAGCGCTCTTCGAGCGGCTGAGCCTCGAGGCCTTCCAATCCGGACTGAGCTGGATCACGATCCTGCGCAAGCGGGACGCCTTCCGCCGTGCCTTCGCCGGCTTCGACCCGACGGCCGTCGCGGCGTTCGGGCCCGACGACGTCGAGCGGCTCCTGGCGGACCCGGGGATCGTCCGGAACCGGCAGAAGATCGATGCCACGATCGCCAATGCCCGGGCACTGCTCAGCCTCCCGGAGGGGACCACGCTCGCGTCCGTGCTCGAGGACCACCGTCCGCCGCCGCGCCCGGCGCCCGCCGACCTCTCGGAGGTCCCGGCCATCACGGCCGAGAGCACGGCCCTGGCCCGTGAGCTGAAGCGGCTCGGCCTCCGCTTCGTCGGGCCCACCACGGCATACGCGATGCTGCAGGCCACGGGCTACGTCGACGATCACCTCCGCGGCTGCTGGGTCCGCTCCGACCGCGACGCCGAGGCGCCTGCGATCGTCGGCGGAGGGCCCCCGTGAGCCGTACCGGCGCGACCAGGACCCACCGGACGCCGTCCCCCGCGTTCCCCTCCACCCTGGCGTCCAGGCTCTCCGCCGTGCACTGGTCCGTGCAGGTACTCGCGGTCTTCCTCGCCGGCCGCCTCGTCTCCACCGCGATCCTCCTGATCGCCGCCGCACGCCAGGGCCCGAGTCCGTGGTCCGGCGCCGCTCCCGGCTACGGCACGTTCATCAACTACTGGGACAGCGGCTGGTACGAGCGCATCTTCACGGAGGGCTACCCGTCCGAGCTACCCCGGGACGACGCGGGCGTCGTCAGCCACAACCAGTGGGCGTTCTACCCCCTCCTCCCGGGACTGGTCCGGCTCCTCGACGCCGGCACCGGCCTCGGCTGGGGGGTCCTCGCGCCCGTGGTCACGGTCTCGGCCGCGGCAGGGGCCTCGCTCGTGGTCTACCGGTTCTTCCGTCTCCGCACCGCCCACCGGACCGCGCTCGCGGGGGTCGCCGTCGTGTCCTTCGCCCCCGTGGCCGTGATCCTGCAGGTGCCGTACGCGGAGTCGCTGCACCTGCTGCTGCTCTCCTCCTCGCTCTACCTCGTGGCGACACGGCGCTACTACGCGGCGATGCCCGTCGTAGTGTTGATGTGCTCGGCACGGCCGGCGGGGGTACCGTTCGCGATCGCGGTGGGCATCCTGTTCGTCGCGGCGCTCTGGTCCGCCCGCCGTCCGGGGGCGGACCCGGCGCTCCGGCGGGCGGTGCTTCCGCTCTTCCTGCTGGGCGTGGTCTCGTCCCTCGCCGCCGTCGCATGGCCCGGGATCGCCTGGGCGGTCACGGGACAGCGCGACGCCTACGTGGCTACCGAGACGGCCTGGCGCGGTGAGCCGCTCGCCCCGTTCGTCCCGTGGTTCGACGCGCCCGCCGCGGTGCTCGGCCCCGGGGCCGCGGTGCTGGTGGTCGCGGCCCTCGTGATCGGGGTCGCCGCGCTCTTCCTGACCCCGGCGGTGCGTTCCCTCGGGCTGGTGGCCGGCGCCTGGTGCGCCGGGTACCTGCTGTACCTCGCCGCCTTCTGGGACCCGCAGTCCAGTACGTGGCGCATCCTGGGACCGCTGTTCCCGCTCGCCCTGGCGGTCGCGACCGTCGGCCGGGGCCGCATCCTCTGGGTGGTGCTGCCGGTCTCCGTGGTGCTCCAGTTCCTCTGGGTGGACCGGCTGTGGGGCTGGACGCCCACCGGCCCGGACGGGGATTATCCACCCTGAGTGTGATCCACGCCGCACCTGAATTAGCAGGAGCAGCCCTTGTGCTGAATAATGATGGTGATGACGTGCACCGCCGGACCTTTCATCAGGCGCCGGAGCGGAGCACTGTTTACTGTCGCGCTACCGCTGGTCGCGGTCGCGCCCTGTTGAAAGGGACACCCCCATGGCTGCCATGAAACCGCGAACCGGCGATGGACCGATGGAAGTCACCAAGGAAGGGCGCAGCCTCATCATGCGGGTGCCGATCGACGGCGGTGGCCGCCTCGTCGTCGAGCTGAACGCCGAAGAGGCCGGCAAGCTCAAGGACTGCCTGCTCACCGCCACGAATTAGGCAGCGCTCTCAGGCGCGCTGCTTGACCGCCAGGAGGAGTCCGGTGCCGGTCGGCAGGAGTGCCGACACGAGTGCCTCGTTCTCCCGGATCGCCTTCCCGATCTGTCGCAGCGTGTTGGTCGACTGCTCGCGCACGGCCGGTTCCGCCACGCGGTCCTGATCCAGTGCGTCGTTGACGATCAGGATGCCGCCGTCCTTCAGCAGCCGCGTGGCCTGTTCCACGTACGCCGGAAGGCCCGGCTTGTCCGCGTCGATGAACACCAGGTCGTAGGCCCGGTCCGTGAGCCGCGGCAGCACATCCGCGGCGCGCCCGGAGATGGTCCGCGTGCGGTTCGAGGGGATCCCTGCCTCCGCGTACGCCTCACGGGCTGCGCGGAGGTGGTCGACGTCGGAGTCGATGGTCGTCAGGACGGCGTTGCGGCCGAGCCCCCGCAGCAGGCACACGCCCGAGACCCCTGCTCCGGCCCCGACCTCCACGGCGGTAGTGGCCTTCGAGGCGGCCGCGAGCACCGTGAGGGCGGCGCCGACCGCGGGCGTCACGGGCGCGACGCCGAGCTCGTGGGACCTGTCACGTGCCCTGAGCAGGACGTCGTCCTCGTCCGGGAGTCCTTCGGTGTAGGACCAGCTGCTGTGTTTGTCGGCGGCCATGGGCGTCCGTTCTGTCGTTCGCGGGAAATCGTGCGGGAAATCGTGCGGGCTGTCGGGTGGCGGGAGCCCCGCGTCAACACTACTGTGCGGCGCGCCCCTCCTTCCATGCGGGCGGCCCGGCGGCAGCGCGGGAGGGTAGCGCATCCGACCGGCGGGGCGCCGCGCAACACGCGCGGTGCTGCCAGCTTGCTCCCAGCTTCGTGGGAAAGACTTTCCATTCGGGACATCCGGCATGCGTGCAGTCCCGAATCCCCCGTACCACGGCTCGTGCCCGTCAGCAGGAGCAGGGGCCGGTCCGGGATCCACGGCGAGAAGGGGTACATGATGTCCAGCGTCAAGGCGGCACGCGCCGCGATGGAGGCAGTCGCCGAAGCGGACGCGCCCATCCTCGATGAGCACGGCAATCCGTGGGTCGCGCCGTCGTGGGAGGAAGTCGTCACCACGTACTCGCCCAAGGTCTACCGTCTTGCCTACCGGCTCACGGGCAACCGGTTCGACGCCGAGGACCTCACGCAGGAGGTCTTCGTGAGGGTCTTCCGGTCCCTCGCCAACTTCAAGCCCGGCACACTGGACGGCTGGTTGCACCGCATCACCACGAACCTCTTCCTCGACCAGGCACGGCGCAAGACCCGGATCCGCTTCGACGGACTCACGGAGGAGGCGGAGAGCCGCCTGCCCAGCAAGCACCCCGGCCCCGAGCGCAGCTTCGAGTTCAACAACCTCGACGTCGACGTGCAGGCCGCCCTGGAGGAGCTGCCGCCGGACTTCCGCGCCGCCGTGGTGCTCTGCGACCTCGAGGGTCTCGCCTACGACGAGGTGGCGCAGGTGCTCGGCGTCAAGCTCGGCACCGTCCGGTCCCGCATCCACCGCGGACGCACGATGCTGCGCGAGAAGCTCGCCCACCGCGATCCGCGCAGGTCCGGCGGGAACGGCGCCGCCCTCGGAGTCCCGCGGATCGCCGGCCTGGGCTAGGACCGATGCTTCATCCCCAACGTTCGCTCCAGGACCTCGTGGACGGCGAGCTGTCCGATCGGCGCCGCATCGCCGTGGAACGGCACGTCTCCCGCTGCGCTTCGTGTGCAGCGGCGGTCGCGCGCCTCCGGAGCCTCAAGAGCGCCCTGCTGGGCCTCCGGAACCCCTCGCCGGACCCCGAGTTCCAGCAGCGACTCCTCCTGCCGGCACTCGATACCGCGGCGTCCCCCGGCGGGTCTCCCGCAGGCGGGCGCGAGGCGCGGACCGGCTCCAGCGCCGCATTCGTCCGTGCGCACCACGAGCGCACGACGCCGCGACGGCGCCACCGGACGCTCGTCCTGGCGGGCAGCTCCGCCGTCGTCGCCACCACAGTGCTCGCCGGTGCGTACGTCGTCGGCTCCGAGGCCGGTACGGCACCTGAGGGCGCTCGGGGGTCGACGGCGCTGCGCGCGGGCTGGGACTCCGTAGCGCCGCGCACACCCACCTATCTCGACACCGCCCAGCTCGAGACGCTGCGGGCCGGCGGCTGGTACTGTCCGGAGCTCGAGTCGCTCGGGTTCACGCTCCAGAGCGCCGAGGGCATCACGGTCGGCGGCAGGCCCACCCTCGAGCTGGTCCTCGAGAACGACGGCGACACGGTCACCGTCTACGAGCAGCGGAAGGTCGGAGACACCGGGAGCGGCGGCGAGCCGCCCCTGAACGCCGTCACCGGCAGCGACGTGACCACGGACGGGTTCGAGCACGTCGGCGGTGCCGACCGTGACATCTGGGTGCGCTCGGGCCGGCCGTGGCAGGTGGTCCTCGACAGCCCCACGGTCACCTACACCGTGGTCTCGGACCTGCCCGCGGCCGCGATGCCGCAGACCCTCACCCAGCTCGTGGCGACGGAGCACGCCCAGCTGTCGCTGGCACCGCAGGGCCAGGACGATTCGATGATGGAGCGGATCATCCGCGGCCTCTCCCGGATCATCCATCCCCAGGGAGACTAGGTAGCCGCCGGGCGACGCGGACGTGGACCTTCGACGGCCCCGACGTCCGGGCGTCCGAGGGGTGCCGGGGGAATGTGTTCGGCGTGAGCCGGGAAGGTAGTCTTTTCACGTGTTGGGAATCAACGGCCTCGAACTCGTGGTCCTGGCGATCATCGCCGTCGTGGTGCTCGGCCCGGAGCGACTTCCGGAGTACGCCGCGCAGCTCGCGCGGCTCGTCAGGGGACTGCGGCGCATGGCGAGCGGAGCGCGTGAGCAGCTGCGGGAGGAAGTGGGCCCGGAGCTCGACGAGGTGGACTGGCGCAAGCTCGACCCCCGCCAGTACGATCCCCGCCGCATCATCAAGGAGGCCCTCCTCGACGACATCGAGGACGTCTTCAAGCCCTTGAGCCCCAACGCCCCCAAACCCGTGGTCGCCGCTCCCGCTCCCGCAGCGGTCGCGGCCTCCCGCCCCGCCGTCCAGGTGCCGATCGGGCCCCGCCTGGAAGCCGGCGATCCCGCGCCCTACGACCGCGAAGCCACCTAGGCAGGTCCGGGCCGCCCGGTCGGAGCCGCCTCAGCGGACACGGACGGGAAGCTTCAGGCCCTCCAGGCCACGCGGACGACGCGCCAGCGCCGACGCTATCGTCGCCAGTTCCTGCCGCGCCCTCGAGTCCACGCTGCCCAGCACGAGGGGGACACCGGCGTCGCCGCCCTCCCGCAGCGACACGTCCAGCGGGATGCTGCCGAGCAGGGGGATGTCGGCGTCGAGCGTCGCCGACAGGCGCGCAGCGACGGTGCTCCCGCCGCCCGCGCCGAACAGTTCGAGCCGCCCGCCGTCGGGCAGTTCGAGCCACGACATGTTCTCGATCACCCCCGCCACCCGCTGCCCCGTCTGGGCGGCCATGGCGCCGGCCCGCTCGGCGACGTCCGCGGCGGCGCTCTGCGGCGTGGTGACCACCAGGAGTTCGGAGGCCGGCAGCAGCTGCGCCACGGAGATGGCGATGTCTCCGGTACCCGGCGGCAGGTCGAGGAACAGGACGTCCAGGTCGCCGAAGTACACGTCGGTGAGGAACTGTTCCAGTGCCCGGTGCAGCATCGGTCCGCGCCAGGAGACGGGCTGGTTGCCCTCCACGAACATGCCGATGGAGATGACCTTCACCCCGTACGCCACGGGCGGCAGGATGAGCTCGTCCACGCGTGTGGGCTGCTGCGTGATGCCCATGAGGGCGGGGACGGAGAAGCCGTAGACGTCCGCGTCCACGATCCCCACCCGCAGGCCCTGCGCGGCCATGGCGGCGGCCAGGTTCACGGTCACGCTGGACTTCCCCACGCCGCCCTTGCCGCTGGCGACGGCATACACGCGTGTGAGCGACGACGGCTCGTTGAAGGGGATGCCGCGCTGCCCGCCGGCACCCTTGAGCCGTTCCTTCAGCGCATCCCGCTGCGCCTGGTCCATCACGCCGAGCTCCACCTCCACGCGCTCCACGCCGTCGACGCGCGAGAGAGCGGCCTCGGTGTCGGCCGTGATCGAGTCGCGGAGCGGGCACCCGGCGATCGTCAGCAGCACCCGGACGCGGACCGTCCCGCCGTCGACGGTCACGGACTCGAGCATCCCGAGTTCGTCGATGGGACGGCGCAGCTCCGGGTCGATCACGGTCGAGAGGGCGGCACGGACGGCGGTCTCGGCCGGCAGATCGTGGTTCACCGGGAGGGCTTTCTCCCGGTGGACTGGACCCTCGGCAGCGACGTCGTGCCGTCGGACGGCTTGCGGGGCTTGCGTTTCTGCAGGGTGAGTTCCTGGCCGTCGGTCGTCTCGAGCAGCTCTTCGAGGATCGAACGGAGTTCCGATCGCACGTAATCCCGCGTGGCGACCTCGCGGATGGCGATGCGGAGGTCCGCGATCTCACGCGTCAGGTACTCGGTGTCGGAGAGGTTCCGCTCGGCCCGGTGGCGGTCCTCCCGCATGGAGACGCGGTCCCGGTCGTCCTGGCGGTTCTGGGCGAGCAGAAGCAGGGGCGCGGCGTAGGAGGCCTGCAGGGAGAGCATCAGGGTCAGCGCCGTGAATCCCAGTGCCGCGCTGTCGAAGCGCAGGTTCTCCGGTGCGACGGTGTTCCAGATCAGCCAGAGCGCGACGAAGACCGTCATGTAGAAGAGGAACTGCGGGGTGCCCATGAAGCGTGCAATGTTCTCCGTGCCGCTGCCGAACCGGTCCGGGTTCGGTCGCAGGCGCGGGAGGAAGCGCTTGCGCGCCTCGCGCGGCGTGTCGAGTCCGCGTGAATTGGATCGGATCCTCTCAACCACGGCGGTCACCTCGTGTCGGTACAGCTGCGTCGTCCTGTGCGCGCCAGTCGTCGGGCAGCAGATGGTCCAGGACGTCGTCGACGGTCACGGCACCGACGAGCCTGCCGTCCGTATTGACGACCGGCAGGGAGTTCAGGTTGTAGGTGGCGAGGATTCGCGACACCTCGCTGACGTTCGCCTGGTCACCGACCGCCTCGAGGTCGGTGTCGATGATGTTGCCGAGCGGTTCCGGCGGCGGGTAGCGCAGCAGTTGCTGGATGTGCACCACGCCGAGGTAGCGGCCCGTCGGTGTCTCGAGGGGCGGGCGGCACACGAAGATCGAGGAGGCGAGCGCGGGGGTCAGCTCCTCCCGCCGCACATGGGCGAGGGCCTCGGCGACCGTGGCCTCCGGGGGGAGGATCACGGGCACAGTGGTCATGAGGGAACCCGCCGTGCCCTCCTCGTACTCGAGGAGACGGCGCACGTCCTCGGCGTCGTCGGGCTCCATGAGCTGGAGCAGCTCCTCCTTCTGCGCGTCGGGCAGTTCGTTGAGGAGGTCCGCGGCGTCGTCGGGATCCATCTCCTCGAGCACGTCCGCTGCGCGTTCGCGCGTGAGCGACGTGAGGATCTGGACCTGGTCGTCGTCGGGCAGTTCCTGCAGGATGTCGGCGAGGCGGTCGTCCTGCAGTTCGCCCGCCACCTCGAGGCGCCGCTTGTCGTTCATCTCGTGCATCGCCTCGGCGAAGTCGGCGGGCTTGAGGTCGTCGTGCTGCGCGACGAACTGCGTGGCGCCCTGCGGCTCGTCGGTATTGCCGTGAAAGGCGTCGAGCCAGTCGATGATGAGGCGCTCGCCGCCGCGGCGCAGCCCGCGCAGGGGGGACACCGCGCCGCCGCGGCGCACGAACAGCTGGGAGACGTGCCAGTCGCCGGCGCGGTTGCGTTCCATCGCGATGTCCTCGACGACGGCGCTGCCGCTGCCGTCCCGGAGGGTGAGCCGGCGGTCGAAGAGCTCGGCGACGACGAGCATCTCGGCGCCGCGCTGCTCGAAGCGGCGGAGGTTCACCAGGCCGGTGCAGATGATCTGGGACGGATCCATGGACGTGATGCGTGTCATCGGCACGAAGACGCGCTTCTTGCCGGGCACCTCGACCACGAGACCCACGACCTGCGGGGCCTTGGCGGGGCCGCGGTCGAGCACGACGGCGTCCCGCAGGCGGCCCAGGCGGTCACCGAGGGGGTCGAACACATCGAGGCCCAGCAGGCGGGCCACGAAGACGCGGGTGGGGTTGGTAGTCACAGCTCTAGGCTATCGGCCCGGACGGGCTCGCACGGCATCGCGTCCAGGCCGTGCGCGGCCTCCCGGCAGCGCAATGTCCGGGGAACTCCTGCGAATCCTCCCGCGGTCGCGGGCGTTAGGCAAGAATGGACACCATGTCGACATCACCACTTGGAACCACTGCCTCCCGCGATCTGGGCCGGGTGCTGCCCACGGGCGAGACCATCGGCCGGTATACGAGCTACCTCGATGCCCAGAAAGCCGTGGACTACCTCGCGGACAACAAGTTCGCCGTCCAGCGGGTGGCGATCATCGGCAACGACCTGAAGACCGTCGAGCGAGTCACGGGGCGACTGAGCTACCCGCGGGTGGCGCTCGCGAGTGCCGCGACGGGAGCCTGGTTCGGCCTCTTCGTAGGACTGATCCTGAGCCTGTTCGCCGGCAGCGAGTCAGGAATCACCATCTCCTCCTCCATCGCGCTGGGCGCCATCTTCTGGCTGCTCTTCGGCGTCCTGACCTACACGTTCCAGCGCGGGAGGCGCGACTTCACCTCGACGAGCCAGGTCGTGGCGACGAGCTACGACGTGATCGTGGAGCCCGGTCTTGCCGCGGAAGCCCGCCGCATTCTGCAGCAGCTGCCCATGAACGGGCAGGCCCAGCACCCGGGCGGCGCTCCTGCGGCCTGGGGACAGGCTCCCGGACAGGTACCGGGCCAGGCCCCGCAGCAGCTGCCCGGGCAGGGCCAACAGCCGGCTCCCGAGCGCCCCGCGGGCTGGAACGATTCCTACGCCGGTCAGCCGGGGCAGGGGCAGCAGGGGCAGCAGGGTCCGCAGCAGCCCGGCACGGCCGAGGAGCAGACCGCGGGTCCGGGCACCACGGGCCCCCGGCGGGGCCAGTTCCCCGACCTGCCCGACGGCAGGCCGCAGTACGGTGTGCGCGTCGACGAGCCGCAGGCCGTCAACACCTCGGGCAACCCCTCGGGCGACGCCTCGGGGACTCCCGCCGGGACCGCGGCGGGGACCGGGGACACGGCTGCGGGCGCAGGCGACTCCACGGACGACCGGCCCGGTAGCCACGGCTCCTCCGCGGCGGGCGGGCCGCGCTAGCACTCTCCGGACAGGCGAAGGCCGGGACCCGATGGGTCCCGGCCTTCGCTTTCACTGCCTGCCGCTGTCGGGCGGCTGGCGCCGGGCGAGCGTTACTCGCCGGTGCTGCCCCAGATGCCCGCCATCCAGGTCTCGACGTCGTCAGGGCTGCGGGGGAGTGCTGCGCTGAGGTTCACGGGACCGTCGGCGGTCATGAGGATGTCGTCCTCGATGCGGACGCCGATGCCCCGGTACTCCTCGGGGACGGCCAGGTCCTCGGCCTTGAAGTAGAGGCCCGGCTCGATGGTGAACACCATGCCCTCGGTTAGGATGCCGTCGAGGTACAGCTCCCGCTTGGCCTGCGCGCAGTCGTGGACGTCCATGCCGAGGTGGTGGCTCGTGCCGTGCGGCATCCAGCGGCGGTGGTGCTGGCCCTCGGGCGCCAGGGCCTCCTCGAGGGAGACGGGCAGGAGCCCCCAGCTGTCGAGGTTCTCGGCGAGGACGGCGACGGCGGCCGCGTGCACGTCGCGGAACTTCCGGCCGGGCTGCGCGGCGGCGAAGCCCGCGTCGGCGGCGTCGAGCACCGCCTGGTAGATCCTGCGCTGGGTCTCCGAGTACCGACCGGTGACGGGGAGGGTCCTCGTGATGTCGGCGGTGTAGAGGCTCTCGGCCTCGACGCCGGCGTCGAGCAGGAGCAGGTCCCCGGCGCTCACCTGGCCCGTGTTGCGGATCCAGTGGAGCGTGGTGGCGTTGTTGCCCGATGCGGCGATCGTGTCGTAGCCGAGGTCGTTGCCCTCCTCGCGCGCCCGGGTGAAGAACGCCCCTTCGACGACGCGCTCGCCGCGCGGGTGCGTCAGGGCCCGGGGGAGGGCCCGGACCACTTCGTGGAAGCCGTTGACGGTGGCGGCGACGGCGGCCTCCATCTGCTCGATCTCCCAGGTGTCCTTGATGAGCCTGAGCTCGGAGAGCGCCTCGGCGAGCACGGCGTCGAGGGCGTCGGCCTGCTCGAGGTCCACGCCGGTGTTGATCCGGGAGGTGTCGACCAGCGCGTCCGCGTTGAAGTCCACCTCGCGGAGCAGGCGGATGCTGACACCGCCGACCGCGGAGACGCCGGCGTCCTTCGTGATGGCCACCTCGAGCTCGGCCAGGTCGGCGGTCTCGAGGTCGAGCTGGGCCCTGAGCTGCGCCATGGACAGGCGCTGGCCGATCCAGAACTCGCCGTAGCGGGCGTTCGCGTAGAACTCGGCACTGTCGCGCCCGGCGAGCTCGCGGAAGTACAGCGTGGCGGTGTGGTTGCCGCCGTCGTCGCCCGTTCCCGGGTCCACAGGTTCGAGGACGAGCACGGCGTCGGGCTCGTGGTCGAGGCCGACGCCGGTCAGGTGCGCAAAACCGGAGTGCGGGCGGTACCGGTAGTCGGTGTCGTTGGAGCGGACCTTGAAGGGGCCGGCGGGGATGACGATGCGCTCGCCCGGGAACCGGTCGGAGATGGCTCGGCGACGGCGGGCCGAGTGCTCCGCGACGGGTGCAGCGGGCGGGAGGTCGTCCGAGGCCGGCGCCCAGCTACCGGCCATGAACGCCTTGAAGGCCTCGGAGTCGGGCCGCTGCGAGCGGTTCTCGTTGCGGTCGGACAGCGGCTGGCCCTCCGGTGCGTCGATGGGGAAGTCGGATGCGGGGGCGGTGTCGTCGGTGCTCACCCCGCCATCGTCCCACCATCGCCGGGGGTCGTGAAAGTCCGGGCTCGGAGTTAGTTTAGGAACTAATATATTTCCACCCGCTCACGCATCAGGAAGGCGGACCCGTGGCCACGCTCGCGGTCTTCGGCGGCTCCGGCAGGACCGGGCGCCATGTCATCGAACAGGCTCTCGAGGCCGGGCACGCCGTGCGCGTCCTCGCACGATCGGCGGGCTCCATCCGGTCCTCGGGAGCACGGTTGACGATCTTCGAGGGAGACGTCCTCGATTCCGCCGCGGTCGACCGCGTGATCGCGGGGAGTGACGCCGTCATCAGCGTCATCGGGCAGGTCGCGGGATCCCCGGCGACCCTGCAGACCGACGGCATCCGGAACATCACGGAGGCCATGGGGAGGCACGGAGTCCGGCGCATCGTCTCGCTGTCCGGCGGCGGACTGCCCGACCCGGTGCACGACAGGCCGAAGGCCGCGGACCGGATCACCCGGACCCTGCTGAGGCTGCTCTCACCCAAGGTGCTCGCGGATGCCGAGGGACACCTCCGTGTCCTCAGCGACAGCGGTCTGGATTGGACCGTCGTCCGCGGTCCGCGCCTGCAGGACAAGCCGCGCACCGGTACCTACCGCGTGGGCTGGGTGGGCGTCGACTCGAGCACCACCGTCGGACGCGCGGACCTCGCCGAGTTCCTCCTGCGGCAGGTGGACGACCGCTCCTTCATCCACCTGCTCCCCATGGTCAGCTACTGATGCCCGCCGATCCCCGTCGGGACGAACTGCTCGCCCAGGCGATCGACAGCATGGCGTCGCTGACGAGGGACCTCGCGGCCGCGGGCTCGTACCCGTTCCGCGAGCGGCGCCTCGGCCGGGCCCCGATGAACGTGCTGTACCGGCTGTCGCGGACCGGCGGGGTGGGCATCGGTGCGCTCGCCGCCCTGCTCGACGTCACCAGCGGAGCGGTGAGCCAGCACGTGGACCTGCTCCGGAAGGCCGGTCTCGTGACGGTCGACGTCGACCCTGCCGACGCGCGCGCACGGATCGTGCGGCTGACCGACCAGGCGCACGCAGAGGTCGCCGAGTTCCAGCGCGGCTGGATCGAGGCCATCGCTCCCCGTTTCGACGACCTGACCACGGACGAGGTCGCGGACCTCCGACGGCTCCTCTCCCTCGTCCGTCCGGCCGGCACGACCACTCGATGAGGGCTGCGGCCTTCCACCTCACCGACGCGGGGAAGCTGCGCGTCGTCGGCGACCGGACCTCTCCGCTCGCCGAGGCGGCAGAGGCCCACCGCCGGAGCGAGTGCGGGCAGGTGTGGCGGGCAAGCTCGTCCCGGTGACCGGAGCGGCGCAGGCACCGGTAAGCGGGCCCGGGGCCCGCGGCGCGTAGATTGGATCCGGTGAGAATCGATCTGCACACCCACTCGAACGTCTCGGACGGCACCGAGGACCCCGACGTCCTGATCCGCTCCGCGGCGGCCGCCGGGCTCGACGTCGTCGCGCTCACCGACCACGACTCCACCGCCGGCTGGGACCGGGCGAGGACAGCCGCGGAGGACCTCGGCATCGGATTCGTGGCCGGTATGGAGGTCTCCTGCCGCACGGACACCGGCATCAGCGTGCACGTGCTGTCCTACCTGCACGATCCCGCCCACGCCGGGCTGGCCGAGGAGATCGCCAAGTCGCGGTCTGCACGGTTGACGCGGGCACGACGCATGGTCGAGCTGATGTCCGGCGACTTCCCGATCACCTGGGAGCTGGTGCAGCAGCACGTGACGGAGGGGGCCACGGTGGGCCGCCCGCACATCGCCGACGCGCTGATCGCCCTCGGGGTCGTGGAGACGCGCTCGGAGGCGTTCGAACGCGTCCTCACCGCACGCTCGCCGTACTGGGTGAGCCACTACGCGCCGCACCCTGCGGCCGCCGTCGCCCTCATCCGGGAGGCAGGCGGTGTGCCGGTCTTCGCGCACCCGTCGGCGTTCAACCGCGGAGCCGTGGTGGGCGGGGCTGTGATCGACGAAATGATCGACGCCGGGCTGCTGGGCCTCGAGGTGGAGCACCGCGACAATCCCGAGGAGGCGCGCGTGGAGTTGCGGAGGATCGCACGGGACCACGGGCTGCTCATCACGGGATCCAGCGACTACCACGGCAGCGGCAAGCCCAATCTGCTGGGGGAGAACCTCACGTCGGAGGAGACCCTCGAGGCCATCACGGCGCTCGCGACGGGTTCCGCTGCGGGCTAGGTCCTGCGCGGGGCGGCCAGGGGCAGCGGCCCGGCGGGGCCGGCCCCCTCCTCGCCGACGGCGGTGATCAGGTCCAGGGGGCGAGGCGCGCGTGCATGACCTCGACGGCCTGCGGGTTGCGGTCCACGCAGACGAAGCGGCGGCCGAGCTTCCCGGCCACTGCCCCGAGGGTCCCGGAGCCCGCGAAGAAGTCGAGCACCCAGTCGCCCTCACGGCTGCTGGCCGCGACGGCGCGCCGCAGCAGACCCTCGGGCTTCTGTGTGGGGTAGCCGGTCTTCTCCCGACCCGTCGGCGACACGATCGTGTGCCACCACACGTCGGTGGGCAGCTTGCCCAGGGCCGCCTTCTCGGCGGTCACGAGACCCGGCGCCATGTACGGTTCCCGGTCCACCTCGTCACTGTTGAAGTAGTAGCCCGACGGGTTCTTGACGTACACGAGGATGTTGTCGTGCTTCGCCGGCCACTTCCGCTTCGCCCTCGCACCGTAGTCGTAGGCCCAGATGATCTCGTTCAGGAAGCAGTCGCGCCCGAACAGGGCGTCGAGCATGACCTTCGCGTAGTGCACCTCGCGGTAGTCCAGGTGCAGGTACAGCGTGCCGTCGTCGGCCAGGAGCCGCCACGCCTCCGCCAGGCGGGGCCGGAGGAAGTCCCAGTAGTCCTCGAAGGCGTCGTCGTAACTTGCGAGCATCCCCTTGACCGTCGAGTAGGACAGCCCCTTGAAGCCCACACGGTCCCCTTCGCCCTGCACCGCCCGCACCATGGAGGTCTGCTGGCGGCGCTGCACACGGCCCGTGTTGAAGGGCGGGTCCACGTAGATCATCGTGAACGCCGCGTCGGGCAGGGTTGCGAGGTACTCCGCGTTGTCGGCGTGCACCACGAGATTGGCGCCGTCCGCACTCCACGGGGGAGGCGCGGACGGCGCAGGAAGCTCCGACACCGGGTGTCAGTCCTCCGTGCCGCCGGCTGGGTTCCCGACGACCTCACCGTTGCGGCGGCGGGTCCGGCTGCGGCGCGGACGGTCGCCCGACGGGGCCTCGCCCTCGCTACCGGAACGACGACGGCGTCCGCCGCCCTCGACCGTGTCGGCCGGAGCGGATGCGGCGGGGGACCCGGCGCCGCCGGAGCCGGTGCCACCCTGGCCCCGGCCGCGCGAACCCCTGGAGCCGTCGCCGGAGGCGGAGCCCGAACCGGAACCCGAACCGTCGCGGCGTGAGCCACCGCGTCCGCCGGAACGACCGCGTCCGCCGTCGTCGCCGTGCGCGCCGCCGCCGCGCTTCCCGGTCTCACCGAGGTCCTCGAGGACCTCCGCCTGGATGCCGGCGAGCTTGCGGTCCTTGCGGGGCAGGCGTCCCTTGGTGCCCTCGGGGATGTCGAGGTCCGTGAAGAGGTGCGGCGACGAGGAGTAGGTCTCGACGGGCTCCGGCGTGTCGAGTCCGAGCGCCTTGTTGATCAGGCCCCAGCGCGGGACGTCGTCCCAGTCCACGAACGTGACCGCGGTGCCCTTCTTGCCGGCGCGGCCCGTGCGGCCCACGCGGTGCAGGTAGGCCTTCTCGTCCTCGGGGCACTGGTAGTTGATGACGTGCGTGATGTCCTCGACGTCGATGCCGCGTGCAGCGACCTCGGTGGCGACGAGCACGTCGATCTTGTCACCGCGGAACGCCCGCAGCGCCTGCTCACGGGCACCCTGCCCGAGGTCGCCGTGGATGGCCCCTGCCGCGAAGCCACGGTCGATCAGTTCCTCGGAGAGCTTCGCGGCGGTGCGCTTGGTCTTGCAGAAGATGATGGCGCGGCCGCGGCCCCGCGCCTGCAGGATGCGGGCCACGACCTCGGCCTTGTCCAGGTTGTGCGCCCGGTAGATGACCTGGCGGATGTCCTTCTTGGTGATGCCCTCGTCCTCGGGATCCGCGGCCCGGATGTGCGTGGGCTGCGTCATGTACCGGCGGGCCATCGCGATGACCGGGCCGGGCATGGTCGCGGAGAACAGGAGCGTCTGGCGCACCGGCGGCGTCGCGGCGATCAGGGTCTCGACGTCGGGCAGGAAGCCGAGGTCCAGCATCTCGTCGGCCTCGTCGAGCACCACGATCTTCACGTTCTTGAGCACCAGCAGCTTCTGCCGGTACAGGTCGATCAGGCGTCCGGGAGTCCCGACCACGATCTCGACGCCCTTCTTGATGGCCTCGATCTGTGGCTCGTACGCACGGCCGCCGTAGATGGTGACGATGCGCGCGTTGCGCTTCTTCGCCGCCGTCGTGAGGTCGTTGGCCACCTGCACGGCGAGCTCGCGCGTCGGGACGACGACGAGGGCCTGCGGGGCGCCTGGCACCGGGAGCTTCTCGTAGCCGGCGTCGTCGGGACCGACGACGCGCTGGATCGCCGGGATGCCGAAACCGAGGGTCTTGCCCGTGCCGGTCTTCGCCTGGCCGATGATGTCGTGTCCGCCCAGGGCGATCGAGAGCGTCATCGCCTGGATGGGGAAGGGGTGGATGATGCCGGCGTCCGCGAGGGACTCGACGATGTCGGGCCGGACGTTGAAGTCCGCGAAGGTCTCGGGGACGACCGCGTGCGGCTCCTCGGTGGTGACCAGCGTCTCCTCGACGTCGATGGCGTCGGCCGAATTGTCGGCGACGAGGTGGTGGGCATCCGTCACCGGGGTATTGCCTGAGTTGATGTCGTGCACGTTCTACCGTTCATTCAGGCCCCGCGGCCGCTGAGGCTCGACGCCGGGATCGGTTCATCCGGGGCGGAGCGTATCGGCGGGCGCCAGGGCGTCCAGTGGAAGCCGATCGCGGGCTTGCTACTGCGTGCGGGCTGTGGAGGAAGACCTGCGCCCACGGGAACTCGGGATCGAGTAGGTACTGCGGGTTATCGGGAGAGTGATAACGACCGGGCATCCATTACTACAGCCTCAAGCCTACCCTGCCCGCTCCCCGCCGGTGTCACTGGCAGTTGCCACCGGTAGTTGCCGATGTCAATTGGTTGGGGCAGTCGGTTGGGGCAGTTGGCTGGCACAGCTGACTCGCGCAGTTGATACAGGCTGCGTCACCGCGGGCTGCGCGCAGGTGCATCCGGCGGCTTGACCTCGAAGCGCAGGCGACGGCGGGCGATATCGGCCTCCAGCAGCACCACGGTGACGCGCTCACCGGCCACCAGCTCGCCGTAGCACTTCGCCTCGAGCGGCGGTTCGGTGACCTGCACGGTCCCGGACAGGCGCGGCGCCTGCTTGCCGGGGGCGTCCTCGACGGCGGGTGGCGAGCCCTGCAGGACGACGGCGGAGAACGCCTCCCCGATGCGGTTGCTCAGCAGAGCGGCCTGCACGGCGTCCATGGCGCCCGAATCGAGGCGGGATGCCGTCTGGTTCGAGGACGTCATGAGGGCATTGAGGTCCGGGAGGGCCGAACGCACCCACCCGGGCACCTCCTCGCCCGCGCAGAGCGACGCACAGATCACGAGGACGAAACGGTCCACGAGGCGCCGGAGGGGAGCGGTGGTATGCGCGTACGGGGCCGCGATCGCGGACTGCACGACGGCGGCGGGCACCTCCCCGTCGAACGCGGTGTAGCCCGCACCCCGGAAGAGCGACGCCGCCGCATGCATCAGAGCGAGCTGCCGCGGGTCGGCGACGTCGAGCGTGCGCAGGAACGCGCCGTAGGGCATGCCCGCCGGCCAGGGGTGCTCGAGCGCCTCGGACTGGCGCCGGAACTTCGCGAGCGCGCCGTCGTCGGGCTCGGGCATGGTGCGCAGGATCCCGATGCCGCCGTCGATCATCATGCGGGCCGCGGCCATGCCGGTCATGAGGGAGATCTGGGCGTTCCAGTCCTCGCAGGGCAGGGCGGGCTCCGTGACGATCCCGTAGCTCTCGCCGTCGTGCGTGATCTCCTGGCGGGGCAGGTTGAGGCTCGCGCCGCCGCGGTCGAGCTCCTGCTGGATCCGGTGCATCCCGATCTCCCGGAGGAGGGTGAGCTGCTCGTCGGCGGTGCCGGCGTCGATCTCCGCCTGCACCTGCGCGTAGGTGAGCTGGCGCCGGCTGCGGACGACGGCACGGCCGACGCTCACCGACTGCACGACCGCCTCGCCGTCGAGACGGAAGTGCCAGACGAAGGCGGGGCGGTCGGAGTCGGGGAGGAGGCTCGCGGCGTCCTCGGAGATGACCTCCGGGTGCAGCGAGATCCGCCCGTCCGGGGCGTACAGGGTCTGCCCGCGGAGCCGCGCCTCCGCATCGACGGCGCCGCCGGGAAGGACGAACAGCGGCACGTCGGCGATCGCGTACCAGACCTGGTAACCCGCGTCCGGGGACCCCGTGACGGTCCGCTCGAGATGCACGGCCTGGTCGAGGTCGATGGAGCCCGGAGGGTCGATGGTGAGGAACGGGAGGTCCCGCAGGTCCGTCTCCGGCAGGTCCTGGGCTCCTACGGCGTCCCGAGCCTCCGCGAGGACGTCCTCGGGGAAGTCCTCGCGGACCTCGAGTTCCTGACGGAGGGCACGCAGCGACTCCGTGAGGCGCTGCTGGGACTCCCGGTCCCTGAGATCCATATGCTGTGCGGGCACACGCCTTACGGTAACGCACCTCACAGACATCGGGGATCCCCCGCGGCCGGGAGCAGGGGGTTGCTAGGACTCCCGGGCGCGGAGCGACTCGACGGCCTTCAGGACACGGCGCTCACGCGTGTCGGCGCCCTTCGCCTGCTCGATCGGCAGGACGAGCGCCTTCCGCCGGCTGACGGACAGGGCGCCGAACGCCGTGACGAGTGCGGGATCGGCCGAGAGGGCGACGGCGAGATCCTCCGGCACGTCGACCGTCCGCTCCTCACGGTCCAGGTCGAGGTCCACCGCGACCGTCTGGTTGGCGGCCAGCCCCGCGCCGTTCCGGTGCTCGGCGCTGACGGGGATCATCGCGCGCCCGTTCATCGACCCGACGGTGGTGCGGTAGGTGTAGGCGCCGAGCCTCACCGTCACTGCAGGACGCCTGCCCCCGCCGAGCGCCGTCAGCACGTCCTCGGGCACCTCGATGCCCGTGGCCGTGCGGCCCGCCAGTTCGAGGACACCCGAGAACTCCATCTGATCCTGCCTTCCGTCGGGCCGGCGGCCCGGGTCTGCGATGACCGGTCCGGCGCCCGATCCGTCCGGCCGGTGGAGACCGAGCATAGACGGGCGACGGCGGTGTGCAACAGATCCCGACGCCGTACGACCGGTTGCCGCGCCCCCCGGAGTGCGTACTCTTAGCAGAATGAACAACGGCTCCTCCGACACCACGGCCCTCTCGGCGACCGCACGGGACCGCACCGTTCCCGAGGCCCCGGAGGACCCGCTCGCGAACCCCCTGTACGCGCGCTTCGTCACCGATCTGCTCGGCATCGTCGCCTACGGTGAGCTGTCCGGATTCGAACGGCTGTCCTCCGACGCCCGGTTCTCGCCTACCCTCACGGACCGCGCGGGCCTGGGCCGGCTGGCCGTGCAGGAGTTCGAGCACTTCGAGATGGTGGCCGCGTTCCTCGCGGACCTCGGCATCACGATCGAGGACGCCATGGCACCGTTCCAGGCGTCCATCGACGCCTTCCACGAGAGGACCCGCCCCGGGGACTGGTACGAGTCCCTCATGAAGGCCTATGTCATCGACGCCTTCTCCGGCGACTTCTACCGGTCGCTCGCGGACAGCTTCGACCCGCGCACCCGTGAACTCATCAGCGCCATCGACTCAGGGGAAGGCGCGGCCCACCTGCAGCGCCGACTGAAGGAGGCACTGTCCGACGATCCGCGGCTCGCCTCACGCCTGGCGCTCTGGGGCCGGCGGCTGGTGGGGGAGGCCCTGACCCAGGCGCAGCGCGTGGGGATCGAGCGCGAGTACCTCGCAGGGCTCCTCTTCGCGAACGAGCCGGACCACACGCAGCACACCACGGCGCTCTTCGCGCAGCTCACGCGGAACCACTCGAGGCGCATGAGCGCCCTCGGGCTCACCGCCTAGACGCGTCGCCCGGAGCGAGGGCCCGGCATCTGCCCCGGAACGCAGAAGACCCGTGACCGGCGGCGCGGACCGCCGGGCACGGGTCCCGGAGCGAGGAGGAACGTCCTGGGCTAGAGCGCGCCGAACCCTACCCGTCGCGTCTCCTCGGCGCCGATCTCGACATAACCGAGCACCGACGTCGGGACGATCACCTGACGACCCTTGACATCCTTGAGGCGCAGCTCTGTGCCACCGCTCATCGCCTGGGCCACGAGGTCGGCGATCGCGTCAGCGCTCTCGGAGGATTCGAGGATGATCTCCCGGTTGACGTTCTGGATACCGATCTTGACTTCCACGGCGTTTGCCTCCTGTTGTGTGGGCGTTCTACTGCTTCGAAAACTACCCTAGATCTCCTTGGGGAAACGGCTGATTCCGCGCCAAGCTAAACGGTAGACCAGCTCGGCCGCGGCATCGATGTCGAGGCTGCCCTCGGTCTCGAGCCAATAGCGTGCACTGACCTGGGCCATGCCGGCGAGTCCACGGCCCAGCAGCGTGGCCTCCACTGTCGAGAGCTGCGTGTCGCCCGCGATCACGCCGGCGATGGCGCTCGCGAACTGGGCATTGAACTCCTCGAGCCGGCTCCGGACGTCGGGCTCGTTGCCGATGTCCGATTCGAACACGAGCCGGTGCGCCTGACTGTCCTGGGCGATGAACTGGAAATAGGCGCGCATGGTCGCATGGACCCGCAGCTTGTTGTCGTCGGTGGAGCGCAGTGCGTCGACGAGCAGCTGCGTGAGTTCGGCGAGGTGCCCGTCGAGCAGCGCGAGGTAGAGATCGCGCTTGCCGGGGAAATGCTGGTACAGCACCGGCTTGCTCACGCGCGCCGCTACGGCGATGTCGTCCATCGCTGCGCCGTGGTAGCCGTTGCTCACGAAGACTTCCTGCGCGGCCGCCAGGAGCTGGCGCCGTCGCTCGTCCCGCGGCAACCGGACGGCTTTTCCTGCGGTGGTCGGTTCAGCACTCACGGACGGTGTTCCTCGGGCTCTTCGGTCGGGGGTCCGCCCAGTTTACCCGTCGGTGGGTGGCGGCCCGCTGCCGCCGGGAGGATGATGCGTCGCGCCCCGTTCCGGGTCGCGGTCGCGCGGCGCCCGGTGGCCCGGCACCGGCGGCGGGTTCTACCCTTGGGCATGACCGCTTTCCCGTCGTCGCATGATCCCCAGTTCGCTCCTCCGACGCCACGGGCGCCCGGCGGCCTGCCGCCGCTGGTCGAGGCGACGGGGAGCCTCTCGCAGGAGGAGACGCTCCGGTATTCGCGGCACCTCATCATCCCCGGCTTCGGCACCGAGGCGCAGCTGCGCCTGAAGAACGCCCGGGTCCTCGTGATCGGCGCGGGCGGTCTGGGTTCGCCGGCGCTGCTCTACCTCGCAGCGGCGGGGGTGGGGACGCTCGGGATCGTGGACGACGACGCCGTCGAGCTCTCCAACCTGCAGCGCCAGGTCATCCACGGCATGCCCGACCTCGGCCGGTCGAAGGCGGAATCCGCCCGCGACAGCATCCTGGCGCTCAACCCGCTCGTGGACGTCGTCCTGCACGAGGAGCGGCTGGAGCGCGGGAACGCGCTGGAGCTGTTCTCCGGCTACGACCTGGTCGTCGACGGCACGGACAACTTCGCCACGCGCTACCTCGTCAACGACGCCGCGGCGATCCTCGGCAAGCCGTACGTATGGGGTTCGATCCTGCGCTTCGACGGTCAGGTGAGCGTCTTCTGGCAGGACCACGGTCCCACCTACCGCGATCTGTACCCGGAGGCGCCGCCGCCCGGCTCCGTGCCGTCCTGCGCCGAGGGTGGGGTGCTCGGCGTGCTGTGCGGGCAGATCGGCTCGGTGATGGTCAACGAGGCCGTCAAGCTCATCACCGGGGTGGGCACCACGCTGCTCGGCAGGGTGCTGGTCTTCGACGCGCTGGAGATGACCTGGCGGGAACTGCGCGTACGGCCCGATCCGGCCGCCCCTCGGATCACCGAGCTCATCGACTACGAGCAGTTCTGCGGCCTGCCGTCGCCGGCGGCCGCCCCGGTATCGGAGGACGGGTCGGAGCACACGTCGGAGGACACGTCGGAGCACAGATCGGATGACCTGGAGGGCGCTGTGCCGACCGTGTCCGTCGAGGAGCTCGCCGTGCTCCTCGCGGAGCGCTCGGCCGGCGGCGCGGACTTCGACCTGCTGGACGTGCGCACCCCGGAGGAACACGCCATCGTGAGCATCGACGGTGCCGTGCTGGTGCCGAAGAACCTGATCCTGGACGGCGACGCCTTGATCGACGGGAGCAGGACGGTGTACGTCCACTGCAAGTCCGGTGTCCGGTCGGCCGATGTCGTCCGGTTCCTCCGCGGGCAGGGGCACCGCTCCGCCGTCTCGGTGGGCGGCGGCGTCATCGAGTGGGTACGGCGGATCGAACCGGAGAAGATGACCTACTGACGCGCCCGGGCCCCGCGGGTCAGGCGCTCTGAGCGGGCCGTTCGTGGTCCACGGGGCAGACGGCGCCGTCGGGGTGTGTGTGCGGGTGGGCGACCGGCACGACATCGGCGGCGCCGGCGCGCAGGGACCGCTCCGGCGCGGGCGCCTTCTCCGCGGGTGCCACGTCGATCCCGTAGAGGGCCTCCAGCGCGGCGGTGTAGTCGTCCGACCGTCCCTCGGCAGCGAGCTCGCGGGCCCGGACGGTGGGCACATGGAGGAGCTGGCGGACCATGCGCCGCAGCGCGAACTCGACCTCCTCGGCGGCGGCCGTGCAGCCGTGCTGGGCCCGGACGCGTTCCATCTCCGAGTCCAGGACCGACTGGGTGTGCCGGCGCAGGGCCACGATCGCCGCGTTCATGGCGCGCGTGGTCTGCTGCTCCTCGAAGGACCGGGCGGCGTCGCGGACGAGGTCGCCGGCCTGGGCCAGCGCGTCTGCCTGCTCCTCGGGGGCGGCGGCGCGGACGGACTCGAGGGTGATGAGTTCGACGTCGGCGAGCGTCCCGACGGCGGGGTCGAAGTCGTGGCTGAGCGCGAGGTCGATGACGACGAGGGGCCGGTTGCTGCCCTGGCGGACCCGTTCGATGTCCGCGGCGTCGATCCGCGCGTCGCTGCCGCTGCAGCCGATGACGACGTCGGCGCGCCGCATGGCGCCCGGCAGGTCGGCGGCCGTCGCGGCGGTGCCGCCGCGCGAGGCGACGAAGGCCTCGGCGCGACCGGAGGAGGAGAAGACGGAGATGTCCGTGCAGCCCCGGTCCTTCAGGGCCGCCATGGTGGCCCCCGCATAGGCGCCGGTGCCGAACAGCACGACGCTCTTGCGGGACCAGTCGGCGTCGGCGGAGAGATCGCCGGCGAGCTCGAGGGCGACGGAGACGATGGAGCGGCCGCGGCTGCCGAGCGCGGTCTGGGCACCGACGTCCTTCGCGGTCTTCGACGCGGCCTGGAACAGCCGGACGAGTCCGCCGCTGGCGGCCCCTGAGCCCTGCGCCTCGATGAGTGCGCGGCGCACCTGCCCGGCGATCTCGCGTTCGCCGATCACGGCGGAGTCGAGTCCGGCGCCGACGGCGAAGAGATGCTCGGCGACGCCCTGGCCGGTGTGGGTCTCGAAGGAGGCGGAGACGGACCGCTCGGGGATACCGGAGTACTCGCTGATGGTCGACACGATCGCGGAGCGTGCGGCCTCGACGTCGTCCTCGGACGGTGTCTCGGCATAGATCTCGAAGCGGTTGCAGGTCGCGAGGACGACGGCCCCGGATACGGCCCGGTCCTCGGCGAGCACGGCGGAGGGGACCTGGGGTGCCCCGACGCTGAGTCGGGCAACGGTTTCCAGGTCCACGTTCGAGTGAGTCGCAACAAGTGAAAGAAGTACCACAGCCCTTCGATCATACCGAGAACGAGCGCTCTCCACTGAATAGGTGATCCTTACCGGAGCTTGCCTTCCGCGGATTCCTGCGGGATCGTGCCCTCCTGCGCCCGGGGTGATCTTGCCCACGCGCCCCCGGGCCAGGGGAACTCCGGTTAACGCTCCGGCTGGATCTTCGGCAGAATCGGCCGTATGGACCTCGCCGCATCGCACCCGCTCGTCGACGGACGCACGTCCGGCTCGGCGCTCATCTCGGCCTACCGCGGGCAGGCGCCGCACCGGCGGCCCGTGTGGTTCATGCGCCAGGCGGGCCGGTCGCTGCCCGAGTACCGGGCGCTGCGAGAGGGTACCGACATGCTCGCGTCCTGCCTCGATCCGGAGATGGCATCCGAGATCACCCTGCAGCCCGTCCGTCGGCACGACGTCGACGCCGGCATCTTCTTCTCCGACATCGTCATCCCGCTGAAGCTCGCGGGCGTCGACGTCGACATCGTGCCCGGCGTGGGGCCGGTCCTCGGCAAGCCCGTCCGGACCGCCGCCGACGTCGCCGCACTGCCCACCCTGACCGACGCGGCGCTCGATCCCATCCGGCAGGCGGTCGCCCTGACCGTGGACCAGCTGGGGAACACGCCCCTGATCGGTTTCGCCGGCGCCCCGTTCACGCTGGCCGCCTACATGGTGGAGGGGCGCCCGTCGCGCGACCACCTGGGCCCCCGCACCATGATGCACGCCGACCCGGACACGTGGCGGGCCCTGACCGACTGGGCCGCGGACGCGTCGGGGATGTTCCTGCGCGCACAGCTCGAGGCCGGAGCCAGCGCGGCGCAGCTGTTCGACTCCTGGGCCGGATCCCTCGGCCTGGCGGACTACCGCCGTCACGTGGCGCCCGCCTCGCGCCGGGCGCTGGACCACGTCCGGGGCCTCGGCGCGCCCCTGATCCACTTCGGTACGGGCACCTCGGAGCTCCTGGTGGCGATGCACGAGGTGGGCGTCGACGTCATCGGCGTCGACTACCGCCTGCCCCTCGACGAGGCCAGCAGGCGCCTCGGCGGGACGGTCCCGCTGCAGGGCAACATCGACCCGGCCCTGCTGCCTGCACCGTGGCCCGTGCTTGAGCGGCACGTCCGCGAGGTACTGGCGGCCGGCGCGTCGGCCCCCGGCCATGTGGTGAACCTCGGGCACGGCGTCCCGCCGGACACGGACCCCGACGTGCTGACGCGCGTCGTGGACCTCGTCCACTCCGTGGAGCCGTAACCGTGGCGAGGTCCGCGGGAGGCGCAGGGGACGCACGGGAGGCACGGGAGGCGCCGGACGCAGGGCGCGACGACGCCGCGGCCGGTCGCCCCACGACCGGCCTCCCCGCGGCCGAGCCGCCGCAGGAGCGCGCACGGCGCCGGACGGTCGTGGTGATCGGCGGCGGCATGGCCGGACTCGTCGCCGCGCGGGCACTGCGCCGGCGGGGGCTCCACGTCACCCTGCTCGAGCGGTCCGGACGCTTCGGCGGCACCGTGGACGGGCGCTCCCTCGGCGGCTTCCAGCTGGACAGCGGCGCCGAGTCCTTCTCGACCCGCTCCGCCACCGTGCCGGCCCTCGCCGCCGAGCTCGGACTCGCCGACCGCATCGTCACCCCCGACGCGACCGGTGCCTGGGTGCAGCTCCCGGGCAGGGACCTCCGTGCGTCGGCGCAGCCCCTGCCGAGTTCCGGCGTCCTCGGCATCCCCGCCGACCCGGCCGACCCCGCGATCACCGCCGTGATCGGCCGTACCGGGTCGCTGCGGGCCGCGCTCGACAGGGTGCTGCCCGTCGGGTCGCTCGCGACGCGCAGCAGGGTGAGCCTCGGCGAGCTCGTCCGCACGCGCATGGGGGAGGAGGTCCTCACCCGCCTGGTGGCACCCGTTGCGGGTGGCGTCTTCTCCGCCGACCCCGACGACCTCGACGTGGACTCCGTGGCACCCGGCCTCCGGGCGACCATGGCCCGCCTCGGATCCCTGGGGGCGGCCGCGGGGGCGCTGCGCACCGCGGCGCCGGCCGGCGCCGCGGTCGGCGGGCTCGTCGGCGGGATCGCCCAGCTGCGCGACGCCCTCGTCGCCGAGCTCCTCGCGGACGGCGCCGACCTCAGGACGGGGGAGCAGGTGACCGGGCTTGCCCGATCCGCCACCGGGTGGACGGTGACGACGGAACATTCCAGCCTGACGCGCCGCATCCCGGCCGACGCCGTGCTGGTCGCCACCGAGGGTCGGGCCGCCGTCGACCTCCTGGCTCCGGTGATCCCCGCCCTGGCGGTCGAGCGGCCCGACCCGGTGCCCGGCGTCGCGCTCGTCACCCTGATCGTCGACGTGCCCGAGCTCGACGCCCGCCCGCGCGGGACCGGCGTGCTCGTCGCCCGCGGCGTCGACGGCGTCGCCGCCAAGGCGCTCACCCACTCCACGGCGAAATGGGCGTGGCTGCGCGACCAGGCCGGCCCCGGCTCGCACGTGCTGCGGCTCTCGTTCGGGCGCGTCGGGGACACCCCGGCCGACGTCGGCCTCGCCACGCCCGACGAAGCCCTCTACCGTCACGCGCTGGCCGACGCCTCCACCCTCCTCGACGTCCCCATCGTCGAGGCGGACGTGCTCGACTGGGACGTGGTGCGCTGGGAGGGCGCGCTGCCCCACGCCTCCGTGGGGCACCGCGAGCGGGTCGCGCGCATCCGGGCGGTCGTCGCCGGGGAGTCCGCCTCCCTCGCCGTCACCGGCGGTTGGCTCGCCGGGACGGGTCTCGTGGCCGTGATTGACGATGCCCGTGCCCGCGCGCAGGCGCTCGCCGACGCCCTCGACGGCGCCCCTGCTGCGGACGGACCTGCCGCAGCGATGTGACGTTCGTCTCTTCTACCCACTGTAGAAGAAAAGGGTTTCGGTTCGCCTCGGGGCGAGGGGCAGACTAGTACCATGACTGAGCCAACAGGTAGCACCCCCACCCACGCTCCGCAGCAGGACGGGGGCGGCGAAGCCCCCGGCGAGCTCTTCTACACCCTCTGGACCGTCTTCTCGCGGAATGCCGCGACCTCCGGGTCCCACGCCCGGAAGCTCGAGGACGTCCTCTCCTCCTTCGAGCAGGACGGCGTGGTGCTGCGCGGCTTCTACGACGTCTCGGGCATGCGGGCCGACGCCGACGTGATGGTCTGGCTCCACGGGCCGCGCCCCGAGGACCTGCAGGCCGCCGTCCGCCGGCTGCGCCGCACCGACACGTTCGCCGGCACCGGCGTGGTGTGGTCCGCCATGGGCGTGCACCGCGACGCCGAGTTCTCCAAGTCCCACAGCCCAGCCTTCTCGCGCGGCGTGGCCCCCGCGGAGTGGGTGTGCGTGTACCCGTTCGTCCGCTCCTACGAGTGGTACATCCTGCCCCAGGACGAGCGCCGCGAGATGCTCATGGACCACGGCATGAAGGGGCGCAAGTACCCGCAGGTCATCTCCAACACGGTGTCATCCTTCGCCCTCAACGACTACGAATGGATCCTGGCACTCGAGGCCCCGGAGCTCGTGGACCTCGTGGACCTCATGCGGTACCTCCGGGAGACCGAGGCCCGCCGCCACGTGCGCGAGGAAGTGCCGTTCTACACCGGCCGGCGAATCAACCACGACGAGATTGCAGAGGTGCTCCAGTGACGACACAGGCATTCAACCCCCTCGACGGAGTCGACGAGAACGGCCGCATGGCGCCGAAGGCGTACGACGCCGTCGTGCTCGCGTCCTTCGGCGGCCCGGAGGGGCAGGACGACGTCATCCCCTTCCTGCGGAACGTCACGCGCGGCCGGGGGATCCCGGACGAGCGCCTCGAGGAGGTCTCCCACCACTACCGCGCGTTCGGCGGCGTGAGCCCCATCAACAGCCAGAACCGCGCCCTCCGGGCCGCGATGGAGGCGGAACTGCGGAGTCGCGGCATCGACCTGCCCGTCTACTGGGGCAACCGCAACTGGGAGCCGTTCATCGCCGACACCCTCCAGGAGGCCTACGACGCCGGGCACCGGAAGGTGCTCGCGGTGACCACGAGCGCGTACTCCTGCTACTCGAGCTGCCGCCAGTACCGCGAGGACCTCGGTATGGCCCTCGTGAAGACCGGCCTTGAAGGACGGCTCGAGGTCGACAAGGTGCGCCAGTACTTCGACCACCCCGGCTTCGTGGAGCCCTTCGTCGAGGGTGTGACGGGCGGCCTCGCCAAGGTGCGCGCCGGCCTCGCCGAGCAGGGCACCCCCGATGCCCCCGTCCACATCATGTTCTCCACCCACTCGATCCCGATGGGCGACGCCGAGGCGGCCGGCCCGCGCAACGGCGAGGGCGGCCCGGCCTACGAGGAGGGCGCGTACGTGGCGCAGCACCTCGCGACCGCGCAGGCCGTGCTCGACCGCATCCCCGGGGCCGAGGGCGTCGAGTGGTCGCTCGTGTACCAGTCCCGCTCCGGGGCGCCGCACATCCCGTGGCTCGAGCCCGACATCAGCGACGCTCTCCGCGACCGCTACGAGCAGGGGACGCGCGGCGTCGTGATCGTCCCGCTCGGCTTCGTGTCCGACCACATGGAGGTGGCCTGGGACCTCGACACCGAGGCGATGGAGACCTGCGGCGAGCTCGGGATCATCGCCGACCGCGTGCCGACGCCCGGCACGCACCGGAAGTTCGTGGAGGGCCTCGTGGACCTCATCCTCGAGCGGACCGTCGAGAACAACATCGCCGACCGTCCCTCGGCCACGACGCTCGGCCCCTGGTACGACGTGTGCCGGCCGAACTGCTGCGCCAACCGCCGCGGGGAGAAGCCGACCATCGCGGCCGTCGACTCCACCGTGGGGACACCGCTGCCCAACCCCGGTATGTGATGGCGACGGGAATCAGGGTCGGCACGCGGGGCAGCGCCCTCGCGATGACGCAGACCACCACGGTCGCGGAGCGCGTGGCGGACCTCGCGGGGCTTCCGTACGAACTGATCAGGGTCAAGACGGAAGGGGACGTCTCCAAGGGGTCGCTCTCCCAGATCGGCGGCACCGGCGTCTTCGTCGCGGCGCTCCGCGACGCGCTGCTCGAGGAACGGTGCGACATCGCGGTGCACTCGCTCAAGGACCTCCCCACGCTGCCCGCGCCCGGGCTCACGGTGGCCTCGGTGCCGGAGCGCGAGGACGTCCGCGACGCCCTGTGCGCCCGCGACGGCCTGACGCTCGCCACACTCCCCGACGGGGCACGCGTGGGCACCGGGTCGCCGCGCCGCGCGGCGCAGCTGCGGTCCGCGCGGCCCGGGCTGGAGGTCGTCGACATCCGCGGGAACGTGGACACCCGGCTCGGACGCGTCGCAGGCCTCGTGCCGGGCGCGCCCGGAGACCTCGACGCCGTCGTCCTCGCCGCTGCCGGCCTGCGCCGGCTGGGGCGCGACGCCGCCGTCACGGAACTGATCGACACGGACGTCATGCTGCCCGCACCCGGGCAGGGCGCCCTCGCCGTCGAGTGCCGCGAGAGCGAGGCGACGCCGCACGTCCGGGAGGCGCTGGCCTCCTACGACCACCTGCCCACCCGCCTCGCGGTGACGGCGGAGCGCGCCGTCCTGCTGCAGCTCGAAGCCGGCTGCGCCGCGCCGATCGGTGCGCTCGCGCGCCTGCAGGGGGACGAACTGGCCCTCGAAGCCGTGGTGTGCAGCCTCGACGGACGGTCGATCCTCCGGCTCACGCGCTCGGCGCCGGTCACGGACGCCGTGGGCGCCGCGCAGCTCGGACTCGAGCTCGCCGAGGACCTGCTCGCGGCCGGGGCCGCGGGCATCGCACCGCTGAACAGCTGAGGCCGGGGTGGAGCAGCAGCCGCCCTCGGCCGTCCAGCGGCCGGTGATCGTCCTGCGACATCCTGCGCGTGCCGTCCGGATCGCCGAGGCCCTCGGGGCCGCGGGCATGACGGCGTACGCACTGCCGCTCACGGACACGGAACTACCTGCCGACGCCGGCGCCGTCACGGCGGCACTCGCGGCGCTCGGCCAGGGCGGATTCGCGTGGCTCACCGTGACGAGCGGCAACACCGTCCAGGCGCTGGAGCTTCTGGCCGGCACAGGCGGGGCCACGCTCGCCGGCCTCGTCCGGACCGGTGGAGCGAGGGTCGCCGCCGTCGGGGCCGGCACCGCGCGCCTGCTCGCCGACGCGGGCATCGCCGTCGACCTGGTCCCCGCGGAGGCGTCATCGTCGGGGCTCCTCGAGGCCCTCGGGCCCGGCGCGGGCGCGGTCCTCCTGCCACAGGCCGACCTCGCCCCCGACGACCTGCGCCGCGGACTGGCCGACCTCGGCTGGTCGGTGTGCCGCGTCGAGGCGTACCGCACCGTGCCCTATCCCGCGCACCCCGCCCGCCGTATCCCCGGTGTCGAGGAGGAGGGGACGCCGCCACCCCTGCTGTCCGTCCCCGCCGTCGCCCGCCTCGCCGCGGGCCCTGTCCACCCCGCCGTCGTGTTCACGGCCCCGAGCACCGTGCTGCAGTTCCGTGAAAGGCTGGGAAGCGGGGCGCTCGCGTTCCTCCCCGTCGCGATCGGGCGCACCACGGCCGCGGCCCTGCGGTCCCAGGGCTGGGAACCCGCCGCGACGGCGGGCGAACCCACACCACCGGGGATCACGGCCGCCGTGGTGGAAGCCTTCTCGCGCGGCGCGACCACCCATCCCGCACCACAGATCGGAGATCGACCTTGAGCTTCCCCCAGCACCGGCCCCGGCGGCTGCGCTCCACGCCCGCCCTGCGGCGCATGGTGGCCGAGTACCGTGTCCACCCGTCCGAACTCATCCTGCCCGCCTTCATCCGGGAGGGACTCACCGAGCCCTCACCCATCCTGTCCATGCCGGGCGTCGTGCAGCACTCCACGGACTCCCTGAAGCGTGCCGCCGCAGAAGCGGTCGAGCGGGGCGTGGGCGGCATCATGCTGTTCGGCATCCCCGAGCACCGCGACGCGACGGGCAGCGCCGGCATCGACCCCGACGGCGTCCTCAACCGGGCCATCGCCGACGTCCGCGCCGAGGTGGGTGACGCGCTCGTGGTCATGAGCGACGTCTGCCTCGACGAGTTCACCGACCACGGCCACTGCGGCGTGCTCGCCGAGGACGGGTCGGTGGACAACGACACGACCCTGGCCCTGTACGCGCAGATGGCCGTCGAGCAGGCGAACGCAGGTGCCCACGTCCTCGGCCCGTCCGGCATGATGGACGGCCAGGTCGCCGTCATCCGCCAGGCGCTCGACGAGGCCGGACACCAGGACACCGTGGTACTCGCCTACGCCGCGAAGTACGCCTCCGCGTTCTACGGGCCGTTCCGCGAGGCCGTGGACTCCCAGCTCCAGGGCGACCGCCGGACCTACCAGATGGACGCCGCCAACCGGCGCGAGGCCCTCCTCGAGGTGGAACTCGACATCGAGGAGGGAGCCGACATGGTCATGGTCAAACCCGCCATGAGCTACCTCGACATCCTCGCGGACGTCGCCGACATGTCGCCGGTGCCCGTCGCCGCATACCAGATCTCGGGGGAGTACGCGATGATCGAGGCCGCCGCGGCGAACGGCTGGATCGACCGTCGCCGTGCCATCGAGGAGTCCGTCCTCGGCATCAAGCGCGCCGGCGCGCAGATGATCCTCACCTACTGGGCCCCCGAGCTGGCACTCTGGCTCGACGAGACGAACTAAGGAACCCTCCATGACCACCTCCCCGGCCTCCCCGACCGCGTCGGACACCCTCTACGAACGCGCCCGCGCCCTCATGCCCGGCGGGGTGAACTCCCCGGTGCGGGCCTTCGGGTCGGTCGGCGGGACGCCGCGCTTCCTCGTCGACGCGCACGGCGCCTACGTCACCGACGCCGACGGCCGGCAGTACGTGGACCTCGTCGGCTCCTGGGGTCCGGCGCTGCTCGGGCACTCCCACCCGGACGTCATCGCCGCGGTCCACCGCGCCGTCGACCACGGGCTCACGTTCGGTGCCTCGACGCCGGCGGAGGCGGACCTCGCGCAGCTCGTGAAGGACCGCGTCCCCGCCGTCGAACTGCTGCGCATGGTGTCCACCGGCACCGAGGCCACCATGACCGCGGTGCGCGTGGCGCGCGGCTTCACCTCGCGCAACTTGATCGTCAAGTTCGCCGGCTGCTACCACGGCCACGTCGACAGCCTCCTCGCCTCGGCGGGCTCCGGCGTCGCGACGCTGGCGCTGCCGGGTTCCGCGGGCGTCACGGAGGCGACGACGGCGGAGACCCTGGTGCTCCCGTACAACGACGTCGACGCGGTGGAGGAGGCCTTCCGGACCCACGGCGAGCACATCGCCGCCGTCATCACGGAGGCGGCACCGGCGAACATGGGCGTGGTGACGCCCGCGCCCGGCTTCAACGCGTTCCTGAGCCGCATCACCACCGAACACGGCGCGCTGTTCATCGTCGACGAGGTCATGACCGGTTTCCGCACGCACGCCGGCGGCTACTGGAAGCTCACCGGCGGGGCCGACGACGCCGAGCACCCCTGGACGCCGGACCTGCTGACCTTCGGCAAGGTCATCGGCGGCGGCATCCCGGCCGCCGCGCTCGGCGGACGCGCCGACGTCATGAACTACCTCGCGCCGATCGGGCCCGTGTACCAGGCGGGCACCCTCTCGGGTAACCCGATCGCCATGGCGGCCGGCGTCGCGACCCTCACCGCGGCGACCGACGACGTCTACCGGCACGTCGACGCGCGCTCCCTCGAGGTGAGCGACGCCCTCTCTGCGGAACTCTCGACGGCCGGCGTCGACCACTCGATCCAGCGCGCGGGCAATCTCTTCAGCGTCGCGTTCGGCACCTCCGAGCGCGGCGTCCGGAACTACGCCGACGCGCTGGGTCAGGAATTGTTCCGCTACGGACCGTTCTTCCGCTCCATGCTGGACTCGGGCGTCTACCTCCCGCCGTCGGTGTACGAGGCGTGGTTCCTGTCCGCGGCGCACGACGACGCGGCGATGGAACGCGTCCACGCCGCCCTCCCTGCGGCGGCCCGGGCGGCTGCGGCCGCCGCCCCGGTCGACTGACGCGCTGACGGCCCCGGAGCACTGCTTCGGGGCCGCCCCGTCAGCCCGCCGTGCTCCCCGCCGACGCGTCGGACAGCGCCGTCGGGCCGGTGAGCCGGTCCGACGCCCCGATGACGGGCCATGCCCGCTCGATCACCGCGTCGGGTTCTGTCCGCCGGAGGTACTCCTCGAAGCTGGCTGCCTGGCGATCCGCCCATACGACCAGCGAGGCGTGGAGATCGGCCGCGGGGCGCTGAAGGAACGCGTAGCGGTCGGCGAGGATGCGTCCGACCTGCAGCGTCGCGAGGACATCGGCGGCCGAGGTGTGCGCGTTCTCGAACCGGACGCCGTAGTGCTCGCACAGGGCAGTCAGCGTCCGCTTGCCCCGCCGGTACCGGTCCGCCTGCTTGTCCATCACGTAGGGGTCGATCACGGGCGAGGGCCGCGGTATCTCCACCGCGTGCCGGCGCCCCTCCTGTTCGAGCACCGTGAAGTCGTACCGTGCGTTGTAGGCCAGCACCGGGACGCCGTCGCCGAAGAGCCGTGCGAGCACCGCCGCGATGCCGTGGACCACGTGCGCGGCTGCCAGCCCGTGCGCCCGGGCATGTTCCGTCGTCACGCCGTGGATGGCAGCAGCACCGTCCGGGATCTCGACGCCCGGGTCGGCCAGCCACTCGTGGTGCTCGAGCACGTCGCCGTCGCCGTCGCCGTCGACGAGGACGATCGTCGCCGTGACGATCCGCGCGCTCATCGGGTCGCGTCCCGTCGTCTCGAGGTCGAAGGCCGCCCTCGGCCCCACGTGCCAGCTGCTCATGGATCCACCGTACTGGCGGGCTCCGACCAATTGGGCTCCGCGACGCGGGAAGGCGCGAGCGGGTGCGCATTAGGGTGGGGCCATGCGGGCTCGAGGGACGGACGGCGGGGACGGCGGTGACGGCGGTAACGGCGGGGAGATGGGGGAGTCCCTGCAGCAGGCCGTCGTCGGACGCATCGATCCCCGCGCGTACGCTGCCGCCGTGCTCACCGTCGCCGAGGCGATCCCGGCGGCCCGCGTGCTCACGTACGGCGACATCGCCGAGCTCCTCGGCTGCGGCGGTCCCCGGCAGGTCGGCAGGGCCCTGTCGCACAGCACGCGGGAGGTCCCGTGGTGGCGCGTCCTGCGTGCCGGAGGCCACCCGCCGCGCGGATTCGCCCTGCAGGCTCTGCCCCACTACGAGGACGAGGGCACGGTCCTGTCCGTCCGACCGGGCGCGGCGGCCGGGGAGTACCGGGTGGACCTCCGGGCGGCGCGCTGGTGGCCCTCCGAGGAGGAGCAGCATGGCATGGCCGAGCTCGGTGCGTCCCTCCGCCACGGCCCGTAGCGCCGCAGCGCGGCGGATACCCGCCGGCGGTCCCGATTGTCCGTGGCATGTGATGGTCTTAAGGCATGACCAGCACTCTTCACGACGCCCCGACGACCGCGGCCGGCGGCCCTCCCGCGGGCATGCCGTCGCACGCCCGGGGGTACGACGCCGTCCTCGCGTCGCTGGAGAACATCGCCGGCCAGGTCCTCGTCCTCGGCGCCCCCGGCAGCGGGAAGTCCTCCCTGCTCACGGACCTCGCCGTCCGGCGCATCGAGGCGGGGGCGGTGGTTCCCGACGGGCTGCTGCTCCTCGCGCCGACCCGTGCTGCTGCCACCCGGCTCAGGGACGACCTCACCGCCAAGCTCGACCGCAGCATCAGCACGGCGCCCGCGCGCACGTGGTCCTCCTACGCCTTCGACCTCATCCGCCGGGCCAGGGCCGAGGGACGCACGCCCCTGATCACGCGTCCGCCGAGGCTCCTCGCCGGCGCCGAGCAGGACCTCATCATCAAGGAGCTCCTCTCCGGGCACGGACGCGACGGCGCCGCGTCCCCCGAGTGGCCGTCGAGCCTCGCCCTGGCGCTGCCCACCCGCGGGTTCCGGCAGGAGATCCGCGATCTGTTCGACCGCGTGAGCGAGTACGGGGTGTCGGCCGAGGACCTCGCGGAGTGGGGGCGCCGCTTCGACCGCCCGGACTGGGTGGCGGCAGCGGCGCTGTACCGCGAGTACCGCGACGTCCTCGACCTCAGGATGCCCGAGGCCTTCGATCCGGCGGGTATCCTCACGGCTGCCCGGGAGATCCTGGAGACCGACCGGGACTTCCTCGACCAGGAACGCGAGCGGCTGCAACTCGTCCTGGTCGACGACTACCAGGAGGCGAACCCCGCCGTCCACGCACTGCTGGGACTCATCGGCACCGGCAACGACGTCGTCGTCACCTCCTGCCCCGACACCGTGGCGCAGGGTTTCCGCGGCGCACGCCCCGAGCTCACCGGACGGCTCTCCACCCTGTTCCGCCGGGGTGAGGGGCTGACCACGGTGACGCTGCCCGCCTCCCTGACCATGGGGGAGCGGCTCGCGGAGGCGTGGGGGAACGTGGCCGCGCGGATCTCCACCACCGGCGTCAGCACCGCCTACCGCGTACCCCAGGGTGCCCCCGGGCGCGGGCATGACGACGGGCAGGACGACGGCCGGGACGACGGCCGGGACGACGGGGAGCAGGTCCGGCGGCCGGTCGTGTCGGCCCACGTGCTCGACAGCGTCTTCCACGAGCAGAGGTTCATCACCCAGCGGGTGCTGGAGTCCCACCTGTTCGGCGGACGGAGCCTCGACGACATGGCGGTGATCGTGCGCAACGGGGCCCAGGTGAGTGCCGTGCAGCGCTTCCTGACCGCGCAGGGGATCGCCGTGAACGTCCCGGCCGCGGAAACCGCCATCCGCGAGGAACCCGCCGTGCGGCCCCTGCTCGACCTCTACGCCGTCGTCGTGGGCCGGGCGGAGCTCGATACGGAGCTGTGCATCTCGCTCCTCACCTCGAGGATCGGCGGAGCGGGCAGCCTGGACCTCCGCCGGCTCCGCCAGATCCTGCGCCGCACGGAGCTGCAGCAGGGCGGAGGCCGCACGAGCGACGAACTCCTCGCGGCCCTGTTCTCGGCTCCCGAGGAGATCGCCGCGCTCCCGTCGGAGGGCGCCCCCGTCCGCCGGCTGCACCGCATGCTGGAGGCCGCCCGGGCCGCGATCGCCGATCCGGGCAGGGATCCGGAGACGGTCCTCTGGGCGCTGTGGTCGGCGTCCGGGCTGGCCCAGCAGTGGTCGTCCGCGGCGGTGTCCGAGGGTCCCTCATCCGCGCGCGCGGACCGGGACCTGGACGCGATGATGGCGCTGTTCACCACGGCCGAGCGCTTCGTCGAGCAGATGCCCGGGGCCGATCCCGAGCTGTTCCTCGACTACATCCTCAGCCAGGACATCCCGATGGACACGCTGACGCAGCGCACCACGCGCCACGCCTCCGTGTCGGTGCTCACACCCGCGAGCGCCGCCGGCCGTCACTGGCCGCTCGTGATCGTCGCGGGGGTGCAGGACGGCGTCTGGCCGAACCTCCGGCTGCGCGGTGAGCTCCTCGGGTCCGGGGAGCTCCGTGCCCTGCTCGACCACGGCGAGTCCTTCCGCAGCACCCGGGACCCGGTGTCACTGCTGCAGGACATCCGCTTCGACGAGCTGCGGACCTTCTCGCTCGCAGTCTCCCGGGCCACCGAGGAGCTCGTCTGCTGCGCCGTCTCCTCGCAGGACGAACAGGCGTCCCAGTTCCTCGACGTGCTCGACCCCCTGCCCGCCGGCGTGCCGGAGCGTCCGCGCACGGAGGTCCTGCGGCCGGTGACGCTCCGCGCGCTGGTCGCCGAGCTGCGCAAGTTCGCGCAGGACCCGCAGACCAACCCGGCCCTCTCCCGCGAGGCCGTCCAGCACCTAGGCCGCATGGCCGTCCTCGAACCGCCGGTACCCGGCGCCCACCCGGCGCAGTGGTGGGGGGTGCTCTCCATGAGCAGCGAGGAACCCGTGGTGCCGCCGGACCAGCCCGTGCCCGTGTCACCCTCCAAGGTCGAGTCCGTGCTCACCTCGCCCCTGAGCTGGTTCGTCTCCGCAGCCGGAGGCGAGCGGACCACCGACTTCGCGCGGTCGCTCGGCACCCTCGTGCACCAGATCGCACAGGACCTCCCCGACGCCACCGGCAACGAGTACGTCCGCGAACTGGAGCGACGCTGGCCGCAGCTCGGGATCCGCGACACCTGGGAGGGGCGGGCCGACTTCCGGCGCGCCGAGGGCATGGTGCGCAAGCTCGCCGCGTACGTGCTGTCGATGCGGAAGGCCGGGCGGACCCTGGCTGCCACGGAAGTCGACTTCTCCGTGGACCTCGACGTCCGGCTCGGCGGGGCAGAGCGTATCGCACGGCTGCGCGGCCAGATCGACCGGCTCGAGATCGACGCGGAGGGCCGGTTCGTCGTCGTCGACCTGAAGACGGGCAAGAGCGCGCCGACCGCGCCGGAGATCGCGCGGCACCCGCAGCTCGCCGCCTACCAGGCCGCCGTGGCCGAGGGTGCCGTGCAGGACGCCGTGCAGGACGCCGCCGACGGGACCGCGACGGTCGAGGCGTCCGGGGCGCCCGGGATTCCCGGCGGGGCGTCGCTCGTCCAGCTGGGGAAGGACTCCAAGGGGGTCTCCGTCCAGGAGCAACCCCCGGTCGGCCCGGAGGACACCTGGGCGCGGACCATGATCGAGGACGCCGCGGCGCTCATCGCCGCCGCGACGTTCGACACCATCCACGATCCACGGCGATCCGGGTTCGGCGGCAGCGGCTGCCGCCTGCCCGAGATCTGCCCGCTGTGCGAAGAAGGCAAGCAGGTGACCCAGTGACAGCGGGAACGGATACCGCCCGAGAGCCCGCCCGGCACTCCGCCCGGTATTCTGCCCGCGAGCTCGCGGAGCTGCTGCACTCGGAGCCCGGCTCCCCCGTGCAGTACCCCACCGAGGACCAGGCGCGCGTGATCGAGGCACCGCTGGAACCGCTCCTCGTCATCGCCGGCGCCGGGTCCGGGAAGACCCGGACGATGGCCGACCGGGTCGTGTGGCTCGTCGCGAACGAGCTCGTGCGCCCCGAGCAGATCCTCGGCGTGACCTTCACCCGCAAGGCGGCCGGTGAGCTCGCCTCGCGCGTCCGGCAGCGCCTCGCCCAGCTCTACGCTGCGCTGGAACGGGACGCCACCCCGGCCGGTGGGGATTCCCTCGACCGGCTCGACCCGGCCATCTCCACCTACCACTCCTTCGCCAACGGCATCGTGCAGGACTACGGGCTGCGCATCGGCGTCGAACGGGACTCGGTCATGCTCGGCACAGCCCAGTCCTGGCAGCTCGCCCACACCGTGGTCGAGACTCACGACGGCGAGTGGGAACACTTCACGGCGGCGAAGAGCACGCTCGTGAAAGCCGTGCTCGACATGGCGGGGGAGTGCGCCGAGCACCTCGTCAGCCCCGCGGCCGTCCGGGACGAGCTCCGCCGCCACATCGAGTACGTGACCTCCCTGTCGTACGTCGCGGGGTCCGCGAAACCCACCACCCAGGACGCGGCCAGACTCCTCGACAAGCTGCGCACCCGCATCACCGTCACCGAGCTCGTCGAACGCTACGCCGCGGCGAAGCTCGCGCGCCGGCAGCTCGACTTCGGTGACCTCGTGTCCCTCGCGGCCAGGATCGCCCGGGACATCCCCGAAGCGGGCCGGATGGAACGCGAGAAGTACAGGGTGGTGCTGCTGGACGAGTTCCAGGACACCTCCCACGCGCAGATGGTGCTGTTCTCGCGCCTGTTCGCCGACGGGCGCTCCGTCACGGCGGTCGGTGACCCGCACCAGTCCATCTACGGCTTCCGTGGAGCGTCGGCAGGCCAGCTGGCCACCTTCCGCACGGCGTTCCCGACGGTGGGCGACACCGGTCGCGCCCCGTCGCAGGTCGCCCACCTGTCGGTCGCCTGGCGGAACGCGACCTCCATCCTCGAGGCGGCGAACACGGTGTCCGCGCCCCTGAACGTACCGGCGTCGTGGCTCCGCAACACCCCGGTCCAGCAGGTCCCCGGGCTCGTGGCGCGTCCCGGAGCACCACTCGGGACCGTGATGCTCGGGCGTTTCCTCACCGACGCACCGGTCGGCAACGCCGGCGGAGTGCACGAGGGAGCGCACGACGGAGGGCGTGAGGGAGGCCGCATCTCCGCCTTGAGCGAGGCCGAGGCGATCGCGCGGGAGATCCTCCGGCAGCGACGGCGCAGCTTCGAGGCCGACGACGCCGGTGACCCGCTGCGACCGACGATGGCCGTGCTTTGCCGGGGGCGCAAGCAGTTCGATCCGATCCGACGCGAACTGGAACGCGTGGGTGTGCCCGTGCAAATCGTCGGCCTCGGCGGGCTGCTGCGCACCCCCGAGATCGTCGACCTGCTGGCCACTCTGAGGGTGCTCGGCGACCCCGACCGTTCGGACGCGATGCTGAGGCTGCTCTCGGGTGCGCGCTGGCGCCTCGGACCGGCGGACCTCATGGCTCTCGGCGACTGGTCCCGGCAGCTCGCGCGGACGCGGGAGGCCGCGTTCCGCCGCGGCGCCCACCAGGGGGAGGAGCTCGACCACGAGCAGGCGGCCGACGCCGTCGTCGCCCCCGACCTCGCGGAGGCGGGCAGTCTGGTCGAGGCCGTCGACCACCTGCCGCCCGCGGGCTGGGTGTCCTCGTCCGGCCGGTCGCTGAGCGACGAGGCCCGGCGGCGCCTCGACGCGCTCCGACGCGAGCTGAGGAGCCTCCGCGGCTTCGTCGGCGACGATCTCGGCACCATGATCGGGGAGGTCGAGCGCACCATCCTGCTGGACATCGAGGTGGCGGCCAAGCCGGGGGTGAGCATCCACGAGGCCCGCCGGAACCTCGACGCCTTCACGGAGGCCGTCGCAGGGTTCGTGTCCACCGCCGAGCGGGTCGACCTGCCGGCGTTCCTGGCCTGGCTGGAAGCCGCGGACCAGGAGGAGGACGGGCTGCCCGTGACGCAGCTCGAGGCGAGCAGGGATGCCGTGCAGCTCCTGACGGTCCACGCCTCGAAGGGACTCGAGTGGGATGTCGTCTTCGTGCCGGGGCTCAACGAGGGGTCGTTCCCCAGCGGCAAGGACTCACGTTGGAGCAGCGGCGACGCGTCCATCCCGTGGCCCCTGCGCGGCGACGCCGCCGAGCTGCCCCAGTGGGACTGGGAGCAGCAGGACCAGAAGGAATGGCTGGCCAGCGAGAAGGAGTTCACGGGCGAGGCGAGGGCCCACGCGGAGCGCGAGGAACGGCGGCTGGCCTATGTCGCGTTCACCCGCGCCAAACATGCGCTCGTCTGCACCTCGTCGGCGTGGGGCGGAGGCCGGTCGCGGCCGTACGGCGCATCCGGCTACCTCACGGACCTGGTGCGCCTCACCGAGGCAGGTACCGACGGCTTCTCCGCGCCGCACTGGGTCCGGGAGGAGGACGAGGGGGACTCCAACCCCGCGAACGCGAGCCCCGAGCGAGCCACCTGGCCCTTCGACCCGCTGGGCCCCCGCCGCGCCTCGATGGAACGGGCGGCGCAGGCCGTCCTCGAGCAGGCGGCAGCACCCGCGGCGCAGGCCGACCCGGACGGCGGCCGCTGGGGCCGCGAGGTGCGCCTCGCACTGGCCCGACAGGCGCGCGAGCGCGAGCGGCTGCCGCTGGCGCTGCCCTCGCACATCTCGGCCTCCACGCTGGTGGAGCTGCGCGAGGACCCGGGCGCCGTGATGCAGCAGCTGCGGCGACCCCTGCCACGGCGCCCCGGCTCGGCAGCCCGCAAGGGTACCGCCTTCCACGCCTGGATCGAGGAGTTCTACGGATCCAGCGGCATGCTCGACCTCGGTGAGTACCCGGGAGGGGCGGACGCCTACGTGGACGAGACGCTCGGGCTCAAGGACATGGCGGCTATCTTCGAGCAGTCCGAGTGGGCGCTGCGCGAACCGGCGGCCATCGAGGCACCGATCGAGACGAGGATCGGCAGCATCGTGGTGCGCGGCCGGATCGACGCCGTGTTCCGGGACGCCGACGGCGGCTGGGACCTCATCGACTGGAAGACGGGCCGTCCTCCCGCTCCCGACCGGCGCGCGGCGAAGGCCGTCCAGCTCGCGGTCTACCGTCTGGCCTGGTCACGCCTGAAGGACGTCCCACTCGAGAAGGTGCGGGCCGCCTTCTTCTACGTCGCGGACAACCTCGTGGTGCGGCCCCACGATCTCGCCGACGCGGCGGAGCTCGAGGAGATCATCCGCGCAGCGGACGCCGTGGCGGGCTGAAGTCGCGGACTGAAGTCGCTGTCCCGGGCATTCCCCGGACCGTACAGGGCTGTCAGCTGCCGAACGAGACGATCGGCAGGGCCGAGGTCGCCACGTCGTCCGGCGAACCGGCCGACTGCTCGGTGGTCCGCAGCAGGGTCACCTTCGAGGAAGCCGGCGCGGATCGCTGGCGACCCGCCGTCAGGCGCGCATAGGCGAGGGACGAGCCCGAGGCGGTCCCGTGGTCGTCGTCACGCCGGGGGCCGGTCTCCGCGGCGTGGCCCGTCGGCTGCACGGGGCTGCCGTCGGGCAGGCGGTGGGACCGCTGACCGCCGGGATTGTCCGGGTCGTACGCATAGCTGCCGGTCCTCGCGGCACGGTCGTCGTCGGTCCCCGCGCCGACAGGCGTCGCGCCGTGCTCGCGCTGCGCCGCCGAAACCTGAGCGGACGTTCCAGGGGTGGGATCGGCCGGGCCTCCGACAGGACCGGGGAAGGCCTCCGAGTGCGCCCCGCCATCGTGCAGCCCGTCGACCTCGCGACCGTAGGTGTCGGTCCCCAGCTCGTCGCCCCACGCGAGGCGCTCCTCGTGGGCGAGGCGCGCACGCTCGGCGGCCTCGTGCTGTTCGCGTTCGATGGACTCCACGTCCGCCTCGAGCGTGGCGAGCATGCCTTCCGCCTCACGGATCATCCCGGCATCCTCGAGAGCCACCCCGCGCACCAGCCACTGGGCGAGGGCGAACTCGGCGGCCAGCGCTGCGCGGCGCGAGAGGTGGGGATCGACGGCGGTCGTCCGGGCGCCGGCATAGGCTTCGTGGACGGCGTCGACGAAGGCCGTGTCCTCGGCGGCGGCGAGCCAGGCGAAGTCCTCGGCCGGATCGCCGACGCACAGGTCGGTCCAGCCGGTCACAGCGGACACCCGGCCCGCGGAGACGAGCAGGTGGTCCTCATGGAGGTCGCCATGGACCACCGTCGGGCTGAACCGCCACAGCGTCACGTCCTCGAGGGCGTGCTCCCAGCGGCGCAGCAGGATCGCGGGGATCCTGCCGGTGGTGGCCGCCTGGTCCAGCTCGTTCAGCTTCCTCTGGCGGTACTCGTTGGCCTCGTAGCTGGGCAGGTCGGCGCGCTGGACCATGTCCTTCGGCAATTCGTGGATCGCGGCGAGGACGCGCCCGAGCTCACGCGCCATCGGCGGACCGCCTGCCGTCAGTGCTTCCAGGGGGCGGGTGATCCCGGTGAGGTGGGAGTACACGAACGTGCTGAGCTCCCCCTGCCGTACGCTGCCCGCCATGTGCGGGATGAGGAAGGGCAGTTCAGCCTTGACCGCGGGCGTGAAGGCGCGGAGTGCCTGCAACTCCGTCTCGAGCCGCATGCTGGCCTCGGCATGTCTCGGCGAGCGGACCCTCCACTGCTTGCCCGCATCGTCGACCAGCAGGGCGGAATCGAAATCCGCAGCGTCGTCGGGCGTACCGGCGACGCCCGTAGGGGCCAGGCCGGGTACAGCGGCGCTTGCGATGGCAGCAAGTTCCATGGGTGTCCGTTTCACAAGTTCCACCGTAGGGCGTCCCCGTTCCGACCGCCCAGTTGGAGTGCGGCGCGTCGCCAGATGGACTACTCGTCTTCGGGCCTGCACTGCTCCTCCACGGGCTCCGATCGGAATGGGTTTTGGGAGAGCGAGAACGTACCGTAGAACCATGACCGAACCCCTCCGGACCCTTGTGCTGCCTCCCCTCGGATCGCTGCCGCTCTCGCGCGCGGATTCCGACCGGGACGGCGACGCGAGGACCACTGAAAGCCTCCTCGAGGGGTTCTGGGCCTCGGACGAGACGAAGGTCCTGGTCCTGGCCCGCGGGAAGGCACCGGTGGAGGGGACGGCGCTGCGGCTCCTCGCGCCCTCCGAGCTGGAACGGCCCGAACTGCTCGTCTACCTCGGACGGGTCAACGAGGGAGCCGCCGACGCCGGCAGGACCGTGGTCCTCGCCGTCCTCGACGCGGAGGACCCCGCGGTGGCACCCCTCGACCAGTGGCTGGGCCTGCGCGATATCGCCGCGTCGCTCGACGCCCGCGACGCCGGGCTCTTCGTCGAGGCCGCCGCCATCGCGAACTGGCACGCGACGCACACCCACTGTCCCCGGTGCGGCACCCTCACCGAGGTCCGCGACGCCGGCTGGGTGCGGCAGTGCCCGGCGGACGGCTCGCAGCACTACCCGCGCACCGACGCCGCGATCATCGTCTCCGTGGTCGACGACGACGACCGCCTGCTCCTCGGCTCCGCGGCAGCGTGGCCCGAGGGCCGCTACTCCACCCTCGCCGGGTTCGTCGAGCCGGGGGAGTCGCTCGAGGCCGCGGTCATCCGCGAGGTGGCGGAGGAATCCGGCATCGAGGTCCAGTCCCCGGAGTATCTCGGGTCCCAGCCCTGGCCCTTCCCGGCGTCGCTGATGCTCGGCTTCACCGCCCGGGCCGTCAGCACCGACGCCGTACCCGACCTCGTGGAGATACGATCCGTGCGGTGGTTCACGCGCGAGCAGCTGTTCACCGAGGTGCGGGACGGGACGATCACCGTCGCGGGCGGTATCTCGATCGCGCGTGCGCTCATCGAGCGCTGGTACGGCGGACCACTGGACGAGCAGCCATCGGAGGCGCGCCCCTGATGACCGGGATTCTGCTCGAGGACAGCATCCTCGAAGGGCTCGACGACGAACAGCGCACCGTGGCGAGCACCCTCACGGGCCCGCTCTGCGTCCTCGCGGGAGCCGGGACCGGCAAGACCCGCGCGATCACCCACCGCATCGCGTACGGCGTGCACACCGGCGTCTACAAGCCGCAGCAGGTGCTCGCCGTGACCTTCACCGCCCGTGCGGCCGCGGAGATGCGCACGCGCCTCCGCGACCTCGGAGCGGGCGGGGTGCAGGCCCGGACCTTCCACGCCGCAGCGCTCCGGCAACTGCAGTACTTCTGGCCGCAGGCCGTCGGCGGGCCGCTCCCGGCGCTGGTCGACCACAAGGCCCAGCTCATCGCCGAGTCGGCGCGGCGGTTGCGGCTGACCACGGACCGCGCCGCCATCCGGGACGTCGCGGCGGAGATCGAGTGGGCGAAGGTCTCGATGCTGACGCCGGACGGATACGCCGCCGCGGCGGCAGGCCGCGCGGAGCCCGCGGGCATGGACCTCGTGTCGGTGTCCCGGATCTTCTCGGCCTACGAGGACCTCAAGATCGACCGCAACCTGATCGACTTCGAGGACGTGCTGCTGACCACGGTGGCCATCCTCGAGGAGGACGAGAAGGTGGCGGCGGCCGTGCGGGCGCAGTACCGCCACTTCGTCGTCGACGAGTACCAGGACGTCTCGCCGCTCCAGCAGCGCCTGCTCGACCTCTGGCTGGGCGAGCGCCGCGAACTGTGCGTGGTCGGGGATGCGAGCCAGACCATCTACTCGTTCACCGGCGCGACGTCGCGGCACCTGCTCGACTTCACCAAGCGCTACGAGGGCGCGCAGGTGGTGAGGCTGGTGCGCGACTACCGGTCCACGCCGCAGGTCGTCCGCGCCGCGAACACCCTCCTGGCAGCGAGGGGCGAGGACGCCGACCGGCGGGCCGTCAGCACCACGTGGTCCGCGCCGCTGGAGCTGATCGCGCAGCGCGCCGCCGGGCCCGAGCCCGTCTTCACCGAGTGCACCGACGACGAGGCCGAGGCCGCGGAATGCGCGCGGCGCATCGGCGCCCTGCTGAACCAGGGCGTCAAGGCGAGCGAGATCGCGATCCTCTACCGCACGAACGGACAGTCGGAGGCCTACGAGCAGGCCCTCGCCAGTGCCGGCATCGGCTACCAGCTCCGCGGCGGGGAGCGGTTCTTCCAGCGCCGCGAGGTCCGCGACGCGCTGCTGCAGCTCCGGGCCGCGGCGCGCACGCAGGGCGACGCCAACGTGCCCCAGCAGGTGCGCGACGTCCTCGCCTCGCTCGGCTACACCTCGGTGGCACCGCAGAACTCCGGGGCGGTCCGCGAGAAGTGGGAGTCGCTCGCGGCCCTCGTCGGGCTGGCGGACGAGCTCAACAGGGTCCGCGGCGCCGAGGCCTTCACGCTCCAGATGTTCGTCGCCGAACTCGAGGAGCGGGCCGCATCCCAGCACGCCCCGACGGTCCAGGGCGTGACCCTCGCGTCACTGCACTCGGCCAAGGGGCTCGAGTGGGACGCCGTCTTCCTCGTCGGCCTGAGCGAGGGGCTCATGCCCATCTCGTTCGCCGACACGCAGGAGGCCATCGACGAGGAACGTCGGCTGCTGTACGTCGGCATCACCCGTGCCCGGATCCACCTCTCGCTCTCCTGGTCCACCTCGCGCTCCCCGGGGGGCCGGGCGAGCAGGAAGCCCTCCCGTTTCCTCGACCCGCTGCGTCCCGCGGGGACGGGACAGGCCGCCTTCCGCCAGCCGCGCGCGAAGGCCGACCGCAAGTCGTCGGCGCCCGCCGTCTGCCGCGTGTGCAAGCGCCCGCTCCTCACCGGCTCGGAGCGCAAGATCGGACGCTGCAGCGACTGCCCCGCGAGCTACCAGGAGGAGACGTTCGAAGCGCTCCGGGAGTGGCGGCGCACGGAGGCCCGGGAGAAGGACGTGCCCGCGTTCGTCGTGTTCACGGATGCGACGCTCGTGGCGATCGCCGAGGCCAGACCTCAGACGCTCGACGAACTCGGCGGCCTCGCAGGGATCGGTTCCGCGAAGCTCGAGCGCTACGGCGAAGCGGTGCTCGGCATCCTGGCCGACAGTGCCTGAGCCGGGCCCGCCGGGCCCGGCGCGGCTGCCCGTGGAGGTGCGCCGCTCCGCGCGGCGCAAGAGGACGGTCAGCGCGGACATCAGGGACGGCGTCATCAGGATCTCCATCCCCGGCCACTTCTCGGCCGGTCAGGAACGCCACTGGGTGGAGCGGATGACGGCGCGGATGTCCGAGAAGTACCTCGAGGCGCCGGCGATCACCGACGACCAGCCCGTACCCGCGCTCCTGCAGCGGGCCGAGCGGCTGGCCCGCGAGTACCTGGGTGGCAGGGGTGTGCCCTCGACGATCGGCTGGGTCACCAACCAGAACTCCCGCTGGGCCTCCGCGACGCCGGCATACAGGTCCATCCGGCTGTCGCACCGGCTGCAGGGCATGCCCGAGTGGGTCGTCGACTACGTGATCCTGCACGAGATGGCGCACCTCATCGAGCCCTCCCACAATGCGGTGTTCTGGGCTCTGCTCGCGTCCTATCCGCGCACGGAGACGGCGAAGGCCTTCCTCGACGGCGCAGCCTTCGCCGCCCACCGCAATCTCATGGGCCACCCGGACGAGCTCTAGGCGCGCATACCGCTCCCGGGCATCGGCCCAGAAACCCGGCAGGGGCGCCCCCGCGGCTCAGCCGGCCTTGTTGCCGTCCGGGCCGGGACGGCCGGCGTCCGGATCGTCGTCGCCGGCTGCAGGAGGAGTCCCGTCATCGGCCGGGGCGTCGCCGGAGGCTGCAGGAGGAGTCCCGCCGTCGGCCGGGGCGTCATCGGCGGCAGCGTCGCCGCCCTGCTCGAAATCCCCGGCGAGGAGCCGCTGGAGGGCGGCGTCGACGTCGGCGTCGGAGGACTCGATCAGTTTCCGGCGCTCGGTGAAACCGGCGGGATCGTCGAGGTCCTCGGCGGTGGGCAGGAGATCCGGGTGCTGCCACAGGGCATCGCGCCCCTCGGCCCCCCGCTCCTCGAGCAGGAGCGCCCACAGCGCGGCCGCGTCGCGCAGCCTGCGCGGGCGCAGCTCCAGACCGACGAGCGCCGCGAACGCGTGCTCCGCGGGACCGCCGGTCGCCCGCCGTCGGCGGACCATCTCGCGCAGGGCCCCGGCCGACGGCAGGTTCGCCGCGGCCGCCGCCGTCACCTCATCCACCCAGCCCTCCACGAGGGCGAGCGTCGTCTCGAGCCGCACGAGCGCGGCGTCCTGCTCGGGCGTGCGCTCCGGCATGAACACGCCCTGCGAGAGCGCACCCTGCAGGCTCTCGGGATTGGTCGGATCGATGTCGCGCGCGGCCTCCTCGATCTTGCCCATGTCGATGTGGATGCCCCTCGCGTACCGCTCGATGCTGCCGAGCAGATGTCCGGTGAGCCACGGGATGTGGGTGAACAGGCGCACGTGGGCCGCCTCGCGCACGGCGAGGAAGAGCTGCACCTCCTGCTCGGGGACATCGAGGCCGGCGCCGAACGCCGCGACATTGGCGGGAAGCAGCGCCATCCGCCCGTCGGCGAGGGGGACACCGATGTCCGTGGACCCCACGACGTCCTTCGAGAGCGCGCCGACGGCCTGGCCCAGCTGCATGCCGAACATGGCGCCGCCGACGTTCTGGAGCATCGAGGACGGGCCGCCCATCATGCCCATCATCGACTTCATCTCCTCGGGCAGCTGCTCGGAGATGACGTCGGACAGTGCCTTGGCGATGCTCGTCGCGACCGGCTCGGTGAGGCGTCGCCACGTCGTCATGGTCGCCTCGACCCATTCGGCGCGGGACCACGCCCGACCCAGCTGCCCGGTGCTCGGGAACTCGGTCACGGGGTCGAGCCACATCTCGGCGAGCTTCAGGGACTCGTCGACGCTGCGGCGCTGCAGTGCGGTGACGGAGGGGTCGTTGTCCGATGCAGCGACGCGCCGCGCCTGCTCGTGCGCCATCTGCCAGTTCACGGGGCCTTCGCTCTGCGCGCTGAACATGGCCTGGACCTGCTGCATCATCATGGCCATGGCCGCAGGATCGGAGGGCAGGCCGGCCGCCCGGGCGATCTCCTGCGGATCGAAGCCGCCGGCCCCGCCGCCGAACATCTTCGCCAGCATCTCGGACAGCGGGTCCTGGGGTGTGTCGTCGTCGCCGTTCGACGGATTGGATGGGTTGGTCACTGATACCACCGGTCCTGGGAGTAGCTCGGGGTCCGGCAGGCGGGGCTACGCCACGCCTGCCGGCTGTGCACAACACGCTACCGGCCCGGCCTCGCCGGTGTCCCTCGCCGCGTGAGCCGTTCGCTGAGGGCAAAGAGATGCCGGAGGAGGACGCCCAGGCAGCCGGCACCCCAGCCCGGTGTCGCCGGAAGCGTCTACCCTAGGGGTGCCGGGAACGTGCCGACGCCCGCGCCGGCGCCCGCTCACAGCATGGAAGTGCGCCCTACAGAGAGAAGACCAGTGACGCCGCCTGTCCACGTCGAGACCTATGTCCCCGAGGAGCCCACGCAAGCCAGGGACCCGCGCTTCCGCGCGATGGCGGTTTCAGGAGGCCTCGCCGTCGCGCTCTGCGCCGCAGCGGTCCTGCTGCCGGCGCCCTACGTGCTCGAGACCCCCGGGCCCACCTTCAACACGATCGGCGAGGTCGACGGTCGGCCCCTCATCCAGGTGGAGGGCCGGGAGAGCTTCCCGCCCTCGGGTCAGCTGGATCTCACGACGGTGTTCGTGAGCGGTGGACCGAACGGGGCGGTGAACATCCTCGACACGTTCCGTGCCTGGGCGGACCCCAGCGCGAACGTCCTGCCCGAGCAGCTGGTGTACCCGGAGGGGACGACCTCGACCGATGTGCAGGAGCAGAACGCGGTGGCGATGACGTCCTCGCAGGAGTCCGCGATCGCTGCGGCGCTCGCGCACGAGGACATCGACTTCACCGAGGAGCTGTCCGTCGCGCGACTCGCCCCCGACGCCGCAGCGGACGGTATCCTCCGGGAGGGCGACATCCTCCGTTCCGTCGACGGGCAGGAGATCGAGAACATCACGACGCTCCGGTCGGCGCTCAACGAGGCCGAGGGCGCTCCCGCAGCCCTCTCGATCGTGCGGGACGGCGTACCGATGGACGTCTCCGTGACGCCCCGGAAGTCGTCCGAGGGCGACTACCAGCTGGGCATCATGCTCGCGCCCACGTTCGACTTCCCGTTCGACGTGACCATCCAGCTCGACAACGTCGGCGGCCCCTCGGCGGGGTCGATGTTCGCCCTGGGAATCATCGACACCCTGACGGAAGGCGATCTCACCGGGGGACGCCACTTCGCCGGGACGGGGACGATCGATTCCGTCGGCGCCGTCGGCCCCATCGGCGGGATCGCGCAGAAGCTCGTCGGGGCCCGCGCCGCGGGAGCCGAGTTCTTCCTGGCACCTGCCGCGAACTGCGACGAGGTGGCCGGCAACATCCCCGACGGGCTGACCGTGGTCCGGGTGGAGACCCTCGACGACGCCGTCGAGGCCGTCGAGACGCTCGGTGCGGGCGGGGACTCCGGGGAACTCCCCGCGTGCTGACACCGCTGGCGGTGGCCGGACGGCAGTCCGGCAGCGGGCAGGGGACAGCGGGGCAGGAGAGGCGCGAGGATCGACGGCCCGCACGACACGGTTCGGTGACGATCCCTGCCGCGCGAGGCGTGCACGGGAACCTAATTGGTCCGCCCGAGCGTGGACAAGGCAGAATGAAACCACGAAGGGCCGAACTGCGCTGTCCTCTGCCCGGGGTCCGGGCCGGGGAGAGAAGCGGACCGCCGGTCATCGTGACCCGCAGCAGCTAACGATGAGGTAGATGTGACATCCGGACCAGATCGTCCGTTCGGCAGTAGGCCGAGCCCCGCAAGTGCAGCCACAAGCCGGCGTCGCAGCCCGCTGATCCCGACCATCATCGTCGTGGCGGTGATCGTCATCGCGTTCGTCTACCTGTCCCAGGTGTACGCGGACGTGCTCTGGTACAACCAGCTCGGGTTCCTCGAGGTGTTCGTCACCGAGAACCTGGCGCGGATCGTGCTGTTCATCCTGGCGTTCCTCGTCATGGCGGGCGCCGTGTACACGAGCCTCCGGATCGCGTTCCGCAGTCGGCCGATCTACGCGCCGGACAGCGCCATCCAGGACAACCTGAACCGCTACCAGGCTCAGCTGGAACCGATCCGCCGCCTGCTCATGCTCGGCATCCCCGTGGTCTTCGGCGCCTTCGCGGGCACGGCCGCGTCGTCCCAGTGGCAGGAGGTGCTGCTCTTCCTGAACCAGGAGCCGTTCGGCAAGCCCGATCCCGAGTTCGGCATGGACTACGCGTTCTACATGTTCACGCTGCCGTTCCTGAGCTTCGTGACGGGCTTCCTCATCAGCGTCGTCATCATCAGCGCGATCGCGACGATCCTCACCCACTACCTGTACGGCGGCATCCGGCTCGAGGAGAAGGGCCTGTTCACCACGAAGGCCGCCCGCATCCAGATCGCCGTCATCGCGGCGCTCTTCCTCGTCCTGCAGGGCGTGAACTACTGGCTGGACCGCTACGACACGCTGCTGAACCAGGGCACCTGGGCCGGCGCGCTCTACACCGACGTGAACGCCGTGATCCCCACCAAGGCCATCCTGGCCGTCGCGGCGCTCATCGTGGCCGCCCTGTTCGTGGCCTCCGCCTTCCTCGGCCGGTGGCGCCTGCCGCTGATCGGCACGGCGATGCTGATCATCACCGCACTGCTCGCGGGCGGCGTCTACCCGTCCATCGTCCAGCGCTTCCAGGTGCAGCCGTCCGAGCTCGACGCCGAGCGGGAGTACATCGACCGCAACATCAACATGACGCGGGAGGCCTACGGCCTCGACCGTGTCGAGGTGGAGCCCTACACACCCACCGACGTGCCCGAGGCGGGCGCTCTCAATGACGACGGCCAGACCACCGCTAACATCCGGCTGCTGGACCCGAACATCGTGTCCGACGCCTTCAGCCAGTTGCAGCAGTTCCGCCAGTACTACCAGTTCCCCGAGACGCTCGCCGTCGACCGTTACGAGATCGACGGCGAGGTACAGGACACCGTCATCGCCGTGCGCGAGCTCGACACCAACGGCGTGCCCGCGGGCTGGGTCAACGAGCACGCCTTCTACACGCACGGGTACGGTGTGGTGGCGGCTGCCGGCTCGACCGTGCAGCCGGACGGCCGGCCGTCCTTCCTGCAGTCGGGCATCCCCTCCACGGGCGTGCTCGGCGACGACACGACCTACGAGCCCCGCATCTACTTCGGAGAGGGATCGCCCGAGTACTCGGTGGTCGGCGCACCCGAGGGCCGGCCCCCCGCCGAGATCGACAGGCCGCAGAGCGAGAACTCGGACACCGACTCCCGCACCACGTTCAGTGGGGACGGCGGACCGGACGTGGGCAACCCCTTCAACCGGCTCGTGTACGCCCTGAAGTTCCAGTCCACCGATCTCCTGCTCTCCAACCAGGTCACGAGCGAGTCGCAGATCCTCTACGACCGCGACCCCGTGGAGCGCGTGCGGAAGGTCGCCCCCTACCTCACGCTCGACGGCAACAGCTACCCCGCCATCGTCGACGGCCGCGTGAAGTGGATCATCGACGGTTACACGACCAGCGCGAACTTCCCGTACTCGACGGAGCAGGAACTCGAGTCGGCGACACAGGACTCGCAGACGGCGGAGGGTCTCGCGACCGCGCTGGCCGCGGAGCAGGTCAACTACATCCGCAACGCCGTCAAGGCCACCGTCGACGCGTACGACGGCTCGGTGGACCTGTACGCCTGGGACGACCAGGACCCCGTCCTCATGTCCTGGCAGAACGTCTACCCGTCCTCGCTCAAGCAGTACAGCGACATGTCCGCGGACCTGATGGCGCACGTGCGCTACCCGGAGGACCTGTTCAAGGTCCAGCGCGAACTGCTGGCCCGCTACCATGTCACCGACACGGACGCGTTTTTCTTCAACAGCGAGGCCTGGAACGTCCCGGCCGACCCGGGGGCCACGTCGGAGGGGGCGACGACGACGGCGGCCACCGACCGCCAGCCGCCGTTCTACCTGACCCTGCAGATGCCGAACCAGGAGACCGCGGCCTTCTCCCTCACCACGCCGTTCATCCCGTTCGTACCCGCGGGCCAGACCCCGAGGAACGTGCTCTACGGCTTCCTCGCGGCCAACGGCGACGCCGGCACCGGGGAGGACGGCGTCAAGAGCGAGGACTACGGGCGGCTGACGCTGCTCGACAGTTCCGGCCAGGACTCGGTGGTCGGGCCCGGTCAGGCCCAGAACCTGTTCAACTCCGACACCGAGGTTTCCCAGGAGCTGAACCTCCTGCGGCAGGGAGCGTCCGAGGTCATCAACGGCAACCTGCTGACCCTGCCGATCGGCGGGGGCATCGCCTACGTCCAGCCCGTCTACGTGCAGTCCTCGGGCAGCTCGTCCTTCCCCGTCCTGCGACGCGTCCTCGTGAGCTTCGGCGAGAACGTCGGCTTCGCGCCGACCCTCGCCGAAGCCCTCGACCAGGTCTTCGGCGGGCGCTCCGGCGCCACCACGGGCGACCAGGAGAACGTCGGTGAGACTCCCGAGGATCCGGCGACGCCTCCCACCGAGGGAGGAGCGACGCCGACGCCCAGTCCGACGCCGGCTCCGACCCCGTCCGAGGGCGGGACGCCCGGTGGGACGACGGGCGATCCTGCTGCCGACCTCCGCACCGCGCTGGATGATGCGAACCAGGCGATCCAGGACGGCAATGCAGCGCTCGTCGCCGGTGACTTCGCTGCGTACGGCGAAGCGCAGGACCGCCTGCAGGACGCCCTGGAGCGGGCCCTCGACGCCGAGGAACGCGTCTCGGGGACCCCCGGGGAGTAGCCGGAGGCGTTCGGGCACCTGCCCGATTTGCCTCTGGGCCCCGCGGCCGGTAACGTTGGTTACACGCCGCGGGGTGGAGCAGTTCGGTAGCTCGCTGGGCTCATAACCCAGAGGTCACAGGTTCAAATCCTGTCCCCGCAACGAAGAGAAGTCCGGTCCACCACTGGTGGGCCGGACTTCTTGCTGTCACGGGTGTCCGGCGGGAGGCGCCGACCGTTCGTCCTGGGTCACCGGGGACATCGGAAGCCGGGCGGGCCGGCCCTTCCGGGTCCGCACGCACCCGTGCCGGAGCTTCGCAGGCCGACCCAGGGGAAGTGGCCCCTCTCGGCGGACCCTAGCCCTCCGACAGGGCCTTGTAGGCGCTCAGGGCCCGCTGCCGGCTCTCCTTGAGGTCCACGACGCGCTCCGGGTAGCCGGGCGCGGCGCCCTTCCACGGTTCGTGCAGATTCTCGGCGTTCGCGAGTTCCGGCACGAACCGGACGAGGTACTTGCCCTGCGGGTCGAACTTCCTGCTCTGCAGGACGGGGTTGAAGATCCGGAAGTACGGACTGGCATCGGCGCCCGAACCCGCGACCCATTGCCAGCTCGCGGCGTTGCTCGCCGCGTCGGCGTCGACGAGGCAGTCCCAGAAGAACCGTTCGCCCACGCGCCAGTCGATCATGAGGTTCTTGATGAGGAACGACGCCGTCGCCATCCGCACGCGGTTGTGCATCCACCCGATCTCCCACATCTGGCGCATCCCGGCGTCGATCAGCGGATACCCGGTGCGGCCGCGCTGCCAGGCCTCCAGCTCCCTCTCCGTGGAGTCCTCCCAGGCGAACGCATCGAACTCGGGACGGTAGTTGACCGTGGCGAGCTGTGGATTGAAGTACAGCAGCTGCCAGCTGAATTCGCGCCAACCCAGCTCGGAGCCGAAGACACGGATGTCCTCCGCCGTCGAGCTGTCCTTGCGGTCCTGCGCCGCATGCCAGACCTCGAAGGGGCTGATCTCGCCGAACCGCAGGTGCGGTGAGAGCCTGCTCGTGCCCTGGACCGCGGGGAGGTCGCGGTTGTCCTTGTACCCGTGCGCGGCGTCCTCGAGGAAGTCGTCGAGGCGGTCGTGGGCCCCGGCCTCGCCGGGCGTCCACGTCGCGCGGAGTCCCTGCGCCCAGTCGGGGGTGGTCGGCAGCAGCCCCCACGCGTCGAGGTCGTCGGAGCCGAGCGCCGGACCGCGGAGGGCATCCGGAGCGGGCAGGGGCCTGCGCGGGGTGCGGTAGGCGAGGCACGCACGCCAGAAGGGGGTGAAGACCCGATAGGCCTCGCCCGAGCCCGAGGTGACCTCCCACGGCTCGTACATCAGGTTCGCCTGGTAGCTCGTCGCCCGGATGCCCTGCTCCGTGAAGGACTCCTTCAGGGAGGAGTCCGTGGTGCGCTCGGCGAGCCCGTACCGGCGGTTCCACACGACGGCGTGCGCAGCGGCCTCCTGCACGAGGCCCGGCAGCACCTCTGCGGCCGCACCGCGCCGCAGGACGAGGGGGATGCCCAGTTCGCCGAGCGAGGCGCCCAGCGCCGCGAGGGAGTGGTGCAGCCACCAGCGGGACGCCCCTCCCAGGGGGCGGATGCCGTCGGTCTGCTCGTCGAGTATGTAGCAGGCGACGACGTCGTCCCCGCTTTCCGCGGCGGCGGCGAGAGCCGGGTTGTCGGAGATTCGGAGATCGTCGCGGAACCACACCACTGTCACAGCCATGCCCTCAATGTACCGGCGGGCTCCGACACGGCGGTCCCGGCAACCGCAGGGGGACCGCAGCCCGGCGGCCGCGGTCCCCCTGTGCTAGGCGGGTCGGTGCGTCAGCGCATCGGTCCACCTGTGCGTCGCCGCGTCGGCGTCAGTACGCCGTCTCGCCGGTGGACGACGGCGCACCGGCCGCGGCATTCTCGCCCGCACCCTGCCCGATCGCCGACTGCGCGCCGGACCCGGACTTCAGGGCGGCGAGCCGCGCCTCGATCTCGGTCTGCTCACCCAGGTCCTCGAGGCTCTCGAACTGTGCGTCCAGGCTCGACGACGCCAGCTCCTGCTGTCCGCGGACCTTGGCCTCCTCGCGCCGGATCTTCTCCTCGAAGCGGCCCACCTCGCTCGTCGGGTCCATGAAGTCGATGCTCTTGACGGCGTCGTGCACCTGCTGCTGCGCCTGTGCAGTGCGGGCCCGGGCGGCCAGCTGGTCCCGCTTGCTCGTCAGCTCACCGAGCTTGCCCCTCATCTGGTTGAGGCCGTCCTTGAGCTTGTCGACGATCTCCGTCTGGGACGCGATGGTCGGCTCGGCGCCCTTGGCCTCGTTCTCGGCAGCCATCTGGCGCTGGATGGCCACCTTCGCGAGGCTGTCGAACTTCTGGGCGTCCACCGTGTCACCGGTCGCCCGGTACTCGTCGGCCTTGCGGGACGCGGCGAGGGCCTTGTTGCCCCAGCTGCGCGCGTTCTCGACGTCTTCGTTGTAGTCGTCCTGCATCATCCGGAGGTTGCCGATGGTCTGCGCGACGGCGCTCTCTGCCTCCGCGATGCTGTTGGTGAAGTCACGGACCATCTGGTCCAGCATCTTCTGCGGATCCTCGGCCTGATCGATCAGCGCGTTGACGTTCGCTCGGGTGAGCTGGGCGATCCTGCCGAAAATTGACTGCTTTACCATGGGTTTCCCTTTCGATTCTTCCTGAGGTTCCTGCGTCCTGCTGTCGGCGCAGGCAACGGCCTAGAAGTCGCCGCCGCCTCCGCCGAAGTCTCCGAAGCCGCCGCCGCCGCCGTCGAAGCCGCCGAAGCCGCCTCCGCCGAAGCTACCGCCGTCGCCGCCGAAGCCGCCCCCGCCGTCGCTGTATCCGCCTCCACCGAAGCCGCCACCGAAGCCGCCGCCCCCGTTCAGGATGGAACCGAGGAGGATGCCGCCGAGCAGAGCGCCGCCCATGCCGTCACCGCCTCGTCGGCCGTACCCGCCCATCCCCATGCCGCTGCGGCCGAAGCCGTCGACGTCCTGCTCCGCGAGCTGCGCGGCCTGGTCGGCCAGCATCGAGGCCTGCTGTGCGTGGGCGAGTGCGGTCACCGGGTCGGAGCGCTGCAGGTCGACGGCGAAGTCGAGGTTGCGTTCGGCCTCCGCCAGGCGGGTCCGTGCCTCGCTGCCTACCCCGCCGCGCCGCGCGCGGATGTAGTCGGCGGTGCCGGAGATGCTCGACTGCGCCGCGACAATGGCGTGCTGCAGGGAGTCCTGGGCCCGTCGGGCGTTCTCCGCCTGGTCACGGATGCCGCCCAGCGCGGCATCGAGCTGTCCGTGGGCGGCCTCGAGCCGCTGCAGGAGGGCGAGGGGATTGCTCCGCGCGCCCTGGCGCTCCTGCCGCACGGTCGCCACTGCTGCCTGCGCCGCCGCGATGGGGCCGGCGAGGTCGCGGTACTGCCCGGCGCGATCCATGGCCTGTGCCTGGGCGAGGTCCTGCTCGGCCTCGGGCAGGGCGCGTTCGAGCTCGCGCTCGGCCGCGGCGAGCTCCTCGGCGCGCTTGTCGATCGCGTCCAGCAGCACGGTGCTCTGGTGCACCGCCTCCTCGGCGGCCCGGACGGCGACGACGGCGCGGCCGGTGTCACCGGCCGCCATGCGGGACTGCGCCTCGGTGGCGGCGCTGTCGACGAAGGCGAGGCGTTCCCGGGCCTGTTCGATGTTGTCGGCGACCTGGATCGTGGCGGTCTCGAGGTAGCGGCCCTGGAGGGACCTCAGGGCCTGCTCGGCGGCGGCGAAGCGCCGCTGGGCGTCCCCGGCGGCGGACTGGGCGCGGCGCAGAGCCTCAGGGGCGTTGCGCTCGAGCTCCCGGAGCGCGTCGAAATCGGCCTTGTGCGCCTGCAGCGAGGCATTGACGTCCTCGCAGCGGCGGATGATCTCGCCGAGCCACTGACGCTGCTGCTCTTCCGTATCGGGGATGTGGTCATCGAGCTGCTGCTGCAGCTTGAAGGACTCGCTCATGTGCTGCCGGGCGGCGGCGATGTCCTGGGAGAAGGTGGCGATGGCCTCGCTGCCGTACTGGGCCTCGGCGAAGCCGAGCTCCTGCTCGCTGGACTTGATGGCGTCGTCGGCGGCGACCAGGAGGCTGCCGGCCCGCTTGCGGAGGTCCTCGACGCTGAGGGACGCCAGCGGATCGACCACTTCGCCGCTCGCGGACGGTACCGGCCCGTAGCCGTACTGCTCGCGCTTGCGCTGCGCGCTGCTGGTGCCGCGGTTCTTGAGCACCAGGTAGCCGCCGGCGCCGGCGACGGCGACGAGTCCGCCGACGAGGACGAGCCCGCCGAGTCCGCTGCCGCTCGAGGAACCGGTGGTGCCCGAGGAGGTTCCACCACCGGTGCCACCGGTGCCGCCGCCGGTGTTGCCGGCGAGGGCCTGCTCGGTGCCCTGGACGGCACCCGCGGCCGCAGCGTCGAAGTCCCCCGCCCGGAGCTCGGGGCCGATGTACTCGTCGTAGATCGCCTGGCCCTGCCCGCCGATCGCCGACCCGCTGCCGACGACGTAGGCAGCCGCCCCCTGGTCGACGGCGACGGCGAGCACGCCCTCGTTCGAGGTCTGGTCATTCAGCTGCGCGGTGGCGGTGGCCCAGGACGAGCGATCCGTGGGATCCTCGAACGCGTCCACGTACGCCACGCGGACGGTGAAGCCTTCCTGCGAGCGCAGGTCCTCGATGGCAGCCTCGAGCTCGCTCTCCTCGTCGGGGCTGAGGACACCGGCGTTGTCCACGACGTAGTCACCCGACGGGAACGTGATCGGTGCGTCGGCGAAGGCCGCTGCACTCGAGAGGAACGGGATCGCCACGACGGCGCCCAGGACAGCAGAGACGCGGGTGCGCCTGCTCAACATTCGCATTTTCGACCCTTCGGCACGGCCCCCGGACCCTACCGGTCCCAGGACTGGGGCCGGCGGACGCCGGAGGCTCCCTGTCTTTCCGATTCTATGGTTGGGCCCCGGGAGCGTCCACCACCGCCACTATGCCTCTAGCGAAAGGGTCGACGGCGTCCTGGTCCCCGGTTCCGAACGGTCGCGGCACGGCGGGGAGCGCGCCGGGGAGCACTCAGGCGAGCCGTCGGGCCTTCGCGCAGGTCCCCGGCCTGCCTACCACGCGTCCATCGTGTCGGGGCCGTGCTGCGCAGACAGGCACGGGCGGTGCGTCTCCCCGCTGCGACGGACGATACTTGGGGGAGGACCGACCACCCGCCCGTGGGGTCGCGGACTCCGGCTCGGGCTCCAGCATCCTCTCAGACACCGCTCAGCGAACGCATGCTGGATGCTCAGAGAAGGTTGCCATGATGTGGCCAACAGCAACGAAAGGACCTCCGATGAACGAGCAGCCAGGCACCCCGGGTACCCCGGACCGCCCGCTCCCTCCCCAGCCGCAGAATCCTCCGTCCTGGGGATCCGGCTGGCAGCAGCCCGGAGGAGACCGTCCTGCCGAGGGAAACGGAGCCCCGGGTGGGGAGGCCCGCCACGGCGGGGACATCGGAGGAACACCCGAGACGACGGTCCGGCCCGTCGCCGGACAGCCCACGGCCCAGCAGCCGGTGGTCCCCGCCGCGGCGCCCGAGTACGACGCGCGCCACGCCCCGTTCCGACAGGCGGACCCGGCCGCGCACCCCGCATACGCGGGTCACCAACCCTTCTACGGTGAGCAGAGCGGCTCCGACCGAACCGCGTACGCGGGAGGGCAGACCGTGACGAAGGACCGCAGGCGCGTCGGCCTCGGCACCTTCGCAGCGGGGGTCCTCGTCGCAGGACTCATCGGCGGTGGCGTCGCGACGGCCGGCTACAACGCGCTCGACGGGACCGCGTCCGCCGGGACCTCCCAGGGAGCGCCGGAGTCCGTCGTCGTGAACAACACCGAGGACGTGAACACCATCACCGGGGCGGCAGTGACCGCGTCCCCGAGCGTCGTCACCATCGCGGTCAGCGGTGGCAGCGCGAGCGGCTCCGGATCCGGCATCATCCTCGACACCGACGGCCACATCCTCACGAATACGCACGTGGTCACCCTCGGCGGTCAGGTCTCGGAGCCCACGGTCGAGGTCAAGCTCAACGACGGACGCGTGTTCGCCGCGACGGTGGTCGGTACGGATCCGCTCAGCGACCTCGCGGTCATCAAGATCGACGCCCCCGACCTCACGGCCGCCACCCTCGGGAACTCCGACGAGCTCAACGTCGGGGACACGGCGATCGCCATCGGCGCCCCGCTGGGCCTCAGCGGAACGGTCACCGACGGCATCGTCTCCACGCTCAACCGCACCATCAGCGTCGCCTCCTCGGCCGTACCGGAGGAGCAGCCGGACAGCACCGAGCCCGACGACGGCGAGGGCTTCAACTTCCTCCCCCCGGGCGGCTCCAGCGGCCAGCAGAGCGCGGCGCAGGGGTCCATCTACCTGAACGTCATCCAGACGGACGCCGCCATCAACCAGGGCAACTCCGGAGGCGCACTCGTCGACACCGACGGGAAGATCATCGGCGTCAACGTGGCCATCGCCTCGGCGGGTTCGGGGGAGTCCACCGGCAACATCGGCGTCGGCTTCTCCATCCCGATCAACTACGCCGAGCGCATCGCGCAGGAGATCATCGCCGACGGCGAGGCCACCCACGGATTCCTGGGAGTCAGCGTCACCTCGGCCTCCAGCGACGGATCCAGGAGCGAGTCCACGTTCTCGTCCGGCGCCCTCGTCCAGTCGGTCGAACCGGGTTCACCGGCCGAGGGCGCCTCGCTGGAGGTGGGCGACGTCATCACCAGGGTCGGCACCTTCTCCATCGGCGACCCGCAGTCCCTGACGGCGGCGGTGCGCATGCAGGCCGTCGGGCAGCAGGTCCCTGTGGAGATCATCCGCGGCGGGGACGCCCGCACGGTGGAGGTCACCCTCTCCCAGGCACCCGCCCAGTAGGACGGTCTGGCAGGCATCAGGCACGACCCCTTCGACGCACGAGCGGCGCTCCCGGATCCGGGAGCGCCGCTCGTGCGTTGAACGGACAGCGGACACGCGTCCGCTCCCGCCAGCCCCTATGGTTAGCTAGTCGGTGGGAAGATCCCCGATCGAGGAAGGTCATTCATGGACGAGGCCACAGCAGGAGGACTGCGCATCGCAGTCCTCGTCAAGCACGTTCCCGACGCCCAGTTCGACCGCCACATCGGCGGCGACCTGACGACGGTCCGGGCGGAGAGCATCCTGTCCGAACTGGACGAGTACGCCCTCGAAGCCGCCCTGCAACTCATCGAGGCGCACGGGGGACCGGCCGCCGGGCACCGCGTCACGGCCATCACGATGGGACCCGCCGCAGCCGTCGCCGCGGTGAAGAAGTCGCTGCAGATCGGGGCCGACGACGGCGTGCACCTCACCGACGAGGCGCTCAACGGATCCGACGCGTCGGCCACCTCCAGGGCGCTGGCCGCGCTGCTGCGGCACACCGGCCCGTTCGACCTCGTGCTGACCGGTATGGCGTCGACCGACGGCGAGACGTCGCTCGTCCCGGCGCAGCTCGCGGAACGGCTGGACCTGCCGCAGGTGACGTTCGCGGCCTCGCTCGAGCTCGCTCCCGGTGACAGCGGCTGGGCCCTCAGCGCTCGACGCGACAACGACACCTACGCGGAGACCATCGAGGCGTCCCTGCCGGCGCTCGTCTCCGTCACGGATCAGATCAACGAGCCGCGCTACCCTAACTTCAAGGGGATCATGGCGGCGAAGAAGAAGCAGATCGAGGTCCTCTCCCTGGCCGATATCGGCGTGCAGCAGGACGAGGTGGGCTTCGCCGGGTCCTGGACCCGGGTGGAGGCGGCGGCCCCGCGGCCGCCCCGCAGCCAGGGGGTCGTCATCACGGACGAAGGCGACGCCGGCGTCCGGCTCGTCGACTTCCTCGCGGGACAGAAACTCCTCTAGCCCGCTCCCGCCCGTTCCAGACCCCCAGGAGACTCCGTCATGACCACCGTCCTCGTTTTCCTCGACCACGCCGGGGCGAGCCTCGCCAAGAGCGAGCGCGAACTCCTCTCGCTCGGGGCTTCGCTCGGCGAGGTGACCGTGGCCCTCGCGGGCGACGCCGACCAGGCCTACCTCGACGGGGTGGGCTCGTACGGCGTGCAGGAGGTCCACCGGCCGGAGAACGCCGCCGTGTCCGAGGTGCTGGTCGCAGGGAAGGCCGCGTTCCTCGCGGAGACCGTCCGCCGGACCGGGGCGGGCATCGTGCTGCTCGGCAACTCCTATGAGGCGAAGGAGATCGCCGCGCGGCTCGGCGTGCGCCTCGAGGCCGGCGTCATCACCGACGTCGTCGCGCTGGCCGACGACCTGACGGCCACGAAGTCCGACTTCGCCGGCTCGTACAGCGTGGAGTGCCGCGTCACCACCGACGTCGCGATCCTCACTGTGAAGCCGAACAGCGTCGAGGCGGTCGAGGCGGGCCTGCCGTCGTCGCCACGCGAGGTGCCCGTCCCCGTGGACCTGCCGGCCGCCGCCGCGCGCGTGACGGGCAGGGTGGACAAGCCCGTGAGCGGCAGGCCGGAACTCGCCGAGGCCCGCGTGATCGTCGCGGGCGGTCGCGGGGTGAACGGCGACTTCGGGCCGCTGGAGGATCTGGCCGATGCCCTGGGAGGCGCGGTGGGCGCGTCCCGTGCGGCCACCGACGCCGGCTGGATCGAGCACTCGGCCCAGATCGGTCAGACGGGCAAGACCGTGTCACCGCAGCTGTACATCTCGGCGGGGATCTCCGGCGCGATCCAGCAGAAGGCCGGCATGCAGACCTCGAAGGTGATCGTGGCGATCAACAAGGACGCGGACTCTCCCGTCTTCGAGATCGCGGATTTCGGCATCGTGGGCGATCTCTTCACGGTGCTGCCGCAGGCCACCGAAGAGATCCGCAAGCGCGGCCTGTAGCGCATGGCTTCTGACCCGGCTCCATCCGGCCCGGAGCGCGTGCTGGTGTTCGCCGCACATCCGGACGACATCGACTTCGGAGCGTCCGCCACGATCGCCGGATGGACCGCCGCCGGAGTGTCCGTCAGCTACTGCATCCTCACCGACGGCGACGCCGGTGGTTTCTCGGCCGAGGACCGCCCCGGTGTCGCGGCTCTGCGGCGCACCGAGCAGCGCGATGCCGCCGCCCTCGTGGGCGTGACCGACGTGACCTTCCTGGGCGGCCCCGACGGCTACCTCGAGCCGACGGACTCGGTGATCCGGGAGATCGTCCGGCGGATGCGCGAGGTGCGCCCGGACATCGTGCTGTCCATGCATCCCGAGCGGAGCTGGGACCGGATCCAGAAGAGCCACCCGGACCACCTCGCCTGCGGGGAAGCGGTGACGAGGGCCGTGTACCCGGCGGTGGAGAATCCCTTCGCCTACCCCGAGCTCGAGGCCGCCGGTCTCCGGAGCTTCCGTGTCCCCTGGCTGTGGTTCTACGGCGGGCCGGCCCACCTCGAGAACCGTTTCGTGGACGTGACCGGCCTGGAGGAGCTCAAGGTCGCCGCGATCACGGCGCACCGGAGCCAGCACCCGGACATCGGACGGATGCAGTCGAGGGTGCGGGCCATCCTCCAGGAGAATGCCCGTCGGGGTGAACTGCCCGAGGGGCGCAGCGCCGAGGCCTTCCACGTGGTCGGCATCAACACCGACGAGACGATCGCGGGCTTCTAGCCGCCCGCGACGGGCGGTGCCAGGCGGTAGCCCCCTGCGACGCCGCAGGAGCAGGAATGGCCCCGCCGACGGAGGCGGGGCCGTTCCTGGAGGTGCCGGGCGAGCGGGCGGCTCAGGCTCCGAGGGGGATCTGGGCGACGATCGGCAGGGTCGGCGTCTCGGAGCCGCCCTCGGGTTCCACCGTGATGGCGACCGCCGCGAAGCCGCTGATGCCGGACAGTTCGGTCACCTTCGTTCCCGCGACGTCCTCGCCGGTCATGAGGCCCTCGGAGACCGGCGCCGTCCCGTCGGCGGGGATCCGCCACATCTGGTAGACGTATCCCTCGGCCGGGGCCGGTACGCCGGAGAGCGTGACGACCGCCGCGTCCTCCTCGCCGGAGACGGCGAGATCGGCCGTTCCGCCGGCTTCGAGGGGAAGCTGCGCCTTCCGCACGTCGGACGCCTGGAGGACCTGCTGCTCGACCGTTGTCGGCTGCAGGTTCTGCGCGATGGTCACGCCACCGACGGCGATCACGACGGCCGCGGCCGCCGCCACCACCCAGCGGGAAGCCCGTGACCTCAGGGACGACCGTGCGGCGCGTCGCTCCGCCAGCTCGTCCTGCCCTCCGGGGAGTACCTCGTCGCCGGCGGACCCGTCCTCCGGTGCGGCGGCGGAACTGCCTGCGCCGACCGACACGAGCGACGGTTCACGGACCGGTGAAGCGGTGCCTGTGTCACCCGCAGCCGGTAGCCGTCCGACGATCCGTTCGAAGAGATCGGCCGGCGGCTCGGCCTCGTCGGCAGCATAGGCCGACGTCACGGTCTCACGGCACGTGCGGACCCGGTCCGCGAAGGCTGTCCTGACCGTGGGCTCGGCGTCCTCGAGGAACGCTTCGAGACCCAGCCGTTCCTCGTCGCTGATCGCGTCCAGCGCGTACAGCTCGGCCCACTCGAGAACGTGACCTCGTGCCAGGTCCGTGTCGAGGTCGTCTGCGAATCGTCTGTTCATATCCTTGTCCTGCATCTCAGGTCACCTCCAAACAGGTCTTGAGTCGGATCAACCCGTCGCGGATCCTCGATTTGATGGTCGGTACCGCGACGCCGAGCGTCTCGGCCACCTCGCGATACGTGAGGCCCCCGTAGTAGGCGAGCTTCACCGATTCCTGCTGCGTCCCGGTCAGGGTGTCGAGACACCTGACCACGCTCTCCGCCTCGAGGCGCTGCGTTACGGTGTCGACGACGTCGTCGTGGTCGACGGTCTGCGTGGCCGCTCCGTAGCGGGCCTCCCGGTCCGTCGCGCTCTGCTCCGACCGCACCCTGTCCACGGCGCGGCGGTGCGCGAGCGTCATGAGCCACGCCATCGGGGTGCCCATGGCCGGGTTGAACCGGTCCGCGGTGTTCCAGACCTGGAGGTAGACCTCCTGGGTGGCGTCCTCGCTGAGTTCGGGGTCGATGAGCACACGTCGGGCCAGGCCGTAGACGCGCCTGGACGTCTGCTCGTAGAACATGGCGAAGGCGGTGCGGTCCTGCCTCGCGATCCGCAGCAGCAGATCGGTCAGGGTAGGACCTGCGACGGCGGTGACGTCCACCTCGTCCGCGGCGGGAGCGGGAGGGCTGACCCGGCTTGCTCGTGGCGTTTCCATAGGGCTCCAGCATAGAGCGCCGGTCGTCCCGGACCGAACACCGCGGCCTGTGCCGCGCCGCGGTCGGGGGGCACGTCCCTGGTGCACGAGCACCATGCCACCACCCCCCCCTCACCGCCGGTTTTCCCCTGACACCTCGCATTCGGTGCTGCGGCGTCGAGGGATGGCCCGACGGCTACCCGACTCCCGGGACGACACCCGGCTGTGTCCCCGCATCCACGCCGCGGGCGGGCGGGCGGGAGGCGAGTGCGATGAGCGAATCGGCGTTGAGCACGAGGCTGGTGCCGAGGCGCTCGACGAACGCCTCCCGCACGCGCTGCAGCGCCTCGGGCTCGTCGGGCAGCAGCCCGCGGTAGCCGCTGCCGAGCGCGAGGGACCAGGCGTGGTCGGCGTCGAGGGGGACGGCCAGGCCGAACCTCTCGACGGACACTTCCATGAGGCCCCGCGCCGCCAGCCAGTCCGCCAGCCGGTCGACGGAGGCGAGCCTCCTGGAGTTCTCCACGAAGACCGGGGCGGTGGGGTGTTCCGCGGCACCCACGCCGGCCGCTCCCGTGTCGCGGAGGGTCGCCAGGAGGAGGTCGCCGAGGGGTTCGAGGGCGCCGTCGTCCCACGCGCTCAGGGCGATCCGCCCGCCGGGCCGCAGCAGGCCCACGATCCGGTCCATGCCGGCGTCCATGTCGTCGAGGAGGAAGACGCCGTAGCAGCTGATGACGGCGTCGTACGGCACGTCGGTGACCCAGGCCTCGGGGTCCGTGCGGTGGAAGGACACGTTGCCGAGCCCGAGCGCCTCGGCCTTGGCCTCCGCGAGGTCCAGCATGGCGGAGGACCGGTCGACGGCGTCGACGTGCCCGTCCGGTCCTGCGAGCTGCGCGGCTGGGATGGTGCCCGTGCCGGTGCCGGCGAACACGTCGAGCACGCGTTCCCCCACGAGGACGTCGGCGGCGGCGACGACGGCGTTGCTGACGGGGTTCCAGACGGCCGGGGCGAGGCGGTCGTAGTCCTCGGCACCGCCGTCGGGCAGTGTTGCGGCGTGGCGAGCGGGCATCAGGACTCCTGGGCGGTGGTCATCGCTGGGCGCCCGCGAAGCCCTGCTGACGCCAGGCTTCGTAGAGGACGATCGACGCGGTGTTGGCGAGGTTGAGCGAACGGCGGGAGGCGAGCATGGGGACGCGCACGCGGGAGGTCACGCGTGCGTCGTGCTTGACGTCGTACGGGAGGCCGTCCGACTCCCTGCCGAACATGAGGACGTCCGAGGGGTCGTAGGCGATGTCCGTGTAGGACACGTCGCCGTCCGAGGTGTACGCGAACACCCGGCGTGGCTGCAGGGCCGTCCACGCGTCCTCGAGGCTCGCGTGGACGTGGAGCACGGTGAGGTCGTGGTAGTCGAGCCCGGCCCGCTTGAGCTTCGAATCCTCGAGGGAGAACCCGAGCGGCTCCACGAGGTGGAGCTCGGCGCCGGCGACGGCGGCAAGGCGGATCGCGGCGCCGGTGTTGCCGGGTATCTCGGGGGTGTGGAAGAGGATACGGAACACCCGTTCATCCTAGCTTCCGGCCGCTGCCAGCAGGCGCGCGAGCACCGGCAGCTGCACCACGTTGGGCGTGGGCCCCGAGGACAGGAAGGCACGCAGGGTCCGCACGGCGGTCCCCGCGTTCACGACCTGCACCAGGCCCGGCGCGCCGCGGTCGAACCCCGGGGGCACGTCGATGACAGGTGCGAAGGGATTATCCGGCGCCCCGTGGATGACGATCCATCCGGTCACGTTGCAATCGGGGAACAGGTCCTGCACGGCCCGCACCGTACGTGGCATCCGGAGGTCGACCGGCCGGCCCTGGTGACGCAGGGCCCGGCCGTCCCAGGAGAAATTGCCCGGGGGAGCCGTGAAGGAGTCGATGACGGCCATCCGGTAACCGGCGAGCAGGACGGCACCCGCGGCCGTCTTCTCCCGGTCGTCGAGGACGACACCGTTGACGAGGCGCGCGGCCGGGTAGGTGGGGAGCAGGGCGCGCTCGAGCAGGGCCGACGTCCGCAGCTCGCCGTCGACCCGTGCGCGCGCACCGGCGGACAGCCTGCCGAACATCCCGGGTTGCCGGGCGACCCCGTGGAGTTGCCGACCGGCGTCGATCAGGGGGACGACGGGAGGGGAGGACGGCGAGAACGGGGGCAGGTACTCGGGCGGGGATTTCGCGGCGTCCTCGTCCTCGACCCTGGTGCGCGTCGACGCCGGCTGCGGGGTGCCGTTGCGGCGGGCGGCCCCTTCCCGGCCCGGGGCGGCCGGGGCAGGCCGGCCCCGTCCCGTGTCGGCGTCGTACCGTTCGCGGCGCTGCGGGTCGCTCAGCGTCTCGTAGGCGACCGCGACGTCGTGGAACCGGGCGGCGGTGCCGCCGAGGTCGGGGTGTGCCGCGCGGGCAGCCCGGCGGTAGGCGTCCTTGATGTCCTTCGCGTCGGCTCCCGGGGGCACGCCGAGGATGTCGTAGTACGACTTCCGTGGTGCCTCTGGCATCGATCAGGCCTTTCGTGGGAGGTCAGCGGTCCGGACGGGCCTGCCGGGCCGGAAGGCCCCGCCGGGATACCCCGAGACTAGAGGCACCGGCGGTACGGGACAAAGGCGACCGGGCGGACGAGGGCACAGGGAACGCGAAGGGGACAGACGGGTACAGGTACAACGGCGGACACGCCGGGGAAGTTCACCCGTGGTGTCCGACCGGTTGCCCGGCCGGATGCGGGGAGTCCCGCCCCGGGCCGTCGGCCGGCACCATAGTGGACCCGGCGCCTGTCCGACCTGGCGCCTGTCCGACCTGGCGCCTGTCCGACCCGGCGCCTGTCCGACCCGGCGCCCGCATGTGCCGGGACGGTCAGGAGGCGCGCCGGTACCGGGTGTAGAGGGCGGAGTCCTCGGTCAGGAGCGACACGAGCGTGAGCGCCACGGCGTCGTCGGGGCTGTCGCCCACCGCGATGCGGGGGCCGTCGCCGCCGGCGAGCAGCGGGCTGATGGACAGGCACAGCTCGTCCACGGCGTCGGAGCGTGTGAAGTCACCGAGCACGGCCGGGCCGCCCTCGCACAGGACCCGGAGCAGGTGGCGCCGGCGCAGTTCGGCGAGGACCGCGGTGACGGCGACGGTGTCCTCCCCGCAGTCGACGACGTCGGCGACGTCCTCCAGTGCAGCGCGCCGCCCGGCGGGAGCCGACGCGCTGGTGAGGACGAGCGGGCGGACGGGGGCGCTGCCGAAGAAGCTGCCGGCCGGGTCGAGGTTCAGGCTGCCGGAGATGACCGCGACCGCGGGGTGCTCTGCGAGCCCGTGCCCCGCGCGCCAGGACCGGGCGTCGTCGTCGACGAGGCTGCCCCCGTAGCCCTCCGCGCGGATGGTCCCCGCGCCCACCAGCACCACGTCGGCGAGGCGCCGCAGGACGGCGAAGATGCGTTTGTCGCCGTCGTTCCCGAGCCCTGCGGAGAAGCCGCCGCTCGTCGCGGCGCCGTCCGCGGCCGCCACGAAGTTGAACCTGACGAAGGGCCGGTCCGAGACGGGGTAGGCGTAGAGGCGGTGCAGGCCGGCGTCGTCGACGGCGCCGGGTGACGCGGGGATGAGGGATGTGATCACGGTGCTACCGGCTCGTTGACGTCACCCATGTTGTGGCGCAGGTAGACGGGTTCTCGCCACCCGAGGACCGCCTCCGTGAGGTTGATGGCCGCCCGGGATGCCGCGACGTTGTGCATGCGGACCACGCGTGCGCCGCCGAGGATGCAGATGACGGCGGCGGCGAGCGAGCCCTCCACGCGGTCACGCTTCGGGCGGTCGAGGGTCTCGCCGATGAAGTCCTTGTTGGACACCGCGGCCAGGGTGGGGAAGCCCAGCCCGGCGATCTCGGAGAACCGGCGCGTGATCTCGAGCGAGTGCAGCGTGTTCTTGTTGAGGTCGTGGCCCGGGTCGAGGAGGATGCGGTCCTCGGGGATGCCGAGCCGGACGGCGGAGTCCACCTTGCGCAGGAGGAAATCGGCGATCTCCCCGACCACGTCGCCGTACGTGGGCCGCGGGTACACGGTGCGGGGCTCGGCGAGGCTGTGCGTGATGACCAGGTGCGCCCCTGCGTCGGCCACCACCGCCGCCAGGTCGGGATCCCGCAGGCCCGTGGTGTCGTTGACGACGTTCGCGCCGGCCGCGAGCGCCTGCCGGGCCACATCCGGCAGGAAGGTGTCGGCGGAGATGATGACGTCGGACGCCGCCCGGACCGCGGCGATGACGGGCACGATGCGCTCCGCCTCCTCCGACACCGGGATCGGTTCCCCCGGGGAGAAGGGGGCCCCGCCGATGTCCACCCAGTCGGCGCCGTCCTCGACGGCCCTCAGGGCGGCGTCGACGGCCGCCTGCAGGGCGAAGGTCGCGCCGCCGTCGTAGAAGGAGTCCGGGGTCCGGTTGACGACCGCCATGAGGGCCACCTGCCGGTCGAAGTCCACGGTGCGAGCGCCGAATGTATGCGTCGCGTGCCGGAAGCCGGGCAGGTAGGTGCCGGGCGAGGAAGGAGCCGCTGCTTGACTGTCCACCCTGTCTTTGTACCACCGGGGGCTGGGAGAACCGCCGCGGCCGCCTACGTGACGTGCTCCACAGGAATCGGCCGGGCGGCGTGGCGCCCGTAGAATCGAGGGATGCCCGTGTATGTCGATCACGCGGCGACCACGCCGATCTCGGCGCCGGCGCTCGCCGCGCTCACCCGCGAACTCAGCCGGAGCGGAAACCCGTCCTCCCTCCACGGCTCGGGCCGTCGTGCCCGGCGCGCCGTCGAGGAGGCCCGGGAGACGATCGCCGCGGCCGCCGGGGCCCACGCGTCGGAGGTCGTCTTCACCTCGGGCGGCACCGAGGCGGACAACCTCGCCGTCAAGGGCCTCTACTGGGCTCGCCGCGCCGAGGACCCGGCCCGTACCCGGATCCTCTGCAGCGCCGTGGAGCACCACGCCGTGCAGGACACCGTCGAGTGGCTCGAACGGCACGAGGGGGCCGAGGTGGTCTGGCTGCCCGTGGATGCCGCGGGCGTCGTGTCCCTCGACGCGCTGCGCGCCGCGCTCGCCGACGCACCGGACAGGACCGCGCTCGTCACCGTGATGTGGGCGAACAACGAGGTGGGGTCCGTCCAGCCGGTGCGGGCCGTGGTCGACGAGGCCGCGCGGTACGGGGTCCCGGTCCACAGCGACGCCGTGCAGGCGTTCGGGGCCCTCCCGGTGTCCTTCGCCGACTCCGGTCTCGCCACCATGGCCGTCAGCGCGCACAAGATCGGCGGCCCCGTGGGCGTAGGTGCCCTCCTCGTGGGCCGCGCCGTCACCCTCACGCCCGTGCAGCACGGCGGCGGGCAGGAACGCGACATCCGCTCGGGCACGCTCGACGGCGTGGGCATCGTCGCCTTCGCCGCCGCGGCCGACGACGCCGTCGCCCGCCTCGGAGCGGAATCGCCCCGCCTCGCAGCGCTCAGGGACCGCCTCATCGAGGGCATCCTCCTCGAGGTGCCGGACGCGGTGCTGCGCGGCGTCGCGCACCCCGCCCCCGAGGGCACACGGCTCCCCGGCAACGTCCACTTCACGTTCCCGGGCTGCGAGGGCGACTCGCTCCTGTTCCTCCTCGACCTCGCGGGGATCGAGTCCTCCACCGGCTCCGCCTGCACCGCGGGCGTGCCCCGGCCGTCGCACGTGCTGCTCGCCATGGGACTGACGGAGGACGAGGCGCGCGGCGCCCAGCGGTTCAGCCTGGGGCATACATCCACGGCCGACGACGTTGACGCCGTGGTGGGCGCCATCGGGGGAGCCTACGCCCGGGCCCGCACGGCGGGCATGGCCGGGCACGCATCATCCATCAGGACGGCAGGAACGGGTTTCTCATGAGGGTACTGGCAGCGATGAGCGGCGGCGTCGACTCCGCGGTGGCGGCGGCACGCGCCGTGGAGGCGGGGCACGACGTCGTCGGCGTGCACCTGGCCCTCTCCCGCATGCCCGGGACGCTCCGGACGGGCAGCCGCGGCTGCTGCACCATCGAGGACTCACGGGACGCCTGGCGTGCCTGCGACATCCTCGGCATCCCCTACTACGTGTGGGACTTCTCCGAGCGCTTCAAGGAGGACGTCGTCGACGACTTCGTCGCCGAGTACGCGGCGGGCCGCACCCCGAACCCCTGCATGCGCTGCAACGAGCGCATCAAGTTCGCCGCCCTGCTCGAGAAGGCCCTCGCCCTCGGGTTCGACGCCGTCTGCACCGGCCACTACGCGAAGGTCGTCGAGGACGCCGACGGCAATCCCGAACTGCACCGCGCGGCCGACTGGGCGAAGGACCAGTCCTACGTGCTCGGCGTGCTGACCCACGAGCAGCTCAAGCACTCCATGTTCCCGCTCGCCGAGACGCCGTCGAAGGCCGAGGTCCGGGCCGAGGCCGAGCGGCGTGGCCTCTCCGTCGCGAACAAGCCCGACAGCCACGACATCTGCTTCATCCCCGACGGGGACACGCGCGGCTGGCTCGAGGAGCGCATCGAGATGACCGAGGGCGACATCCTCGACGTCGACGGCGAGAGGATCGGCAGCCACCCGGGCGCCAACGCCTTCACCGTCGGCCAGCGCCGCGGCCTCAAGCTGGGCACCCCGGCCGCGGACGGCAAGCCACGCTTCGTGCTGGAGATCCGTCCCAAGCAGAACGAGGTGATCGTGGGGCCGGAGCACCTGCTCGCGATCGACCAGATGCGCGGCATCAAGGTGTCCTGGGCCGGCCTGCCCATCGACGAGGTGCGGACCGGGGAGGAGTTCGACTGCACGGCCCAGGTGCGGGCCCACGGCGATCCCGTGCCCGCGCGCGCGTCGGTCGAATGGGCCGACGGCGTGCAGCAGCTCGTGGTGCGGCTGGTCGAACCGATGCGCGGCGTGGCACCGGGCCAGACCGTGGTGCTGTACCAGGGCACGCGTGTACTCGGCCAGGCGACCATCGATTCCGCGCGTTCCGCCCTGCGACCCGAGCCGGCAGCGGCAGGGTAGTCGCAGTTCACGGAGTGCCTCCGGCGTCTGCTTGACTGGAGTCATGACGCATCCACGCAGCGGCTTCGACCCGGCAGCCAGCTCACTCACGGGAGACGTGGCCCCCGAGGTGATGGCGGAGCTGCTCTCGGTGAGGAGCTCGATCGACAACATCGACGCCACCCTCGTCTACCTCCTGGCCGAACGCTTCAAGGCGACGCAGCGGGTGGGGCACCTCAAGGCCGAGCACGACCTCCCCGCCGGTGATCCGCAGCGCGAGGCCGCACAGATCGCCCGGCTCCGCATGCTGGCCGAGGAGGCGCAGCTGGACCCCGCGTTCGCCGAGAAGTTCCTGAACTTCATCATCTCCGAGGTGATCCGCCACCACCAGGCGATCTCCGAGAACCGCAGGCCCGGCACCGAGGGCGCGGCGCCGCCCGCGTCCGGGACCCCCGTCCACGGCACCCATGCCTGAGCCGGTCCGATCCGTGGCGGCGACCGCCGCCGGGGACTGGCCCGGAACCGACCCTCTCGAGGCCAACCGTGCCGTGCGCGGCGAGCTCGGGGGAGCGAACGTGCCCTTCCTGCCGTCGCTGCCCGCGCGCGGGCCGGGGAGCGATGCCCTCGGGCGGACGCTCGGGATCCTCGTCGAGCTGCCCTTCGACCTGCAGCCGCACGGCTGGCGGCTCGTGCAGCGGCCCGGCAGGGACCAGCGCCGCGCGGAGTCGGCCCTGTCCTCCGACATCAACGCCCTCGGCGACGTCGCCGGCGCCGAGGAGCGCCCGGCGTCCCACCTGAAGCTGCACCTGCGGGGACCGCTGTCCCTCGCCGCGGGCGTCCACCTCCACAACGGTGAGCGCGTCCTGATCGACCCCGGTGCCCGCCGGGAGGTCTACGCGTCGCTCGCTGCAGGGGCCGCGGACCTCGTGCGCCGCGTGTCCGCCGTCGTGCGGGGCGCCGAGGTGCTGCTCCAGTTCGACGAGCCCGAGGCCGGGGCGATCCTCGCCGGACGCGTCCCGACGGCCAGCGGCTACCGCACGCTGCGCGCGGTCGACCGGCGTGAGGCCACGGAGGCGTGGGACCTCGTGACGGCGTCGGTCGTCGCCGCGGGGGCCGCCGGGACGGTGCTCGTGCCGGGTGGCGGGGACGTCGCCCTCGATGCAGCCCGCTCCAGCGCCGCCACGGGACTGTCCCTCGACCTGCCCGGCGTCTCCGACCGGCACTGGGAGGCACTCGCCGAGGACATCGAGGCGGGGCGCCCGCTGGAGCTCGCGATCCTCGATCCCGGGACCGCCCTTCCCCAGGTGACGGTCCTGGCGGAGACGGTGCTCACCGCGTGGCGGCGTGTCGGGCTGCCCGTGACGATGCTCGGGGCACTGACCGTGACCACCCGGCCCGGCCTCGAGGGCCGCACGCCCGCGGATGCGACCCGGGTGCTCACGCGCATGGCGCAGGTCGCCGACGCCCTGGACCAGGTGCGCGCCGAGGGCTGAGCCCCCGTCCGCCTTGTCCACGCACCCGGCCACCCGGCCACCCGGCCGGGTGGCTCGCTCCGGCCCCGGTCAGACGCGGTGCTCCCACCGCCGAGGACTGACCTCCGCGGGCAGGACGCCGTCGAACTCCTCGAGCGTGTAGTGGAAGGACCCTGCGTACACCAGCAGGGTCCCGAGCTGACGGTGCACCACCCGGGTCTTGATCCTGAAGGCACCCGCGTCGTCGTCCCACCACTGCTCCACGTAGGCGAGCGCACCCACGGCGTCGGGCAGGGGCAGGCGAAGGCCCGCGAACACCCGCGTCCGCGAGGACACCATGCGGATGCGCCCCTCGTCCGTGGCGGTGCAGGTCAGCAGGGTGGCCATCCGCCGGTGGCGGCCGACGTAGTCGGTGAGGACGCCGTCCTGCAGGGAGGTCGTGTCCTCGAAGACGCGCAGGGCGGTCCCGAAATCCAGTTCACGCCGGGCGGTGAGCGCCGGTCGGCCGAACGGGTCCGTGTGTGGGAAGTTCCTGATGGTGAAAGGGACATCGTCGCGGTACTCGGGGAAGAACGCGTTGTCGAGCGCCGTGAGCCGGAAGGCGGGGCGCGCGAACCAGGCGGGGCACCCGGCGACGTCGAACACCCCGTGCCCGTGGCCGGCGAGACCGCTGCCGGCGTGGAGACCGAAGTACTCGCGCAGTTCCGGCTGCAGTCGGCCGAAGTCGCTGCCCATCGCCTGCTGGTAGATCGAGGTCATGCCGCCCACTTCCGTCGCTCGGACAACCAGTCAATCATGATGCCGGCGGTGAACCGCCCGTGGGACCGGAGCCTGGGACTGCTCGGGACCTCGGGCGAGAGGCCGCTGACCACCATGTACGCGGCCAGCAGGGCCAGCCAGCTGTCGACGGCCTCCTCCGGGGCGTCGGCCGAGAGGGGCGACGCGCGGAGCAGGGCGTCCGCGTCGAGACCGTCGTGCCGGAGATAGGGGAGCAGCCCCACCCAGTCGGCCCACGCCGGACCCTGCGTGAGGAAGTTCCAGTCGCAGACGAATGCGCGCCCGGACGAGCGCTCGATGATGACGTTGTCGGGCCGCAGGTCGTTGTGGAGGAGCGACGACCCGCGCACCAGGGACGGGGCGCGCTCGACGAGCGACTGGAGGTCGAGCCACTGCTGTTCACCCAGGGCAGGCAGGAACGGCGGCCGATCCCCGTCGGCGCATCGGCCGAACACGCCCATCACGGACGGGTCGTCGGTGAGTCCGTCGGTGATCGACCCGCCGGCCGCGTGGGTGGGGACCGTCCGGAGTCCGCGGTCCACGTCGAGAAGCGCCGCGTGGACCGCGGCCGCCTGCTCGCCGGTCCACGGTCCGCCCGGCAGGGCACCCTCGATGTGCTCGAGGCAGAGGACGGTCCAGGTGCCGCCCGGCCCGGGGACGCGGACGGATCGCGACGCGAGGAGCCGGGGGACCGGCAGTCCGGCCGGCAGGACCCCGTGGATGGCCGCCTCGCGCAGGTACGCCGGGTAGGTGAAGGGATCGGTCTCGCACGCGGCCTTCACGAACAGGGCCGTGTCTCCGCGGACCACCGTTGCGGCGAACCCCGGGGTGAACCCGCCGCCCGCGGGGCGGACGTCGTCGGGCTGCCCACCGAGCAGCCCGCCGATCACGGCGCGTACCCTGGCCGGCAGCGCCTGGTAGGCGGGTCTGCGGGCCGTGGCGGGTCGAAGCCCCTCACAGGCGGCCTGTCGCTTTCAGCCTGATGTACGTGTCGGCGAGGAGCGGGGGGAGCTCCGCGGGCACCGCGTCCACGACCTCCGCGCCGACGAGACGGAGCTGGTCGGCCACCGCCGCCCGGTCCAGCAGGGCGCGTTCCGCCGCAGCGGCACGGAACGTCGCCGCCGCCGTCGAGCGGTCGGCCGCCATCTCCTCGAGGCGCGGATCGCGGACCGAGGCGACCACGACGACGTGGCGCTCCGTGAGGCCAGGCAGCGCCGGCAGCAGGCCCTCCTCCACAGCGCCCGAGTCCAGCGACGTCAGCAGGACCACGAGGCTGCGGTGCGGCGATACGGCCCGTACCTGGGCCGGTACGCGTGACCAGTCGGCCTCGATCAGTTCGGCCTCGAGCGGCGCCATCGCGGTCACGAGCGAAGCGAGCAGGTTGCCCTTCGCGGTCGAGTCGACGCGGGCGCGCAGACGGCGGTCGAACGCCAGGAAGTGGACCTTGTCGCCGCCGCGCTCCGCGAGCACGGACAGCAGCAGTGCCGCTTCGATCCCGGTGTCGAGGCGCGGCTCGTCGAGGACCCGCGCGGCGGACGTGCGCGAGGTGTCGAGCACGACGACGACGCGGCGGTCGCGCTCCGGCCGCCAGGTCCGCACCACGGTGTCGCGCCGTCGGGCCGTCGCCCGCCAGTCGATGGAACGGACGTCGTCACCGCGCACGTAGTCCCGCAGGGAGTCGAACTCCGTGCCCGCGCCCCGGATCTGCACGGCCGACGCGCCGTCCAGCTCGCGCAAGCGGCGCAGCTTGGAGGGCAGGTGCCGCTTCGAGGCGAAGGACGGAAGTACCCGTAGCGCCCCCGGCGCCGGCACCGTGACCTGCCGGGCGGCGATGCCGAGCGGCCCGGCGCTCCGGATGGCCACGGTCTCCACCCGGAGGATGCCACGGCGCGTGGGACGCAGGCGCACCGTCATCCGGCGCGCCTCGCCCGCGGGCACGTGAACGGCCTGCTCCGGATCGGCGGCACCGGCCGACGGCTGCCAGGCCTCCCGCACCGTGGCGCGCAGCGGGCGGTGGGTGTCGTTGCGCAGCACCAGGGCGCTACGGCACTCCTCGCCGAGCCTGACGCCCTCGGGCAGCTCGCGCACGATCCCGACCCGCCGGGGCGACGCCGCGAGGGCCAGGTCGAGTGCGGCCACTGCGGTAAGGAGCGCCGCCCACAGCAGGATCGACGTCGCCCCCGGGAACAGGACGACGGGCACGACGCCGAGCAGCGCCAGCAGGACGAGGCGGCCGGTGAGAACCACGGGAGCTCCTCTCGGGTCCGGGCGCAGCGGCGACCGGAGCGGGTGGGGGTGGGGTCCTACCGCGGGACGGGGACTGTGCCGAGGATGCCGCCGAGCACGTCGTCGACGCCCACGCCGTCCATCTGCGCCTCGGGCCGCAGTGCCACACGGTGTCGGAGCGCGGGGAGGGTGAGGGCCTTGACGTCGTCGGGGGTCACGAAGGAGCGGCCCGAGAGCCAGGCCCAGGCGCGCGAGGTGTTCAGCAGTGCGGTGGCGCCGCGGGGGGACACGCCGAGCTGGAACGACGGCGAGGACCGCGTGGCCCGCACGACGTCCACGATGTAGGCGAGGACCTCCGGTGCGACTGCGACGCGGGCCACGGCGGCACGCGCGCGGTCGATGTCCTCCGCGCCGGCGACCGCGCGGACGCCGGCGGCGCCGAGGTTGCGCGGGTCGAAGCCGACGCTGTGGCGGCGGATCACCTCGATCTCGTCGTCGCGGCCCGGGAGCGGGAGGGTGAGTTTGAGCAGGAAGCGGTCGAGCTGCGCCTCGGGCAGGGGGTAGGTGCCCTCGTACTCGACCGGGTTCTGCGTCGCGGCGACGATGAACGGACCCGGAAGGGGGCGTGAGACGCCGTCGACGGAGACCTGGCGTTCCTCCATGGCCTCGAGCAGCGAGGCCTGCGTCTTCGGCGGCGTGCGGTTGATCTCGTCCGCGAGGAGGATATTGGTGAAGACAGGCCCTTCCCGGAAGGTGAACTCGCCGGTCTTCGACTCGTAGATCAGCGAGCCCGTGATGTCGCCGGGCATGAGGTCCGGCGTGAACTGCACGCGTTTGGTGTCGAGGTCCAGGGCCGTGGCGAGGGTGCGGACGAGCAGGGTCTTCGCCACACCGGGGACGCCCTCCAGCAGGACGTGCCCGTCGGCGAGCAGGCCGATGAGGAGACCGGTCACTGCCGCGTCCTGGCCCACGATCGACTTGCCCACCTCCGTGCGGACCCGCAGCAGCGCGGCCCGGGCGGCCTCGCCGTCGTGGTCCTCCCGGCCGGGCACCTGCCGTGAGGCGTCCGGCCCGTGGTCCGACGCCTCGTCCCGTTCCCCGACGCGTGTCGCCTGGTGCGCCCCGGCGGGGGGTGTGGCGGGCGGCGCCTGCGGGGGCCCGTCCTGCCGGCCGGCGGAATCGTTCATGATCGAATCTCCTTCTCGAGGTCGAGGATCTCCTGTGCCCACAGCACGAGCTCGCGATCCGTGGTCGGTGTGTGGAGCAGCCGCTGCTCCAGGTCGAGGCGGGACCGCCCGCTGTGCCGGGCAGCGGCGTCGATGACCTCGCCCGCCGGGGCCGCGCGGTCCACGCGGAGCCGGCGGGCCATGCGCGTGAGCGCGGCCGCCCGCAGGTTGGCCGCGGCATGCGCCACCGACCGGGAGTCCTGGTAGAGCCGTGCGCGGCCCTCCGCCGTCTCGGCGGCCCGGACGACGACGGGCAGCGGCTCGACCGCCAGCGGCCCCAGGCGTCGTCCCTTCCAGGCCAGGGCGAGCGCGGCGCAGACGAGCAGCCACACGAGCAGCGGGTCCACCCACGGCGGCAGGAGCGTCCGGGGATCGATACCCTCACCGCTCGAGACGACGTCCGCGCCGGTCGGCTCGTACCAGACGAGTGTCGGGGCGGATCCGAGGGCGCGCAGGGCGAGGGCCGCGTTGCCCTCCGCGGTGATCGACTCGTTGGAGAGGATCGACGGGGCCCCGAGCACGGCGACCGCGCCGTCGGAGCTCGTGGTGTACAGGCCGCCGGTCATGGCGCCGGAGTCGCCGTCGGCACCGTCCGTCGCACCGTCGACGACGGTCGGGAAGCACTCGACGTCACCGGCGTAGACCGTCCCGGTCCCGGAGAGGGTGCCCGCCGCCGTCGCCGCGTCGTCGGAGCATTCGGCGGACGCTGCGGGCACGTCGCCGAAGTCCAGGGGAGCGGAACCGAGCTGGGTGAACTCCTGCTCGAGGGCAGTGAGCTGCCGGGCCCCCGGCGCCGCGAGCACGGCACGCACCGATGCTCCTGTCAGCTCCGCCACCTGGGTGGCGCTGAGGTACTGCCGGGCGTCGTTGAGGAAGAGCGTCGCCGGCCCGGCGTCCAGTTCCTCGAGTGCGTCGTTGTACGAGTCGACGCGCACGACGTCGACGCCCTCGCTCGCGAGGACCTCCGCCACGGCCCGCGCGCCCTGGGGCGCCGGGTTGCCCGGGGACAGCGGGCGGTCGTCCTCCTCCGCGCCGGGCAGGAGGTTGAGCAGTACGATCACCGCGAGGACCACGGCGCCGACCAGCAGGGGCAGGGAGCGACGGAGACGCCGGCGTGCGGTGGCCGCGGCACTCCCGCCGTCGCCCATGACCTCGGACCGCGGCGCCGCGCTCGGCTGCACGGTGGTTCCCCGGACGCCGGTCTCCTGCGTCCCGCGCGTCATCGCGGTGCCGCCGGCGTCGTCGTGCGCTGGTGTGCGGAGGGGCGCTCGGCGGTCAGCTGCGCGTCGAGAGCGGCGGCACGCCGGTGGTCGTCCGCTGTCGCCGTGCCGCTGCCGTAGTGGGTCTCGTTGAAGCGGTCGGCGAGCCAGGCGACGTCGGGCGCCAGGGACGGGAACATGCCGCCGAGCTGCGCGGCCGCCTCCGTCGCCGTCCTGCCGGCCTGTTCCTCCATGACCACGCGTTCCTCCGCCGAGCGGATGATCGCGCGCAGCAGCTCCGCCACGGCGCCGTTCCAGTTTTCCAGGGCGGCCAGCTCCGAGGACCGGCGGCGGTGGTGGTCGGCGGAGCGCCGTGCGCCGTCCTCGAACACCGCGGCCTCCTGTTTCCGCCCGCGCGCGTTCAGGCGCGGCCGGACGAGCACGACGGCCACGACGATGAGGGCTGCTGCGCCGATCGCGACCAGCAGTGTGCCGGGTCCCGACCCGAGGCCCTGCACGCCGTCGAGAAGCCGTCCGAGGGAGCGCAGGACGTCGGCGAGGATGCGTTCGAAGATGTTGGGCTGCGCCTCCACGTAGGCGGCCTTCGCCAGCTCGTCCTGCAGCAGCCTGCGGGCCTCGTCCGCGTCCGGCGTGAGGGTCCCCGGATCGATGGTCACGGGCGGTCCCGGCGGAAGATGGTCGGGGTGCCTCTCACGCGGGCCCTCCAGGCCGGTGCCCGAAGGAGGTGCCGGGAGGGGTGCCGCCGGGGAGGATGTCGCTCGGTCCCGTGCCGGCCCGCTCGTGCTCACGCATGAGCACGACGTCGAAGCCCTCGCGGCGGATACGGAGGTCCACGTACAGCAGGGAGGTCACGCCGGCCTGGAAGGCGTAGCCGATGGCCGAGAAGAGCGCCGTGATGGCCTGCGTCGCGAGGAGCAGGGGGATCGAGTCGAGGGCATCGGGCGTTGCGGAGGCGCTGGCACTGAAGCCGAAGACGAGCGAGACGGCGAACGTGAGGGGTGTGGAGATGACCGACGCGATGATCGACACGATGAGGCTCGTCAGCAGGACGATCCCGAACGTCCGCCACCAGTTGCCCCGGGTCAGGGACCAGGATCGCTTGACGGACGTCCAGGGGCCGGTCCCCTCGAGCATCAGGGTCGCCGGTGCGACCACGATCTTGGTGCTCACCCAGATGAGCAGGGCCACGGCGCCGAGCGCGAGCGGCACGATGACCAGGGCCGAGTACTCCTCGAGTCCCAGGACGGCCAGCACGGAGATCCCGACCACGAGGGAGAGACCCACGAGTCCAGCAGCGAAGGACAGGAGTCCGAAGCCCAGCAGCGGGAGGATACGGCCGCGGGCGATCCGCCATGCCTGGCCGAAGGAGGTCCGCTGGTTGATGACCGCCCGTGCGATCGGGATCACGAGGATGCCCTGCAGCACGAGCAGGGCCACCGCTGACACCACCCCGGTGATCGTGGCGACCACGCCGAAGCCGGCGACGGCAGCGATGATGCTGTCGGTCGTCGCATTCTCCGCCTCGAGTACCTCGAAGGACGAGACGACGTTCCCGAGCAGGAGCACCGTCACCAGCGCGACGACGGCCTGCAGCAGGATCGCGCTGCCGAACGTGGCCACCGGGTTCCTGCGGCAGGCCTGGAAGGCACCGTCGAGGATCTCCCCGAGGCCCAGCGGCCGGAGCGGGATGACGCCCGGCTTGGGCGGCGCCTGGTACATGGGCCCCTGCGGGAAGGGGCGCGCGCCGTACGGGCTCCCACCCTGTCCGGGGCCCTGTGGCGGGAAGCCGGGTCCCCAGCCCTGGCCGGGCTGCTGCGGTCCGGGGCCCTGCGGAGGGTAGCCGGGTCCCCAGCCCTGGCCGGGCTGCTGCGGTCCGGGCCCCTGCGGAGGGTAGGGGGCGCCCCAGCCCTGGCCGGGCTGCTGCGGTCCGGGCCCCTGTGGCGGGAAGCCGGGTCCCCAGCCCTGGCCGGGCTGCTGCGGTCCGGGGCCCTGCGGCGGGTAGGGGGCGCCCCAGCCCTGGCTGTCGGGGGTGGGCGTTCCGGGCGACTGCCACGGTGCCGGGGGTGCCGGGGGTGCAGGCTGGGAGGCCGGACCGTCGCCGTCGTGCCGGCCGTCCGATGTGCCGCGGGGCAGCCCGTCGTCCGGCTGACCCTCCACCTGATCACTCATGGCGTCCCCTCGCTCGGATGCTCCAGGGAGGCTCGACCGCAGCTCCCCTCCTGCATCATAGGCCGGGCCGCCGCGCCGGCCACCCAGCCGCGCGCCCGCCGGCACCGCTCCTGGAACTCCGGAACACAGCACACGGTGGGGCTGATGGGACATTGCACGTCCGATGGGACAGTATGGGGGTATGAAGGCTCGCATTCTGGTCATCGACGACGACGAGGCCCTGTCCGAGATGATCGGCATCGTCCTCCGCAACGACGGGTTCGACCCCGTCTTCTGCGCCGACGGCGCAGCGGCGCTGGGCGTGTTCCGCTCGACCCAACCGGATCTCGTGCTGCTGGACCTCATGCTGCCCGGTATGGACGGCATCGAGGTGTGCCGGCAGATCCGCAGTGAATCGGATCTCCCCATCGTGATGCTGACGGCGAAGTCGGACACGTCCGACGTCGTCCGTGGCCTCGAGTCCGGCGCCGACGACTACGTCCCCAAGCCCTTCAAGCCGGCCGAGCTCGTGGCCCGCGTGCGCGCCCGGCTCCGCCCGGCCGAGTCGAAGGCGCCGGAGACCCTCCGGATCGGTGATGTGAGCATCGACGTCGCAGGCCACGAGGTCACGCGGGCGGGCCAGCGCGTCTCGCTCACGCCGCTCGAGTTCGACCTGCTCGTGGCCCTGGCCCGGAAGCCGTGGCAGGTATTCACCCGCGAGCTGCTCCTCGAACAGGTCTGGGGCTACCGGCACGCCGCCGACACCCGGCTCGTCAATGTCCATGTGCAGCGGCTGCGCTCGAAGATCGAGCGTGATCCGGAGGCACCCGAGATCGTCCTGACGGTGCGTGGTGTCGGATACAAGGCCGGACAGGGCTGACGCGGAGGGCGCGGGCGGCAGCGCCGGCGACCCCGGCGTCCCCCATGGGTCGGGGCCATCGCCGGCGCCCGATGCCGCCGCGGCCGGTTCCGCTGTCCTGGCCCACCCGGTCGGCTCCTCTGTCGCGACCCGTTCCGCGACCCGGCTGCGAAGCGGCGTACGGCGCCTTCGTGTCCTGCTGAGTTCCATCGCGCGCAGCTGGCGCCGGTCGCTGCAGTTCCGGACCGTCGTCGCGACGATGCTCCTCACCTCGGTGTCCTTCGTGGCCGTCGGCGGCTTCCTGTCCAACCAGATCGCGAGCGCGCTCTACGAGGAGCGCTTCGACCAGTTCAGTGCCGAGGCCCGCTCCGCCCTGACCTCCACCAAGGCCGTCTTCAGGGACTCCTCCGCGACGGACCGCGACACGACGAATCGGCTGGTGCTCGACTCGGTCAATGCGCTCGTGGGCAGCAGGACGAACGCGCCCCGCCAGGCCATGCTGGTCCCGATCACCAACGGGGAGGGGCTTTTCATCCCGGCGACCGTGAGCCAGGACGGCGCGACGGCGGGCATGATTCCCGAGGACCTCCAGCAGGCGGTGACCAGCGGCCAGGACGTGTACTGGGCGCCGATCACCATCCCCGTGACGGAGAGCGGCGAGCCGGACGCGCCGGGGCTCGCCTTCGGCACGCAGGTCCAGCTGCCGCCCGAGCGCAGCCCCTACGCCCTCTACGTGTACTACGACCTCTCGTCGATGCAGGCCACGCTCGACTCCATCCACCGCGTCCTGTGGCTGGTGGGGGTCATCCTGCTGATCGTCATCGGCGGCATCACCTGGTACGTGACACGCAGCGTGGTCCTGCCGGTCGGCCACGCCGCGTCCGTGTCGGAGAAGCTCGCCTCCGGTCAGCTGCAGGAACGCATGGAGGTCACCGGCGAGGACGAGGTGGCCCGGCTCGGAGCCTCCTTCAACCGTATGGCGGCCAGCCTGCAGGACCAGATCACCCAGCTGGCCCAGCTGTCCCAGATGCAGCAGCGCTTCGTCTCCGACGTTTCGCATGAACTCAGGACGCCCCTGACCACGGTGCGGATGGCGGCGGAGGTCCTGTACGACGCGCGGAACGAGTTCAATCCCGTGAACAAGCGGTCGGCGGAGATCCTGTTCGACCAGGTGGAGCGTTTCCAGGCCCTGCTCGCCGACCTGCTCGAGATCTCCCGCTTCGACGCCGGCGCCGCGGTCCTGGAAGCCGAATCCGTGGACATGGTGCAGCTCGTCCAGCACGCCCTCGACGGCGCGCAGCCACTCGCAGAGAGGCTGGGCATCGAGCTTTCCGTCGTCTCGGGCGAGACACGGTGCATCGTGGACGCCGACTCCCGCCGTATCGACAGGATCCTGCGCAACCTGATCGTGAACGCGCTCGAACACGGGGAGGGGCGCCCGGTCGATGTCCACATAGCGTGCAACCCGGAAGCCGTCGCGGTCGCGGTCCGCGACCATGGGATCGGTATGACGCCGCTCGAGGCGTCCCGAGTGTTCGACCGGTTCTGGCGGGCCGACCCGGCGCGTGCCCGGACCACGGGCGGCAGCGGCCTCGGCCTGTCCATCGCCACCGAGGACGCGCGGCTGCACGGGGCGTGGCTGGAGGCATGGGGTCGGCCGGGCGAGGGAGCATGCTTCCGTCTGACCGTGCCGCGGCACCAGGGCGCCGTGCTGACGTCGTCGCCCGTGGCCCTGCCACCCGTGGCGGCTCGCGCCCGGGGAGCGTCCGCGGACGAGGCAGGGCATGAGGCTGGGCATGAGGCTGGGCACGAGCCAGGGCATGAGGCGGGGCACGAGCCAGGGCACGAGGACCACGGCGGCCAGGGCATGCAAGGGATCACCACGAAGGAGAGCAGTGCGAAGCAGTAGGACGACAAGTCGCGCCTGGACCGCCGACCGGGCGGCCGGCAGGACGCCAAGGGCGCTCCTCGCCTCCCTGCTGGTGGCGTGCCTCGTGGTTCTCACCGGCTGTTCGGAGATCCCCACGCGGGGACCGGTCGGAGTGATCCCGGCCGCGGAGGCAGAGGCCGACGCGGTGGCGCCCGCCTTCGATCCCGAGGGCCCGGCGCCGGGCGCGACCCCCGAGCGGATCCTGAGGGACTTCATCACCGCGGGGACGGGCGCCGGCGACGGGTACAGCGTGGCCCGCCAGTTCCTGACCCCCGAACTGGCGAAGACCTGGAAACCGGAAGAACGGATCGTCCTGTTCAGGTCTGATCCACGAGTGGAGAAGCGAGAGACCGAGGGGGTCTACCAGATCCAGCTGGAGACGACCGGGACCGTCGACTCCCGGGGACTGAGGACCAACAGCGCCGTTCCCGCTTCCGAGACGCTCGGCGTCCGCATGGTGCAGGTGGCGGGGGAATGGCGGATCGACGAGATCCCCGACGGCATCATGCTCGCCCAGAGCAGTGCCCAGGACCTCCTGATCTCGCACAACCTCTACTTCTACAGCAGCAATTTCCGCTACTGGGTACCTGATGCCCGCTGGTTCGTCCGTAGGACCGGGGTGACGGCCAGGATCGTCAGCGCCATGCTCGCGGGTCCGGCGCCCTACCTGCAGGGTTCCGTCACCAGTGCCTTCCCGGAGGGTGTGATGCTGGCCCGTGACTCGGTGCCCATCACCTCCGGTACGGCGTCCGTCGAGTTCTCCTCCGAGGTCCTCGAGGATGCCACGAGCCTCGGCCTGCAGCAGATGAACCAGCAGCTCCAGGTGAACCTCCTCGGGCTGAACGACGTCACGACTGTGGAGATGGTCAGCGGCCAGCCGATCGAACTCGGTGAGGCCGCACCCGAGCTCGTGGTGCCCGAGCTGACGCCCGACGTCGGGGGAGAGCAGGTGGCCGTCGCGGGCGGCGAGCTGGTTCGGGTGCGCGATGGCGCCACCGTCCCGATCGACGGCATGCCGAGCGTGGCAGCGCTGCAGCCACGCTCCCCGGCAGCCTCGGTGTCGGGGAGCGCCTATGCCTTCCTGAACGGGGACGGGACCACGCTGTTCGTCACCGCGCCGGGCAGTGAGGCCCGCGAGGTGGTGAAGGGCGCCGCCTTGACCCGGCCCTCCTTCGACCCGGAGAACTGGGTCTGGACCAGCAGGGCCGCAGGAGGGCGGAGCTCCATCCTCGCCGTCCCGCCGGGCGGGACGGAGGCGAACGCGACCGTCCTCGCGGCGGGCTGGCTCGGCGACCGGAGGGTCGTCGAACTGCGGGTCTCCCGCGACGGGGCACGGGCGCTGATCGTCGCGGACCGCGGCGGGACGAGCGAGCTGCTGGTCGCCGGCATCACCCGCTCTCCCGACGGGAAGCCGCAGACGCTCACCACCCCGCTGACGCTGCCCCTGCCCGGGGACATCGACACGGCCGCCTGGGCCGGCCAGAGCACCATCGTGGCGTCGTCCCTCGGTGCCGACGCGGAAGCCACGCCCGTCATCCTGCAGCTCGACGGCGAACAGGAGACCATGGCGGCCCTCGTCGGGGTCCGCGCCATCAGCGCAGGAACCGACGCGGAGGACACCCTGTACGCGCAGGCCGGTGACACGCTGTACGCGCGGATCGGCAACAGCTGGGTGGACGAGCAGCTCGATGTCCGCGACCCGGCCTTCCCCGGCTAGGGGTATCCACATAGCCGGTCGCGGCGGAGTCCGCCCGCTTCCGGCGTGATGCGCTGGAGGCATGCGTGCTCCTTTCCCAGCCCCCGCGTTCAGCACGTCCCTCGCCCGCATCCTCGACGGGATCGTCTTCGGCCGCACCTACCAGCGCGTGGCCCGCGCCCTCTGCGCCTTCGCCGCGCTCGTCCTGCCGTCGTCGTGCGTGGTGTGCGGCACCTGGGACACGTCCCTGTGTGCCCGGTGCCTCGGGGTGTTCCGGCGGGCGACCGCGCGGCCCTTCCGGGCCGAGGAGGGCGCCGAGTCACTGCCCGACGTCGAACTGCCCGTCGAACTGCCCGACGAGCCGCCCGTCAGGCCGCTGCCGCACGCGGGGGCGGCGCGCAGCCGGCACCCGCCGGACCCTGCCTCATCCGCCTTCGGTCCGTTGCCCGTCCTCGCCGCCGGCCGGTACGGCCGCGCCGTCTCGGTGGTCCTGTTGGCGTTCAAGAACCACGGGCACGTCGACCTGGTGATGCCCGTCGCAGCAGCCCTGGGCGGGGTGCTGCATGCCGCCGCCGGCACATGGGTGTCCCCGGCGTCACCGGTGTCCCCGGCCCGTCCCGTGCTGCTGGTACCCGTGCCCACGCGGGGTTCGTCGCGCCGTCGACGCGGCTACGATCCCCTGATGCTGCTCCTGTCCCGCCTCGACCGCGCGGGCGGGCTGCCCGCGGGAACGGTCCTTGCGCCGGCCATCCGGCAGATCCCGCCGGTACGGCGATTGCTGACCGCCCTGCGCCGGGGCGGAGCGCCCGCGCTCGTCCGCTCCGCATCGGCGTCGTTGCCCGGTCTGCGCGGGGGCCAGAAAGGCCTCGGCCGACGGCGACGGCGAGCCGGCGTCCTGGACTCCATGGGCGTGACCGGACGTTCCCGCCACGTCCTGGCCGGCAGGAACTGCCTCATCGTGGACGACGTCCTCACCACGGGGGCGACGATCGGCGAGGCGCACCGCGTCCTGACGGCTGCGGGTGCGCGGGTGCTCGGAGCAGTCGTCGTGGCGGCGACATCGTCACCCGCGGCGCGCGGACCCGAGCCCGGGAGCAGTGCCCTTCGGATTCCCGGCAGGCCACCGGAACTTCCTGAGCGTCGGTAGATGAATAAAGGAGGGGCGTGAACTACCGTGATGAGACGGGTACCCAGTGATGGTCCGTACCCGTCGGCGGCGGCTCTGCTCAATGCCTCGGCCGTCGTCGTGTCACCTAGCGATGTGGAGGGCACCATGGAATTTGTCATCAATGGTCGAAACCTGGCGGTATCCGACCGTTTCCGTGAGTACGCGACGGAGAGGATCGACAAGATAGAGCAGCTCGGCGACAAGGTGCAGCGCGTGGACGCGAAGATCACCAAGGAGCCCAGCGCGCGCATGGCGGACACCTCCCTCACAGTGGAGCTCACTGTCCTCTGCAGGGGTCCGGTCGTCCGGGCGGAGGCCTCCGCGGCCGACAAGTTCGCCGCGTTCGACCTCGCCTACGCGAAACTCCTCGAGCGCCTGCGCCGCGCCCGGGACCGGCGGAAGGTCCACCACGGTCGGCACACCCCGGTGGCCGTGAGGGTCGCTACGGCGGACCTCGAACCCGCCGATCCCACGCAGCCCCTCTACCTCGAGACGCCGAGCGTCGAGCCGACGGCCACCGAGCCCGTTCCGCAGCCGGAGGACACCGACGCGTACTCGTCGCCGGATGACGTGCCCGCGGGCGATTCTCCCGTGCTGATCCGCCGCAAGGTCTTCTCCGGTATCCCGATGACCCTGGACGACGCCGTCGACAACATGGAGCTCGTCGGCCACGACTTCTACCTCTTCGTCGACTCCGCGACCGGAGCGCCCTCGGTGGTGTACCGGCGTCAGGGCTGGACCTACGGCGTCATCACCCTCGATTCGAAGTGCGCCGAAGGAACCGAGGAGCCCCACGAGGAACTTCTCGCCTACCGCGCCCAGGAAGCCGCCTCCGCCTAGGCGCCACCGCCGACAGGGCGCGCCCGGCGCGTCCCTACGTCCGATCCACTGCCTCCGCGCCCCGCGCGGAGGCAGTGCCGTGCAGGAGACCATGCCGAACCTCACCACCGCGCAGGCCAGGCGCATCCTCCTCGCCGCACAGGGCCTGCACCGGCCGCGCATCGCCGCTCCGTCGTCGCGCCGTGCCGTCAATGTGACCGCCCAGCGCCTGCAGGTGCTCCAGCTGGATTCGGTCAACGTGCTCGCCCGGTCCCACTACCTTCCCCTGTTCTCGCGCCTCGGCTCCTACGCGCCGGCCGATCTCGACGCCCTGTACTCCCGGGCTCCGCGCAGACTCGTCGAGTACTGGGCACACGAGGCGAGCCTCGTCCCGCCCGAGCTGTTCCCGCACCTGCGGGTCTGGCAACGACGGACCTGGATGGACGCCACCAGCGTCCCCGCGGAGGTCCGTGGCCCTCTCGAGGCGGGCATCGGCGAGATCCTCGGCTCCGGTGGCCCGCTGACCGCCGCCGACATCCAGCGACGCCTCGGCGGGGACGCAACGAGACCGGATGAAGGCTGGGGATGGCGGTGGACCGCGGCCAAACGGGTCCTGGAAGACCTCTTCGCACGTGGCGAGATCGGATCGGCAGGTCGCACGCCCCAGTTCGAACGTCTGTACGCCCCGATCGCCGCGGTGCTGCCCGACGCCGCACTCGCTGCCGAGGAGCCGGACCGGACGGACGCCCTCACGGTCCTGGCCGGGCGCGCCGCGGGGGCGCTCGGCGTCGCACCCGCCCGCTCCGTCGCCGACTACTTCCGCACGCCCGTCCGCGAGACGCGCGCGGCCCTCGACGGTCTCGTGGGCGCCGGCGCCCTGCAGGCGGTGACCGTCGACGGCGGCACGGAGCCGTGGTACCTCGACCCTGCCGTCACCCTGCCCCGGCAGGCCAGGGGCAGGGCCCTGCTGAGCCCGTTCGACTCCCTCGTCTTCGATCGCAGCCGTCTGCAGCGGCTGTTCGGCATGCACTACCGCATCGAGATCTACACCCCGGCGGAGCGACGGGTCCACGGCTACTACGTGCTGCCCTTCCTCCTGCGGGACTCCATCGTGGCCCGCGTGGACCTGAAGGCCGACCGCGCCGCCGGCCGCCTGCTGGTGCAGGCCTGCCACGCCGAGCCGGATGCCCCTGCGGACACCGCGCCCGAGCTCGCCGACGAGCTGCGCCTCCTCGCGCAGTGGCTGGGCCTGGCTGACGTCGTCGTCTCCGACCGAGGGAACCTCGCGCCCGCACTCGCCGTGCAGGTCGGCAGGCTACTCTGAGCGGACACGTGGAGCGGCGACGCCGGTCCCCACCAGGGAACCAAAGCGGGGCTCCGGACGTCACTCACGTAGACTAGGCAGGCCATCTTTGGGCAGCATCAGATTGGGAGCAGATACCAGTGCCATCACTTCTTGAACGAGTTCTACGCACCGGCGATAAGAAGACACTGAAGCGACTCCGCAACTACGCTGACGCCATCAATGTCCTCGAGGACGAGTTCCGCGCGATGTCCGACGCAGAGCTGCGCGGGGAGACCGACCGGCTGAAGAAGCGCTACGCGGACGGCGCCACCCTGGACGAGCTGCTGCCGGAAGCGTTCGCCGCCGTGCGCGAGGCCTCGAGCCGTACCCTCGGCCTCCGCCACTTCGACGTCCAGCTGATGGGCGGCGCCGCCCTCCACCTGGGCAACATCGCCGAGATGAAGACCGGTGAGGGCAAGACCCTCGTCGCCACTGCTCCCGCCTACCTGAACGCGCTGACCGGCAAGGGCGTGCACGTCGTCACGGTCAACGACTACCTGGCCGAGTACCAGTCGGACCTGATGGGCCGCGTGTACCGGTTCCTCGGCCTGACCAGCGGCTGCATCCTCTCGAAGCAGGATCCCGCGGCGCGCCGCGAGCAGTACGCGGCGGACATCACCTACGGCACCAACAACGAGTTCGGCTTCGACTACCTGCGCGACAACATGGCATGGAGCGCCGCCGAACTCGTGCAGCGCGGCCACAACTTCGCTATCGTGGACGAGGTCGACTCGATCCTCATCGACGAGGCGCGCACGCCGCTCATCATCAGCGGCCAGGCGTCGGGCGACGTCAACCGGTGGTACAACGAGTTCGCCAAGGTGGTCCAGAAGCTGTCGGTCGACACCGACTACGAGGTCGACGAGAAGAAGCGCACCGTCGGCGTCCTCGAGGACGGAATCGAGAAGGTCGAGGACTACCTCGGTATCCACAACCTGTACGAGTCCGCGAACACACCGCTGATCGGTTTCCTGAACAACGCCATCAAGGCCAAGGAGCTGTTCAAGCGCGACAAGGACTACGTGGTCCTCAACGGCGAGGTCATGATCGTCGACGAGCACACCGGTCGCATCCTCGCCGGCCGCCGCTACAACGAGGGCATGCACCAGGCCATCGAGGCCAAGGAGGGCGTGGAGATCAAGGCGGAGAACCAGACGCTCGCCACCGTCACCCTCCAGAACTACTTCCGCCTGTACGACAAGCTCTCGGGCATGACGGGCACGGCCGAGACCGAGGCCGCCGAGTTCATGTCGACCTACAAGCTCGGTGTGGTGCCCATCCCGACGAACAAGGACATGGCCCGCCAGGACCTCTCCGACCTCATCTACAAGAACGAGGTCGCGAAGTTCGACGCCGTCGTCAAGGACATCACCGAGCGCCACGAGACCGGCCAGCCGGTCCTCGTCGGCACCACGAGCGTGGAGAAGAGCGAGTACCTCTCCAAGCAGCTCGCGAAGGCCGGGGTGCGCCACGAGGTGCTGAACGCGAAGAACCACGCACGCGAGGCCGCGATCATCGCTCAGGCCGGCCGGAAGGGCGCGGTCACCGTGGCCACCAACATGGCCGGACGCGGCACCGACATCATGCTCGGCGGCAACGCCGAGTTCAACGCCGTCGCCGCCCTCGAGAAGCTGGGGCTCGACCCGGCGGACAACCCCGAGGAGTACGAGGCCAAGTGGCCGGCCGCCCTCGAAGCCGCCAAGGATGCAGTGAAGGCTGAGCAGGACGAGGTCCGGGATCTCGGCGGCCTGTACGTGCTCGGCACGGAGCGCCACGAGTCCCGACGCATCGACAACCAGCTGCGCGGCCGGTCAGGGCGCCAGGGCGACCCCGGACGCTCCCGCTTCTACCTGTCGCTGACCGACGACCTGATGCGGCTGTTCAACTCCGGGGGTGCGGAGCGGATCATGAACAGCGCCACCATGCCCGACGACGTGGCACTCGAGTCGAAGCTCGTATCCAAGGCGATCGAGAACGCGCAGGGCCAGGTGGAGGGCCGCAATGCCGAGCAGCGCAAGAACGTCCTGAAGTACGACGACGTCCTGAACCGCCAGCGCGAGGCCATCTACGGCGACCGCCGCCGGATCCTCGAGGGCGGTGACCTCAAGGAGAAGGTGCAGTTCTTCCTCGAGGACGTCATCACGGCGATGGTCGACGAGGCCACCGAGCAGGGCCACGGCGACGACTGGGACTACGAGCTGCTGTGGACCAATCTCAGGACGCTGTACCCGATCACGCTCACCGCGGACGAGGTCATCGAGGAGGCCGGCGGGAAGTCACGCCTGACCCGCGACTTCCTGCACGGAGAGATCCTCTCCGACGCGAAGCTGGCCTACCAGGCCCGCGAGGAAGCGCTCGGGGAGCAGACCATGCGGGAGCTGGAGCGCCGCGTCGTCCTCTCGGTCATCGGTCGGAAGTGGCAGGAGCACCTCTACGAGATGGACTACCTCAAGGAGGGCATCGGTCTGCGGGCCATGGCCCAGAGGGACCCCCTCGTGGAGTACCAGCGAGAGGGCTTCATCCTGTTCCAGGCCATGATGGAATCGATCCGCGAGGAGAGCATCGGCTACCTCTTCAACCTCGAGGTCGAGAGTTCCGCACCTGCGCAGACGGGACTGCCCGGTGTGACGGACGGCCGGAACATCGTCCAGCCGCCGACCATCAAGGCCGCGGGACTGGACGCTCCCGCGAAGCCGGCCACCCTCAACTTCACCGCGCCCAACGCACAGGGTGACGCGGAGGTGCACGTGGAGCGCAACAAGCCGCAGGCCGCGCCGGCGGGTGGCAAGAAGGCCAGGCGCAAGTAGGTCAGCCGATCTCCAGGGCGGTCACCCGCCATGCCCCGCGCTGTTGCTCTATCCGCAGAGCGACGGCGCGGACGCGTTTCCGGTCGTAGGCGACCACTGACGCTTCGTAGATGCCGGGGCTGACCGGGCAGACGCGTGCCGAGCGGACGACGACGTGGCGGTTCGCACTCGACACCGCGCCGCGGTTGCGGCCGGTCGGGGCGTCGTGGATGCAGCGCACCAGATTGGCGCGCAGCTGGAGCCGCTCGTAGTTCCCGGCATCGAGCCAGCGGGCCAGCTGCTGCAGCGGACGGGTTCCGTCCAGCACCTCCAGAGCGCCCTGGGCCACCGAGCGGGCGATGTCGGAGATGCGACGGATGCCCTCGGGGTCCTCGGCTGTCTGTGTGGACGGGGGTGGGCCTGTGAGCCCGCCCGGGCCGTGCACGTCGCGCTGCAGAGGGTTCGAGGAAGGCGCGCCTCCTCTGTCCTCCCGCAGAGGGTCCGCGGGAGGACAGAGGTCGGTGACGGTGCCCGCCGCAGTGCCGCCCGGCCGAAGGGCGGTGGGCACGAGCGGGTGGGGAGCGCCGCCGGCGGCGGCCAGGGGCTCGGCTCTGGTGCGGTCGAGCCGGGTGATGGCAGGCATGCTGGTCCTCTCCGGGGGGTTCGGTCCTTCGGGGTGCCGGTGCCGGTGCCTGGAGGCACGGCGCCGACGGGTGGGCGGTACGCCGACGGCAGAGCCGTCGGGGGTGTTCCCGTGCGGCGTGATGTCCTGTCCGCCGCCGGCCCGGTCCGGTGACTGTCCCGTCCGGGTGCAACGGGCGGCGAGGAGGTGGTGGTGCAGCGGACTAGGGCGGCGCCGTCAGAACCTGGCCCGGCATCACGAGGGACGGGTCCTCCCCGATGATGGCGCGGTTCGCGTCGTACCAGGCAGGCCAGGTGTCCGCCACATCCGCTGCGGTCGCGAGCGGACCCAGGTGGGAGGCGACGATGGACCACAGCGAGTCACCGGGGGCCACGACGACCTCCGCGGACCCGACCGTCGTCCTGGTCCCGGGGCGGGCCAGAAGACTTCCGCCGGCGGGCATCGGCGTCGGTTCCCATGCCGGGGGTACTGGGGGCGCAGGGGCGGCAGGCGGACCGGACGACGCCGTCGACCCGGACGGACGGGTCCCGGGAGGCGGTACAGGATCTGCCGCCGACTGCTCCTCGGACGCCGGTCCGCCGGCTCCGGAAGTATCGGGTCCCAGCTCATCACGTCCGGGCTCGGCGGGTGTGGGGTCCCGGGGGCCGGGGTCGCCGGAGACGGTCATGGGCGACCAGTAGGGCGATCCCGAGGATGCCGCGCCCTCGCCGTCGGAAACGGTGTCCTCGGCATTGCCGGCGTCCGCCGGGCTGCCGAGCTCCGCTCCGGCCGAGCCGGCAGCGGCAGGGACTGCCACGCTGCCGTCCGGTCCGCCAGGTGCGGCCTGTGCCAGCGCGGGTATCGCAAGGAGGTTCATCCCGAGCAGGGCGGCAGCGAGTCGGCGCATGAGCGCCGGCGTGCAGCGCAGGGCGAGCGTAGCGGCGGCCGAAGGGCCGCGACGCAGGAGCAGCTCTGCCACGAAGGCCAGGACGAGCGTCAGCATCCAGAGGCCGACGACCCCGATGCCGAGCACCGACAGTGAGGCGCCGACGGCGCCATCGATATCCAGCGCTCCGCGAGATGATCCCAGCAGGACCCGCCCGGCCGCCGCCATGACCACCCCGCAGGCCAGGATCAAGCCGGCATGTACAGCATCCGCAGTCTTCATCATCGTTCCCCTCCGAAGCATCAGTTTGATGTAATTTAGTGCGGTTTGTCTATACTTACTCCTACTTGTTTCTTCTGATGCTGATTGACGACCCAATGGCTGCCCCCTACGTTGGGGGGATGCGCTGGGAAGCCCTCTTCGCCGATCTGGAGTCACAGCTCCACGCTGCGCTGGAGGCGGGTCAGGAGGGCGAGATCAGGGAGCGTACCCGGGTGGAGCAGTCGCGCCTGACGCTGGTGCAGAGGCTTCTAGGTCAGGTCGGCCTGCCGATCGGGGCCTCCACCTCCGGCGGTCGCTTCCTCTCGGGTGTCCTGACGCATGTCGGGTCCGACTGGGTCTCCCTGGTGGTGGAGGGGCGATCGGTGCTGGTGCCGCTGTCGTCCCTGCAGTCACTCAGAGGTCTGGGCCGCGGGGTGGGGCAGGCGCCGTCGGGCATCCGGGCGAGGCTCGGGCTGGGGTCGGCCCTGAGGGGCCTGTCCCGGGACCGGGTCCATGTCGCGCTATGGCTGGGAGCGGACTCGCGTCACACCGGGGTGATCGACCGCGTCGGCGCCGACTTCCTGGAGCTCGGGCTGGTGGCGACCGGCGAGGAGCGGCGCGCGGCGAACGTCCGCGACGCGCTCACGGTCCCCTTCAGGGCCATCGATTCGCTCGAATCGGCTGCACCGGACCGAGCGCCGGACTGATGGGCGACGCGGGGGACGGAACCTGCGCACGAGGCCGGAGCGTCGCGGCGGCGTACGCCGGGCCGGCACGTCAGAGGATGGGCGTGCTCTCGGCGTCGTTCCTCAGGGCGGAGGCCGTCTTCTCGTACGCCTTCGCGATGTACTCCTCGAGGACCCGGGTCTCCACGCGCCACTGGCCGCGGCCGCCCACCTGGATGGCGGGCAGCTCCCCGGACCTGACGAGGGCGTATGTCTGGGACGAACTGATGTTGAGTACCTCGGCCACATCGGCGAGGGTGAGGAAACGCCGCTCGGCCACGGGTCCGCCTTTCCTGGTACGTCGGAGGTGTCTCCAGTGTGCCACCGGCAGTGCCGATCGAGGAGCATTTCCACACGCTTTGAGTCGATTTGCCGCCGATCGGTTCCTTTCGGTCCCCTCCTGGGCCAGAATGACAGGACCGCGCCGACCGATCGGACGGCACCGGCCTGATGGGGGACGACAGTGAGCACAGGCATGCGCGCCACGCAGGTGCCGGCAGATGCCCCGCGGCTCAGGAAGCCGTCCTGGAAGGACCCGCGGCTCCTGATCGGAATGCTGCTCGTGCTCGCCTCGACGGCCGGCGTCGTCGCACTCCTCGACAGCCAGAACACCACCACCGATGTGTACTCCGCGCGCCAGGACATCGCGGTCGGCGCCGTCCTGACCGCCGAGGACCTGGTGGCCACCCCGGTCCGGCTGGGCGACTCCGCCGGAGCGTACCTCTCCGTCGAGGAGGGGATCCCCGAGGGCGCGGTCGCGACGAGGCTCGTTCCGCAGGGGGAGCTCGTCCCGTCGTCCGCGCTCGGGAGCGCCGACGACCTGGACCGGAAGCCGGTGGGACTCTCGGTCGAGGACCCGCTTCCCACGGGCACCGCCGCAGGCGACCGCGTCGATGTCTGGGTATCGCTCCGCACGGACACCAACACGTACGAGGAACCGCGTCTCCTGCTCGAGGCCGCGGAGGTGGCCGAGCTGACGGTGGGGGAGTCGGCCCTCGGCGCGAGCGCCTCGACCCTCGTGCAGGTGCTCGTCGACGACCGGGCCATGCCCGAACTGCTGGACGCCCTCGCCAACGACGCGCGCATCGCCGTGGTCCTCAACCCCGGTGCTGCGTGAGCATCCCGGTCGTCACGCTCGGGTCGGCGGCAAGCGCCTACGTCCCGGGCCTCGAACAGCTTCGCGGACCGGTGACGGTGGTGCGGCGCTGCGAGGAGCTGGCGGACCTCGTCGCCGCCTGCCAGTCCGGCCTGGCGCGGGCCGCGATCATCGCACCCGGAGCTGCGGAACTCACCGCGTCGCTCGTCGACCGGCTGCGGTTCGCAGGGGTCGCCGTCGTCGCGCTGACCGACGGCGCACCGGTTCCGGATCCCATGGAGGCAGTGGAGTACGTGAGCGCCACGGTCGAGGCGGCGGTGCTCGCCGACGCCGTCGCGCGGGCGGTCGAGAGATTCGGCGACGGCTCCGCCCGGCCGCGGGGCTCGCTCGCCTACGCAGACCCGCTGTACCAGCCGGACGCAACGGCGCCGTCGTCGCATGCCGGGTCGCACGCCGAGTCGCACGCTGATGAAGGGCCGGGGGACGGGCGGATCGTGGCGGTCTGGGGCCCGTCCGGCAGCCCCGGTCGCACCACCGTGGCGATCAACATCGCGGCGGAACTGGCGGCGTCCGGCACCTCCGTCCTGCTCGTCGATGCCGATACCTACGGCGCGAGCATCGGTGCGTCGCTCGGCCTGCTGGACGAATCGGCCGGCCTCGCCCAGGCCTGCCGGATCGCCGACCAGGGCGGCTTCACCGGATCGGTGCTCGAACGGATCGCCGTGAGCGTCGCCATCAAGGGTGCCCGCCTCCGGGTCCTGACCGGCATCACCCGTCCCGACCGCTGGCCGGAGCTGCGTCCCGCCGCCCTCGGGCAGGTGCTCGACGCCGCCCGTTCCCTCGTGGACGTCACGGTCGTGGACTGCGGCTTCTGTCTCGAGGCCGACGAGGAACTCAGTTTCGATACCCTCGCGCCCCGTCGGAACGGCGCGGCGCTGCGGTGCCTCGAGGTGGCCGATTCGGTCATCGCCGTCGGGGGCGCGGACACGGTCGGCGTCCCGCGCATGGTGAAGGCGCTCGCCGAACTCGCCGACGCGGTACCGACAGCCGCACCCCGCGTGGTGTTCAACAAGGTACGGGCAGCGGCGGTGGGACGTGCCCCGGAGACGCAGCTACGGGAGGCATGGGAGCGTTTCGGTCCCGCGACCGGGATCGCCGCCTTCCTGCCGGTGGACCACGCCGCCGCCGATCAGGCCCTGCTCGCGGGGACGGCCCTGCTGGAGACGGCGCCCGCCTCCGCGCTGAGGATCGCCATCGCGGACCTCGCCGAGGTGCCGGTCAGCGGGAGGCGGGGCCGCATGCCCGGACGGCGCCTGCGCGAGGTGAGATTTCCAGGCAACCCGGATAGGCTTCCCCGGTAAGAGGTCGCAATGAAGCGGCCTTTCATTTCGCTACGGAGGCCCTCCCCATGTCGTCTGGATCCAGGACAACGGATCAGTCAAACTCGGACACGTCGCGGGAGGATTTCGTAGAGCACTACTTCGAGCATCTCGCGCGCGAGGACGCCGTCGGGTACCAGCCCACCGACCTCCGCCAGCGGGCCTTCGCGCATCGGGACCTCGCGGAGACCCGCGAACCCGGAACAGCCGCCGTCGCGGTCACGGATCAGGGGACCTCCAGCATCGTCATGATCGTCACCGACGACATGCCCTTCCTCGTCGACTCCGTGACTGCGGAGCTCGTCCGGCAGGGCGCGGCGATCCAGCTCGTGGTCCACCCGACGTTCCTCGCTGTGCGTGAGGACGAGTCGTACGCCCTGACGGCACTCAAGCGCGTGCCTTCGACGGCCGGCGCGTCGAGCGGGGACACCGCCGCGCTGCCCGACATCGGCGAGTTCGCCGGCCTGAGCGGCCGCACCACGCACATCGAGTCCTGGATCTCGGTCGAGGTCGTGCGCCTCCCCGACGCCGCGGTGAAGTCGTCGGTCATCGACGGCCTCCACCGGGTGCTGGGCGACGTCCGCTCCGCCGTCGAGGACTGGCCCGCCATGCGCCGGACGGTCCGCTCCATCGAGGCGTCGCTCGACACGATCGCGGGTGCGGAGGAGATCCCCGACCTGCGGCAGGCGCAGGAGCTGCTGCGGTGGCTCGACGGCGGAAACTTCACCTTCCTCGGCTACAAGGAGTACGAGCTCGTGACCGACAAGGAGGGCGCCGACGCCCTCCGGGTGCGTGACGGGAGCGGGCTGGGTCTGCTGCGGCACGGCAGTGGCGGGCAGCTGCAGCAGCTCACGGCGGCGGGCCGCGCGAAGGCGCGTGAGCGCCGCGCCCTCGTGATCACGAAGGCCAACTCACGGTCGACGGTGCACCGCGCCGCCTACCTCGACTACATCGGCATCAAGAGCTTCGACGCCCAGGGCAACGTGAACGGCGAGCGGCGCTTCATCGGGCTGTTCGCGACCAGCGCCTACACCGGGTCTGTGCGCGATGTGCCCCTGGTCCGCGACAAGGTCTCCGAGGTGCTGCGCCGGTGCGGTTTCCCGTCGGACTCCCACTCCGGCAAGGATCTGCTCTCCATCCTGGAGACCTACCCGCGCGACGAGCTGTTCCAGATCGAGGTCACGGACCTCGTGTCCACCGCCCTCGGTATCCTGCGCCTGCAGGAGCGCCGCCGCACCCGGCTCTTCCTGCGCCCGGATGTCTACGGCCGCTTCATGTCGGCCCTCGTCTACCTGCCGCGCGACCGCTACACGACGAGCGTCCGCCTGCGCATCGAGCAGGAGTTGCGGACCGCGCTCGACGCCGATTCGATCGACTTCGAGGCCCGGATGAGCGAGTCCGCGCTCGCCCGCCTGTTCTTCCGCATCCGGCTGCAGCGCGGCGCGGAGATCCCCGCCGTCGATGCCGCGGACCTCGAGCAGCGCCTCGTCCGCGCAGCCCGGTCCTGGCCCGAGGGCATCGTGGAGGTGGCGCAGCAGCGGTTCGAGCAGGAGACCGCCCAGCGCCTCGCCGCGCTGTGGGCGGAATCGTTCCCGGCCGGCTACCGGGTGGACTACGAGGTCGAGGACGCCCTGGAGGACATCGCGCGGTTCGAGCAGCTCGCGGAGCCGGGCTCCGGGGCACCTCAGCTGCACGTGTACGTGCCCCGGGCCCCGGAGTCCGGCGATCCCGCGGACGCACGCCTGAAGCTCTACCTGACCGAGGCCAAGAGCCTGACCCAGATCCTCCCGTACTTCCACAACCTCGGCCTCGAGGTGCTCGACGAGCGGCCGTTCGAGATCACGCGGTCGGACGGTCGCTCCTTCTTCCTCTACGACCTCGGCCTGAGGTACCCCGCCGGCATCTCGCCGCTCGGCACGGCCGCGCTGCTGCAGGACGCCTTCAGTGCCGCCGTCACGCGCAACAGCGAGTCCGATGCCTTCGACCGCCTCGTCCTGAGCGAGGAGCTCGGCTGGCGCCAGGTGCTGATCCTCCGCGCCTACGCGAAGTACATGCGGCAGATGGGCAACACCAACTCCTACGGGTTCGTCGCCGACACACTGCGGCGCAACGGCGTGGTCAGCCGCGCGCTCGTGGCCCTGTTCAGCGCGCGCTTCGACCCCGACCTCGACGGCGACCGTGAGGTGGCCATGGAGGCGGCGCGGACGGCGCTCGACGAGGGGCTGGAGGGCGTGCCGACCCTCGACGCGGACCGGGTCCTGCGGACCTTCGCGAACCTGATCGAGGCGAGCCTCCGGACCAACTACTTCCAGGACAAGCGGCACGTCAGCATCAAGTTCGACACCTCGCGGATCGACGGGGCGCCGTTCCCGCGGCCGAAGTTCGAGATCTGGGTTTATTCTCCCCAGGTGGAGGGCGTCCATCTCCGGTTCGGCAAGGTGGCCCGCGGCGGCCTGCGCTGGTCCGACCGGCGCGAGGACTTCCGCACCGAGGTGCTCGGGCTCGTGAAGGCGCAGACCGTCAAGAACGCCGTGATCGTGCCGACAGGCGCGAAGGGCGGCTTCTTCGCCAAGCAGTTGCCGGATCCGTCGGCCGACCGGCAGGCATGGCTCGCCGAGGGCCAGGCGAGCTACCGCACATTCATCCGGGGACTGCTCGACATCACCGACAACGTGATCACCGAGGTCACCGCGGACGGGACCACCGAATCCGTGCTGCCGCCCGTCCGGGTGGTCCGGCACGACGACGACGACACCTACCTGGTGGTCGCCGCCGACAAGGGGACGGCGTCGTTCTCCGACATCGCCAACGAGCTCTCGGCCGAGTACGACTTCTGGCTCGGCGACGCCTTCGCCTCCGGCGGGTCCGTGGGCTACGACCACAAGGCCATGGGCATCACGGCGCGCGGCGCCTGGGAGTCCGTCAAGCGGCACTTCAGCGAGTTCGACGTCGACACGCAGACCGACGACTTCACCGTGGTCGGAGTGGGCGACATGAGCGGCGACGTCTTCGGCAACGGCATGCTCCTCTCCGAGCATATCCGCCTCGTCGCGGCCTTCGACCACCGTCACATCTTCCTCGATCCGAACCCCGACGCCGCAGCGTCCTTCGCGGAGCGCCGGCGGCTGTTCGACCTCCCGAGGTCGAGCTGGGAGGACTACGACAGCGCCCTCATCAGCAGGGGCGGCGGCGTGTACCCGCGGCAGGCGAAGTCCGTCCCGATCTCCCCAGAGGTGCGCGAGGCGCTGGGCCTGAACGAGCAGGTGACCAGGCTGAGCCCGCCGGAGGTGCTGAAGGCGATCCTCCGCGCCCCCGCCGACCTGCTCTACAACGGCGGGATCGGCACGTACGTCAAGGCCACGGACGAGACGAACGGCGACGTCGGCGACCGCGCGAACGACGCCATCCGCGTCAACGGCAGCGAACTGCGCGCCCGGGTGGTGGGCGAGGGCGGCAATCTCGGCATGACGCAGCGGGGCCGGATCGAGGCCGCGCTCGCGGGCGTCATCCTCAACACCGACGCCATCGACAACAGCGCCGGTGTCGACTGCTCGGACCACGAGGTCAACATCAAGATCTTCGTCGACCGGATGGTGCGGGCAGGGCGCCTGCAGCCCGAGGAACGGACCGAGTTCCTGCAGTCGATGACCGACGAGGTCGGCCGGCTCGTGCTGCAGGACAACATCGACCAGAACGTCCTCCTGCTGAACGACCGCCAGCGGGTCGTCGAGTGGAGTCCGAGCTACGAGCGGATGATGGACTGGCTGGAGAAGAAGGCCGACCTCGACCGGGCCCTCGAGGCCCTGCCGACCACGGCAGAGCTACGCCGCAGGATCGACGCGGGGCAGGGGCTCACCTCGCCGGAGCTGTCGGTCCTCGCCGCGTACGCGAAGATCGAGCTGACGAGGGTCCTGTCCGCGAGCAACCTCGCCGACGACCCCTACTTCAAGGGCACCCTCCGGCGGTACTTCCCGCAGCGGCTGGTGGAGCGCTTCGACGACCTGCTCGACACGCACCCGCTGCGCCGGGAGATCATCTCGACCGTCATCGCCAACGACATCATCAACCTCGGCGGGATCACGTTCGCGTTCCGGGTGATGGAGGAGACGTCGGTACCCGAACCCGTGGTCGCCCGCGCCTTCGTGGCCCTGCGCGAGATCTACTCGCTGGACGAGACCTTCGACGCGCTCGCGGCACTGCCCGCCGACTTCCCCACGGACCGGTGGACCACGGTGCACCTGGACCTGCGCCGGCTCCTCGACCGGGCAGTGCGCTGGTTCGTCAACCATGTTGAGCAGGGCACAGCGGTGGGCGAGGACATCGACGCGTTCAAGCCGCTCGTCGCACCGTTCCGCTCGCACCTCGCCGAGTACCTCCGGGGCTGCGACCTCGAACGCGCCCGGGAGGCGACGGCGACGGCGGCCGCGTGGGACCTGCCCGAGGAACTCGGACGGCACTGGGCGGAGCAGTTCGAGTCCTTCGCACTGCTCGACATCGCCCACAGCACCCGCCGGGTGGACGAGCCGGTCGAGAACATCGCGACGGTGTACTACGCGGTGTACGACCGCTTCGAGGTCGACAACCTGCTCGAGCGCATCACCAAGCTGCCGCGGACGGACCGCTGGCAGGCCCTGGCACGGGCGGCACTGCGTGACGACCTCTACTCCACGATCGCGGACATCACCGTGGCCGTCATGCGGGCCACCAGCGACCTGCGGGCCCGCGACGCGGGGGAGCGGCTGCTGGCCTGGCAGGAGCTGAACGCCGATCAGCTGCAGCGCGCCAGCAACATGTTCGCCGAGGTCAACATGCTCGAGAAGGACGACATCTCCTCCCTCTCGGTGGCGCTGCGCCTCCTGCGGTCGATCGTCCGGTAGGGCGAGGCCGTCCTGTCGCGGACGGCCGCGAGTGACAGACTGGACCTGCGGCACCTCGATCCGCAGGTCCGGCCGGTCCTCGCGCCGGGCACGGATCGTGCCGCCGTGTCAGGCCCGAGCAACAGAGAGATCCCATGGCAATCTTCACCGACCCCATCCGCGAGTACACAGGGTTCGAACCCGGCGACGCCGAGTGGCTCCACCTCCTCGTCGGCGACTGGCAGATGGTGGCCGACCTCGCCTTCGCCGACCTGGCCCTGTGGTTCCCCCTCGACGGCGGCGGCTACGTCGCGCTGGCCCACGCCCGGCCGTCGACGTCGCACACCGTCTTCCACAGCGACTTCGTGGGTGAGCGGATCCGTGCCGACCTGCAGCCACTCGTCGACGTCGCCTGGGAGTCGCAGAAGATCGAGCGGTCCGGCGAGACGAACTGGACCACGGAGATGGCGATGCGCGTCGAGGCCGTGCCGATGGTGCGCAACGGCCGCACGCTCGCCGTCGTGACGACCCACATGGACCTGTCGAGTTCGAGGATGCCGTCGCGGCTCGAGCTGACCTACCGGCAGTGCGCCTACGACCTCCTGCGGATGGGGACGCTGGGCCTGTGGCCCGACTTCGCGACGCCCACAGGCTCCCGCCGCGGCGCCCCCCGCGTCGGTGACGGCCTGATCAGGCTCGACGTCGACGGCATCGTGCAGTACGCGAGCCCGAACGGAGTGTCCGCCTTCCGTCGGCTCGGCGACGTCGAGACCCTCGAGGGCCGTCCGCTCGCGGAGATCACGACGGCGCTGCTGAAGGACCGACGGATGGTCGACGAGACGCTTCCCCTGGTGGTGACCGGGCGCATGCCCTGGCGCACCGAGATCGGTTCGCGCGGCGTCAGCCTGTCGCTGCGCGCCATTCCCCTGCGTGACGAGAAGGAGCGTTTCGGCGCCCTCGTGCTCTGCCGGGACGTCTCCGAACTCCGCCGCCGCGAGATGGAACTGGTCTCCAAGGACGCCACCATCCGGGAGATCCACCACCGGGTCAAGAACAACCTCCAGACCGTCGCCGCGCTCCTGCGGATGCAGTCCCGCAGGATGGTCAGTGAGGAGGGGAAGCTCGGGCTGGAGCAGGCCATGCGCCGCGTGTCCACCATCGCCCTCGTCCACGAGACGCTGTCGCAGGGCCTCGCGCAGAGCGTCGACTTCGACGAGCTCATCTCACGTCAGTTCCGGCTCTCCGCGGAGGTCGCCTCGCCGTCGCAGGCGGTCCGCACCGAGCGGAGCGGCGACTTCGGGGAGCTCCCGAGCGACCTCGCGACACCGCTGGCCCTCGTGATCAACGAACTGGTGACGAACGCCGTCGAGCACGGGCTCTCCGGCAGGGCGGGCACCGTGTGGCTCATGGCGAACCGCCGGACCGTGGTCGACGGGGAGGAAATCCTGCGCGTCACCATCGCCGACGACGGCGTCGGCCTCCCGGCCGGCGGGCATGCGGAGGGACTGGGACTGCAGATCGTGCGGACGCTCGTCACGAGCGAACTCGGCGGGACCATCGAGTGGCGCACGCGCGGCGGCGGCGGGACCTCCGTCACGATCGAGCTGCCGCTGCGCCTGAACCAGGGGGCCTGACACCCGGACACTTTCCACCGGTGACCGCACCGATGTCTGCACCGATGTCTGCACCGACGACGAAGGGCCGCCCGATGGGCGGCCCTTCTTCGGTCTTCGTTCCCGCTGTCCGCTCGACCGGGTGTCGCCACCCGGGATCGATCAGGACGCGCGGCGTGCCCGTGCGGCCCGGCGCTTCAGCGCCCGGCGCTCGTCCTCGCTCAGTCCGCCCCATACTCCGGCGTCCTGCCCGGATTCGATGGCCCACTGCAGGCAGGTGTCCTGCACCTGGCAGCGACGGCAGACACTCTTGGCCTCCTCGATCTGAAGAAGCGCCGGTCCGGTGTTGCCGACCGGGAAGAACAGTTCCGGGTCCTTGTCCAGGCAGGCTGCGCGACTACGCCAATCCATGGTGATCACATTCTCCTTCGACCGCGCTCCGTATTTGTGAAAACATTCACGAGCGGGCTCATAGTAAAGGGGGCCGACTCTGGGCCCCCGGGTATCCACTGGTTTTAAGGCTGTCACGTTACCTGCGGGTAAACAAGGGGTTTACAGGTTCGATTGGCCGTGCGGGTGAGGGGTTTATCACAGCACCTTCGTCGATCCCATCGGCTCCTGAATGCCGCCGAGGGCGTCGGGTAGGGTTCGAGGGTGGTTCCTGATCCCGCCCTGCCCCCCTCCGGTCGTCCTCCCGGCGTCGTCCTGATCGCGGTGATCCTGGTGCTCGAGGCGATCGCGTTGCTGGTGGCCGCTGCCGGGTTCGTCATGACGGCCTTCCGGGCCGATGCCCTCTCGGTCGGAGGATCCGTGTTCATGGCGGTCCTCCTGCTCCTCGTCGGTGCGGGTCTGATCGCCCTGGCGCGGCAGCTCCTCGCGGGTTTTCGCTGGCCGCGGTCGCCTTCGCTCGTCGTCCAGCTGTTCCTGGTGATCCTGGCCTTCCCCTACTTCTCCACCGGCTCACCCCTCGTCGGTCTGGGCCTTCTCGTCCCGGCCGCCGTCGTCATCGTGACGCTCTTCTCCAGGCCGGTCGTCGAGTACACCGTCCGGACGACCGGGTCCGACAAGGCGCTGTAGGGCCCGACGCGCCCGGAAGGGGCGCCGGCTTCCTCCTGGTCGTCCGACGCGCGGGCGACCTGTACCTCCACGAAGCCTGCGGGATCGCAGGCGTACCCGCGGCCGGGGATGACGGGCCCGTCGGGGTCCAGCCGCACCCCGAGGAGGTCGCCGTCGGCCGCCGTCCTCGGCGCGAGGACGAGTCCCCGGCCCGCGGCGCGGGCGTTCAGCGCGAGCGGCATGCGCGTCATGAGCGCAGGACCGGGAGCGGCGGCCAGCACGGCCGCTGCGCCCCGCGCGACGAATCCCGACAGCGTCTGCTGCACGTCGGCGGGCAGCCGGTCGGCGTCATCGACGACGAGGAGGTACCGGTCGGCCGAGTCCGGATCCGCGCGGCTTCCGACGAGGTCCCGCCAGTAGGCGAGCGCAGCGGCGCGTGAGGCGCCGATCGGCGGCGCCAGGACGGAGTACGGCGGAGCCAGGCATGCGGCCGCGTGCGCCAGTACCCTGAGGGTGTTCGAGCGGCCGGACCCCGCATGGCCCAGCACCGGGTACACCTCTCCGGGGCGCAGGGCGACGGAGAACATCCGCAGGTCGTCGCCGTGCACGCCCACCAGGAGGTCCTCCTCGCCCGGCCGGGCCCCTGCCATCCGCCCTGCCGCGACGAGATCCGACAGGAGCACCACGCGGGGGAGCGGATGCACCGGGAACGGTGGCCGTGCGGGCGGGCGCGCCGGCCCCGCGGCGGCACCGGGTTCCGTCAGCAGCTGGCAGGTGCCGTCGCCCCAGCTGCCGGTGATCCGCCCCTGGGCGAACCCCCGTCCCGGGACGGGGTCGATCGGCGGCATCCTCGGCCACGTCATCGTCGTCTCCTGATGCGCGCCGAGGGGCAGATAGATGCGATTCGGCAGCAAGGCGAAGAGCCGTGAGGTGGTCACTTCACGGTCACCGTCGATCAGGACCGTGACTCCGCTCCGGGCTCCGTCCCGGACGAGGCCGTGCAGGTCGTCCTCGGCCCGTGCGAGGCGGCCGGTGCGGAACCGGCTGCTCCATCGCGCCCAGCCCGTGACCACGAGGACGACCGGGCCGGTGTCCTCCCGGCTCCGGGGCGGCAACCCGGCCAGCCGTTCGAGGACGCGGCCCGCCCGCTTCGCCTCGTCGGGCGGCACGTACGCCCCGACGTGCGGGTCCGCGGAGCAGGCGCCGAGGGTTCCGTTCCCGTCGAGCACGTACAGGTGCAGGTCCGGCTCAGCCGCGGGCAGGGCTGCCACCACGGCGGCAAGGGCGTCCGAGGCACCGCTGCCGGGAAGTCCGACGAGGGCGAGGTGGGAGTGGCTGTGCGGATCCCACTGAAGCCGGCGCTGCACCTGTCGGTCGGGCAGGTCGATGACTCCCAGGGGCACCCCGGGAGCTTCGGCGGAGCTGTCGGCAGTGCTGTCCGGCTGATCGGCCGGTGGGAACGCGGCACAGGCTGCGAGGGTGAGACGGCCGGGAAGCGACGGCAGGACGGGGCGGGACGGACGAGGGGCAGCCACCCCGCCCGCAGCGGCCAGGAGCCCGGCGACCGCCCGTCCGAGCACGGTCGGCGCGGGGGCTGCGGAACCGCGGGCATCGGCGATGGTGCCGCCGGCGCTGCCCGTGCTGTGTGGAGTGCGGGTCTCCCGGGGTAGTCCGCCGTTCTGTGGCTCTTCGAGATAGGTCACGACGTCCTGCCACCCGGGCGTGGCGCTCGTCCTCGGGAGGTCGGACGAGGACGCGACCTGCACGGCGACGGGCGGTTCGCTCCCACGGCGCAGGAACGCCCGGCCCGGGATGTCGACGGGGATGTCCGCCGCCACTCCGGAGCCGAGGAGGTCCTGCGACTCCATCGCGGTCTGGACCCGGAAGAGGATCGACGTCGTGATGTTCGCCCGCATGTCCGGCGTCACGGCTCCCTGCGCCCTCTGCGTCGCGAGCACGAGGTGCACGCCGAGCGACCGTCCGAGCGCGGCGATCCTCATCAGGTCCGGTACCGCGGTCGGGACGTCATCGCCCAGCATCCGGAACTCGTCGATCACCACCACGAGCCGGGGCGGGCAGCCAGGCGGGATGATCCTGCGCAGCTCCTCCAGGTCCTGGGCACCGTTGTCGGCGCAGAGACGTTCGCGGCGTCGCAGTTCCGCCCGCAGCGACGTCAGGGCGCGCGCCGTCGATTCGGAGGACAGATCCGTCAGGCTTCCCACGCAGTGGGGGAGTGCCGCGAGCGCGCCGAGGCCCGAACCGCCCTTGTAGTCGATGAAGAGGAGGGACAGCTGTTCGGGGGGCTGACCGAGTGCCAGCCCGAGCACCAGGGTCCGCAGGAACTCGGACTTGCCGGAGCCCGTGGTGCCGGCGCTCAGGAGATGCGGCCCGTCCCTCACGAGATCGATCGATACGGGGCCGGTGCCGGACCGCCCGATGAGGGCCACCGGACGCCCCGCGTCGGCCGCCGACCATCGGGCGGGGATCGACGACGCCAGGGTGTCCGGTCGGAGCGACTCGGACCAGAGGGCGACGGCGGCCGGCAGTGCTCCGGCGGCACACCCCGCACCCGGGCGGCGGACGGTCACGGCGCCAGGGGCCCGTGGGGCCCCGGCGAGGGCCCGGGCGGTCCGCTCGAAGGTCCGCTCCGACACCCCGTCGGGAAGGAGGCGGTACTCACTCCCATCGATGTGTGCCCGGGCGCCGTCGGCCGTGATCACCATGCCGGCGGACGGCAGTGCGGTGCTGTTCGTCGGTGTGTCGGCGGCGCTGTCGTCCGGGAGGAAACGGACGACGGTGACGCCGGAGCGGCGAGCGAACCTCGGTGGATCCGCCCCGACCTGGAAGACGAGCAGGACGTCCGTCTGCTCGATGATGCCTGCCAGGACCCGCGGGTCCTGCGTGAGCAGGACGTTCGGGAGAAACCGTGCAGGGAGCGGGAGGTGCCGGACCGGACCCCAGCACACCACGGGTGGCGCTCCCAGGAGGGGGTGTGCGACCTGCAGCAGCAGGGCACGCAGGAGGCCCATGACGGCCGCTGCCTCGCCCGCGACCGTGAAGGGTCGTTGTCCCGCTTCGTCGGTACCCGTCCATCCGAGTGGCGGCACGCCGGCGCCACTGCGCGGATGGACGGGCAGCACCAGCGGGAGATCGGCCAGGAGCGGCGGGGTGAACGTCGCTGCCGCGTGGCCGGCGGCGAGGTTCGCCGGCTGATCGGCGGTGCCGAGCCTCAGCAGGATCGCCGGGGAGAGCGGCGGCGCGCCTGCCGCGGGCCCGGCGGGGGCGCGGAGGCGGGCACGCAGGGCATCGAGGGCCGTCTGCCCCGGGTCGGGGACCGCAGCGACCCGCCGCTGCCGGTCCCGCCCCGCCGCGTCCCGCACCGCGTCCGCGAAGACGCGCGCATCCCGCCGGTGGGTGAGCAGGGGGACCAGCCCCGTCACGGCCGACAGGGCGCTGAAGGCGAGGAAGAACCACAGCCCGGTGGTGACGGCGAGGACGACGCCGAGGACCAGCGGCAGCACCGCGGTGAGGACGAGGAGGCGGGACGGTCGTTTTGGAGGCTCCGACGCGACGGGCACGGGTTCGAGCACGTCCGCGGGAGAGACGTAGCGCCAGCCGTCGTCGTCGACCAGGTCTACGCGGCACCGGCTCCCGCCCAGAAGCAGGGTCGCCGACACCGTGATGTGCGCAGTGCTGATCCGTTCCCCGTCGACGAAGGTGCCGTTCACGGATGACAGATCCTCGAGCACGATGGTGTCCCCGGCCACGGTGAGCAGTGCATGCCGCCGGGAGAGTGCGGGATCGGAGATCACGATGTCACAGCCCGCACGCCCGATCGTGTAGCTGCCGCGTGAGAGTGGGATCACCTGGCCGGCGTCCGGGCCGGCGTGCACGACGAAGGCGAGCGGAGGGACCCGCGCCCGCACGTCCCGTGCTGCAGGCGCACCGCAGACGATCACCGCGCCGTCCGTCAGGCGGCCCTCGCCTGCGGTCATCGCCGTCAGCGACGCGCCGTCGATGGTGAGCGGCCCCTCGTACCCTGCTGCTCCGAGCCGGTCGGCGAGCGCGGAGCCCGTGGGCAGCGCCAGCGTGTCGACGACGATCTCGCGGGCGGGGAAGGCGACCGGGGGAGCGCTGGTGAGCGTGACGTGCAGATCCATGGAGGCCTCCTGGGTTGGTGACTCTGTCCGAGGCTAGGGCGGAATCGGTCCTGTGCGGGCGGCGATCGATGGGTTGTGGACTACGGCCGGCCGCACGGTGCAGCGGTGGTGGCTGCAGGGCCTGTGAGCGCGGTGATGCGGAGCGCGGCATGTCAGGTCGGGTAGCCTTAAGCGGGCATGTCCGTGGTTCGAATCAATCCAGGAGCATTTGTGAACGTTGACCTCGTTGTCGTTGGATCGGGCTTTTTCGGCCTGACCATTGCTGAACGGGCGGCCACCCAGCTCGGCCTCAAGGTGGCCGTGCTCGACCGGCGGCACCACATCGGTGGGAACGCCTACAGCGAGAACGAGGCTCGCACCGGGATCGAGGTCCATCGCTACGGCGCCCACCTGTTCCACACCTCGAACGAGCGCGTCTGGGACTACGTCCACAACTTCACGGAGTTCACGAACTACGTGCACAAGGTCTACACCCGCCACAAGGGTGAGGTGTTCCCGATGCCGATCAATCTCGGCACCATCAACCAGTTCTTCCGCACCGCTCTCGGACCCGCCGAGGCCCGCGCCCTCATTCAGGAGCAGGCCGGGGAACTCGCCGGGACGGATCCGCAGAACCTGAACGACAAGGGGATCCAGCTCATCGGCCGGCCCCTGTACGAGGCGTTCATCAAGTACTACACGGGCAAGCAGTGGCAGACCGACCCGAAGGACCTGCCGGCAGAAATCATCGCCCGGCTCCCCGTCCGCTACACCTACGACAACCGGTACTTCAACGACAAGTACGAGGGTCTGCCCGTCAACGGCTACACGGCGTGGATCGAGCGGATGGCGGACCATCCCAACATCGACGTCCACCTCAACACGGACTTCTTCGACGAGGGCCACGACTACTCGCGCTCCAGCACCCTCGGCCAGGTCCCGGTCATCTACACCGGCCCCGTGGACCGGTACTTCGACTTCGCTGAGGGTGACCTCTCCTGGCGCACCATCGACCTCGAGGAGGAGGTCCTCCCGATCGAGGACTTCCAGGGCTGTTCGGTCATGAACTACCCCGACGAGGACGCGGCACACACCCGCATCCACGAGTTCCGGCACTTCCACCCGGAGCGCGACTACACCAAGGACGCGACCGTCATCATGCGGGAGTACTCGCGCTTCGCGGAGAAGGACGACGAGCCGTACTACCCGATCAACACCGCCGATGACAGGGCGAAGCTGCTCGCATACCGCGACCTGGCGAAGGGCGAGAAGTCGGTGCTGTTCGGCGGGCGCCTCGGGACCTACAAGTACCTCGACATGCACATGGCGATCGGATCGGCCCTCAGCATGTTCGACAACAAGATTGCCCCGCACTTCACCAGCGGGCAGAAGCTCGAGAGCGGCGGAGTAGACGCGTGACACAGAAGGCAATGGATACGACGGCGGATGCCATGATGGACGGCGATCTCGAATGGCACACCCTGCAGCGGATCGTCCTGCCACAGCAGAGCCAGATGGACACTGCTGCGCTGTACATGGACACAGGCAGTGCCTTCGGAATCCAGCTGAACACCAATGACGGCACTGCCGTCGGCAATGGTCGGACGACCGCTGGACCGGCCTCGGACTCGACGACGGAGCTGCATGTCGAGGACGTGCGGTCCCGTCGATCGACGTCCGTGCGACCGGGTGAACGAGTCTCGTTCGGCTCGTACTTCAACGCATTTCCTGCAAGTTACTGGCGGCGCTGGACGCATCTGCGGGAGGTCCGTCTTCGGGTACGCACGGACGGCTCCGGAGTCGTGTCGGTCTACAAATCGAATGCGCGGGGAGCCCTGCAGCACGTGGAGACCGCAAGGGTCGAGGGGAAGACCACGACCACCTTCGATCTGTCGCTTCAGCCCTTCGGGGACGGCGGTTGGTACTGGTTCGATGTCGTGGCAGGAAATGACAGCCTCGTGCTCAAGGACGCCGACTGGCTCGCGGAGGGCGAGGCACCTGAGCGCGGAAGTATCACGCTCGAGATCACGACGCTGAACAAGCCTGATTTCTGCCTCAACAACCTCCAGATCCTCGCCGAGAACCCCAGCGCGATCGAGGACGTGCACGAGATCCTCATCGTCGACCAAGGGACGCAGAAAGTAGCGGAACAACCAGGGTTCGACGCCGTCCGTGCTCAGTTGGGCGGAAAGCTGCGGATCATCGATCAGGACAACCTCGGCGGATCCGGGGGATTTGCGCGTGGCATGTACGAAGCCGTGGAGAACGGTAGTGATTTCGCGCTCCTTCTCGATGACGACGTCGTCGTGGAGCCGGAAAGCATCCCGCGTCTCCTGTCCTTCGCAACGCACTGCAAGTCGCCGACGATCGTCGGCGGCCATATGTTCGACCTGTACAACCGGACAGTCCTGCACACCTTCGGTGAGATCGTGAACCCGTACCGGTTCCAGCCGGATCAGCCACTGCCCGAGCAGGTCCTCGGACACGACTTCGCCCGTGCCAACCTGAGACACACCCCGTGGCTGCACCGCCGGGTGGACGTCGACTACAACGGTTGGTGGATGTGCCTCATCCCCACGACGGTGATCCGGGAGATCGGCTTGTCCCTGCCGATCTTCATCAAGTGGGACGACGCCGAGTACGGACTCCGCGCGAAGAAGGCCGGCTACCCGACGGTGTCGATGCCGGGGGCGGCTGTATGGCACGTCTCGTGGATCGACAAGGACGACATGGTGGGTTGGCAAGCGTACTTCCACACCCGCAACCGGATCGTCGCTGCGCTCCTGCACAGCCCGTACGAGCACGGAGGGCGCGTTGTTCGTGAATCGGGTTACTCGGATATCAAGCACCTCGTCTCCATGCAGTACCACACGGCCCGCGGACGGGTCATGGCAATGCGCGATGTCCTCAAGGGGCCGGATCAGTTGCACGCGATCCTGAGTACGAAGCTGCCCGAGATCCGGACCATGGCGAAGGCGTATTCCGACGCCAAGATCGAATCCGACCCGGACACCTTCCCCACCCCGAAGATGGACAAGCCTCCACGGAACGGACAGGGGTTCCGAGCGCCGTCCTACACCACACTCGTCCCATGGGCGTTGAAGACGGTCGTCCGGCAACTCAGCTCGCCGGTGTCCTCCTCCAGCCAGGAGAGGCCCCAGGCGTTCATCGCCCACCAGGACAACAAGTGGTGGCGCATGTCGCAGTACGACAGTGCGGTCGTCTCGAATGCCGAAGGTACCGGTGCCTCCTGGTACCGGCGTGACCCTCGGGAGATGCGATCCCTTCTGGTTGAAGCCGCCCGCCTGAACGCCGAGATCCTCCGCCGTTGGCCCGCGCTGCGTGAGCAGTATCGCGAGGCACTGGAAGAGATCACGTCCTTCGAGTCATGGAAGAAGACCTTTGAGTCCCACTCGTCAAAGGGCAAATAGCGTGGCAGGAGCAGAACTGACGACGCCGGGATTCGGTGGCGGTCTTCGTGACGTCCTGCGCTCGCGCTACCTGCTGCGTCTGCTCGTCGCCAAGGAACTGAAGGTCCGCTACCGGGGCTCCGTTCTGGGCCTCCTCTGGTCCTACGTCAAGCCAGGTGTCCAGTTCGTCGTCTTCTGGTTCGCGCTCGGGATCTTCCTCGGAATGAACCGCAATACGGAGAACTATCCCATCTACCTGTTCTCCGGCATCGTCCTCATCAACTACTTCAACGAGGCATTGGGCAATGCGGCTCGTTCGATCGTGGGAAACGGCGGACTGATCAAGAAGATCTACCTCCCGCGCGAGCTCTTCCCCGTCGCGTCCGTGTGGGTTTCGGCTGTCCACTTCGTGCCCCAGCTGCTCGTGCTGCTGATCGCCTGCTTCATCGGTGGCTGGTCGCCGGGTCCGGTGCAAATCGCCGCAGCGTTCGCCGGGTTCGCGATCGTGACGATGCTCGCAGTGGGTCTAGGACTCTTCTTCGGTGCTGCGAACGTCTACTTCCGCGATTCGGAGAACTTCGTGGATATGCTCCTGATGATCGCCACCTGGGCCTCACCAGTGCTCTACTCCTGGACGATGGTCCGCGACGGATTGGTCGACGCCTTCGGAGTCGACGCTGGTGAGCTGCTCCACACGATCTACCAGATCAATCCGCTGACCATTGCCGTCGAGCTGTTCCATTTCGCCTTCTGGATGCCGACCACCAGTTTCCCCCGCACGGACCCGCTGCTGGCGGTTCCTCCGAACCTGCTCGACGTCTGGACGCCGATCGGGCTCGGCATCGCGCTCGTCGTGATCCTGGCGGGTCAATTCACTTTCCGGCGCCTCGAGGGCCGATTCGCTCAGGAGTTGTAACAGTGGCCATTGCAGTCGACGTGCAGTCGATCTCGAAGCAGTTCGTTCTCCGGCACACACGCTCCATCAAGGAGGCTTTCGTCTGGATCGTGAAGGGGCGGAAGGGCGATCTCTCGCAGAAGTTCCATGCGCTCGATGGCGTCTCGCTCCAGGTCGAGCAGGGTGAGTCGGTCGCGCTTCTCGGTCTCAACGGCTCGGGTAAATCGACACTGCTCAAGCACATCTCGGGCGTCATGCTGCCGGACAGCGGCACTGTGCGGACCCGGGGACGAGTCGCCGGATTGATCGAGGTCGGCGCCGGCTTCCACCCCGACCTCAGTGGGCGCGACAACGTGTACCTGAACGGCGCCATCCTCGGCATGACGGAGGAGCAGATCAACGAACGCTTCGAGAGCATCCTCGACTTCTCGGAGATCGGCCAGTTCATCGATACCGAGGTCAAGTTCTATTCCTCGGGCATGTACCTCCGCCTGGCCTTCTCCGTCGCCATCCACACCGACCCCGAGATCTTCCTCATCGACGAGATCCTGGCCGTGGGAGACGAGCCCTTCCAGAAGAAGTGCCTGGAGAAGATCAAGGAACTGGGGCAAGCGGGTAAGACACTCGTCGTCGTGAGCCATGACCTGGACCTCGTGTCGAAGGTCTGCCGCCGAGGCGTGCTCCTGGATCACGGACGCGTGGTGCTCGATGCGTCGGTGGAAGAAGCGGTAGCCGCTCTGAGGGGTCATCATTAGGTCGACGAGCGGCATGACCGGGCGTCGACCCCGATGAGCTGGGTAGAGACGATCCCTGTCATGGCCGCGATGCTGGCGACGTTCTTCGTACCCGGCTTCGTGCTGGCTCTGGTCGGACGAATGCGGGGACTGGCAGCATTTGCTGTGGCGCCCGCTCTGTCGCTCGGCCTCGGCGGTGTCGGTGCAGTCGTTTTCGGTTTCGCAGGAATTCGTTGGAGTTTGTGGACCTACCTCGGGTTCTCCGCGGTGGCGGTCCTGGCACTTGCACTGCTGGTGCGCGTTCCCGTTGCGAGGAATCGTCCACTGGCCGGCGAAGCGGCGGAGACAGCGATCGTCGCCCAGCCCCGGGAATCACGGCCCTCGCGTCGAATGCGCCGTTTCGCTCCGTTGGCGGGCGTCCTCGTCGCCGGCATCGTCAGTTTCGCTCCCCTTCGAGACGGGATGGGAAAACCCGACTACCCTGCGCTGACGTGGGATTCCGTCTTCCATCACAGTGCCATCCGGTACATCATCGACACCGGGAACGGTTCGAGTCTCAATCTCGGAGCGGTAGCGACGACCAACGGAGAACCGGGCTACTATCCGGGGGCATGGCACGATCTCGTGAGCCTGACCGTCGGCCATCTGCCCGTGACGGTCAGCCTGAACGTCGCAGCCCTCGTACTGGGATGTGTCATCTGGCCACTGTCCATCGCCTATCTCGCGCGGGTGGCCTTTCCGAAGCTCGCCTGGATGCCTCTGCTCGCTCCTGTCGTCGCGTCCGGATTCGTCGCCTTCCCGGCCCGCATGATCTCGTATGGCACGGTCTGGCCGGCGGCGATGGGGACGGCGCTGGTGCCTGCCCTTATTGCGCTGATTTTCGTGGTCACGTCGCGCAGCACGGACCCTGCAACCAGAATGCGACTGTCCGCGGTGTTGTCGATCGCTCTCGCCGGCGCGGCGCTGTGCCATCCCACCGCGCCCATCGCGGCTGTTTTCCTCTCCGCCCCCTTCCTCTTGCAGCGTTACGGAGCAATGGTGGCCAGGGCGGCAGGGCGGGGGACGAAGGTGCGGGCAGCGTTTTTGGTGGCGGTGCCCGTGGTCGGAATCGCTCTCGCGTGGATGGCCGTGATGATTGTTCCACGCCTGCGATCCGTGTTCTTCTTCGAGACGACACCAGTCGGTCCGGCAACGGACGCCATCGGTGCTGCGATCTTCGACACCATGCTCGCGCCCCTGTATCACGGGAACACCGAGCCGTTCTGGCTGGCCGGTCTGCTGGCTCTCACCGGTGTGACCATGACGCTGGTCCTGCGGGAGCATCGTTGGGTCTCTGTCAGCTGGACAATAAGCATCGTGCTTTACGTCGTCGCGGCAGGAGAGCAGACTGCGCTTCGGCCGCTGGTCGGGTTCTGGTATTCAGACCCGGTCAGGTTGGGAGGCTTGGTACCGATCTTCACGAGCCTGCTGGTTTCCTACGCCGTCCTGCGCACCATCGACGCCATGGTGTCGCTCGCGGCGCGTCGGAACGTGAAGTTACGTCGACCCGCAACAGCGACCGGGGCATCACTCGTCGTGCTCGTCGGGACTGCGGCGCTGTTGTACCCGCAGACGGCCGAGCTCAGGACCGAGGAGCGGACCGCCCGCCTCGCAGCCGATTACTCGGAACACCTCGAGTGGGATGACGGGCTTGCAAGCCTTCCGGAACTGGAACTCATCGAGCGGATGGGCGCCAGGCTGCCCGACGATGCAGTGGTACTGGGGGATCCGACATCCGGTGCGGCCCTCGTGTACTCACTGGCGGAGGTCGACACGCTCTTCAGGACAATGTCCGGGTCGTGGGACGCGAATGCCAGATACCTCGGTAAAAATTTCAACCGTATCGACACGGACCCGCGGATCTGTGAACTCCTCGATGAATATGGCGTAACCCACTTCTACGACGACGACCGCCGGTACCTGCCCGACATCGTTCATCGCCAGGATATGGAGGGCTTGACGATCATCGGAGTCGATCCCGAAGATCTCCGATTGGTCGACACCAGTGGCGATGGGGCACGGATCTACGAGATAGAGGCTTGCGGGCCGTAACCAACAAACCGGTCGGCCACCCTGTGCGAAGGGGGCAGCTGTGAGCATCCGATGGGATCAGGGCTTGCTCGATCCCGCTCAGGCGGCTGACGCCGGAGCAACTACCTATAAGCTTGTCCGGGACCAACGGGGAACCGCTGGACGCAAACATGAAAGGCCTTACGTGAAGATTGCTGTCATTGCCCTGGGTAAGATCGGACTCCCGCTGGCGGTGCAATTCGCCTCCAAGGGTCACGACGTGATCGGGGTGGATGTCAACAGGGCCACGGTGGCTGCCGTGAATGAGGGCATCGAGCCCTTCCCGGGTGAGGCGCACCTTCAGGCGATGCTGTCCGAACTCGTGCCGGCGGGAAAGCTGCGAGCGACCACGGACTACGCCGAGGCCGTCCCCGACGCGGACGCGGTCGTCCTGGTCGTACCACTGTTCGTGGACGCCGAGGCAAGACCTGATTTCGGTTGGATGGACGCGGCGACGGCGGAACTCGCCCGGCACCTCACACCCAACACCCTCGTGTCCTACGAGACGACGCTTCCGGTCGGTACGACCCGCGACCGATGGAAGCCTGCACTGGAGTCCGGCAGCGGCCTGGTCGAGGGGAAGGACTTCCATCTCGTCTTCTCCCCCGAACGAGTCCTGACCGGCCGTGTCTTCGAGGACCTGCGCAAATACCCGAAGCTCGTAGGAGGGCTTTCTCCGGCCGGGGCGCGAGCTGCCGTCGAATTCTACGAGGCCGTCCTCGACTTCGACGATCGTCCTGACCTCACGCGTGGCAACGGAGTCTGGGACCTGGGGTCCGCCGAGGCATCGGAACTGGCCAAGCTGGCCGAAACCACCTATCGCGATGTCAACATCGGATTGGCGAACCAGTTCGCGCGCTACGCCTCCACCGTCGGGATCGACATCTACCAGGTGATCGAGGCGTCCAATTCACAGCCCTACAGCCATATCCATCAGCCGGGCATCGCCGTCGGGGGGCACTGCATTCCGGTTTATCCTCGCCTGTACCTCTGGAACGACCCGTCGGCCACCGTCGTCCGGGCAGCTAGGGAAGCCAACGCGGGTATGCCGGACTACACCATCGGCCTCCTCGAGGGCGCCTACGGACCACTCGACCAGGCTCGGGTGGTCGTGCTCGGTGCCGCCTATCGAGGAGGTGTCAAGGAGACGGCTTTCTCCGGTGTCTTCGCGGCCGTCGAATCCCTCGAGTCCCGCGGCGCGCTTCCGCTGGTGCATGACCCGCTGTACTCGGACGAGGAACTCGCAAAGCTGGGATTCACGCCCTACCACCTCGGAGAACCTGCTGATGCCGCCGTCGTGCAGGCGAACCATGCCGAGTACACGGAGCTGTCGCCGGCAGACCTACCCGGCATCAAGGCGTTCATCGATGGACGCCGCGTGAGCAGCGCCGACAGGTGGGACAGTGTCACCTACCGCGTGATCGGCAAGGCCTAGAGCAGGAGCGCCCGTAGCAGGCCCGAGGAGCTGCGGACCGGTGCTTGCGAGCATCAACTACCAGGAAGGGAAACATCGTGAGCTATATAGCTGACACTGCCGATGTCTCGCCCGATGCAACCGTGGGGGAGGGGTCGAAGGTCTGGCACCTTGCCCAGGTGCGCGAGAACGTACGACTCGGCGAAAACTGCATCGTGGGCCGTGGTGCCTATGTGGGTACCGGCGTTGAGGTCGGGGCGAACTCGAAGATCCAGAACTACGCCCTGGTGTACGAGCCCGCCGTGCTGGGGGAGGGCGTCTTCATCGGCCCGGCCGTGGTCCTGACGAATGACACCTATCCCCGCTCCATCACACCCGAGGGAGACCTCAAGAGTGCTCACGACTGGGTACCGGTGGGAGTCACCGTCGAACGAGGCGCGGCGATCGGCGCACGAGCGGTATGTGTGGCTCCCGTGACCATCGGCGCCTGGGCCACGGTCGCTGCGGGGGCCGTCGTCACCAAGGACGTCCCGCCGTACGCCCTCGTTGCGGGTGTACCGGCGAAGCGGATCGGCTGGGTCGGCCGTTCCGGCCAGCCATTGCGCGCAGAAGATGGCGTGTGGGTCTGCCCGCAGACCGGAGACCGGTACGAGGAATCAAACGGATCACTGACACCAGTAGAGGTAGAAGCATGAGCAAGGGATTCATTCCAGCAGCAAAGCCGATCGTCGGCGATGACGAGCGGAAGGCCGTCGACGCGGTCCTCCTGTCGGGCATGCTCGCCCAGGGCGCCGAAGTCGCCGCGTTCGAGGAGGAGTTCTCCCAGGTTCTCCTAGACGGCCGTAGCGCCGTCGCGGTGAATTCGGGCACGGCAGGCCTCCATCTGGGGCTCCTGGCCGCGGGCATCGGTCCCGGCGACGAGGTCATCGTCCCCTCCTTCACCTTCGCTGCGACAGCCAACTCGGTGGCTCTCACGGGAGCCACGCCGGTCTTCGCCGACATCGAACTCGATCACTACGCGCTCGACGTCGAGCACGTGGCCGGCCTGATCACCGAGAAGACCAAGGGCATCATGCCGGTCCACCTGTACGGTCATCCCGCAGATGTCGTGGCGCTCGGCGCCCTCGCCGACCAGAACGGTATTTCGCTCTTCGAAGACGCCGCCCAGGCTCATGGGGCGTCGCTCGCCGGGCGCCGAGTCGGCACGTTCGGCGACTTCGCCATGTTCTCCCTCTACCCCACCAAGAACATGACCTCGGGGGAGGGTGGAATGGTGTCCACCGGCAAGCCAGAGATTGAACGGCGACTTCGACTGCTGCGCAACCAGGGCATGGAGCGCCAGTACGAGAACGAGATCGTGGGTTTCAATGCCCGTATGACCAACCTGCACGCGGCCATCGGAAGGGTCCAACTGACCAAGGTCGACGGCTGGACGGCACAGCGACAGTCCAACGCGGCTTTCCTCACGGAGAACATCGAGGGCGTCGCGACGCCGAAGGTCGCGGACGACGCGGTCCACGTGTATCACCAGTACACGGTGCGGGTGGATGGCGACCGTGACGCCTTCGCCGCTGCGCTGAAGAACGAGTACAACATCGGATCAGGCGTGTACTACCCGATCCCGAACCACCGGTTGCCCTCCTTCGCCCGCACGGAGGACCTTCCCAACACGGAGACCGCAGCCAGAGAGGTCCTTTCCCTGCCGGTCCACCCCTCCCTGGACGCGGAGGACCTGGACAGAATCGTCACAGCGGTCAATGCACTGGCGAAAGCAGGTGCATAGAGCATGGCGGATTTGAGGGTCGGTCTCATCGGGCTGGGAATGATGGGGAGACACCATGCCCGGGTCATCCGCGAGGTGGATGGACTCGAACTGGTCGCCCTGGCGGATGCCTACGGGGACCCGCACGGTGCTGCAGGTACGCTGCCGCTGTGCGGATCCGTGGACGAGCTCATCGAGCAGGGCATCGACATGGCGGTGTGTGCGGTCCCTACGGGACTTCACGAGACGGTCGGCCTGGCACTCGCTGCGGCCGGCGTCCACACGCTCGTGGAGAAGCCGATCGCGGACACTGTGGAATCGGGTCGGCGACTCGTCGAGGCCTTCGAGAAGGCCGGTCTCGTCGGTGCCGTCGGGCATATCGAGCGCTTCAACCCCGCTCTGCAGTCGCTGCGCAGCCGGATCGAGTCCGGTGACCTCGGAGACGTCTACCAGATCGCCACTCGGCGGCAGGGCCCTTTCCCTGCCCGCATCGCCGACGTCGGAGTGGTCAAGGATCTGGGTACCCACGACATCGACCTGACCGCGTGGCTCGCGCAGTCGCCATTCACTTCCGTGTCAGCCCGTACCAGCACCCGGTCCGGCCGGCCGCACGAGGACATGGTCACCGCCTCCGGCCAGCTGGAGAACGGAGTCATCACGAGCCACCTCGTGAACTGGCTGTCGCCTATGAAGGAACGGCTCACGGTGGTGACGGGAGAGAAGGGCTCCTTCGTGGCCGACACCCTCACCGCGGATCTGACGTTCTACGAGAACGGCACCTTCACCACGGAGTGGGAGGCGGTCTCCAACTTCAGGGGCGTCTCGGAGGGGAACATCACCCGTCTGGCGCTCACGAAGCGGGAGCCGTTGCGCTCCGAGCTCGAAGCGTTCCGTGATGCTGTTCTCGGTGTCGCCGACAACACCGTGACGATGCGGGAGGGCCTGGACACGCTGCGCGTTGCGGAGGCGATGATCGAGGCGGCCAACACCAACTCGACGATCGGACTGCCTGCGTGGCGCTGACAGTCGCCATAGCAACCAGACTCTATCCTCCGGAGGTCGGAGCCGCGGCCTTCCGACTCGAAGCACTCGCGCGGGGGCTGACGGAGGCGGGTGCCGACGTATCAGTACTCACCACCCGGCCACCAGGGCCTCGTGCTCCCGCGACCCCTGCGGTCAAGCGCTGGCCGGTGCTGCGCGACAACAGCGGGAACGTCCGTGGCTACGTCCAGTACCTCAGCTTCGATGTCCCGCTGTTCTTCCGGCTTCTTGCAACCCGTGCTGATGTCGTGGTGTCCGAACCGCCCCCGACGACGGGAGTCATGGTCGCCGTGTCGTCCCTGCTGCGGCGCCGAGGCTATGTCTACTACGCGGCGGACATCTGGACCGACGCGCTGGCCGCTACGGACGCGCCCGCCCCCGTGGTCAAGCTGATGGGTCTCATCGAAGGGGTCGTCCTGCGGAGGGCGCGCAAAGTGATCGCGATCTCCGACGGCGTGGCCGACCAGACCCGCCAGTTCGGCGTCGACCCTACCCGTGTGGTTGTCGTCGGCAACGGCGTCGACACCGACACCTTCTCGGTCCAGGGACCGACGGCTGCCCCCGGCTACCGCTACTTCGTGTACACGGGAACCATGTCGGAGTGGCAGGGAGCCGATGTCTTCATCGATGCGATGGCGCTCGTGCTGCAGCGGTTTCCTGACACGCGGCTCCACTTCTTCGGCCAGGGCTCAGCTGAGGCCGCCTTGCGTGCGAAGGCCCGGGAGGTCGCACCCGACCGGGTCCTCTTCAACGGTGTCGTCCCTCCGGACGAGGCTGCGCGGTGGCTTCGCGGCGCGGCCGCCTCACTGGTGAGTATCGTGCCGGATCAGGGCTACGACTTCGCGAAACCGACCAAGATCTACGCCGCAGCTGCGTGCGGAACCCCTGTCGTCTACGCAGGCGTCGGAGACGGCGCGCGCATGGTCGTCGACAACGAGCTCGGAGCGGCCTGCGGATACTCGGCGACCACCATCGCCGCGGCTATGGTGCGCTTCCTGGAGGAGCGCGACACACAGCGATCCGCGCGTTCGGCATGGGTCGAGATGAACGCCTCGTTGCGGCTGGCCGGGCGAAGGGCAGCAGCCGAAGTGGTCAGCGCCGCTTCAGGAGAGCGCTGACAACGGCGGCTGCTGCTTCTCCCGTGCCATAGGGCGTCGCCGTGGTGGGTCCGGGTTCGGGACGCTGCACCACGGAGGCGAGCGAGGCGAGATCGTCCGAGACCAGCACATTCCAGCCCAGCTCCACGGTCTCGACCCATTCCGTCTCGGGCCTGATCGTCGTGCACGGGACGCGCAGGAGGAACGCTTCCTTCTGAAGGCCCCCGGAGTCCGTGATCACACCGACACTGTTCATCACGGCGTTGATCAATTGCGGGTAGGCCAAGGGAGACGCGACCCGGATGGCGCCGATCTCCAGGTCGAGTCCGTGCCGCCGCGCCAGGTCGACCAGGCGGGGGTGCGCGAGGAGCACCACGGGCTTGTCGAGCGATGCCAGGGAGTCCAGGATCTGTTTCAGCCGGTCCGGATCATCGGTGTTGTCGGGCCGGTGGATGGTGCTGATGTAGTAGCCTCCGGCTGTCACACCCTCCGGCAGTGACTCATCCCGCGACTGGACTGCATCCCTGGTACTGAAAAGGACATCGGTCATCACATCACCGACCAGGACGCTGCGGTCGGCGAGTCCTTCGTGTGCCAGGTGCCGCATGGCGACCTCGGTGGGCGCGAGCAGGAGGTCGGAGGCGTGATCCGTGAGGACCCGGTTGTGCTCTTCGGGCATCCGGCGGTTGAAGGAGCGGAGGCCGGCCTCGAGGTGCGCCAAGGGGAGGTGGATCTTCACCGCGGCCAGAGCTGCCGCGAGGGTCGAATTCGTGTCGCCGTAGACGAGCACGCAGTCCGGCTGCACCTTCTCGAAAATCTCTTCCAGCCCGCCGAGCATCGCCCCGGTTTGCTGTCCGTGCTTGCCCGAACCGACACCGAGATTGAAATCGGGGGCCGGGATCCCGAGATCCTGGAAGAACACATCGGACATCATCGCGTCGTAGTGCTGACCTGTGTGGACGATCACGTGATCGGCTCCGCCCTGCATCGCGTGGGCGATGGGCGCGAGTTTGACGAACTGGGGGCGGGCACCGACGACGCTCAGAATACGCATTGATGCAGCCTATCGGTTGGGTCGGGGGCCCACGAACTGCCCGGAGGGCGGTAGGCAGTGTCCCGCTCCGGCTGATACGGGGTCGCAGGACGTATTCAGGGTCGGGATCGCGGCCGGGAAGCGTGCGATAACCTTATCCGGTGATCGCGCAGCCAGGACGACGACCGGTGCCGACGCCGTCGAACCATGGAGGTCCAGTGTGCTGACGAACGGTGATCTCGCGTGAAGGTACTCGCAGTATCCACCTGGTATCCGTCCTCCGACGCACCGACGGAGGCCCCGTTCAACCACGAGCACGTCAAGGCCATCCAATCGGAACATCCCATCCGCGTGGTGCACGTGCGCCTTCGGTCGTCCGAGGCCGCCGCCCGTGAGGTGTTCGAGGGCGTGAGCGTCTCGCGAGTGTCGCTCGACCTCCGGCGCCCGTGGAGCGTCCTCTCGGTGTTCGCCTGCATCCGCCGAGAGATGAAGGAGGCGGACGTCCTGCACTCCATGGCCTTCTCGACGATTCTGATGGTGCTTCCGGTATGGCTCACCGCACGTATCGCTTGGGTCCACACCGAACACTGGAACGGCGTGACCAACCCCGCAAGCGTGGGTCCCCTGTGGCAGCGCCTGGCCTGGCTCAGGCATCTCCTGCGGTTCCCGCATGTCGTTACTGGCGTCACGACGCAGTTGTCGGAACGGCTGCAGCATTTCGCCCGGCCCGCCTCGTCCATGGTGGTGCCGTGCGTCGTCGACAACAACCGTCCGATTGCGCCCTGGCCGCGGGGAGACGCCTTGAGGCTCGTCGCCGTCGGCGGGCTCGTACCACGGAAGCGGCCACTGCTCGCCGTGGACGCCGTCAGGTGGCTGACTGATCGCGGAGAGGATGTGACGCTCGAGTGGGTCGGCGCCGGAGCGCTCGAGGGCGAGGTGCAGGAGCGTTGCTCAACAGTCGGGCTCTCTGACCGGGTCCGCCTGCGGGGCGCCGTGCCACCCGACGAGATCTTCGCGCGCATCGAAGACGCGGACATCTTCTTCCTGCCTTCGGAGCAGGAGAATTTCTTCACCGCCGCTGCGGAGGCGCTGTCGTGTGGGCGACCCGTGGTCGCCGCCGTCGCCGGCGGGTACGACGACTACTGCGACGCGACGAACAGCATCCTCGTGGAGCGGCCGACGGCCGAGAACCTCGGTCGGGCGATCATGGAAGCAGCTGCCCTGCTGGATCGGCGCACTCCCGCGGACATCGCGGGTCCCATTCGGGAGCGATTCAACGCCCGAGTGGTCGGCGCCCTGTTCACGGAAGCCTATGCGGCCGCCTCGTCATCGGCGGGTCGCGCTGGCCGTGCAGGGCGGCCCTGATGGACATGGACATGGACCTCGGGTCTGCCGATCAGGAGCCGTTGGTCGACATGGTGGTTGCCGTGCACAGCGCTTCACGCCCGATCGGCGACGCCGTGCGATCGCTCGTCGAAGGCGGGCTCGACGCAGGGCGGCCCGCCGGTCTGAGGATCACGGTGGTCTGCCACAACATCCCGACAGCGACTATCGCGGCGCGAGTTCCGCAACATCATCGATCTCTCGTGCGATTCCTCGAGCTGGTCGACGGGATCGCAAGCCCCGCAGGCCCGCTGAATCACGGAATCGCCCACGCGACGGCCCGGTACGTCGGCGTCATGGGAAGCGACGACACGGTCGAGCCGGGAGCGCTGTCAGGCTGGCTGTCTGTCGCCGAGCGATATTCGTCGGATGCCGTCATCGCGCCGGAACGGCATGCGGACGGGCGGATGATCAGGACACCGGTGCTCCGTCCGAACCGCTCGCGTGACCTGCACCCGATCAAGGACCGGTTGTCATACCGCACAGCTCCCTTGGGACTGATTCGCCGGAGTGAGATCACGAGACTCGCACTGCGCTTCACCCCGGGCTTCCCCACGGGCGATGACCAGGAGTTCACGTCCAGGCTGTGGTTCGGTGGCGGCCGGATCGACTATGCGCGCGGTTCCGGACACTACGTTGTGGGAGCTGCGGCGACCGATCGGGTCACTTTCGCCCGCCGCCCCGTCGAAGCGGAGCTCGAGTTCGCCACGGCGTTGGTACAGGGTGATTGGTTCCTCGGCCGGAACGATGCCGAGAAGCGGGCCATCCTCGTGAAGCTGGTGCGCGTGCATGTCTTCGGCCTGGTCCAGACCCGCTTCGATTCGGGCGGCTGGTCCGAGAGCGACCGGTTGGAACTGGCGCGCATTCTCTCGACACTCCTTGCGCACGCCCCTGGCGCCCTCGCGCCGCTGAGCGTCGCTGACCACAGACTCGTGCGGGCCATTCTGGATCCCTCGATCGGTGGCGAGGAACTGCAGCGGCTTGCGACGGCGCGGCGCCGGTTCGGGCGCCTCGACACTCTGTTCCCACATTCGCTGAAGGCGGCGTTGAACCCGGAGTCACCCCTCCGGTTCATGCCTGCAGCGGCCCTGCTGCGGTAACGAGGGCGACGACCAGCGTGAGGTTGAGATCAGACGGCGTTCTCAGTGCGATGACTGAGGTGCATCCGGGGTAGCGAAGACCCCGGCATCCCGCCGGCGCCGTTCGTTCACGTACTGGCGGATGACGGAGTTCCTTCCCAGAGCCACGTGGGGATGCTGGGTCATCATGACATCCCGCCGACGCGAGGAATCGTAGGCCTGCGTCGCACGGGCCAGATCGGCTGCGTCATCCGTGGCGAGCGCGGCTCGAGCGAGGCGTCCATCGCGGACGCTCAGTGACCCTAATCCGTCGCCGGACAACTTCTTGACGCCCACGTAGAACGCGCGCCAGGCGGCTGCCTCCCCGGAGTCCCATACGGAGCCGCCGGCAGGCAGGCCCTGCGCATCCCCGGCGAGCGCTCGTGCGGCAATCTCACCCCGACGACGAAGGGCACCGATCCCGTGCACCCGCATGAGCTTCGTCGCGATAGCGCTACGCTCCACACGCGAAGCCTTCCGGACCCAGTCCTGCCCGGCCAGGGGGGCGAACCAGGCGAATTCCTCCTGAAGTGGCGACACAGTCGCTGTCACCCGGCCGTCGCCCGCATCATCGGTCTGGCAGTAGGCGGAGCTGCCATAGGGGTAGGTTATTCGTCCACCCGTGAAGAACAGTCGGAGAGTCGGCTCGAGGTCCTCCCCAGTTCGAAGGCCCTCCGTATACCGGAACCCGATCCTCTCGAGTTGTGCCCTACGCAACAGGCCGTGCGGAAGACTGCGGGTGGCCAGCCCGTCGCGCACCGGATGGACGATCCGGGGTTTGGAGGGGCGGATCCGGGGCGAGGTCAGGATCGCACCGTTCGTCGTACGGATGGGCGCCAGGACCGCGTCCGCCCCGGTCCGCCGCGCAGCGGACAACCAGGCGTCCAACGACCCTGGCTCCAGGTAGTCGTCCGAGTCGACGAACGTGATGTACTCCGCCTCGGACCGACCCAGGGCGTAGTTCTTCGGCCCGGCCGGCGAGTAGATGCCGTCATTCAACTCGAGCAGCGAGACGTTCGCACCCAGCGGTTCGTTGCCGAGGGCGGACCGCACCGACGCCGCAGTGATGTTGTGGCAGACGATCGAGACTTTGAGGTCTGCGCCTGACGCCGCAAGAAGGCCCTGCTGACTTACCAGTGAACGTACCGTACGTCGGATCGGGCGATCGGCGTCGTGAAGCGGGATGACCGCTTCGATCGACACCGGATCAGTCTCAGCACGGTGACTGGGGGAACTCATGAACTGGACACTCCTCAGCGAATTGGACTAGCAGACACTCTATCCGGCCGACTCTGCCGACCGGGACATGCCGACCGGCAGGCCGATGGGCCCCACCGGGGCTGACATAATAGGCCTATGTCCGCCCCGCGTCTGCTCATCATGTCCTTCTCACCACTCCGATCAGATGCGAGGATCCTCAAGCAGATCGCATTGTTCCAGGATCGCTATGACGTGGTGACCTGTGGCTACGGTGCTGCGCCGGACGGCGTGAAGAACCACATCAGCATTCCCTCGGAGCTGAAGGAATGGAAGTACAACCGGATCGCAGTGATGGGGCGCGCGTACCGGAAAGCGTACTGGGGGAATCCGGTCATCTCCTATCTCCGACCACGCCTCAGCGGCAGCGAGTTCGATGTGATCCTCGCGAACGATATCGATACCGCCGGCCTCGCCCTGTCCCTGCGCCCGGCTCATGGCGTGCACCTCGACCTGCATGAGTACTGCCCGCGGATGAAGGAGGAACTTCCCCGGTGGAAGATGTTCGTGGCGCCCTTCATGCGGTGGATGGTTCGGACTTTCGCCACGAAGGCCGATTCAGTCTCCACGGTTGCCGGACACATCGCCGATGAGTATCGGAGGGAGTTCGGACTGGCGCCCACGGTAGTGACCAACGCGGCTCCCTACTCCGACGCCGAGCCCGGTCCGGTGGGATCGCCCATCCGCCTCGTGCACTCGGGGGCGGCCCAGCAAGGGAGGTTGGAGGTGATGCTGGACGCCATGGACCTGCTCACCGTAGACGCGACGCTCGACCTCTACCTGACGCAGAATCACGGCCCCTACTTCGAATCACTGATGGCCCGCGTGTCAGCCATGCGAAACGTCACCCTGCACGACCCCGTGCCGTACACGGACCTGGCGAAAACCCTCAACGCCTATGATGTGGGCCTCTACGTCCTGCCGCCCCTCAACTTCAACTTCGCCTGGGCACTTCCCAACAAGTTCTTCGATTTCGTCCAGGCCCGTCTCGGCGTGGTGATCGGCCCTTCGCCCGAGATGGCTGCTCTGGTCCACCAGGACGGGCTGGGCAGGGTCACGGACGACTTCACGGCAGCAGCGCTGGCATCGGTCATCGACGCCCTGACGCCTGAAGAGGTTGCCCGTTACAAGCAGGCCTCCGCCGCAGCTGCATGGAAGCTCTCGGCCGAGGAGCAGGTCAAGGGGTGGGCGCGCGCCATCGAAGCCCTCGTGCCTCGCAACGACCGGGCATGACCCCGGAGAAGGTCCTCCAGTTCAACGACTGCGCGTTCGTTGCCCGATCGATGGTCGCCGCAGCGGCGCGGACGGGGCTGGAGTGGGACTACCTGCCACCGTCCCGGGTCCGGCCCATGCGGCCCGTTACTGGCGGACCGATGCGACGGAAGGCGGCTTACCTGCCGTACTGGGCTCGCCGGGTGCTTGCCGTCTCCCGGGCGCAGGTAGTGCACGTGCACTACGGAACCTCTGCTCGGCTGCTGACCGACCCGGGTGTGCCGAAGCGACCCTACGTGCTCACTCTTCACGGATCCGACATCCGTCGGCAGTGGAAAGACCCGAGATATCACAACGAGATACAGCGCGCCGTGGACGAAGCTGCCCACGTCTTCTACGCGAACAATGACACGGCGGGCAACGCACGAGCCGCGCGCTCCGATGCGGAGTTCCTTCCCGCCCTCATCGACGCAGCCACGCTGCCCGCCTGGGCTCCCGACCATGAAGAGCCGTCTGTTCTGTTCGTGTCGCGGTGGGATGACGACAAAGGGGTCGAGCGTCAGCTGGAACTCGCCGCTTCGCTGGCGCGCGCGATCGGCCCGCGGGCGCGCCTGCTCGGGCTGGACTGGGGTCCGGGTGCCGACGACGCGCGCCGGGCAGGAGTCACCCTTCTCCAGCGGATGCCGCAGGCACAGTTTCATGGGGTGATGGCGGGGGCGCATGTCGCCATCGGTCAGGCTACGGACAACTTCGCCACCAGTGAGTTCGAGGCACTCTCCATGGGACTCCCCATGGCAGCCCTGGGACGTCGCCTCGGCCGGCCCGACGACGGTACGGTGCCGCCCGTCATGGAGGGCTCGATCGATCAGGTCGTCACGCAGGTGCTGGACGCTCTGGGCGATCCACCGGCGGTTGCGCAGCGACTCGGCAGCTCGGCCTGGGCACTCCCGCGGTACGACGCGGGCTCCTACATCCCGATGCTGGAGTCCCGCTATCGGGCGGTTGCCCGGTCAGCTGCTGCCGAGGAGTGAACCGCCTCGCGCCGAAAGCTCCGGTTACGTGTTCCGGACTCGGTGCTCGCTCGGGTTGAGTCCGGCCAGCATGGCCTGCTGGGCGAAGTCCGGGTTGCCTGCGACGACTTCGTCGAACGTTCCGCGACTGACGATCGACCCGTCCTTCATGAAACACACCTGGTCGCTGTGCCGGATGGTGGAGAGACGGTGGGCAACCGAGATGACTGTGATCTCGCCATGCAGTTCTCGGATGGCGTCTGCAACGGCCGCCTCCGTGGCGGTGTCGAGGGCGCTGGTCGCCTCGTCGAGGACCAGGATGAGCGGATCGACGTAGAGAGCGCGCGCTATCCCAAGTCGCTGGCGCTGGCCCCCGGACAGTGCGAGGCCCCGTTCCCCGACTCTCCCGTCGATGCCGCCGGCCCTGGCTTCGACCGTGTCCAGGAGTTGAGCCCTGCGAAGTGCCTGGCGCACCTTCTCGGTGTCGAAATCGTCACCCCAGGTCAATGCGACATTCTGCGCAATCGAGCCGTCGAAGATAGCGACGTCCTGGGGTACGTACCCCACGCGGGACCTCCAGTCCGCGAGTACTTCGCCCAGCGGCACTCCATCGAGTTGCATCGACCCAGCGGACGGCGTCAGCAGTCCCAGCAGGATGTCGATGAGCGTCGACTTGCCTGCACCGGACTGTCCGACGATACCGAGCGAGGACCCGAGCGGAACATCGAGGTCGACATCGCGCACGGCCGGGGACGATGCGCCCGGGTAGGTGAACCCGACGCCTTCGAGAGTCAGGATGCGCGGGTCGGCGCCGATCGCCCGGTGACCGATGGTCTCGTCGTGATCGCTGTAGGAATCCATCCGCTTGATGTCCTCCATCACGATGCTGGTGTACGGCAGGGTCGACTGGGTCAGGGCCAGTTGTGACTGGACCGAGGTGAGGGAGGGAACCATCCTGAAGCCCGCGATACCGAAGATGGCGACCGCGGCAAGAGCATTCTCCAGACCGCCGATGAAGAACGAGACAGTGCCGATGAGGAGGAACCCGCCGATGAGCGCCATCTCGACCACGAACTTCGGAACTGCTGCCAGGAACCGGATATTCGAGCGGGAATGTGCCGCCCTCGAGCGACTCACGAAGACGACGTCGCCGACCTCGTCGGCCTTGTTGCGGAGGGTGATCTCCTTCAACGCCGAGATCATCTCCGAGACGAGAGTGGACATGCGCATGGCGGCATCCCTGTTGACGCGCCCGGCTTCGTAGGACTTCTTCGTCAGCCACAGGTAGAGCACGACGGCGATGAGGCCGAGGTAGACCACGGTGATCGCGGCGGTCAGCGGCTGCGTGACGACGAGGATGCCGAGCACTGCCAGGAAGGAGAGGATCTGCGAGGGGATGGTGACGGCGGGGATCAGGACCCCGGAGATCGTGTTGGCGATGCCCACATCGATGAGACGTACAAGTTCCGCCGTGGATCGCTTCATGCGTTCGGTCCAGGGCGAGCGGATGTAACTGTTGAACAGGTGCGTGCCGATTTCGAGTTCGAAGCGGGCGAACTTCCGTGTGGAGATCCACTGCATCCAGATGCTCGCGAAGGATTTCACGATCATGAGTCCGGCGGAGGCAACCAGGACCCAGAGGCTGGCGTCCTGGGAGATGGTGCCGACAACGGGCAGCTGCAGGTCTCCGCCGCCGAGGATCTGCGTCATGACCACCGCGAAGACCCCCAGCGCCGCTGCCTCGAGCAACGACAGCAGCGACAGGGCGATGCCGAACACGATGACGAAGCGGCGCGCATCAGCGGGCAGAAGGGGCATGAGTTCGCGCAGGACGCGAATAAGATCTTTCATCGGTTCTCCGAAGCGGCGGGGGAGGGCACTGCCGTAATCAGTACCCGGACCATCTTACGTGCGCACCCTCTGCCCACCCTCCAATCGCTGCGCCGGCAGGGTTCGAACTGCGTGAGAGGATGGCGTGCATGCCAGAAAACACCCGGGTGACGCATCTTTTCGACTGCGCAGATGTCGGCTCGGCGCTCGTATCCGCAGGGCGACGGCAGAACCAGCCGTGGCATCAGATCCAGGGCCCCTGGGCGCGGGGAGGGACGAGGGGAGCGTACTATCGCTTCCTCGCGGAGCTCGCGGCGAGGTACTCACGCACGGAGTTGTGGCACGTCCATATGGGCGGGCGCGCGCGGTGGGCCCGCGGGCGCTTCGCGCGGCCGTATGTCCTGACCCTGCACGGTACGGATATCAGGGAGAACTACTGGCAGGCAGAGCACCACGAGCAGATCGCCGAGGACATCGACCTCGCGCAGCACGTCTTCTACACCACGCCGGATCTGAAGGAGAAGGCCGAGAAAGCGCGCCCGGACGCAGAATACCTGCCCGTCGCCCTCGATCTGGGAGTGATTCCCGACTGGGCCCCTGCTTCGCGTCCGCAGGTGGTCTTTCCGTCGCGCTGGGACAGATCGAAGGGCGGAGACGACCTGCTGGCGATGGCTGCCAGCGTCGCGCACGCAGTCGGCGATCGAGCCGAGCTGGTCGGTATCGACTGGGGTGACCGGGCCGCGGAAGCGGCGGGTCTCGGCATCCGGTTGCTGCCGAAGATGAGCCAAAAGGAGTTCCTCGCGACGCTGGCCCAGGGACACGTCGCCGTCGCGCAGACGGGAGGCGCATTGGGGGTGAGTGAACTGCAGGCGATGGCGATCGGCGTTCCGCTGGTCTTTCCGGATCCCGTGGACGGGTATCCGCGCGGCGGCGAAAGCGGCGGCGAGATGGGAGCGATCGTCGTGGAACGGCGGGACGCCGGCACGGCAGTCCTCGAAGCCCTCGCTGATCCACGGGCGACGTCGGAAAAGGTGGGCGGTCGGGTCTACATCCGCCGACACCACGATCCCGCCGGCATGACCGAACGACTGAGGGCTGTGTATGCCCTGGCTGCGGGGAACCCGGCGGGGAAGAGGACGGCATGACGTCTGACGATCGGGTCAAGCCGCACCTTCTGTATGTGGCCTTCGCCTACCCTCCCAGCACGGCATCGTCCGTGTATCGGTCCCTGGCTGTACCGAATGCGTTCGCGCAGGCCGGATGGGACGTCACCGTTCTCACGATCGACGGCGAGACCTGGTCGGAGATCTCCGGCCTCGACACCGAGCTCCTGGACTCGGTCGACCCGGCGGTCAGGGTTGTCCGGATCTCCGACGGAGGTTCCGAGGAGCGTGCGAAGGGGAATCTGCGTGCGTTCCCGAGGCTGCGGGTCGAAGCGCCTTACGTGTGGGAGCGACTCCTGTCCCTGCGCAGCACGCGCTCCTTCCCGGAAGCGTTCCACGGGCTGTGGCTCAAGCCGGCATCAGCAGCTGCTCGTGAGATCCACCGGGAACACACCGTCGATCTGGTCATCGGTACGGCGAGCCCCTACGTGTCCTTCGCGGTCGCGCGTTCCCTGCCAGGGGTTCCCTATGTCATGGACTACAGGGATGCATGGGCTTTCCATACCTTCACCGGACGCCAGAACTTTTCGCCCGAGTCCCGAAAGGGAAGGCTGGAATCGACCTTCCTGCGGGAAGCTGCGCAGGTCTGGTTCGTCAACGATCAGATCCGTGACGAGTACGCCCGCCGTTACCCCGTTGCTGCCTCGAAGATGCGTGTGGTGCCCAACGGATTCGACCCCCAGCCGGGGCATTCGAGGCCTATGGTCAAGCCGGTGGCGAAGCCCTCTTTCGGGTACCTCGGAACGCTCCAGCATGAGAACAATCCGTTCGAGGAGCTCCTCGATGGGTGGGTCGACGCGTTCGGTGTGACCCGCACCCGAGACGCGCCGGCGGCGACGGCACAGATCCGCGGAAAGCTCAGTTCTTCGGGCAGCGTGTCTCCGCAGCTGCTCCGCAGGCTGGACGGGGTCCGGCAGCACGGATTGGAGTACGGCGGGCCTGTGCCCAAACGTCAGGTCTCCCGGTTCTACGGAACCTTGGATGCCCTGATCCTGTTGCTTCCCTCGGGTCGCTATGTCACCGGGGGTAAGACGGCCGAGTACCTCGCGACAGGCCTTCCGATCGTCTCCGTGCACGAGTTGAGCAATGCGACCACCGACATGCTGCGCGCCTACCCTCTGTGGTTCCCTGCCCGCGAGATGACTGCGTCCGCAATCAGCGCAGCCCTGCGCGAATGCGCCCAGGAGCTCAGCAAGCCGGATGAGGCACGGTGGGCTGCTGCGTGGGACTACGGCCAGACTTTCCTCCGTTCGACGATGATGGCTCCGGTAATCGAGGAGCTGACGCGATCCATCGGGGGCTCCCGACACCATTCGTCGCCTGGCCGCATGGACGAGCAGTTGAGCCCAGAGCCCGTCACAGCATCCGCCCCCGCGACGTCGGTAGGGCGCGCCAGCGGCCTCGCCACCGTCAGTGCCGACAGCCTGGCCGACGGGAAACAGGCGAAAGTGCTCGTGGTGATGCAGGAGGGGGGCGCGGAAGTACTTCAGGATCTCCGCTCCCGGATCGGGTCGATCGAAGGGATCACCGTGTCCCTGGTCGCCTTCGTCGCGGATGATGGTCAAGTCGACGCTGCAATACGGACGCTCCCTGCCGCGCAGGCGGGAATCGCCGAGCGGTCGAGCCGGCGGCTTGCCGCGGCGCCCAGCATCCCGGGGGTGGTTGGGCGGCTACTCCACGACAACCTGCGTTCACGCAGGTTCGCCCGGTCCGTCCTCGGGGACGACCTGTTCATGTCGGAGGTGCTGGCGGCCGATGTCGTGATGGCAGGAGACTCCGGTGCGACGCGAGCTGTCTGGCAACTGAAATCCCGCACCCGGGCGGACCTCGTCAGGGGTTCTGTCGCCCTGGTCCACGTATTGAGGAACCGGTAGCTATCGACGACCGGCCTCCGACGAGGCGAGTTCGGAAGGATCGATCTGAATCGGAGCTTCTCCCTCTCGTACGCGGGAGCGGCGCCGTCGCAGGTGTCCGAACGGGGGTGGACGGCGCTCCGTGCGATACTGGACAGGTGAGTCGCACTTGGATTGTAATTCCCCTGTTCAACGAGGCTCCCGTTATCGGCTCGGTAATCAGTGACCTCCGCAAGGCCTTCCCGTATATCGTCTGTGTGGACGACGGCAGTACCGACAGCTCCGCTGCGGCGGCACGAGCCGCAGGGGCGGTGGTCGTCCAGCATCCAGTGAACCTCGGGCAAGGAGCGGCGCTCCAGACGGGCTTCGAATACGCCTTGGAAGACCCCGAGATGTCCTCAGTCGTGACATTCGACGCGGACGGTCAACATCGGGTGGCGGATGCGATAGCCATGGTTCGGAGGCTCGAGTCCGGGGAAGCCGACGTTGTGCTGGGTTCGCGGTTCCTCGATGGCCGCACGAAGATCGGCCCGGTCAAGCGTCTGGTACTCCGAACGGCGGCTCTACAGACCCGGCTGAGTACGGGTCTGGCTCTGACGGACGCCCACAACGGGCTGCGCGCCTTCAACCGGAACGTCGTAGGTCATCTGCATCTCACCCAGAATCGCATGGCTCACGCTTCTGAACTGATTCAGGTGATTGTCGCTCTCAAGCCACGATGGACCGAGCACCCGGTCGAGATAATTTACACGGACTACTCGAAAGCAAAAGGGCAGTCCCTCCTCAATTCTGTGAATATTCTCGCGGATCTGCTTTTTAGGTAACTTGATGATAATTCTTCTGCAAATAGTACTCGTCCTCGCCGTCATCTCCTTCTCTGTGGTGCTCATACGCGGAGGGTTGAATGCGAAGCATATGGCTGTTCGTCGGATCATGGTCCTACTGTTCGCGGTGGTCGCGGTCCTCTCCATATTCTTCCCTGCAATCCTGACGCGACTGGCCAATTTCGTTGGCGTCGGTCGCGGAACGGATCTCATGCTCTACGCCTTCATCGTCTCGTTCCTGGTCTACATCTCCACCACCCATCAGCGCTTCCGTCAGATGGAAGGCGTCCTGACGAAGCTCTCGAGGCGGATCGCGTTGGACGAGGCAGAGCGTCCTTGGGAAGGTAAAGCCCCAGGGCATCTCTCGCGGACCGCACTCGGCGATGATTCCCGAGACCGGTCCGTCGAAGGAGCTTAGGCGGAAGTCGCAGCTGCTCCGCGGAATCGGGCCCTCTCGTTGTGACCGGTGGAATCAGTGCGATCCCGAAAGCGGACTCGGACTGTCTCGTGACGCGTGTACAGGAATCGCAAGGTGGCCCGAATACGTCCTCTCAGGCCGGCAAGGTCTCACCGAGCACGATCCGGCCGTCCGTTTTGCTCCGCGCAGGTATCACGGCTTTGCCGGGACGTACTTCCGCGGCCCCTATGAGAAGCGGTTCGGAGTAGCCCGCCGGGACCGATCCGCTATCACTGCACAGCCAGACGAAGTGCGTGCGGAGCAGCTGACGCGCGCCCGTAAAGCCAGAGGGGAGACGCAGGAGGCCGAGGGGCTGCCCTCGCCCCCTCGGCCTCCTGCTCGAGTGTGTATTCTCAGTTCCCTGACGCCGCCTGACCCTGCATCCGTCGGGGTCATGCTCGGTTGTCAGATGTACCGGATTTTGGTGCCGGTGGCGGGGGTCCAGGTGATGGTTCCGCCTTTGTAGGTTTGGGTGCAGCGTGTTGTGGTGGTGCAGGTCTCGGGGCTGGTGGGGTAGCCGAGGCGTCCGGTTTCGTAGCCGGTGGTTCCCCAGGCGGTGCGGATGGCTCCGTTGGTGGGGTGTGCTCCGGTGGCGGGGGACCAGTGGATGTCTCCGTACTGGTATCTCTGGTAGCAGCCGCCGTTGGCGAGACCGCATTCTTCGGCGCGGGTGGGGTAGCCGAGGCGTCCGTTTTCGTAGCCGGTGGCGGCCCAGGCCTTGCGGATCGCTCCGTTGGTGGGGTGTGCTCCGGTGGCGGGGGTCCAGGTGATGGCCCCGTATTGGTAGTTCTGGTAGCAGCCGCCGTTGGCGAGACCGCAGACTTCGGCGCCGGTGGGGTAGCCGAGGCGGCCCTTTTCGTAGCCGGTGGTTCCCCAGGCGGTGCGGATGGCTCCGTGGGTGGGGTGTGCTCCGGTGGCGGGGGACCAGTGGATGTCCCCGCGTTGGAATTTCTGGTAGCAGCCGCCGTTGGCGAGACCGCATTCTTCGGCGCGGGTGGGGTAGCCGAGGCGTCCCTTTTCGTAGCCGGTGGTTCCCCAGGCGGTGCGGATGCCGCCCTTGGTGGGCTGTGCTCCGGTGGCGGGAGACCAGTGGATGTCTCCGCGCTGGTATTTCTGGTAGCAGCCATCCCCGACGAGACCACACACGACTCCGGAGGTTGCGGTGCCGAGCGCGGGAGTCCTGCCGGCCACGGCAGCAATCGCCGCACCGCCCGCAGAGGCAAGCGAGTTGTTATTGTTTCGTGCAAAATCCTGCAGCGCACTCATGCTGGCCGGCCATTGATTCCAGTCGCCGACCACAGGGCCGATGCTGGTGTATTGCCACAGGTCGTAGCCGGTCCAGCCGGCCGGCATCCTCCCGGCATTACTGTTGTTGTAGTTCGCTATGTGCAGGGGGTGATTGGCGAAGGCCCCGGAGGATCCCGTACAGGTATTCCACCAGTCCGTCGTGGTGTAGATCATCGGGAGACGGCCCGTCGCACTGTACATCGTGTTGGAGAAGTCCCTGATCCACTTGACCATCTGCGCAGCACTCATGTTGTAGCAGGCATTTCCGAGGCTCGCATAGGGGTTGTACTCGACGTCCAACAGCGGTGGGAGGGTCTTCCCATCCGGAGACCAACCGCCCCCGTTCCTCAGGAAGTAGTTTGCCTGCTGAGCGCCGCTGGAGACGCTCGGGATGGCGAAGTGGTAGGCACCGCGCAGCATGCCTGCCGCTTCCGATCCCCTGTACTGGGCGGAGAAGTAGGGGTTGGTGTAGTTGGTTGCTTCCGTCGCCTTCACATACGCGAAGCGAGACCCTTGGTTCCTCGCGCCGACCCAGTCAACGGTTTGCTGGTGGCTGCTCACGTCGACGCCGAGAACTCCCGACGGCCTCCAGTAGTTGGTTGCCGCTGTGCCCGCGGACCCGTCCCTTGCCATGTCTTCGGTCGGCGATTCGACCTGCGGGTCTCCTGACGTGGAGATACGAACGATGCCCTGGCCCAGCGACGCCCCGTCGGGCCCGATCTCCGCGGCCAGCGCTCTCTGATTGGCGGCCATGATGTCGGCGGACAAGGGGGCGGTGTCCTGCCCTGCGGAAGCGCTCGGCGCCTTGCCCTCCTCCGGAGCGTTCGGTGTAACGGTCCCGCCGCTGATGCTCGGTGCAGCATCACTCGTAGTGCCGTCCGTTTCCAGGGGTTGAGCCGTCCCGATAGGCGTCGGCTCCAGTAGCTGCGTCGTTCCTGCCTCGTCGGATTGCGGCGAGTCAGTAGGCGGTATCGCCTCTGACGAACCGACCGGTGTGTCCTGCGTCACGGCGTGGGCTGCTGGCAGTGGACCGCCTATGAGCACGGCAAGAAGACCGACGGTGATCGCCAATCGACGCGCTTGAGGTATTTTCATGGTTTTCTCCAAATGTCAGGGTGTCCACATCGAGTACTCAACCGCTGATGCAGATCGCCCCAGGTCCCCAGGGCTGTTGTGGTGCTGGCTAGTTGTAGGTGATTTTGGTGCCGGTGGCGGGGGTCCAGGTGATGGTTCCGCCTTTGTAGGTTTGGGTGCAGCGTGTTGTGGTGGTGCAGGTCTCGGGGCTGGTGGGGTAGCCGAGGCGTCCGGTTTCGTAGCCGGTGGTTCCCCAGGCGGTGCGGATGGCTCCGTTGGTGGGGTGTGCTCCGGTGGCGGGGGACCAGTGGATGTCTCCGTACTGGTATCTCTGGTAGCAGCCGCCGTTGGCGAGACCGCATTCTTCGGCGCGGGTGGGGTAGCCGAGGCGTCCGTTTTCGTAGCCGGTGGCGGCCCAGGCCTTGCGGATCGCTCCGTTGGTGGGGTGTGCTCCGGTGGCGGGGGTCCAGGTGATGGCCCCGTATTGGTAGTTCTGGTAGCAGCCGCCGTTGGCGAGACCGCAGACTTCGGCGCCGGTGGGGTAGCCGAGGCGGCCCTTTTCGTAGCCGGTGGTTCCCCAGGCGGTGCGGATGGCTCCGTGGGTGGGGTGTGCTCCGGTGGCGGGGGACCAGTGGATGTCCCCGCGTTGGAATTTCTGGTAGCAGCCGCCGTTGGCGAGACCGCATTCTTCGGCGCGGGTGGGGTAGCCGAGGCGTCCCTTTTCGTAGCCGGTGGTTCCCCAGGCGGTGCGGATGCCGCCCTTGGTGGGCTGTGCTCCGGTGGCGGGAGACCAGTGGATGTCTCCGCGCTGGTATTTCTGGTAGCAGCCATCCCCGACGAGACCACACACGACTCCGGAGGTTGCGGTGCCGAGCGCGGGAGTCCTGCCGGCCACGGCAGCAATCGCCGCACCGCCCGCGGTCGACGCAGACTGCCGGGCTGAGATGGTGACGTGGGCGCCTGTGTTGTCCATCGAGTCGACACGCACCTTGATCCCGCTGGGTGTCGTGAAGGTCTGGCCTGCTTGCCAGGTGAGCGTTTTGTTGGCGTATCCGAAAAGTCTGCTGTTCGGTGTGAGGACGATCGAGGCGTTGCCGCTCCAGCCGAGGATGTCCTTCTTCGTGATCTTGACACCCCGGTTGCCCCCTACTGCAGTCGCCGCGTCGGTTCCGACGGGCGCCCGGAGTTCGAGGTAGTAGGTCTCGCCGCTGGCCGGGTCCGTGAACTTCACCGCACGATGTGAGGCCGTGCCTGCCCAGGGCCGCAGGGTGAGCGTTTGTGACGACGTCAGACTGCCGAGGTTCCGGATCTCATCGCCGCGTCCGAAGCCGCCGTATTCCCAGAGGAACGCGTTGATCGACGGCAAGCTGACCTGGGCGTAGCCCATGAGGTCGCTCGTGTCGCCGTATTCGGAGGACCAGCAGGAAGGGTCCGCCCACGATGCCCCGGAGCGCGCCACGTCAGTGCGCCCGTTGCTGCAGGCCAGGGAGTTGGCGTGGTGCAGCCCGAGGACGTGACCGAACTCGTGCGTCACGACGTTGTTCGTCAGTGCCGAGGGGTAGGGCATGATGACGCGCCCGCTGGCGGGGCCGTCGGTGAAGCCGCCACCCAGGATGCCCCAGGAGCCGTTGTAGTTGAGGTCAGCATGCGGCACGAAGACGACGAGGGACTCGTAGGCCCGGTACTGCCAGTTCAGCTCCTTCGTGACGGTCGCCATGATGGTGCCGTAGGAGTCAGTGATCTTCGCCTTGGAGACGTGGCGGATCTCGTTGACCTTCGTCATCGAGAGCCGGCCGGCGGTGGTGGAGTTCCAGTAGGAGTTCGCATTCGCGATCGAGTTGCGCGCGGCCGTCATGTTGATCGCGTTGGTATCTGCAACTGTCTTCCCCGACAGTTGCACGGTAACCAGGGTGACCTTGAAGGTGCCGGATCGTGGCGCCATGGCTGCCATGCCTGCACCGTCATCGACGCTGAGGGGCGATGCGGCCTTCAGCGGGGCGGCAGGCTCAGCATAGTGCTCGCCGTAGCGGGCATTGGAGTCGGGGTCCGCGAGTGGATTCCAGTTCAGGTCCGGGACGAAGGATGTGACCTCGTCCTGCGCGGGCGCCGTGGCGACCGGCGCGGGTTCGCTCGCCGGGGGATCCGCCGGCAGCGTTGCGGGGTCCGTCGGAACGGGGGCCACGGGGGAGGTGGGGGAAGCCGGCGAAGGCGGTGGGGTAGGCGGAGTGGACGGGACAGCCGGAGCGGCTGTCGCGGAGGGGGCCGGGGCGGTGGCCGACGGTGTCGGCAGGACGTCGTCGGCAATTGCGGGAACCGCGCTGCCCACGAGACCGAAGGACAGTAGGGCGGCGCAGGCGAGTCGCGCAGGGAAGGGCAGTGTCACGGGTTTCTCCAGCAGAATCCGGGCGTCAGCCAGCTAAGTGAAATCCCGAGAAGACTACTGAGATGTGACTTGAGTGACTAACGATTCGCATGTGACTGCGGAATCTTAGGTAAAACCTGCGCCTTAGCCGGGGATGCATTCGGCGTGGCGCTGCCGTACGGGGCGGGAGCGGGTGTAGTTCCGAGTAGCCGAAGTGTTGTCCACAGGTGGCCAGCACTCTGGTCGGGCCGGGTCTCCTTCAGTAGGGTGAGGCCGAGCAGGGGCTACCGAGGGACCGCCACCGCGCAGACGGCGGACCAACCTATGGGGGACGTCGATGGATGCTGTGGGCATGGTCGAGGGCGAGGTGCGCGAACTCATCCGTCGGCGCGGTCTGGACCCGGCCTTGCAGATCGCCGAGGTCCAGCACCTGGTCGATGACGCCGTGGCGGACTATGAGGAGCGTTCCGTCCTCGGAATCCTTCCTCCGCTCGGCAGGCTCGAGGTCGCACGCAGACAGATCTACGACGCCGTCGCCGGCTTCGGCGCCCTCCAGCCTCTCCTCGATGATCCGACCATCGAGGAGATCTGGATCAACGCCCCCTCGGAGGTGTACATCGCGCGGGACGGCGAATCCGAACTCACGGCGCTCTCGCTCACCGATCAGCAGGTCCGCGACCTCGTCGAAAAGATGCTCAAGTCCTCCGGGCGCCGCCTGGACCTCTCCTCGCCCTTCGTCGATGCGTCGCTCCCGGACGGCTCCCGCCTGCACGTGGTGATCCCGGACGTGACCCGCAGGCACTGGTCCGTGAACATCCGTAAGTTCATCGCGCGCGCGTCCCGCCTCGAGCACCTCGTGGAACTGGGGACGCTCAGCCCGCAGGCTGCCCGGTTTCTCGGCACGGCGGTGGCGAGCGGGCTGAACATCCTGGTGTCCGGGGCCACGCAGGCCGGGAAGACGACGCTGCTCAAATGCCTCGGTGCGTCGATCGGGACCCGCGAACGCGTCATCACGGTCGAGGAGATTTTCGAACTGCAGCTACCGCTCCGCGACGTCGTAGGTCTGCAGTGCCGGCAGCCCAACCTGGAGGGCACGGGGGAGATCCCGCTGCGACGCCTCGTCAAGGAGGCCCTGCGCATGCGCCCGGACCGCCTGATCGTCGGCGAGGTCCGCGAGGCCGAGAGCCTGGACATGCTCATCGCGCTGAACAGCGGACTGCCCGGCATGTGCAGCGTGCACGCGAACAGCGCGCACGACGCCGTCACGAAGATCTGCACCCTGCCGCTCCTGGCCGGAGAGAACATCTCGAGCAGTTTCGTGGTGCCGACGGTCGCCTCCTGCATCGACCTCGTGGTGCACTGCGCGCGGCTCCCGGGCGGCCAGCGAAGGGTCATGGAGATCATGGCTCTCGGGCGCCGGGTCGAGAACGGCGTCATCGAGTCGTCCTCTGTCTTCCGACGCGTCGACGGATTTCTGCAGGTCACCGCCAGCGGAATGCCTGCGGAGGAGAAGTTCGCCGCTGCGGGCGTCGACGTATCCGCCCTGCTCGGGGCCCGCGCATGAACACCGCCGTCGGCGTAGCCCTCGGCGCCGGACTGTTCCTCCTGTGGTGGTCCTGCTGGGAGCGTCCGGTGACGGAACGTAGGGGGCCACCGCGACGGCGGCTGCTCGACGACCTCCTCCTGCGCGCCGGCGTGGAGCGCGTCTCGGCGAACGGGCTCCTCGCCTCCTGCGTGGCGGTGGGCGTGGTCATCTTGCTGATCGGTTTCGTGCTGACCGGATCCGTCCCGATCGCGCTGTGCTTCGCGCTGTTCGGCGGTTTCCTCCCGTTCTCAATCGTCAGGTGGCGCGCGGCCAGGCGCACCGCCTCCCTGCGCGAACTCTGGCCAGACGTCGTCGATCACCTCCGATCCGCCATCCGTGCGGGCCTGTCCCTGCCGGAGGCACTCATCCAGCTCGGGGAGAAGGGGCCGGTCGAACTGCGGGCCGCCTTCCAGTCGTTCGGGGCGGACTACCGCGCCGGCGGGCGCTTCGACGACGCGCTCAATCGGCTCAAGGAGCGGCTGGCGGATCCCGTCGCCGACCGCATCGTCGAGGCGCTCCGGATGACGCGGGAGGTCGGCGGTTCCGACCTCGGCCGACTGCTCGGGACGCTGTCCGAGTTCCTGCGCGATGCCGCCCGGACGCGTAGTGAGCTCGAGGCACGGCAGTCCTGGACGGTCAACGCCGCCCGCCTCGCCGTCGCTGCTCCCTGGATCGTCCTGCTGCTCCTGTCGACCCGACCCGAAGCCGTCCGCGCGTACAACTCCGCGGCCGGGGCAGCGGTGCTGCTCGGCGGGCTGCTGGTCTCCGTGGTCTGCTACCGCATCATGCTGCGCATTGGCGCGCTGCCCGCGGACGAGAGGGTCCTCCGGTGAACCCCGTCGTCGCCCTGGCCGCCCTCGCCGGGCTCCTCCTCGGCGTAGGACTGTGGCTGGTCGCCGTGCGGTTGCCCGTCATGCGGCCGGTCACCCTGACACAGCGGATCGCTCCGCAGCTGCGCGCAGTCGACGTCCGGTCCAGGCTGCTCACCGAGACCCCGGTCAACGTCACGCCGTTCGGCCCGCTCGAACGCATCCTCCGACCACTCCTGGCGGACGCCGTGTCATGGTCGCACCGCTTCAACCCCGCGGCGGCGACCCTCGCCCGCAGACTCGCCCAGGCCGGCCGCGGGCAGACGACGACGGACTTCCGCGCCCAGCAGCTGCTCTGGGCCGCTGGAGGACTCGCCGGATCGACCCTCGTCATGGTGCTCCTGGCGGCCTCCGGCTCGGCCAACCTGCCGCTGGCCGTCGTCCTCGTCCTGGGCTGCGCCGTCCTCGGGTTCGTCGGGCGCGACTACCTCCTGTCCATGGACATCAGGCGCCGGGAGGCCCGCATGCTGGCGGAGTTCCCGAGCCTCGCCGAACTCATGGCGCTCGCCGTGTCGGCCGGCGAGAGCACCACAGGTGCGCTCGAACGCATCTGCAGGACGGCGCGGGGTGAGCTCGCGGGCGAGTTCGGTCTCGTCCTGGCTGCCACCCGCGCCGGCAAACCCCTGGTGGACGCACTGCAGGAGTTCTCGAACCGGACACGGCTGGCCCCGCTGGCCCGATTCGTCGACGGCATCACAGTCGCCGTCCAGCGAGGGACGCCGCTCGCGGATGTCCTGCGCGCCCAGGCGCAGGACGTCCGTGACCTGGCCAAGCGGGAGCTGATGGAGTCGGCGGGCAAGAAGGAGATCGCCATGATGGTCCCGCTGGTCTTCGGCGTCCTTCCGCTGACCGTCCTCTTCGCCGTCTATCCCGGAATCGCTCTCATCAACCACGGTTTCTGATCACGCGCGGCACGAAAGCATCATCACGACAGAGCACCACGACAAGGCATCACTCGACGAGGACACCCCATGAGAATCCTGACCGCAGTACAGCGCATCATCCTGCTCCTCCTCGCTTCGCTGGCGGCCTCGGCAGCCTCGGCGGCGCCGCCGACACGGGAGGCGCCGGCCGACGACCACGAACGCGGGGACGTGCCCGGCTGGGTGATGATCACGCTCATGTCCGCGGTCCTCGTCGCGGCGCTGCTCGCGATCGCAGGGCCCGCCCTCGAGGGCCTGTTCAACCAGGCGATCGATCAGGTCTCGCCCTAGGTGCCGGCCCACGCAGCAGGACCTCCGGGCGGTCGGCGGCGAGGGCGCCGTCGCGACGGCGAGCGCGGTGCCGCCGTCGTCGACTTCGCCCTGGTCGGCGGCCTCCTGACGGTGATCTTCATCGCCATCGTCCAGCTGACGCTCGTCCTTCACGTACGCAACACCCTCATCGACGCCGCCGCGTCGGGAGCCCGTTACGGGACGCTCGCCGACCGGAACCCCCAGGACGCGGTGGCGCGCACCGAGGAGCTGATCCGCGGCTCGCTGGCCGATTCCTACGGTTCCGACGTCGCCGTCGGCGAGAGCACGACAGGCGGGGTCAGGACGCTCGAGGTCGTGGTCCGCGCGCCCCTGCCGGTCATCGGCCTCATCGGCCCTGCCGGCGTGATGGAGGTGCGCGGCCATGCGGCCCTGCCCTCGTGAGACGGGCGCCGACCGCGGGACCGGGTGCGGCCGGACCGGCGCTACCCGGCGCGCACCCCGGCCGCGCCTCGACGCGCGTCGCCGCCGGGACGAGCGCGGCAGTGCGGTGGTGGAGTTCGTGTTCCTGGGCGTCCTGCTGCTGGTGCCGGTCGTCTATCTCGTCCTGACCGTGGGCCGGCTGCAGGGCGGATCGTTCGCCGTCGTCGGTGCAGCCGACCAGGCTGCGAAGGTGTACGTGGACGCGCCGACGCCGCAGGACGCCGACGCCCGGGCGCGGGAGGCCGTGCGCGTTGCGCTCGCCGATTTCGGGTTCTCCGAGGACCAGGCCGCCGTGGACATCGCCTGCAGCGCCGCGTGCCTCGCACCGGGGTCGACGGTGACCGTCATCGTCCGCCTCGACGTCCCGCTCCCGCTGATCCCCTCCGTCGCGGGGAGGCACGCCTCCGCCGCGACCGTGGACGCAGCAGCGACGCAGCTCGTCGAGCGGTTCGGGTGAGAGCCGTGGAAGCTCAGTCCGCGGCGCACCCCGATCGCGGGGAGGACGGGCAGGTCGGTGTCCTGGTCATCGGCTACCTCCTCGTCTCGCTGCTGGTCGTGACCGTCGTACTGGCCGTCTCGTCCGTATATATAGAGCACAAGAAACTGCTGTCGGCAGCCGACGGGGCGGCGTTGTCGGCTGCCGACGACTACACCATCGACGTCGGCGTCGGTGGCTCCGCCGATGGAGGCGCGACACCGCTGCCGGTGCTGCAGGACTCCGGTGTCGAGCAGTCGGCCGCGGGTTATCTCGCCGCGACCGGGGCCGGGACCCGTTTCGCGCAGCTCGTCATCGACCCGGCGACGGGCGCCCCCGACGGACGTACGGCACGGGTGGTCCTCACCGCCGTCGTGCGTCCGCCCATCGTCAACTTCCTCGTCCCGGGCGGGATCCCCATCGTCGCCCGTGCCGACGCCCGCGCCGAACTGACCCGCTGACGTGCCCGTCCGGCCGTGTCCGGCAGCTGCATCGCGGGCGCACCCCTGCCCTCGCGGCGTGCCGGAACGGATGACGTAGGCTGGAAGGACCATGGCAGCCACTGATTTTCCCGCAGAGATCCGCGCCCTCCGCGCCAAGTACACGTCCATCGAGCAGGTCTCCGATGTCGAGGGGATCCGCAAGGACATCGACGAACTCAGCGAGGAAGCAGGTGCCCCGGACCTCTGGGACGATCCCGCCGCAGCGCAGAAGGTCACCTCGAAGCTGTCCCACCGGCAGTCCGCCCTCGAACGTCTCGAGACGCTCGAGAGCCGCATCGACGACCTCGAGGTCCTCGTGGAGCTCGCGCAGGACGAAGGTGACGAGGACTCCCTCGCCGAGGCAGAGAAGGAACTCGTCTCCCTGAGCAGGTCCCTCGACGACCTGGAGATCGTCACGCTGCTGGCCGGCGAATGGGACGAGCGCGAGGCCGTGGTGACCATCCGTTCGGGCGCCGGGGGAGTGGACGCCGCCGACTTCGCGGAGATGCTCCTGCGCATGTACCTGCGCTGGGCCGAGCGCCACGGCTACCCGACGCAGGTCCTCGACACCTCCTACGCCGAGGAGGCGGGCCTGAAGTCGGCGACATTCGAGGTCAAGGCGCCCTACGCGTTCGGCACCCTCTCGGTCGAGGCCGGGACGCACCGTCTCGTGCGCATCAGCCCGTTCGACAACCAGGGCCGCCGGCAGACGTCCTTCGCCGCCGTCGAGGTCATCCCGCTCATCGAGCAGACGGACGTCATCGAGGTGCCGGACAACGAGATCCGCGTCGATGTGTTCCGCTCGTCCGGTCCCGGCGGTCAGTCGGTCAACACCACCGACTCCGCCGTGCGGCTGACCCACCTCCCCACGGGCACGGTCGTCTCCATGCAGAACGAGAAGTCGCAGATCCAGAACCGCGCCGCCGCGATGCGCGTCCTCCAGTCCAGGCTCCTGCTGCTGAAGAAGGAGCAGGAGGATGCGGAGAAGAAGGCGTTCGCCGGGGACGTTAAGGCGTCCTGGGGCGACCAGATGCGCTCCTACGTGCTGAACCCGTACCAGATGGTCAAGGACCTCCGGACCAATCACGAGGTCGGCAACACCTCGGCCGTGTTCGACGGCGAGATCGACGACTTCATCGACGCGGGTATCCGCTGGCGCACCAACAACCGGAACGACGCCGCGTAGTCACTACGCGAAAACAGGGCTGGACCACCTGTTTTCGCCGCGACCTCTTGCATGCGACACACCGGGGCGGTAGTGGGCGCTACGTGATGCCCTCGTTATAGTCGAGGAGCCGCGGCTTCCTTCCCCCAGCCAATGCCCGTGCCCGGCGCATCAGGGCGCTTAAGTGGTCATGATCCGATTCGACAACGTCACGAAGACCTACGACCAGCAGTCGCACCCTGCCCTGGACGCGGTCTCACTCGACATCGACCGCGGCGAGTTCGTCTTCCTGGTCGGCGCCTCGGGATCCGGGAAGTCGACGTTCATCCGGCTGGTCCTCAAGGAGGACCGGGTATCACGCGGAGCCGTGTACGTCGCGGGTCAGAACGTCGCCAACATCCCCAGCTGGCGCGTGCCCCGTCTCCGCCGCGGCATCGGCGTCGTGTTCCAGGACTTCCGCCTGCTTCCCAACAAGACGGTCTTCGCGAACGTGGCGTTCGCGATGCAGGTCATCGGCAGGAGCCGCGCCGTCATCCGCGAGACCGTCCCCGACGTCCTCGCGACCGTGGGCCTCGAGGGCAAGAACAACCGCATGCCGCACGAACTCTCCGGCGGCGAGCAGCAGCGCGTCGCGATCGCGCGCGCCATCGTCAACCGTCCCGGCATCCTGCTGGCCGACGAGCCCACGGGCAACCTGGATCCGACGACGTCCATGGGCATCATGAAGGTCCTCGACCGGATCAACCAGAACGGCACCACGGTGGTCATGGCCACGCACGACGACGACATCGTCAACACGATGCGCAAGCGCGTCGTCGAGCTCCGCAGCGGGTCTGTGGTGCGCGACGACGCCCAGGGCATCTACGTGGGCGACGCGGGGGCCGACGTCGTGGTGGGGGCCGAATGAGGCTCGCGTTCATCCTGTCCGAGATCGGCTCCGGCATCCGCCGGAACCTGTCCATGGTCACGTCCGTGATCCTCGTGACCTTCATCTCCCTGACCTTCGTCGGTGCCGCCGGGCTGTTCCAGCTTCAGATCGGCCAGATGAAGGGCTACTGGTACGACCGCGTCCAGGTCACGATCTACCTCTGCGTCGGCAACTCCTCGGAGGCGAGCTGTGCCACCGGCCCGGTGACGGAGGACCAGCGCGCCGCGATCCAGGCGAAGCTCGAATCCGAGCAGTTCGCCCCGTACGTCGACACCGTCACGTACGAATCGCAGGAGGAGGCGCTCGGCCACTTCCGCGACCAGTTCGCCAACTCGCCGATCGTCGATTCCGTCACCGCGGAGCAGCTCCCCGAGTCCTTCCGCGTGAGCCTCGTGGACGCGGAGAAGTACGAGGTCATCGACGAGGCCTTCTCCTCGGAGCCGGGCGTCGACGCCGTCAGCGACCAGCGCGACTTCCTCGAGGCGATCTTCCGCTACATGAACTGGGCGTCCGTCGTCGCGCTCGTGATCGCGGGCATCATGACGTTCTGCGCCATCCTGCTCATCGCGACCACCATCCGCCTGTCCGCGTTCAGCCGCCGCCGCGAGACCGGCATCATGCGCCTCGTCGGAGCCTCGAAGGCGGTCATCCAGCTGCCGTTCGTCCTGGAGGGCGTCATCGCGGCCGTGATCGGCGCGGTCCTCGCCTCGGCGACCCTCTGGGGCGCGTCCCGGTTCCTGATCGACGGCTGGCTCGTGAAGACCTTCCCGCAGACGGCGTTCATCTCGTCCCAGCAGGTCCTGATCCTCGTCCCCGCACTCATCCTGCTCGGGGCCGTCCTCGCGGGGCTCTCATCCCTGCTCACCCTCCGACGATACGTAAAGGTCTAGCATCATGCCGCTCAGCGCCAGGGGATACGTGCGCCCATCAGGATCCTCCTCGTGGGCCCGGCAGGACAGGAGGGCCTTCGTGGTCCGCGTGACGGCGGGCAGCTCCATCGCCCTGGTCGTCGCGCTCGCCCTCGGTTCGACGCCGGTCGTGGCCGACGAACTCGACGACCGCAAGAGTGCCCTCGAGAAAGAAATCACCGAGGTGCAGCAGTCGATGGAGTACCTCGACTCGGACATCGCCGAGACCATCGGGACCCTGAGGACCTACCAGAGCCGGCTCCCCGCCGCCCAGCAGGCACTCGCCGACGCCCAGGGCAAGGTCGAGACCGCCGCCGGCGAGGCCGAGGCACTGGCGGTCCGCGTCGAGCTGGCGCAGGAGACGAAGAACAAGATCTCCGACGAACTCCGTGCCGACCAGCAGGAGATGGACAAGACCCGCGAGGTCATCGGTCAGATCGCGACCGAGGCGTACAAGAACGGCGGGATCCCCACCAACGTGTCCCTGCTGATGGGCGCCGACGACGTCGAGAACTTCACGGAGTCCATGGACCTCGTGGACCAGGCCCTGCGCAGCCAGAACGCCGCCATGGAACGCCTCTCGGAGCAGAACGCCACGAATGCCAACAGCCAGGCGCGCCTCGTCGCGGTGGAGGCGGAGATCTCGAAGCTGAAGGACAAGGCCGACGCCGCCCTCGCGGCGGAGCAGTCGGCCCGGGACGCGGCCGCCGCCGAGAAGGGGAAGGTGGACCGGCTCGTCGCGGACACCTCGGCACTGTCCGGCAAGCTCCAGGCGCAGAAGCCCGTCATCGAGGCGAAGCTGGCAAGCGTGGAGAAGGCCCAGCAGCAGGTCAACGCCGATCTCGCCGAACGCCAGCGCCGCCAGATCGAGGAGGCCCGCAAGGCGGAGGAGGCACGGCAGAAGGCCGAGCAGGAGCGCCTGCGCGCCGAGGCCGAAGCCGCCGCCGCTGCGGAGCAGGCACGGCTCCAGGCCGAGGCGAAGGCTGCCGCGGCAGCCGAGACGGCGCGCCGGGCCGCCGAGGCGGAGGCCGCCAACCGGCCGGCCCCGGCCCCGGTCCAGCCGCAGGTGGTCGCGCCGGTCGCACCCGTCATCCCGGTGGCGCCCGTGCCGGCTCCGTCAGGTCCCGACTCCTTCGGCCTCAGGGCGCCCGTCAACGCCCCGATCAGCTCGGGCTTCGGGTTCCGCCCCACGCCGGTCGGCACCATCGACTTCAACGGTACGGGCGGATACATGCACACCGGGATCGACTACGGCGTGGGCTGCGGCACCCCCCTCTACGCCCCCGCGGCCGGGGAGGTCTGGTACGCGGACTCCGACACCCTGCCGGGCGCCGGGAACAGGATCGTCCTCAACCACGGTGTGGTCGGCGGCAACGCCCTCGCGACCAATTTCTACCACCTGACGAGCTACCTGGTGTCGCCCGGCCAGCGCGTGAGCGCCGGCCAGCTGATCGGCTACACCGGGACCACGGGCAACTCGACCGGCTGCCACCTGCACTTCGAGACGATGCTCAACGGCACCCTCGTGGACCCGATCGGTTTGTTCTAGGTCGTAGGATGGAAGGCACTGTCCACCCGCGGACCGCCGTCCGCAGCAGTGTCGTACGAAGGAGAGTCGCCGTGCCGAAGGAAAGTGGCCGGAAAGTCGTGGCCACCAATCGGAAGGCCTTTCACGACTACGCCGTGCTCGACACGTACGAGGCGGGCATCGCGCTCATGGGCACCGAGGTGAAATCCCTGCGCGCCGGACGCGCCTCGCTGATCGACGGCTACGCCGTCTTCTACGGTGACGAACTGTGGCTCGAGGGCATCCACATCTCCGAGTACTCGCAGGGCAGCTGGACCAACCACGCCGCCCGTCGCCGCAGGAAGCTGCTCCTGCACCGCGAGGAACTCACCAAGATCTCGCAGAAGATCCGCGAGTCGGGCTTCACCCTCGTCCCCCTGCAGCTCTATTTCCTGAACGGACGGGCCAAGGTGGAGATCGCCGTGGCCCGCGGCAAGCGGGACTACGACAAGCGCCAGACCCTGCGGGAGAAGCAGGACAACCGGGAGGCGCTGCGCGCCATGCGCGAGAAGAACCTCGGCGCGTGAGCGACGTCTTCTGGGAAGCCCAGGAGGACGAGGAGCCCGAGATCTCCGAACTGGCGTACCGGCGGCCGTGGTGGGTCACCGTCGGGGCACTCGTCGACCTGATCATCCTGCTCGCAGTGGTGCCGGTCGGGATCCTCTCGCTCATCCCGTTCGTCTTCCTCGTGTACGTGTTCTTCGCGCAGCTCCTCGTCTGGATCTCGCCCGTGCTGCTGGTGCTCAACATCGCCATCTTCTGGTGGAGCTTCCGCCGCAAGCAGGCGGCGACCACGGCACTGGCCGCCCTCGGCATCGCCTTCGTCACGCTGGCCTTCGTCGTCGTGCGCCTCTGGCAGTCGCCCGTCGTCGTCCTGGGGCTCACGCTGGCCGACTAGGCCGCCTTCGTTCTCCCACGGCGAAGCCTTCCCGGACAGCCCGGTAGGTGCGGTAGACTTCTGGAGTCGGACGGGCCGGTGGGCCTCCCGACACAGGGATCACTTGATAACTGAACATGGGGATGACAGGTTTCGACGATGTTAGTCGCGACAGGGGAAGCGGGCCGAGGATACAGGGTTATCTCGTAAACGCTCCTTGTAAAACAATAAGTGCCGAACAAAAGCGCACTGACTTCGCTCTCGCTGCCTAAGCAGCCTGACTAGTCCGTCAGCCCGGGTTTGCTCTCGCCCCGGATCCTGGCGTCATTTAGAGGGCCACTGCTCCCGATCCTCGTTGTAGGGATCGGGGGGACTCTTATACAACTGGGCTTGGCAGCCACTCGTTCGCACGATGGCTGAAGCCGAGAAAAACCGACGCGAACTGCGCCCGGAGAAGCCCTGACAACACTGCATCGGACGCGGGTTCAATTCCCGCCATCTCCACCACCCCTGAAGCGTCTCGCCGGTATCCGGCGGGGCGCTTCGTCGTTCCCAGTTGTCGCCCGGCTAGCCTTGTTGCTCCTTGAAGAGGAGGCTTACCCTTGGACCGACCACGACTTCCAGGAGTTGCACGATGAAGCGTACCGTCGCGGAGCTGCTGACCGCACTGGTGTGTGCCCTGATCGTGGTCGGCGGTTTCATCACGTCCCCTGCAAGCCACGCGGCAACACCGATCGACGCCCGCTACGCGGCTCTTGGAGGGGCGAGCGGGCGTCTCGGCTCTGCGACGGGTCCGGAGACCTGTGGGCTCCGAGGAGGCGGCTGCTACCGCAACTACGAGGGCGGCGCGATCATCTGGTCGCCGGCGACCGGGGCTCACCCGACGTGGGGCGCGATCCGCGGGACCTGGCGCGCCTTCGGCTCGGAGAACGGCAAGCTCGGCTACCCCACCGGCGCTGAGATCTGCGGCCTCCGCAACGGCGGGTGCTACCAGAACTACCAGGGCGGTGCGATCATCTGGTCGTCGGGAACCGGGGCCCGGGCCACCTCGGGTGCGATCCGTGGGACCTGGCGCGCCTTCGGCTCGGAGAACGGCAAGCTCGGCTACCCGACGTCGAACGAGGTCTGCGGCCTGCGGGGGCGGGGCTGCTACCAGAACTACCAGGGCGGTGCGATCATCTGGTCGCCCGCGACCGGCGCGCGCAGCTCCGTCGGCGCGATCAGGAGGGCGTGGGCGACCACCGGTTTCGAGAACGGCGCCCTGGGCTATCCGGTGTCGAACGAGGCATGTTCGGGAGCTACATGCAGCCAGAAGTACCAGCGCGGGGTGATCTCATGGTCCTCGGGAGGCGGAGCGCGGATCGCCCGCGACATCGACGTCGCATCGTCCTCGGTGGTGGTCGTCAACAAGAAGCGTGCGCTGAATCCCGCACGCTACACCCCCGGTTCCCTCGTGGGGGTGGAGGGTTTCTTGCTGCGCAGCGATGCGGCGCAGCAGTTCAGCCGGCTGCTCGCCGATGCGAGGGCCGGAGGGGTCGCGATGGTACCGGTCAGTGGTTACCGGTCCTACGACACACAGGCCTCCCTCTATGCTTCCTACGTCAACCAGTACGGCCAGGCGACGGCGGACCTCATCTCGGCGCGTCCCGGACACAGCGAGCACCAGACCGGCCTCGCCATCGACATCGGGAATGCCAACGGAACGTGTGGCCTCCAGGAGTGCTTCGCGACAACCCCCGCGGGAGCATGGGCGGCGCAGAACGCCTGGCGCTACGGATTCATCATCCGCTACCCGCAGGGCCGGACCTCGATTACCGGCTACGCCTATGAACCATGGCATCTGCGGTACGTCGGCACGACGATCTCGGCGGAGATGCGCACCCATGCCATACCCACCCTGGAGCAGTACATGAGCCTCCCTGCCGCCCCGTCCTACTGAGGAGATACCCGGCAGGTACCGACGAGCGGAACTACACTGAGGCCATGAGCTGGACCGACCGGCCGCCGTCGTGGCTCCCGCCACTGCCGCCGCCCCACAGGGGACGTGCTCTGATCGTGCTCGGCTGGATCCTCGTGGGCGGGACGTTCATCTACATCTTCGTCATGAGCTACCTCGGCGGCACGCACACCCTGCTCACCCTGGTGCCGCTCCTGCTCGGCCTCCTGTGCCTCATCGTGGGCCTGCTGCGGCGGGACACCCGCCCGCGATAGCGTGTTGCCGCAACAGTTAGTTACACGATAAAAATAAGCAATGATCTTCGAACCCCTCCACCTCTCCCGCGGAGGCACCAGCGTGGTGCTCGAGCCCCATCAGCACGGGCTGCCGGCCCTCACGTACTGGGGCCCAGACCTCGGTGACGCAGGGGACCTCGCGGCCCTCGCCGCGGCCCAGCAGCCGCAGCGCGTCTCCGGTGGCATCGACGTGCCGGCGCGCCTCACCCTCGTGCCCCTCGAATCCGCAGGCTGGCAGGGCACGCCCGGGCTGACCGGGGACCGCTCGGGATCCCGCCTCCATCCGCTGTTCACCGTGGTCTCGGTCGACTGCCCGCCCGGGTCCGCGGCCGCCGTCGTCGAGGCGCGCGACGACGACGCCGGGCTCGCGCTGACCGCCCACTTGGGCCTCTCGGCGTCGGGCCTGCTCACGCAGCGCCTGGTGCTCGCCAACACGGGTGACGACGACTACGAGGTGCGCTCGCTCCACCTCTTCTTCCCGCTCCACCACACGGCCGCCGAGGTGCTGGACACCACCGGCCGCCACCTCCGCGAGCGGTCCCCCCAGCGGCACGCCCTCACCGCGGGCACCTATGCGCGGACGAGCCGGCGCGGTCGGCCCGGGGCGGATGCCACCGTGCTGCTCGCGGCGGGCGCCGCCGGCTTCGGTTTCGAGCACGGCCACGTGCAGGGCGTGCACCTGGCGTGGAGCGGCAACCAGCAGGTCCTCGTGGAGAAGACCCCCGCGGGTGCTGCGTTCCTCGCGGCGGGCGAGGTGCTCTCGCCCCGCGAGGTCGTGCTCGCACCGGGGGAGAGCTACGCCACGCCGGAAGCCGTCGGCTCCTGGGGTGAAGGGCTCAACGAACTCTCGGGACGCTTCCACCGGGACCTTCGCGCGAGGACGTCGCATCCGCAGCGGCCGCGCCCCGTGACCCTCAACACCTGGGAGGCCGTGTACTTCGACCTGGATCTCCCACGCCTGCTGGCGCTCGCCGACCGGGCGGCGTCCCTCGGCGTCGAACGGTTCGTCCTCGACGACGGCTGGTTCCGGGGACGGCGGGACGACACATCGAGCCTCGGCGACTGGTACGTGGACGAGACCGTCTGGCCGGACGGCCTGGCGCCGATCATCGACCACGTGCGCGGACTGGGCATGGAATTCGGGCTCTGGTTCGAACCCGAGATGGTCAACCCCGACTCCGACCTCGCGCGGGCCCACCCGGAGTGGATCCTGCAGCCCGAGGGGCGGCTGCCCCTGCCGGGCCGGCAGCAGCAGGTGCTCAACCTCGGGAATCCGGACGCCTACGCGTACATCCTCGAACGCCTCGACGACATCCTGACCGCCAACGACATCGCCTATGTGAAGTGGGACCACAACCGGGACCTGCTCGAGGCCGCCGATGCGCGCACCGGGCAGGCCGCTGTACACCGGCACGTCCTGGCGCTCTACCGGCTGCTCGACGAGCTGCGGCAGCGCCACCCCGGTCTCGAGATCGAGAGCTGCGCCTCCGGTGGGGCGCGCGTGGACCTCGGCATCCTCGCCCGGACGGACCGCATCTGGACGAGCGACTGCATCGACCCGATCGAGCGGCTCGTCAACCAGAAGTACACAGGCCTCGTGGTGCCCCCCGAGCTCATGGGGATGCACGTCGGCGGGCCGGTCTCGCACTCGACCGGCAGGGCGCACACCCTGCCCTTCCGCGCCGGCACGGCCGTCTTCGGGCACTACGGCATCGAGTGGGACATCTCCGCTCTCACCGACGAGGAGTACGCGGTCCTCGGCCGGTACGTGGAGCTGCACCGGTCGTGGCGCCGGGACCTGCACCGCGGCACGGTGCTGCACGCGGACCTCACCGATCCGGCGATGGACCTGCGGGGCGTGGTGTCGGACGACCGCCGCCGGGCGCTCTTCGGCTATTCGCTGACGGCCTCGAGCGCGAGCTACCCGCCCGGCCCCCTGACGTTTCCCGGCCTCGAGCCGGACACGCTGTACACGGTGCGGCCGGCCGTCCCTGAGGAGGGGCACCCCGGCAACGGGCAGTCACCGCTCGCCTGGCTGCAGGCGGCCCTCGACGGCGCGCCGCTCCGGCTGTCCGGCCGGGTCCTGGCCCAGGCAGGGCTCCAGGCGCCCGTGCTGCTGCCCGAGCAGACGCTGCTGATCGAGTTCCACGCCGCCGACTGAGGGCCCGTGGTCGGGCTCGGCGGGAGAGCCGGGCGCCCGCCGTGGCTGACCCGTCAGGCGGTGAGGGTGCTGCCGTACAGGGACAGGAGAGCGTCCAGGCCGCCGTCACGCATGGCCCGGCGCTGGCGCTCGGCGCCCGTGCCGCGGTCCGCCGCGGCCGCCAGCCCTTCCCGGACCTGCCCGGTGTCGCCCTCGGCCTCGAGGGCGGCTCCGACGTGGTCGAGGAAGGCCTCGAGGTGCTGCCGCGCGGGCACGGGTTCCGCCGTGGCGAGATCCACGAGATGGTGCTCCATGCCGTCCCGCGCGCCCTGCCAGAGCGCGGCGTCGAGCAGCTCCGGGTCCGGCACGAGGGGCGCGGAGTCCTGCTCGGCGTCGTGCAGGGCGGTGACGACGAGCGCCCGCGTCAGCGCCCCGAGGAGCACGGCGTCCCCGGCCTCGAGCTGCACGTCGCAGGCCCTGAGTTCCAGGGTCGGGTAGCGGTCGGAGAGCCGTGCCACCCAGGTCAGCACCCCGCGGTCGAGGATCGCACCCGTGGCACTGAGGGCCATGATGCGTCGCTCGTAGTCGGCGGCGTCGGCGAACCAGGGCGCCACACCCTGGACCGCCCACCGACGGTAGTGGATGACCCGCCAGCTGCCGAAGCCGCTGTCCCGACCGAGCCAGTACGGCGAGTTCACCCCGAGCGCGGCCAGCAGCGGGATCCAGGGCCGGATCCGGTTCAGGGCCTGGACCCCGTGCTCCTTGTCCGGCACGCCGACGTGCACGTGCAGGCCGTTGACGAACTGGTCGCCCACGATGCCCGGCGCGGTGGCGCGCAGATCCGCGTAGCGCTGCTTGTCAGTCAGCTCGGGATAGGACTGCGGGATCCAGGGCGCCGTCCCGGTGGCGGCGCCGATGGTCCCGGCGTGTGCCGCGGCGTCGGCGAACGTCCTGCGGAAGGTCAGCAGGGAGTGCTCGGCCTGCGCCAGGGTCTCGCACACGGGGGTCGCCGTCTCGATCTGGCACGACAGGAGTTCGCGCTGGATCTCGTCGTCGCTGATCTCCGGCACGGCCTCGAGCAGCGCCTGCACCTCCGTCGCGCGGTGGGCGGGCAGTCCGGACACCGGGTCGAGGAGCAGGTACTCCTCCTCAAGTCCGAGCGTGGTCATAGGGGACTCCATCAGGGCGTCGGGGACAGGGCGGGGACAGGGCGGGAACAGGGCGGTGCGCGGCGGGCGCGCATCCCGATCAGTCTAGGAGCGGGCGCAGCACATGGGCGAGCGCTCGGGTGCCGTGGCGCGTCCGAGCGACCGCGCGGCTGGGCGGGTCACTGCGGCGCGCGGAGGGTGCACCCCTCGTGGGGGACTGTCGTCTCGATCCACAGGGCGCGGGCGAGGGCGGCGTCCACCGCCAGCGTCCGCGCCGCGGGCGAGGATGGCGCGGGCGCGGATGGCGCGGCATCCTGGCCGGCGTCGTGGCGGGTGTCCCCGGCGTCCCCGGGAGCGCCGACGCGCAGCTCCAGCACGGAACCGGCACCAGGGCGTCCCAGGCGCAGGTCGGCGTCGAGCCCGATGCCGTGCCGGTCGAGGAGGCGCAGGACGTCGGGGTCCTCGTCGCTGACCCGCACGAGCCGACCCGCGTGGCCGTCGTCGACCCCGTCGAGGCGATGCGCCGGCGGATACTCGACGGAGCCGTCGGCGGCCGGGATGGGGTCCCCGTGGGGGTCGCGCCGCGGGCGGCCGAGCTTCGCATCGAGGCGTTCGATGAAGGCGTCGGAGACGGTGTGCTCGAGGAGTTCGGCTTCGTCGTGCACCTCGTCCCAGCCGTAGCCGAGCTCCGTGACGAGGAACGTCTCGATGAGCCGGTGCCGCCGGACCATGGCGAGGGCGAGCGTCCGGCCCGAAGGGGTGAGGGCGATGGGACCGTACTTCCGGTGATCCGCGAGGCCGAGGTCCACGAGCTTCGCGACCATCCCCGTCACCGAGGAGTTGGCGACCGACAGGCGCGCGGCCAGGTGCGTGGCGGTCATGGCCGTGTCCTGCCACTCGGTGAAGGCGTAGACGGCCTTCACGTAGTCCTGCACACTGGTCGATTCGATACTGAGGACGGCGCCCCTGCGACCCGCCATCAGGCCGCAGCCCGGGCGGCCGGGCCGCTGCGCGCCCCGACGCGCCGTCGGGCCCGCCAGAGCATCCCGTCGGGCCGGGCGAAGAGGTAGACGGCGGCGAACACGAGGGCCTGGCACAGGACCACCGCCGCGCCGGTGGAGATGTCCAGGTAGTAGCTGGCGTAGATCCCGGACACGGACGCCGCCACGGTGAGCACGACGGCGATGCCGAGCATACGGTCGAAGCTGCGGGACAGCAGGAAGGCCGTGGCACCGGGGGTGATGAGCATGGCCACCACGAGGATGATGCCGACGGCCTGCAGGCCGACGACGACGGTGAGGGCGAGCAGCCCCAGCAGCAGCGCGGACAGCAGCCGGATATTGAGCCCGATCACGTGGGCGTGGGTGCGGTCGAAGGCGAGGAGGGTGAGGTCGCGCCGCTTGAACAGCAGGACGGCGAGGGTCACGGCGCCGAGGACCAGCACCTGCCACACATCGGCGGCGGACACCCCGAGGACGTTGCCGAACAGGATGTGCATGAGGTCGATCTGGGACGGCGTCGCGGAGACGATCGCGAGGCCCGACGCGAAGAGGGCCGTGAACACCACGCCGATCACGGTGTCGGCCTTCAGCTTCGTGGTGGAACGGACCACGCCGATGAGCGCGACCGCTCCGGCGCCGAAGACGAACGCGCCGATGGAGAACGGGATCCCCAGGATGTAGGCGAGGGCCACGCCCGGGAGGACGGCGTGCGAGACGGCGTCGCCCATGAGCGACCAGCCCATGAGGATCAGCCAGCACGAGAGGACGGCGGCCACCACGGCCGCGGCCACCGTGACGGCGAGGGCCCGCGTGAGGAAGCCGTACTGCAGCGGCTCGAGGAAGAAGGCGAGGAGGTCCATGTCAGAGACCGCCGTCGGAGCGCGATGCCGCAGCCGGGGCCGCGGGGGCCTCCGGGTCCGCGGGCGCGGATCCGAAGGCCCGCGCGAGGTTGCCGTGCGTGAGCACCTGCGCCGGTTCACCCGATGCCAGGACGCGCCGGTGCAGGAGGACCGCCTCGTCGCACAGGGCGGGGACCCCGGCGAGATCGTGGGTGGAGACGAGCACCGACCGACCCTCGTCGCGGAGGGCCTTCAGGAGGTCCGTCATGGTGCGCTCGCTGGCCTGGTCCACGCCCGCGAACGGCTCGTCGAGCAGGAGCAGCCGGGCGTCCTGCGCGATGCTCCGGGCGATGAACACCCGCTTGCGCTGGCCGCCGGACAGCTGCCCGATCTGCCGCCTCCGCAGCGCGGTGAGGCCCACCCGTTCCAGGGCGTCGCCCACTGCTGCGCGGTCGGCGGCCCCGAGGCGGCGGGCGGCGCCCAGGCGTCCGTACAGCCCCATGGCGACGACGTCGGAGACCGAGACCGGGAAGGTCCAGTCGACCTCCTCGGCCTGCGGCATGTAGGCGACGAGGCCCCGCTTCCGCGCCTGCGTGGTGGTCGTCCCGAAGAGCTCGACGCTGCCCTCCCGCGGGACCAGGAGCCCCATGAGGGCCTTGAACAGCGTCGACTTCCCGGAGCCGTTCACGCCGATCAGCCCGCAGATCCTGCCGGTCGCCAGCGTGAGCGAGACGTCGTCGAGCGCGTGCACCTCGTCGTAGCGGACGGTGAGGTGCCGGACGTCGAGGACCGGGGCGCCGGGGTGCAGGTCGGTGGTCATCGTGCGATTCCCTCCGCGATGGTCTCGAGGTCGTAACGGATGAGGTCGAGGAACGTGGGCACGGGGCCGTCGGGCCCGGAGAGCGAGTCCACGTAGAGGGTGCCGCCGAGGTCCGCGCCGGTGGCCAGGGCCACCTGCTCCTGGGCGGAGGCGTTGACCGTGGATTCGCAGAAGAGCGTCCGTACCCCGTGGTCCTCGACGAAACCGATGACGTCGCGGATCTGCCGGGGCGTCCCCTCCGAGTCGGCGTTCACCGGCCAGATGAACGCCTCCGCGAGTCCGGCGTCACGGGCGAGGTAGGAGAACGCCCCCTCGCAGGTCACCAGGGCCGGCGCGCCGACGCCGGCGATGTCGGCGCGGAAGGCCGCCAGCAGTTCCGCCAGATCCTCCTTCAGCCGCTGCCCGTTCGCCTCGAAGTCGGCGGCGTGCTCGGGAGCGAGCCCGGACAGGGCCTCCACGGTGTTGTCCACGTAGACCTGTGCGGCGAGCGGGGACATCCACGCATGCGGGTTGGCGTGCCCGCTGTAGTCGCCCGAGCGGATGTCCACGGGCTCCACGCCGTCGGAGAGGACCACGTGCGGGGCGTCGACGGCGGTGAGGAAGCGCTCGAACCACCGCTCGAGCCCGAGCCCGTTGTCGAGGATGAGGTCGGCGTCCTGCGCCCGGACGAGGTCGGACGGCGTCGGCTCGTAGCCATGGATCTCCGCGCCGACCTTCGTGATGGACTCGACACGCACATGCTCGCCGGCGACCGTGCCGGCGAGATCCGCGAGCACCGAGAAGGTGGTCAGGACGAGCGGGCGGTCGTCCTCCGGCGCCTGGTGCCCGGGGGAGGCGGCGCATCCGCCGAGCACGGCGAGGACGACCAGGCACCGCGCGATGCGTGCAGGGGCGGAACCGCCGAGCAGATACCGAGGCATACCCCAAGGTAGCTTTTAGGCATGCCGAAATCTAGTCGGGAAGCAGTGACGCCCGCCAGGCATGGGTGTAGTAGGGGATCCGCACCACGGCATCGGGCGGGAACGCGAGGTACTCGGTGAGGTACCAGCGCAGGTTCGTCTCGACGCGGGCGCGCCCGGCGGGCGAGGCGCGTCGGTAGTGGCTGCGGGAGCGTGCCAGGTCCACGAGGTCGGGAACGGTGAGCTCCTGGGACCAATGCACGAGGATGTCCTCCGGCGGCCCGAAGGCCGGCCCGAAGACGGGGCGGTACGCGGGGGAGAAGACATCACCGGCGTGCATGATGCGGGACAGGCGGTGCACCCAGGGCAGGGAGACGTCGAGCTGGTTCCACAGCAGCGCGAGCCGGCCGCTGCGCGTCAGCACGCGGGCGGCCTCCCGGACCGTCGCGGGATGGTCGCACCAGTGCCAGGTCTGGGCGAGCGTGAGGAGGTCGACGGAGGCGTCCGCCAGGGGGGAGTGCTCGGCGGTGCCCGGGAGGGCGGGCACACCGGGCAGTCTGGTCGAGAGGACGGCCAGCATGTCCTCGGACGGATCGACGGCGGTCACCTCGAGGCCGCGGTCCACCAGGAGGGCGGTGAGGATGCCGGTCCCGGCGCCGATATCGGCAGCCCGGCGGGCCTGCGGGGGGACGATCCAGTCGGCGACGGCGGCAGGATAGCCGGGCCGCACGCGGTCGTACCGCCCCGCGCCCGAGAGGTAGGCGTCCGCCAGTTCCCGGCGGCGCTGCCCGGCGAGGCGTGGTCCGCCCTGCGAGCCGCGCGGGCTGCTAGAGGAGGTCATCCACGTCCGGGTTGAGGGTCCGCAGGACCTCGCTGTGCAGGGATCCGTTGGTCGCGAGGGCATTGCCGCCGAAGGGCCCGTCCTCGCCGTCGAGCGACGTGAACCGGCCGCCGGCCTCGGTCACGATGGGAACGAGCGCTGCCATGTCGTGCAGGTTCAGCTCCGGCTCGCACGCGATGTCCACGGAGCCCTCGGCCACGAGGCAGTAGGACCAGAAGTCGCCGTAGGCGCGGGTGCGCCACACGCGGTCGGTCAGGTTGACGAACTCCGCCAGGGCGCCGCGCTCCCGCCAGCCGGACAGGCTGGAGTAGGACAGCGAGGCGTCCGCGAGCCGTGAGACGTTGGAGACGCGGAGGCGCTGGGCGGCGGCGAGCGACTTCCCGGTGTAGGCGCCGGTCCCCTGCGCCGCCCACCACCGCTTGCCGAGTGCCGGCGCGCTGACCAGGCCGACGACCGGCCGGCCGTCGTCGATCAGGGAGATGAGGGTCGCCCACACGGGCACGCCGCGCACGAAGTTCTTGGTGCCGTCGATGGGATCGATGACCCAGCGGCGTGAGCCCGAACCGGTGCTGCCGAACTCCTCGCCGAGCACCGCGTCCCGTGGCCTGGCCCGGGAGAGCTGGCCGCGGATGGCCTCCTCGGCGCTCTTGTCGGCGTCCGTCACGGGGGTGAGGTCGGGCTTCGTCTCGACGCGCAGGTCGAGCGCCTTGAAACGGGCCATGGTCTGGTCGTCGACCGAATCGGCCATGATGTGGGCGAGACGGAGGTCGTCGTTGTAGCCCTGCGTGAAACTCATACCGATCAACCTATCCTCTGGGCGGGCGCATCAGGCGCTGCCGGCGCGGGCGGGGCGGGTGGGCCCGGACAGCGGAAAGCCACCGCGGGCTCGCGCCGCGCGGTGGCTTTCGGTCCGTCGCCGCACTGCGGCACGGAAGGGAATCAGAGAACGGTGATGTTCTCGGCCTGGGGACCCTTGGGGCCCTGGGTGGTCTCGAAGTTGACCTTCTGGTTCTCTTCGAGGGAACGGTAGCCGTTCGAGTTGATCGCGGAGAAGTGGGCGAACACGTCAGCGCCGCCGTCCTCGGGAGCGATGAAGCCGAAGCCCTTTTCGGCGTTGAACCATTTCACTGTGCCAGTAGCCATGTCGTACATCCTTACCTGGGAGAGCGCCCCGACGTTCGGGGGCTCATCGTGGTGTTCGTTACCCGCTTATCAAAAAAGCTGTCGAACTCCAGGTGGAGGGTCAAGGCTTAGAGATGTAATGCGCAAACAACAACTTCGTTCACTGTAACAGCCCGCGGCCCGGCACCTGACATCGTGTGCCGGGCGTCACTGCTGGCCGAGCTCCTTGGCGTCATGGGCGCTGCCCCGCGCCTCCGCCGTCCCGGCCGTCAGCAGGCGCCGCAGGCTGGCGAGGCGGACGGGGCCGGAGTCCCCGGCGAGCCCCTCCTCCACATAGCTGTCGAGTCCGCAGTCGACGGCGTGGTCGTCGTGCCGGCACCCGCGCTCGCAGCGCTCGGTACCCGGCTCGAGGTCGGGGAAGGCCTTCAGGATGCGGTCGGCGTCCACGTGCGCGAGACCGAACGACCGGATGCCGGGGGTGTCGATGATCCAGGTGCCCGGGGCGGCATCGGCGGCCTTGAGGGCGAGGGCCGACGACGACGTGTGGCGTCCCCTGCCCGTGACGGCGTTGACGCCGCCCGTGGCGCGCGTGGACCCGGTGAGGGCGTTCACCATGGTCGACTTCCCGACGCCGGAGTGTCCGAGCAGCACGCTGACCTGCCCGTCGAGTTCGTCGCGGAGGGCGTCGACGGCGCCGTGCGAGAGACGCGCCGATTCGCCGTCGTCGGAGGTGGCCTCGATCCCGACACCCTCGTCCGTCCTGCTGATGATCACGCGCAGGTCGAGGTGCTCGTAGTTGGCGAGGAGTGCGGCCGGGTCACGGAGGTCGGCCTTGGTGATGCACAGGAGCGGCTCGATCCCGGCGTCGTAGGCGGCCACGAGGGCGCGGTCGATGAACCCCGTGCGCGGTTCCGGATTGGCGGCGGCGACGACGATGACGAGCTGGTCCGCGTTGGCGACGACGACCCGCTCCACCGGGTCCGTGTCGTCCGCGCTGCGGCGCAGGACGGTGTGCCGATCCTCGATCCGGACGAGGCGCGCGAGGGAGTCGGGGCCGCCGGAGAGGTCGCCGACGAGGGCCACGAGATCGCCGGCGACGACGGCGCTGCGGCGCAGCTCGCGAGCGCGTGCGGCGATGACGGTCCGCTCGTCGGGGGTGTCCTCGTCCACGACCGTGGTGTAGCGCCCTCGGTCGACGGTCACCACCCGCCCGGTCACGGCGTCGTCGTAGGCGGGGCGCGTCTTGGTGCGCGGGCGGGACCCCTTCTTGTTGGGGCGGATCCGGACGTCGGACTCGTCCCAGGCCCGCGATCCGCGACGGTTGCCGGCCTCGCTCATGCCCGATCCGCCGTTCCGCCCGTGCCTGTTCCCGTCCCCGTGCCTGTCCCCGTGACCGCGGCCCAGAGGGCGGGGAATTCGGGCAGGGTCTTGGCGGTGGTCGCGATGTTCTCGACCTCGACGCCGTCCACGGCCAGGCCGATGATCGCCCCGGCGGTCGCCATCCGGTGGTCGTCGTAGGTGTGGAACACGCCGCCGTGCAGGGGGGCCGGGCGGATGACGAGGCCGTCGGCCGTCTCCTCGGCATCGCCGCCGAGCGCGTTGATCTCGGCGACGAGTGCGGCGAGCCGGTCCGTCTCGTGCCCGCGGAGATGCGCGATGCCGGTGAGCGTCGACGGCGTGTCCGCCAGGGCGCACAGGGCCGCGACCGTGGGGGCGAGCTCGGAGGTGTCGGCGAACGTGCCGCCGGAGATCGAGGGTCCGCCCGTGACGGTCAGGACGCCGTCGTCGAGGCTCGTCCGCGCGCCCATGAGCGGCAGGATGCGTCGCCATGCGTCGCCCACCTGGGTGGTGCCGTCCGGCCAGTTGCGCACGCGGACGGTGCCGCCGGTGACGAGGGCGGCGGCGAGGAACGGTCCGGCGTTGGAGAGGTCCGGTTCCACTGCTACGTCGAAGGCCGCGATGGGCCCGGGGGAGACCCGCCAGTGGTCCGGGACGGAATCGTCGACGGCCACCCCGAGGGACCGCAGCACCGATACGGTCATCCGCACGTGGTCGAGGCTGGGGACGGGCTTGCCGACGTGCTCGAGGTGCAGTCCCTCGGTGAAGCGGGCGCCCACGAGGAGCAGCGCCGAGACGAACTGGGAGGACGCGGACGCGTCGATGACGAGTCGTCCGCCACGGACGCGCCCGTCGCCCTCGATACCGAACGGCAGTGCGCCGGTCCCGCCGTCGTCGACCGCCACCCCGAGGCCGCGCAGGGCCGCGATGATGCTGCCCATCGGGCGGCGGCGTGCATGGGGGTCGCCGTCGAACCGGGTGGTGCCGGTGACGAGTCCGGCGAGGGGTGGGACGAAACGCATGACCGTGCCGGCGAGCCCGCAGTCGACGGCGCGGTCGGCCGGTGAGCCGGGACCGGCCTGCAGGGGGGTGACGCGGAGGTCCGGGCCGAAGCCGCTGTCGCCCGGCACCTCCTCGATGACGGCGCCGAGCGCCCGCAGGGCGCCCACCATCAGTGCGGAGTCACGGGAGTGGAGGGGCCGCCGGATGAGGCACGGGCCGTCGGCCAGAGCCGCGAGGACGAGGTAGCGGTTGGTGAGCGATTTGGAGCCGGGGACGGAGATCCCGGCGTCCACGGGACGCGTCAGGCGGGGTGCCCGCCACAGAGCCTGGTCGGACACCCCGCCTGAGGTAACGGTCATGTCGCTTAGGAACCGACGACGTCGGCAGCGGTCTTGCGCACGGCCAGGTCGGCCTTCTTCAGCTGCTTGCGGGCATCCCTGCTCAGGCCGGCGGCGTTCTTCTTCGCGTCCCGGGCGAGGTGCTCGGCGCGCCAGGCGATGCCCGGGCGGCCGTTGGTGTCCACGGCGGCGAGCAGGACGGCACCGATGAGCGAGAGGTGCTTGAGCAGCTGCGCGCGGCGGGCCTTCTTGGCCGCCGGCGTCGAGGCATCCGCTGAGCGGTAGTCGACGAGGGCATTGACCGTCGCGGTCACGGTCAGCAGCAGGGCCGCGACGCGGGAGAACCGCCCGATGCCGAGCAGGAGTGCCGCCCCGACCTGCGTGGCGCCGAGGACCTGGCCCACCAGCTTCTCGTTGCTCGTGAGCGCGGCGGCGGACGGGACCACCTTGGTCACCCCGGCCAGGACGGGCTTGAGCTGCGGGGCCGTGGCGCCGGCCGTGCGGTACCGGTCGACGCCGGAGAACACGAAGCTGCTGGCGAGCAGGGGTCGGGCGATTACGCGGACAAGGGTCACAACTGCCTCCTGGTTGCCGGCGGGGTGCGCCGGGCATCGGTTCGGTACTGCGTCATCAAAGTACTAAGCACGCTGGGTCCAGTTTTGCATGCCGTGCCGCACGGGGCGATCCGGAACCCGCCGGCCTGCAGGAATGGAACAGGAATAGAAGGGGCTGCGGGCAGGTTGGAGAAGGGGTAACGGGAACGGCAGGCGAAAGGGGACGCACGGATGACAGGTGCACGGACCGCGACGGTCGACAGACCAGGGTTCCAGCTCACGACGACGGTCAAGCACGACGCCCCCACGGGGCCCGCGCGGGTTCGGCGCGTAGACTTTGGCACGATGAATACCACAGCCCCCGCAGGCAGCAGCCAGGCCGAAGATGCAGAGTTGGACGTGTCGACGGAGTCCGAGGCGGACCGTAAGGCGCGCTTCGAGCGTGACGCCATGCAGTACGTGGACCAGCTCTACTCCGCGGCGATGCGCATGGCCCGGAACCCGAGCGACGCCGAGGACCTGGTGCAGGAGGCGTACACGAAGGCGTTCTCCGCCTTCCACCAGTACAAGCCGGGAACCAACCTGAAGGCGTGGCTGTACCGGATCCTCACCAACACGTACATCAACCTCTACCGCAAGAGGCAGCGAGAGCCCCTGCAGTCCCACTCGGACACGATCGAGGACTGGCAGCTCGCGAAGGCCGCCGAGCACACCTCGGCCGGCCTGCGGTCTGCAGAGGCCGAGGCGCTGGACCACCTGCCCGACTCCGACGTGAAGAGCGCGCTGCAGGCGATCCCGGAGGAGTTCAGGCTCGCCGTGTACTTCTCCGACGTGGAGGGCTTCGCGTACAAGGAAATATCGGAAATCATGAACACGCCCATCGGGACCGTCATGTCCCGGCTGCATCGCGGCCGCAAGCTCCTGCGGGAACTGCTCGCCGAGTACGCGCACGAGCGGGGACTGGGTACCACCAGCGGTGCTGGTACCAAGACCCCGGTCGCCGCAGGTGCAGCGGGCAAGGAACAGGAGATGAAGAAATGAGCGATTGCGGTAGTTTGGGCGACTGCGCCGACTCGAGGATCGAGCGGCTGTACGAGTACCTCGACGGGGCGCTGTCCCACCAGGACCTCGTGGAGATCAAGGACCACCTGGACGGGTGCCCCCAGTGCGCCGAGGAGCACGACCTCGAGTGCGTCATCCGCTCGGTCGTGAAGCGGTCCTGCACGGAAGTCGCGCCGTCGACCCTGAAGGCCAGCATCCTCGACCGCATCAGCCACCTCCAGTCCGTGGACCACTGACGGGCCGAAGCGCGGTCACGACGACAAAGAAGAACCTCCGGCCCAGCGGGCCGGAGGTTCTTCTTTCGTACTGACGCCTGGACTCAGGTGTTGGGGCGCTTACCGTGGTTCGCGCCTCCACGCTTCCGGTCGCGGCGCTTGCGTGCTCGCTTGCTCATGGCTGCCTCCTTCTTCTTCAGGCACTGCAGTCGTGCAGAACTGCTCCCAAGTCTCCCATACGCCGGCCTGCCCCGCCTAAACAGGACCCGTCGGGGGAGCCCGTGCTTAGGATGAGGGCGACCATCCATGACCGAAGGAGCTTATGCATGCGCGCCGCCTACGCAGCCACCCAGTCCACGGACGATCCGCTCGCCGGCCTCACCGTGGGCGACGTGGAGCTACCCGATGCACCCGACGGCTTCCGCCGGGTGCGGGTCGTCGCGTCCTGCCTGAACCACCACGACCTCTGGTCGCTCAGGGGAGTGGGGCTCGCGCAGGAGCGCCTGCCCATGGTGCTCGGCTGCGACGCCGCCGGGATCGACGACGACGGCGCCGAGGTGATCGTCCACGGCGTCGTGTCCTCGCCCGAGTGGCGCGGCGACGAGACCCTGGACCCACGGCGGTCCCTCCTGTCCGAGCGGTACCCGGGCACCATGGCGGACTACGTGTGGGTGCCCGAGCGGAACCTCGTGCCCAAGCCCCCGGAGCTCTCCTTCGAGGAGGCGGCGTGCCTGCCCACGGCCTGGCTCACCGCGTACCGCATGCTCTTCACGGTCTCCCCGGCCGCCCCGGGCTCCACCGTGCTGGTCCAGGGGGCGGGCGGCGGCGTGGCCACCGCGCTCATCGCGCTCGCCGCGGCGGCGGGTTACCGCGTGTGGGCCACGAGCCGCAGCGAGGACAAGCGGCAGCGTGCTCTCGACCTCGGCGCCGAGCAGGTGTTCGACGCCGGCGCGCGGCTGCCCGAGCGCGTGGACGTCGTCTTCGACTCGGTCGGCGAGGCGACGTGGGCGCACTCCCTCAAGTCGCTCGTGCCGGGCGGGACCGTGGTGACGTGCGGGGCGACGAGCGGGCCCGCTCCGTCCGCGGACCTGAACCGGGTGTTCTTCCTCCAGCTGCGGGTGCTCGGCTCGACCATGGGCACCCGCGAGGAACTCGAGCGGCTCACGCGCTTCCTCGTGGCCACCGGCGTCCGGCCCGTCATCGACGCGGTCCTGCCCCTCGACGACGCCGCCGAGGGTTTCCGGCGCATGCTCGACGGGGACGTGTTCGGGAAGATCGTCTTCCGCCACTGAGGGTCACCGGGGACCATTGAAAATCCACCGGGGACCACCGGGGCTCCACCGCACGAAAGGAGACCCTCCGCTGACGGAGGGTCTCCTTTCGTGTACCGGTCGGGCGCTGTCCGTCGGACAGCTGGTCGACGGCTAGTCGACGGCGCCTGCCGCCATGAGGGCGGAGCGCTGCTCCCGGCGCAGCGCCTGGTGCGCCGGGTCCGGCACGGGTGCCGCGGCGAGCAGCCGGCGCGTGTACGGATCGCGCGGGTACTTCAGGATCTGCTCGGTGGTGCCCTGTTCCACGAGCGTTCCCTTGTTGAGCACCGCGATGTGGCTGGCGAGGAGCTCCACGACGGCGAGGTCGTGGCTCACGAACAGGCAGGCGAACCCGCGTTCGCGCTGGAGCTCCTGCAGCAGCTCCAGGACCTTCGCCTGCACCGAGACATCGAGCGCCGAGGTGGGCTCGTCCGCGACGAGGAGGTCCGGGCGCAGCGACAGCGCACGGGCGATCCCGACGCGCTGGCGCTGCCCACCGGAGAGCTCGTGCGGGTACCGGTTGCGGAAGGCGACGGGCAGCTGCACGTCCTCCAGCAGGGACGCCACGCGCTTGTCCAGCTCGGCGCGGCCCGGCTTCTCGTGCAGCAGCAGCGGCTCGCCGATGCTCTCGCCGATGGACATCCTCGGGTTCAGGGATGCCGCCGGGTCCTGGAACACGATGGCGAACTTCTTGCGCAGCGGCAGCAGCTGCCGGGCGCTGAGCTCGGTGATGTCGGTGCCCCCGATGCTGACCCGGCCGCCGGAGGTCCTGATCAGGCCCGTGACGGCACGCGCGATGGTGGACTTGCCCGACCCGGACTCACCGACGAGGCCGAGGACCTCACCGGGGTTGATGGTCAACGAGACGCCGGAGACGGCCTTGAAGGCCGGCTGGCGGAAACGCCCCGGGTACTCGATGTCCACGTCCTGGAGCTCGAGGGCGGGGACGACGCCGGACGCGGTGTGCGTCTCCTGGGCACGGAGCGCCGCCTCCGCGTACTCCCGGTGGATGGTCGCCTGCCCGTCCACCACCTCGACGTCGGTGAGGACCCCGCCGACCTTCGACCCGAGGTGCGGGACGGCCCCGAGGAGCTGCTTCGTGTAGGCCTCGGCGGGGGCGGCGAACAGCTGCGCCGTGGGCGCCGCCTCAACGATGCGCCCGCGCTCCATGACCACCACGTGGTCGGCGAGGTCGGCGACCACGCCCATGTCGTGGGTGATGAGGAGTACCGCACTGTTGAGCCGCTTGTTGAGCTTGCGCAGCAGGTCCAGGACCTCGGCCTGCACGGTGACGTCGAGCGCCGTCGTGGGCTCGTCCGCGATGAGCAGCATGGGGTCGTTGGCGAGGGCGATGGCGATCATGGCGCGCTGGCGCTGGCCACCCGAGAACTGGTGCGGGAAGTTGTCGTAGCGCCGCTCCGGTTCGGGGATCTCGACCATGCGCAGCAGCTCGATGGCCCGCGTCTTCGCCTGCGCGGGGGAGAGTTCCGTGTGCTGCTCGACCGCCTCGCGGATCTGCTCGCCGACCGTCAGCACGGGATTGAGTGCGGTCATGGGCTCCTGGAAGATCATGGCGATCTCGTTGCCCCGCACGCGGCGGAGCGTGCCCTGCGTTGCGCCGATCAGCTCCTTGCCGAGCATCTTCGCGCTGCCGGTGGAGCGGCCGTTGCGGGGCAGGAGGCCGAGCAGCGCCATGGAGGACATGCTCTTGCCGGACCCCGATTCACCGACGATCGCGAGGATCTCGCCGGGGTGGATCTCGTAGGAGACCTCCTCGGCGGCCATGACCCATTCGTTGTCGACGTTGAACTCCACGCCGAGGTTCCTGACCGCGAGGATGGGTCCGTTGCCGGGGACTGCCTGCTCATCCGAGATGATGACGGAACTGGTACTCATTACTGCTTCACCCTTGTCTGCTTGGGGTCGAACGCGTCGCGCAGGCCGTCTCCGATGAAATTGACCGCGAGGGCGATGCCGATGATGAACACGCCCGGCCACAGGAACAGCCAGGGCCGCACGGTGAGGGCCGAGCGGTTGTCGTTGATGGCCTTGCCGAGCGAGGTGTCGGGTGCCGTGACCCCGAGGCCCAGGAAGCTGAGGCCGGTCTCCAGGAGGATGGCACCCGAGATGGCGAGCGTCGTCGAGACGATGATGACGCCGACCGTGTTCGGCAGGATGTGGCGGAAGATGATGCGCCCCGAGCTCGCACCGACCGACTTCGCCGACTCGACGAACTCCTTCTCTCGCAGGGAGAGGAACTCGCCGCGGACGAGCCTCGCGAGTCCCGTCCAGGTCACGGCACCGAGGAACAGGGCGAAGGGGATGATCCCGTACTTCGCGACGATACCGGCGACGGCTGCCGCGATGACGACCGTCGGGATGGTGATGACGACGTCGGTGATCCGCATGAGGAACGCCTCGGTCCAGCCGCGGAAGTAACCCGCGAAGGCGCCGACGGTGGTGCCGATGACCATGGCCACGAGCCCGACGACGAAAGCGATGATGAGCGAGGTCTGGATGCCGCGCATGGTCAGGGCGAAGTAGTCGCGCCCGAGGACGTCCTGGCCGAAGGGGTGCTCACCGAGGCTGAAGGGCCACAGGGTGAGCGTGGGCCTGCCCTCGTTGAAGCGTGCGGCCAGCACGTCGTAGTCCTTGTTCCACCAGCCCGGGATGCCGGCGAAGCCGATCGAGGTGAAGGCCAGGAGCACGATCAGCACCAGCAGGGCGATGCCGGCCAGCGCCCCCTTGTGGCGGAAGAACCGCTCCCGGATCAGGCGTCCCTGGCTCTTCGCCTCCGTGGTGCGGATGCGGTCGGTCTGGTCCCTCGTGGGGATCGCCGTCGCGATGTCGGTGTCCTGGCTCTGCAGCGTCATCTCGGACAGTTCCAGGGAGGCGCGGGAGTCGTCCCGCGGGTTCTCGTGATTACTCATGGGGGATGTCCTAGCTCAGGGTGATACGCGGGTCGAGGAACGCGTAGGCGATGTCCGCCAGCATGTTGAACAGCACGGCGGCCGTGCCGACGACGAGGAAGAAGGCCATGACCGGCCCCGGATCCACGTGGCCGATGCCGTCGACGAACATCTTGCCCATGCCGTTCCAGCCGAAGACCTGTTCGGTGATGACGGCGCCGCCGAGGACGCCGGCGAAGTCGAACGCCATGAGGGTGGTGATCGGGATCATCGCGTTGCGGAAGGCGTGCTTGACCAGGACGGTACGTTCGCTCAGCCCTTTGGCGCGGGCGGTGCGGATGTAGTCCTGGTTCATGACGTCGAGCTGGCTCGCCCTGGTGTACCGCGTGTACGTGGCGAAGGAGATCAGCGTCAGTGCGATGGTCGGCAGGATCAGGTGCAGCGCGAAGTCCAGGTTGGTCTCCCAGAACGTGCCGTTGAGGTTCGCCGACTGCGACCCGGTGGTGGGGATGGGGCGGCCACCGGCCTTCGCGGAGAGGGCCGGGTACGCCTGCAGGAGGCGGTCGAGCATGATCAGCAGGCCCACCGAGACGGCGATGACCACACCGATCTTCGCGGCCTGTGCCCGGAACGGTCCACCGACGATCCCGGCGACGACGTAGGCGAGGACCGCCATGACGACCACGAGGCCGACGACGACGAACCAGTTCGGGTCCTCGAGCAGCGGGATGGAGACGAGGTAGCCGACGAAGGCGACGCCGGCGGCGGCGAGGGCCGCGTGCAGCACGCGGCGGCGGCGGAACCCGGCGAGCAGGGCGGTCCAGAGCACGGCGATCCCGACGGCCGAGACGAGCATCCCGACCAGGCCGAGGCCCGGGTTGACGAACCAGCCCGTGACGAGCAGCAGGTACAGGGCGAGGGCTGTCACGACGGTCGCGGCGACGAAGACCATGAGCCTGCGCCGGCGGTCACCGCCGACGGCGACGGCCCAGACCACGCCGGCGATCACCCCTATCAGGGCGATCGTGAGATACGAGAACTGTGGATTCGCCAGCCACGTGTTGAGGTCGATCGCCAGGTACTGCTTGAGGAGCGTGGAGAGCCAGAACAGGGGCAGCGAGAAGAGCAGGAACGAGATGAACGTGACCGAGTAGTCGAACGTGCTGTACTGGCGGATCGCGGTGACGATCCCGACGATCACGCCGAGGACCAGGGCGAGGACCGTCGCGACGACCACGAGGCGCAGGGTGGAGCCCATGGCGTTCTCGAGCTGCGGGAGGACGGCCGCGCCGGTGCGGTCCTGTCCGAGGGTGCAGCTGATGCCGCCGGGGACGAGGCAGTGGCCTACTTCCTGCAGCCACATGAAGTAGCGGGGGATCGGCGGTACGTCGAGGTTCATGGCGGCGGTGCGGACCGCGATGGTCGCGGCCTTCTCCGGGCCGCTGGTCTCGCCGAGGTCCTCGAAGGGATCGCCCGACGAGATGGTGAGGAAGTACATCAGCGTGGTGGCTGCGAGCATGATGAAGAACGAGATGATCGTCCGCTTGGCGATGAAGTAGAACACGTGGGGGCTCCTAGGAAACGGTGCAGGCTGTCGCGGTGCCGGGCACAGGGACGGGCAGGCCCGAGGGCCTGCCCGTCCTCATGCGTGATCCGGAAGGAGCAATCAGTTCTGCTTCGTCCAGCTGTAGGCATTCCAGGTGATGCCGGTCTGCGTCGGGTTCATCTCCACGCCCTGGAGCTTCGAGGAGTGGCCGATGATGTCGGCGTTCGCGTAGAGCACCACGTTGTACTGGGTCTCGGCGAGGCGCTGCTCGAGTTCGGTCTTCAGCGCGGGCACCTCGTCGGCCTCCGTGGTGGTCGCGATCTCGGTCCAGAGGCGGTCGACCTCTTCGTCAGCGTAGCCGCCGAAGTTCTGCTCGCCACCGGAGACGTAGATCGACTGGCCGGAGGCGACGAGTCCGGAACCGGACCAGCCGAACAGGACAGCGTCCCAGGCGCCGGGCTGCGAGAGCTTGGCGCTCCACTCGGCCTCGGGCTGCGGGACGATCTCGAAGCCGGCCTTGTCGCAGGAGTCCTTGACAAGGGCCACCATGTCGGCACGGAGCTGGCTGGTGGAAGCGTACATGAGGCTGACCTTGACGGGCTCGGTCTTGCCGGCCTCGGTCAGGAGCTTCTGGGCACCCTCGATGTCGGCGGTGCCGTCACCCTGGGCTGCGGGAGCGCCGTCGAGGACGGTGTCGTAGTCCGGCTGACCGGGCTGGTACTCGCGCAGGTTCATGACCGATCCCTCGGGATCGATCGGGGTCACGAACTTGTCGACCATGTCGGCGCGGGGGACGCAGGCGTTGAAGGCCTGGCGGACCTTGACGTCCTCGAAGACGGCGCCGGGGCGCTGGTCGAGGTCGATGTGCGAGAAGGTCATCGAGGTCCCGGCGTCCACCGTGACGGTGTCGCCGATCTGCTCGAGGGCAGCCTTGGTGTCGACCGAGGGGCTGGAGGGGTCGATCACGTCGACGTCGCCGTTCTGGAGCGCCTGGACGGCCTCCTCGTCGACGATCGTCTTGAAGACGATGGTGTCGGTCTTGCCGGCGCGCTCCTCGCCCCAGTACTTGTCGTTCTTGACGAGCGTGAGGGTGCCGTTCGTCGCGTTGTCCAGCTTGTACGGGCCGGAGGAGGGCAGCAGGGCCGTGTCGGGGAGCGTGGGCAGGTCCGCCTCGTAGTCCCAGCCCGTGTTCCAGAACTCGGCGACCGGCGTGAGTGCGGCGACGTCCTTGTTCTTGAGGGCGTCGACCAGTGCGGCGCCGTCGCCCTCGGCGGACAGCCCGCCCTGCTCCGCGGCGATGTGAGCGGGAACGAAGAGGTCACCGGTGAGCAGTGCTTCCCAGTCGGCGTACGGCTCGTCGAACACGAGCTCGAACTCCTTGTCGCCCGGCTCGCCCTCGATCATCTTCGTCTGGGCGAAGCCGTTGGTCGAGGCGGCCTGGAAGAGATCCGACTCGGCGCCCGTCTCGGGGTCGGTGACACCGCTGGGGTTCGTGCCGGACATTGCGGCCCAGGTGAGCAGCACGTCGTCGTAGTCGATCGCCACGCCGTCGGACCAGACAGCATCTTCGTCGATGGTGTACTTGATCGTCAGCGGGTCGTCGCTGGTCTTCTCGTAGGTGCCGAAGTCAGGGTTGGCCTCGAGCTCTCCGGCCGCCGTGAAGGCGGCGAAGCCGCTCGTGGTCAGGTTGCTCACGTAGCCGTTGTACACGGAGTTCGTGGCCGCGGTGTTGCCGTTGTAGCCCGTGGGCGCCTGGCTGATCGCGATGTTGATCGTCGACGCGAGGTTCTCCGCGGCACCTTCCGATGCGGGGGTCTCGGCCGTTCCGCCCGCCGATCCACAGGCGCTCAGCATGAGCGCTCCGATGGACAGTGCGGCGAGCGTCATAGTGCGCTTATTACGCATTGAATAGTCCTTACTGTGCTTGGCGCGAGGGGCCAAGGGGTGCCCCACGAGGCGGATTGCTGCAGTGACGGCAATCACACTCGGACAGCATAGCGAAGGATTGTTGCCCCCGGACACTCAGTGAACCTTTGATAACCCATTTGTTACCTCGCTGAAATATAAGGTCTCTGAGCAATCGGAAAGCCCCGGGGAACAGCGTGTCTCCGGGGCTCTGCAGACCTCTGGTGCCTTATTCTGGCGCCGGCACTTCCAACCACTGGAACCAGCCGCGGTGCAGTACGAGCCACGCCACGAGTCCGTAGCCCGCCTGGCCCGGAGTGCCCCCGTTGGAGGCGAGATCGTGCCGCCACTGCTCGTGCGCGAGCAGTGGCGTGAAGGTGTCGACGAAGACGTGCTTGCGGCGCGTCGTGACGTCGCCGAACGCGGCGGACAGATCGGCGAGGCGGCGGTTGCGCTCCGCGTCGAGGCCGGGCGGAGGGCCGACGACGAGCACCTTGACGCTCATCTGCGACGCACCGTCGAGGATGTTCGCGAGGTTGAGGCGGCTCCGTGCCGTCGACAGGTCGAGGTCGAGATCCCGGTCGGAGAGGCCGATCACGAGGCGGTTCTCGAAACCGGCCTCGAAGCGGCGTCCGACCTCCTGCAGCCAGCGGTTCGCGAGGGCCTCGGTGCCCTCACCGGGCGCGGGGAGGCTGTAGGCCTCCACGCTCGCGCTGTCCGGGCGGGTCCGCGCCATCACACGCCCGAACCATCCCAGAGCGCGTGGATCACCGAGCCCCGCGAGGAGTTCGTCGCCCACTGCTGCTAGCCGGATTCTGCGTTGTTCCACTGGTCCCTCGGTGTGCTGGTCGTCGAAAAGGAGCAGGGCACGCGGAACGGCACGGGACCGTTCGTGCCCTTAAAGGCATCAGGTGGGGCCTCGGGCCCCACCTGACATCATACTGATGGCTTACTACTGGCCTGCCACCGGCCCGCTACCGGCCTACTGCTGCCGGCCGAACGCCTTCTTGATGAGGAGTTCCTGCTCCACGGCGTGGTTCTTCGCGGAGCCGGTGGCCGTCGAGGCCGACGCCGGACGCGAGGCCAGGCGGATGGGCCGATCCAGCTCCTGCGGGAGGTTCAGGCCGATGAACGGCCACGGACCCTGGTTCGCCGGCTCGTCCTGCGCCCAGACGATCTCCGCGTCGGGGTACGTGGCGAGCACAGCCCTGATCTCGTCCACGGGGAGCGGGTACAGCTGCTCCACGCGCACGATGGCGGTCCGGGCGTCGTCGAGCTTCTGCCGTGACGCCAGGAGGTCGTAGTACAGCCTGCCGGATACGAGGATCACGCGCTCCACATCGCTGCCCGACGTCCCGAGCGTGTCGGGGATCACCGGACGGAAGGTGCCCTGCGTGAAGTCCTCGACGGGGCTCGCCGCGCCCTTGAGGCGGAGCAGCTGCTTGGGCGTGAAGATCACGAGCGGCTTCCGCGGACGGGTGTAGGCGTGCCGGCGCAGCAGGTGGAAGTGCGACGCGGCCGAACTCGGGTTGGCCACGACCATGTTCTGCTCGGCGCACATCTGGAGGAAGCGCTCGATCCGGGCGGAGGAGTGGTCGGGGCCCTGGCCCTCGTAGCCGTGGGGCAGCATCAGGACGAGGGAGGAGCGCTGGCCCCACTTCTGCTCCGCCGAGCTGATGAACTCGTCGATGATGGTCTGGGCGCCGTTGACGAAGTCGCCGAACTGCGCCTCCCAGATCACCAGGGCGTCCGGGCGTTCCACGGAGTAGCCGTACTCGAATCCCATGGCCGCGTATTCGCTGAGTAGGGAGTCGTAGATCCAGAACTTCGCCTGGTCCGTGCTGAGGCCGTCTAGCGGCAGCCACTCGTGGCCGGTGGCCCGGTCGTGGAACACCGCGTGGCGCTGCACGAAGGTCCCGCGGCGCGAGTCCTGGCCGGCGAGCCGCACGGGCACGCCCTCCATGAGGAGGGACCCGAACGCCGCGATCTCGCCGAAGCCCCAGTCGATGCCGCCCTCGCGGGACATCTGCTCGCGCTTGTCCAGCAGGGCCTTGAGCTTCGGGTGCACCGTGAAGCCCTCGGGGATCGAGGTGTGGGCCGCACCGATGTGCGCGAGCGTCTCGGCGCTGATCGCCGTCTGCGGGGCGTCGCCGCGGCCGCCGTCCGCCTGCTGCGCGTAGGGGCGTTCGAGGTCGGACACCGCCTGCGGGTCCTGCGTGATGACGGGGATCGGCGAGGTCTGCGCCGCGTGCGTCTCGGCGAAGACACGCTCCAGGCGCTCCTGGTAGTCGCGCAGGGCCTGCTCGGCCTCCTCCTGCGTGATGTCGCCGCGGCCGATCAGGGCCTCGGTGTAGAGCTTCCGGACGGAGCGCTTGGCCTCGATGAGGTTGTACATCATGGGCTGGGTCATCGAGGGGTCGTCGCCCTCGTTGTGGCCGCGCCGGCGGTAGCAGACCATGTCGATGACGACGTCCTTGTTGAACCGCTGGCGGAACTGGTACGCCATCTGGGCCACGCGGACCACGGCCTCGGGATCGTCGCCGTTCACATGGAACACCGGTGCCTGGACCATTTTCGCGACGTCCGTGGAGTACACGGAGGAGCGCGAGGACGTGGGACTCGTGGTGAAGCCGACCTGGTTGTTCACGATGACGTGGATGGTGCCACCGGTGCGGTAGCCGCGCAGCTGCGAGAGGTTGAGCGTCTCCGCCACCACGCCCTGCCCGGCGAACGCCGCATCGCCGTGGATGAGGATCGGCAGCACCGGGAAGGTGTCGCCCTGGTCGAGGAGGTCCTGCTTGGCGCGGACGATCCCCTCGAGCACGGGATCGACGGCCTCGAGGTGGGACGGGTTCGCGGCGAGGTAGACCTTGGTCTCGTTGCCGGCGTCGGACGTGAAGGTGCCTTCGGTGCCGAGGTGGTACTTCACGTCGCCCGACCCCTGCACGGAGCGGGGATCCTGCGTGCCCTCGAACTCGCGGAACACCTGGGCGTAGGTCTTGCCGGCGATGTTGGTCAGCACGTTCAGGCGGCCGCGGTGCGCCATGCCGATGGCGACCTCGTCGAGGCCGTCGTCGGCCGCACCCGAGATCACGGCGTCGAGCAGCGGGATCAGGGACTCGCCGCCCTCGAGGGAGAAGCGCTTCTGGCCGACGAACTTGGTCTGCAGGAACGTCTCGAACGCCTCGGCGGAGTTCAGCTTGTGCAGGATGCGCAGCTGCTCCTCGCGGCTCGGCTTGGAGTAGGGGTGCTCCAGCTCGTCCTGGAACCACTGCCGCTCGGCAGGGTCCTGGAGGTGCATGTACTCGATGCCCGTCGTGCGGCAGTACGCGTCACGCAGCACGCCGAGCATGTCACGGAACTTGAGCATCGGCTGGCCGCCGAAGCCGCCCGTGGGCCACTCGCGGTCGAGGTCCCACAGCGTGAGTCCGTGCGTCCTGATGTCCAGGTCGGCGTGCTTGCGCTGGACGTACTCGAGCGGGTTGGTGTCCGCCATGAGGTGTCCGCGGACGCGGTACGCGTGGATGAGCTGCTGGATCCGGGCGACCTTGTTGATCTGGTCCACCGGGTCGACCTGGATGTCGGCGCTCCAGCGCACGGGCTCGTAGGGGATCCGCAGCGACTCGAAGATCTCGTCGTAGAAGCCCTGCTCACCCAGCAGGAGCTGGTGGATGATGCGCAGGAACTCACCGCTGCCGGCACCCTGGATGACGCGGTGGTCGTAGGTGGAGGTCAGCGTGATGGTCTTGCTGATCGCGTGCTTGGCGAGCGTCTTCTCGCTCGAGCCCTGGAACTCCGCGGGGTACTCGAGGGCGCCTGCGCCGATGATGCAGGCCTGGCCCTTGGAGAGGCGCGGGACGGAGTGGACCGTGCCGATGCCGCCCGGGTTGGTGAGGGACACCGTGGTGCCGGCGTAGTCGTCCGCGCCGAGCTTGCCCGCACGGGCCTTCTTGACGAGGTCCTCGTAGGCGTGCCAGAACTCCGAGAAGTTCATGGTCTCGGCCTTCTTGATGTTCGGCACCACGAGCGAGCGCGTGCCGTCCGGCTTCGGCATGTCGATCGCCAGACCGAAGTTCACGTGCGCCGGCTGGATCGCGGAGGGCTTGCCGTCGACGACGTCGTAGTAGACGTTCTGCGACGGGAACTGGGCGAGGGCGCGGATGATCGCGTAGCCGATCAGGTGCGTGAAGGACACCTTGCCGCCTCGGGCGCGGGCCAGGTTGCTGTTGATGACCACGCGGTTGTCGATGAGCAGCTTCGCCGGGATGGCGCGGACACTCGTGGCCGTGGGGACGCTGAGGCTGGCCTCCATGTTGGTGGAGATCGCCTTCGCCGGGCCGCGCAGCACGCTGACCCGGTTCTCCTCCATCTCGCCGTTGCGGTCGGAGACCGGCAGCTGGGCCGGGATGGGCTTCGCGGCTGGCTTCTCCTCGCGCGAGCTCTCGGGTTTCTTCGCCGGTGCGGGCTCCTTCGCCACGGGCGGCGTGCCGTCCTGCTGGGTGCTGGCCGGGCTCTCGCCCGATGCCTTGGGCGCCGGGGCCTCGGTCTTCACGACCGGCAGTTCCTTCGTGGGGGGCGTCGGGGTGGCGGCGGAGGTGCCCTTGCTCCCGGGCGCGGCCGGAGGGGCGGCGGGTGCCGCAGGGGCGGCACCGGCGGGCCGATCCGCTGCCGAGGGGTGTCCGTTCGGGGCGCTCTCCGCGTCGAACGAATCGAACAGATCCCACCACTTCTTGTCGACCGAGTGGCGGTCCTTCTGGAACTGTTCGTAGAGTTCATCAACGAGCCACTCGTTCCCGCCGAACTCTTCAGGCAGACGATGGCTGGTTTGTTCTGGCACTTGGTATACGCCTCTTCCGTAAGTTGCCCTGAGCGCGATGCGGGCGGCACGATCGGCCGAGAAGCCGCACCTGAACCCTGTCCAAGTGTAGTGACAGGAGTAGGCAACGGCCAATCAGGCGTGTCGTGCGCAGGCGCGCCGTGCGATACTGCGCGCGGACGGCGGATGTGCCCGGAGGCGGACGACGCACTAGACTCTATGCGGCTGTCCATCAGGCTGCCCGTCCAGCCGTCGACGCAGGGAGAACCGTGCGCTTCATCACCCCGCCCACCACCGACCTCACCTACTCGGACGTGTTCCTCGTCCCGAGTGCCTCCGAGGTCATCTCCCGCTTCGATGTGGACCTCTCCTCCGACGACGGCACGGGGACCACGATCCCGCTGGTCGTGGCGAACATGACGGCGGTCACCGGTCGGCGCATGGTCGAGACCGTCGCCCGGCGTGGCGGGATCGGCGTGCTCCCGCAGGACGTGCCGGTCGAGGTGATCGCCGAGGTCACCTCGTGGGTCAAGGACCGCCACCCCGTCTTCGAGACGCCGCTGAGGCTCCAGCCGGGCAACACCGTGATCGACGCCCTGCATCTCATGCACAAGCGCGCCCACGGGGCCGTCCTCGTCGTCGACGGGTCCGGTGCCTGCGTGGGTGTGGTGAACGCGGCCGACTGCGAGGAGGTGGACCGCTTCGCCTCGCTCGAGTCCGTGATGCGGGCGGCGCCCGCGCCGTTCGAGGCCGCCCTGTTCGACGAGGAGCCGGCCGTGGCCCTGCAGAAGGCCTTCGAGGACCTCGACGGTGCACGCATCGCCCTCGCACCCGTGGTGCGCGATGGCGTGCTGCAGGGTGTCATCACCCGCACCGGTGCGCTCCGCTCCACGATCTACGAGCCTGCGCTCGACACCGCGGGCAGGCTCCGCGTCGCCGCGGCGGTCGGCATCAACGGCGACGTCGAGGCGAAGGCCTCGGCCCTGCTCGAGGCAGGCGTCGACGTCCTCGTCGTGGACACCGCCCACGGCCACCAGCGGAAGATGCTCGACGCCCTCGCCGTCGTGCGCGGTCTGGACCCGAAGGTCCCGATCGTGGCCGGCAACGTGGTCAGCGCCGACGGGGTGCGCGACCTGGTGGCCGCGGGCGCGTCCATCGTCAAGGTCGGTGTGGGCCCCGGCGCCATGTGCACCACACGCATGATGACCGCCGTCGGACGCCCGCAGTTCTCCGCCGTCCACGAGTGCGCGCAGGCCGCGGCCGAGCTCGGCGCCCATGTGTGGGCCGACGGCGGTGTCCGCTACCCGCGCGACGTCGCCCTCGCCCTCGCCGCGGGCGCGAGCCAGGTCATGATCGGCTCCTGGTTCGCCGGGACCTACGAGAGCCCGGGCGACCTGCAGACCGACAGCAACGGCCGCCGGTACAAGGAGAGCTTCGGCATGGCGTCGGCCCGTGCGGTGCAGAACCGCACCCGGCGCGACGACGTCTTCGCGCGTGCCCGGAAGGGCCTGTTCGAGGAGGGCATCTCCACCTCGAAGATGTACCTGGATCCTGCCCGCCCCGGCGTGGAGGACCTGCTCGACCTGATCACCGCCGGCGTGCGCAGCTCCATGACCTATGCGGGCGCCGATTCGCTGGCCGAGTTCCGTGAGCGTGCGGTGGTCGGCGTGCAGTCGGCCGCCGGGTACGAGGAGGGGCGTCCGCTCCAGCAGAGCTGGTAGGCCCGCCCGAGGGCGCGGTTCCGCCCGCGGAGAAAGTCCTCGGTCGCGCACGTGTCCGAGCCGGTAAACTGGGCCTCCTTATGGACAGTCCTTCCAGGGGCCGGCTCGATGCCGGCATCCCCTCACCCCTCGCCCATGTGCTGCCCGGAGCCGATGCGGAACGCGCTGTCGACGCCGGTTCGGACACGGCCCTCCCCGACGCGGCGGACCCCCTCAGACGCGGGCCGCTGCGCCCCCTGCCCGTGCTGATCGGGGAGGGGAGGTAGCGGTGGAGTGGATATACCTGGCCGTAGGCCTGCTCCTCGTCCTCGGGACGGGGTTCTTCGTGGCCGTCGAGTTCGCGCTCGTGGCCCTAGACCAGACCTACGTGCAGCGCGCGGTGGAGGACGGCGACACGAAGGCCGAGCCGCTGCTGCGGTGCCTGAAGTCGCTCTCCACGCAGCTGTCGAGCTGCCAGCTCGGCATCACCCTCACCACGCTGCTCACCGGATACGTCATGGAGCCGTCCGTGGGGAAGCTCCTCGAGGCGCCCCTCGCCGGACTCGGCCTGTCGGAGGCCCTCATCGCCTCCACCTCGATCGTCATCGCGATGATCCTGGCGACCCTGCTCTCCATGCTCATCGGGGAGCTCGTCCCCAAGAACCTGTCCATCGCGCTGCCCTTCCGTGTGGGCAAGGCGCTCGCGCGCCCTCAGCTCGTCTTCACCGCCGTCTTCAAGCCTGCCATCATCGTGCTCAACGGCTTCTCCAACCGGGTCCTCGGCATCTTCGGCCTGGAGGCCAAGGAGGAGATCTCGGGCGCCAGGACACCGTCGGAGCTCTCCTCGCTGGTGCGCCGCTCGGCGGAGATGGGCACGCTGGACCAGGGCACGGCCAACTTCCTGGCGCGGACCTTCAGCTTCTCGGAGCGGACGGCCGCCGACGTCATGACCCCGCGTATCCGCATGGAGGTCATCGACTCCGAGCAGACCGTGGCCGACGTCGTCGAGGCGGCGCGGCGCACCGGCTTCTCCCGGTTCCCGCTCATCGGCGACTCCGCCGACGACATCCGCGGCGTGGTGCACGTCAAGAAGGCCGTCGCCGTGCCGCGCCACAAGCGCGCCGATCTCCCCGCCGGCACCATCATGACCGATGTGCTCCGCGTGCCCGAGACGGTGCACCTGGACTCCCTCCTCAGCGAGCTCCGCGAGGCCAACCTCCAGCTCGCCGTCGTGCTGGACGAGTACGGCGGGACGGCCGGCGTCGCGACCCTCGAGGACCTCGTGGAGGAGATCGTCGGCGAGGTCAAGGACGAGCACGACAAGCTGAAGCCCGGTGTGCTGCAGAGCGCGGCGGGGGACTGGTTCTTCCCGGGTCTCCTCCGACCGGACGAGGTCACCCTGCAGATCCCGGGCCTCGTGGTGCCCGACGAGGCCGGGTACGAGACCGTGGCCGGCTTCATCATGGCCGAGCTCGGGCGCGTGCCCGCCCCGGGCGACCGCGTCGAGGTGCCCGAGGGCACCCTCACCGTGGAGCGCATGGACGGACGGCGCATCGACCGCGTCCACTTCCGTCCCGCGCCCGTCCCCGCCGGGGACGCGCCCGACGACGCCGTGGTCCCCGAGCACCAGTCCGTGCCGCTGGGTACGGGCTCGCACGACACCGCCCCGCGCCCCGGCGCCCGTCCTGCCTTCGCGGGCAGCACCGCCGTCAGGAAGGCCGACCGATGAGTGACTGGGCAGGAATCGTCTGGCTCGTCGTCCTCCTGATGGGCAACGCGTTCTTCGTCGGCTCGGAGTTCGCCATCATGTCCGCGCGCCGGAGCCAGATCGAGCCGCTGGCCGAGGCCGGGTCGAAGCGCGCCCGGACCACCATCTGGGCGATGGAGCACGTCTCCCTCATGCTCGCCTGCTCGCAGCTGGGCATCACCGTCTGCTCCCTGCTGATCCTGCAGGTCGCCGAACCGGCCATCCATCACCTGTTCGTGGTGCCGTTCGAGGCTGTCGGCATCCCCGAGGGCCTCGCGGACGGGGTCGCGTTCGCGCTGGCACTGGTCCTCGTGACCTTCCTGCACGTGACGTTCGGCGAGATGGTGCCGAAGAACATCTCGGTCTCCGTGGCGGACAAGGCGGCGCTCCTCCTGGCCCCGCCGCTCGTGATGATCGCGCGGGTGGTCAACCCGGTGATCTCCACGCTGAACTGGACCGCGAACCACATCCTCCGGGCCCTCAAGGTGGAGCCGAAGGATGAGGTGTCCTCGACGTACACGCTCGAGGAGGTCCAGTCGATCGTGGAGGAGTCCACGAGGAGCGGGCTCGTGGACGACGAGTCCGGCCTGATCACCGGTGCCCTCGAGTTCTCCGGCCAGACGGCCGAGACGACGATGGTCCCCCTCGGTGAGCTGGTCACCGTCCGCACCGACGCGACCCCCGAGGACTTCGAGCGCGCCGTGGGCCGCACCGGATTCTCCCGGTTCGTCATGATGGACGACTCCGGGAACCTCACGGGCTACATGCACCTGAAGGACGTCATGTCCATGCCGCAGGCCATGTACCGGCGCCCCATCACGGAGAACAAGGTGCGCACGCTCGTGAACCTGTCGCTCAGCGACGAGATCGAGGACGCGCTCGCCGTGATGCAGCGGACGGGCTCGCACCTGGCGCGCGTCCTCGGACCCGACGGTTCCACGCGGGGCGTGCTCTTCCTCGAGGACGTGATCGAGCAGCTCATCGGTGAGATCAGGGACGCTACGCAGAACCAGGGTGTCCGCCGGACAGGGGAGGGCGCAGGCGGCGCGGAGGTGCCCGTCCGCTGACGCAGATCCCGCGAGGGAAATGCGAACGGTTCGCGTCTAGGCTATGCTCGATGTCCTAACGTAAACAGTTCTCATTAGTCAGATCGAGGTCCCATGCGCCTGTCCCGCCGTCTCGCCGTTCCCGCACTCCTGGCCGCCTCCGCCGTCGGGCTCGCCGCCTGCGGCGACGGCGGATCGGGCGCGCAGGCGGCGGACGCCGCCGACGACGGGGCGCTCACCATCGTCACCGCCACCAACGTGTACGGGGACATCGCCTCGGCCGTGGGCGGCGACGACGTGGAGGTGACCGCGATCGTCGACAGCCTCAGCCAGGACCCTCACTCGTACGAGGCGACCGTGCAGGACAAGCTGTCCGTCTCCGAGGCGGATCTCGTCATCGAGAACGGGGGAGGCTACGACGTCTTCCTCGGCCGCCTCGCCGAGGAGACGGGCGTGGGGACGGTGCTCAGCGCCGTCGAGCTCTCCGGCCTCGAGGAGGGACACTCCGCGGAAGAGGAGGCGTCCGGCGAGGCGCACGCCGACGCGCCCGGCGAGGAAGGCCATGACCACGGCGCCTTCAACGAGCACGTCTGGTACGACCTGCCCGCCATGATGGCCCTCGCCGACGCCATCGCCGGGGAACTCGGCCGGCTGGACGAGGCGAACGCCGAGGCGTACCAGGAGCGGGCCGACGCCTTCACCGCCGAACTGCAGACGATCCAGGACCGCCTGACGGCGCTCGCCGCGGACGGACCCGGTGGCGAGGTAGCCGTCACCGAGCCCGTCCCCGCGTACCTGCTCGAGGCTGCGGGCCTCACCGACGTCACCCCCGAGCAGTTCACCGAGGCCATCGAGGAGGAATCGGAGGTCCCCGTCGCGGTCCTCGAGGACATGAAGTCGCTCGTGACGGGCGGGACGCTCACCTTCCTCGCCTACAACGACCAGACCGAGGGGTCGCAGACCGAGGCGGTGCGGTCGGCCGCAGAGGGTGCGGGCCTGCCCGTGCTCGTCTTCACCGAGACGCTCCCCGACGGCGAGGACTACGTTTCCTGGATGAGCGCCAACACCGATAGCATCGAGGCGGCGCTCGGATCGTGACCCCACGCTCCGCGCTCTCGGCGACCGGTCCCGGTGCGCCCCCGACGGACTGGGAGCCGCTCCGCATGACCTCGACGACCTCGCGCTCCGCGCAGTCCCCGGACGGCGCAGTGGGCCCGGCGATCAGCCTGCGCGGCGCGGCGCTCTCCTTCGGACGACGCACGCTGTGGGAGGGCCTCGACCTCGACATCATGCCGGGCGAGTTCTTCGCCGTACTCGGACCGAACGGATCGGGCAAGACGAGCTTCCTGAAGGTGCTGCTCGGGCTGCAGCCGCTCGACACGGGGACCGCGACGATCGACGGCCGTCCGATCACGCGCGGCAGTCGCGACCTCGGCTACATCCCGCAGCAGAAGGCCTTCCCGCCCGAGACACCGCTGCGCGCGCGCGACCTGGTGGGACTCGGCGTGGACGGCCACCGGTGGGGGCTGCGGCTGCACGGACGCGCGTACCGCGAGCGGGTGGACAGCCTCCTCCGGGACGTCGGCGCCGCGTCCTACGCCGACGCCCCCGTGGGGCTCCTCTCGGGCGGTGAGCAGCAGCGGCTGCGGGTCGCGCAGGCCCTGGCCACCGACCCGACCGTCCTCCTGTGCGACGAGCCCCTGCTGTCGCTCGACCTGAACCACCAGCAGGCCGTGAGCTCGCTCATCAACCGGCAGTGCCATGAGAAGAACAGCGCGGTGGTCTTCGTGACGCACGAGATCAATCCCGTCATCGACTACGTGGACCGCGTCCTCTACCTCGCCGACGGACGGTTCCGCGTCGGGGCGCCCGCGGAGGTCATGACCAGCGAGGTCCTCTCAGACCTCTACGACAGCCCCGTCGAGGTGCTGCACAGCAACGGCCGGATCGTCGTCGTGGGCCTGCCCGACGCGACCACCCACCACCACGAGAGCGCCTGAGCATGGACTTCTCCGGGATCGTGGAGGCGATCTTCACCTTCGACAACTACGCCCAGCTGCTCCCGCTGGTGCGGAACTCACTGATCGCCGGAGCCGTCCTCGGCCTGCTGGGCGGGCTCATCGGGACCTTCGTCATGATGCGCGATCTCGCCTTCGCGGTGCACGGCATCGCGGAACTCTCGTTCGCCGGAGCGGCCTTCGCGCTGCTCGTCGGGGCCAACGTCGTGGGCGGCTCGCTCGTGGGATCGGTGCTCGCGGCGCTCGTGCTCGGGTTCATGGGGATCCGGGCGCGCGACCGCAACTCGATCATCGGAGTGGTCATGCCGTTCGGCCTGGGGCTCGGCATCCTGTTCCTCGCCCTCTACGAGGGGCGCGCCGCCAACAAGTTCGGCCTCCTCACGGGGCAGATCGTCTCCGTCGACGACGTGCAGCTGAACCTGCTCGTGGGGTGCGCCGCCGTCGTCATCGTCGCCCTCGCCGCCATCTGGCGTCCGCTGACATTCGCCAGTGCCGACGCCGACCTCGCCGAGGCGCGCGGTGTGCCCGTGCGAGGGCTCTCGATCCTCTTCATGGTCCTGCTGGGGATCTCGGTGGCCCTGTCCATCCAGGTGGTCGGTGCCCTGCTGGTGCTGGCCCTGCTCATCACCCCGGCGGCGGCGGCCCTCAAGGTCACCTCCGCGCCGGGGCTCGTGGTCCTGCTGAGCGTGCTGTTCGCGTGCACGTCGGTGGTGGGCGGCATCCTCCTGGCGCTGGGGGGCCGCATCCCGATCAGCCCCTACGTCACCACGATCTCCTTCGTGATCTACCTGCTGTGCCGGGTGGTCGGTTCACGTCGGGCGGCGGCACGATCGCGTACGGACGGTCTCATGGGGGGCGGCGTCGCGACGCGGGGCTAGGGCTCCCGGGTCCGGTCCGCCTGCTCGACGGCGTCGGTCAGGGCCTGTTCCATACTGCGCAGGAAGCGCGTGACCGTCTCGGTCTCCGCGTCCGTCAGGCCGTCGGCCGCGACGAGGACGCCGCGCTTCTCGATGTCGAAGGCGGCGCGGAACTCCTCCGTGGCCTTCTCGCCGGGCTCGATGATCACGGAGCGGCGGTCCACCGGGTGGCGCCGGCGGCGGATGAACCCGGCCCTCTCGAGCCTGTCGATCACGAGGGTGGTGGACGCGCTCGAGATCCCGAGGGCCAGCGCCAGCTCCTTCGGGCTCGCCCCCTCGTCGCGCTGCCAGACCGAGAGCAGATAGCGCAGCGCGCTCAGGTCCGTCTCGTTGACGTTGAGCCGGCGGCCGAGGCGCCGGCGCAGGTCGTTCTCCAGGGTGCGGTATGCGCGCAGGGCGTTGAGGACGTCGACGCCGGTGGGCGCGCGGTCGGTCGGCGGTGCGGACGCGTCGGAGCTGCCCGGCGGGTACCAGTAGCCCGCTCCCTGCTGCGCGTCCGATGAATCCATGTCCTTAGCTTAGGTCATCTAGTAGTCAATCCTTCTAGCTACCGGCCCGGATCACTCCGGGGCCGGCGGCGCGGCGTCCTGCGGTGCAGCCGTGCCCGGGACTGCCGGGAACTCGAGTCCCGACACCGCTCGCCCCAGCTCGCCGAGGAACCGGTGGATCACGGCGCTCTCTCCGGGAGAGAGCGCGTTCGCGGCAGCCATCATGCGCTCGTGCAGGGTCCCCATGGTGGCGCGGACCTCCTCGTCCGTCGCGGCGGTGGGCCAGATCTCGACGGCCCGCCGGTCCGTGGCACTCGGGCGGCGTTCGGCGTGGCCGCTCCTGGTCAGACGGTCGACGAGGACCGTCGTCGCCGCCGTCGAGATGCCGAGCTCGCGCGCGAGTACCGCCGCGGTCAGCGGCGTGCCGGTCTGCCCGGCGCGGAGCAGGAGGCGCAGCGCCGTCATGTCCGACCGCCCGAGATGCATGGAGTCCCTGCTCCGGCCGCGCATGGCGATCTCCGCGGTCCGGTACCGCCGCACGGCGTCGATCAGGTCCTCGAGGCGCTCCGTACCGGGACCGGAGGTCTGCCGGTCCGCTGTCGGAACCGCGGCGGGAGGGACGGGAGGATCGGGCGGCACAGGAATCAGCGTAGTCGAGGGCGGCCACCGGCGTCCCGGCTATGGGGCGGTATCGCAGCGGACGCCGGATGGGGTACCGTCCCGCTGCGGCGCATCAGGGCCGGGAGGCCGGCGCCGAGCACTCCGGGCACAGCCCGTGGATCTCGACCGTGTGTGCGGTGTCGGTGAAGCCGTGGTCGGCGGCGATGCGCGCGGCCCACTGCTCGACGGCGGGAGCCTCGATCTCCACGGCCCGGCCGCAGTTCCTGCACAGCAGGTGATGGTGGTGGTGCTCCACGGCGCAGCGACGGTAGACCGCCTCGTTGTCGCCGCTGCGCAGCACGTCCACGAGGCCGTCGTCGGCCATGGACTGCAGGATCCTGTACGTCGTCGCGAGCGAGACCGACTCCCCGCGGTCGTGGAGCACCCGGTGGAGTTCCTGGGTGCTGACGAAGTCGTCGAGGTCGTCGAGGGCGGCACTGACCGCACGGCGCTGGCGCGTGACGCGCTGCGCGCCTCCCGTTCCTACCGTGGGCCCTGCCTCGGATGTCGCCTCAGGCGTCATGTTCCAACCTTCCCGAGGGCACCGGACGTGCCCTGGACCAGAGTCAAGATTATCAGCGTGGCCGCGGGTAGTCTGGGCGCATGCTGCTGACCAAGTTCTCGCACTCCTGCGTGCGTCTCGAGCAGGACGGCGCCGCGCTCGTCATCGATCCGGGCTCCTTCTCGGAGGTCGAGGAGGCCCTGGAGGACGCTGCCGCGATCCTCGTCACCCACGAGCACCCCGATCACATCGACGTGGACCGGGTGGTCGCCGTGCTCGCGGCGAACCGTTCCATGCAGCTCTGGGCTCCACCCGGTGCCGCCGATGCCGTCACGCAGGGCCTGGGCGATGCCGCGGGTGACCGGGTCCACGCCGTGGCCGGTGGCGAGGAGTTCTCCACCGCCGGCTTCGACGTGCGGACGTTCGGCGGCCAGCACGCGCTGATCCATCCCCTCATCCCCATGATCGCCAACGTGGGGTTCCTCGTCCGGGGGGTCGGGGGAGCAGGTGGCCCCGTCTACCACCCGGGCGACTCCTTCGTCGTCCCTGACGGCATCGACGTCCGGACGCTGCTCGTCCCCGTCCACGCGCCCTGGTCGAAGCTCGCCGAGGTGGTGGACTTCGTGGCCTCCGTGCGTGCGCCGCGCGCGTTCCAGATCCACGACGCCCTGCTGAACGAGACCGGGCTCGGCATGGTCGAGGGCCACGTCACCCGGCTCGGCGCGCGCTACGGGACCGTGTTCCGCCATCTGGTGGTCCGCGAGGGCGTCGAGGTCTGACGGGCGCCACCCGGGCGCCCCGGGTCCTTGGTGCGCGGACCGGCGTGTGGTGGACTGGCCTGCATCAGGGCCGGCCGCGGCGATCGCCGCGGTCCGGCCGCCCGTCCCGACAGGAGATCTCGATGAAGACTCTGATGGATGTGCAGGAGCTGCAGGACCGGATGACCTCCGGCCGGCAGACCATCCTGCTCGATGTGCGCTGGTCCCTGGGCGACCCCCACGGCCACGAGCACTACCGTGCCGCCCACATACCCGGCGCCGTGTACGTGGACATGGAGACCCAGCTCTGTTCCCCCGGCGGTCCGGGTATCGGCCGTCACCCGCTGCCCACGGCCGAGGCGCTGCAGGAGGCCGCCCGCCAGTGGGGCCTGAACGACGGCGACGTCGTGGTCGCCTACGACGACTCGGGGAACCTCGCGGCCGCCCGCCTCTGGTGGCTCCTGCGTGACGCCGGCGTCACGCAGGTCAGCCTGCTCGACGGCGGCCTGACCGCGTGGCGCGCCGCAGGGTTCGACGTCGAGGGCGGGGAGGAGCGCCACTGCGTCGGCTCCGTGCACCTCACCCCGGGCCAGATGCCGGTCGTCTCGGTCCCGGACCTCCTCGACGCCTCGGTGGTCGACGTCCTGCTCGACGCCCGTGCAGGTGAGCGTTTCCGCGGCGAGCAGGAGCCGGTGGATCCGCAGGCCGGCCACATCCCCGGCGCGGTCAGTGCGCCGACGGCGGACAACCTCGCGGCGGACCGGCGCTTCCGCACCGCCGACGAACTCCGGCGCCGCTTCGGGGCCCTCGGCGCCGACCGCGGGCGCGTCGCGGTCTACTGCGGCTCCGGCATCACGGCAGCCCACGAGATCGCCGCCCTGGACATCGCGGGCATCGACGCCGCGCTGTTCCCGGGTTCGTGGTCTCAGTGGTCCACGACGCCGGGCCTCCCGGTCGCGACGGGCGCCTGACCCGGCGCGCAGGGGCGGTTCGACGGCGGGCCCGTCACTGGTCCGCCCCGGGTTGCTCGGGTAGCGTCGGGGCATGACCCCAGGACGCCCCGTGCCACCGCCCCTGCGCGGCCGCGTGACACTGCCCGACGCGTCGTCGCACGCCGGCGTCCGACCAGCCGCAACCCCAGGAGGCACGATGCCCACGCTGTTCACGAGGATCATCGACGGCGAGATCCCTGGCCGGTTCGTCTGGCAGGACGAGGACGTCGTCGCGTTCCTGACCATCGCCCCGATCACGCCGGGGCACACGCTGGTGGTGCCGCGCCGGGAGATCGGGCACTGGCTCGACGCCGACCCGGACACCCTGGCCACGGTGATGGCGGTGGCGCAGACCGTCGGCCGGGCGCAGGAGAAGGCGTTCGGGGCGAAACGCGTGGGGGTCCTGCTCGAGGGCTACGAGGTACCCCACCTCCACGTCCACGTGTGGCCGACGCAGTCGCCGCAGGACTTCGACCTCCGGCGCGTCGACCACGACCCCGACCCGGGCGCGATGGACCGCGCCGCCGACGCTCTGCGCACCGCCCTCCGGGACGCCGGGCACGGAGCCCACGTCCCGGGGTAGGCGGCCGACGGCGGGCCGGCCACCCCTACCGCGTCGCTGCCAGTGCCTCGTTGAGTGCGGTCCGCACGCGCTTCTCGGACACCGAGTACGCCGTCCCGAGGTCCTGCGCGAAGAGGCTGACGCGCAGCTCCTCGATCATCCAGCGCACGCGCCGGAGGACGGCCGGGCGGTGTCGCCCCGCGGCGAGGGACGCCACGGCGTCGTCGTACTCGTCCTCCAGCCGCTGGATCACCGCGGTGGCGAGACCGTCGCGCTGCACGTTCGTGGGCAGCTTCTCCAGCCGGACCTCGATGGCCTTCAGATACCGGGGGAGGTGCGCCAGCTGCGCGTAGCCCGTCGCCGCGACGAACCCGGGGTACACGAGGTGCTCGAGCTGGCTCCGGACGTCGTTCAGGGCCGTGATGAGCGCGAGGCTCGTGGTGCCCTTGAGCTGCTTCTGGATCCGGCGGTTGCTGGACAGCACGCGCTCCACCGTCGCGGTCACCGTGAAGACGGTGTCGATGAGCTCGGCGCGGACGTCCTCGTACAGCCGGTCGAAGGCCTCCTCGGTCCAGGGCAGCTCCTCGGGCACGAGCTTGTCGATCGCCGCGAGCGAGCAGTCCCGGATCAGCTCCGCGACGCTGCCGTGCGGGTTCTGGCTGAAGGTGAGCTTCTCGGTGTTGCTCAGGTGCTCCAGGACGTACTTCGCCGGGCTCGGGATCCGCAGCGCCAGGAGCCGGATGACACCCGCGCGCATGACCGTGGCCTGCTGGCCGGCGTCGGGGAAGACCTTCAGGCCCACGGAGGTGCCCTCGTCCACCAGGGCGGGAAAGCCCGTGATCCGGTGTCCGGCGACGGTGCGGGACACCTCGCGCTCGACGGCGCCGAAGACCCACGCCTTCTCTCCCGTGCGTTCCGCGACGGCCGGCGCCTCGGCGACGGCGATCCCGCCGCGGGAGGCAGGGGCGGCGCCGGTGCGCCCGCCCGTCCGGGGCGCGTCGGCTGCGGGGGCGCCGCGGCCGCCCCGGCCGGAGGCGGGACGTCCCTCGTCGCGTCCGGCGGGGCCCGTGCCTCCGCCGCGGCCGCCCCGACCGGGTCCTCCCGAGGGCCGTGTGCTGCCGGGCGTGGCGCCGAGGGACTGCGCGATGGCACGGCTGACCGCGGGCGCGAGCGACTCCTTGAGCGCCTCGAGGTCGCGGGACTCGTCGAGCACCCGTCCACCGGCGTCGACGATGCGGAACATCATCAGCAGGTGCTGCGGGACGGCCGACCAGTTCCACGAGCCCGGCGGGATGACGTGTCCGCGCAGGCGGCGCAGCGCGAGTTCGAGGGACGCCTCGAGATCGTCCTCGGCAGGGTCGAAGTCGCCGGCGAGCGCGGCGACGGCGGCCCGGGCGACGTCGGGGGCGGGCACGAAGTTCTTCCGGACCTGCTTGGGCAGGGACTTGATGAGCGCGGTGACGAGTTCCACGCGCTGGCCGGGGATCTGCCAGCGGAACGGCTTCGGCTCGAGCTGGTTGAGGAACAGCACCGGGATGGTGACCGTGACGCCGTCGTGCGCCTCGGGGGTCAGGGGCGAGAACTCGTACGTCAGCGGCAGCTCGAAGCCCGCCTGGTGCCAGGTGCTCGGGAACGCCGCCTCGTCGAGTTCCGCCGCGTCCTCACTGAGGAGCTGCTCCGGGTCGAAGTCGAGCAGGTCGGGGTGGTCCTGGCGGGCCTGCTTCCACCAGGAGTCGAAGTGCCGTTCGGAGACGACGTCGGGGCCGATGCGCTGGTCGTAGAACTCGAAGAGCGTCTCGTCGTCGACCCGCAGGTCACGCCGTCGCAGCCGGTTCTCGAGTTCCTCCACCTCGGCGAGGCGGGCCTGGTTGCGGCTGAAGAAGGTGTGGTGCGTCTTCCAGTCGCCCTCCACGAGGGCGTGCCGGATGAACAGTTCGCGGGCCACGTCCCGGTCGATCCGCCCGTAGTTGATGCGGCGCTGGGGCACGATCGGCACACCGTAGAGCGTGACCTTCTCGTAGGCCATGACCGAGCCCATCTTCCTCGACCAGTGCGGCTCGCTGTAGGTGCGCTTCACGAGGTGCGGTGCCACCTGTTCGGCCCACAGGGGGTCGATGCGGGCGACCACCCGGGCCCAGAGCCGCGAGGTCTCCACCAGTTCGGCGGCCATGACCCAGTCGGGCGACTTCTTGAACAGCGCCGACCCCGGGAAGACCGCGAACCGGGTCCCGCGGGCACCGGCGTACTCCCGCTTGCGCTGGTCGTAGAGGCCGATGTTGCTGAGCAGACCGGAGAGCAGGCTGACGTGGATCTGCTCGTGCAGGCCCACGGGGTCCACGGGTCCGGCGGGCAGCGTGATGCCGAGCGGCTTCGCGAGCTGGCGCAGCTGCTGGAAGAGGTCCTGCCACTCCCGGACGCGCAGGTAGTTGATGAACTCGGCCTTGCAGAGCTTCCTGAACTGCGTCGAGGAGAGCTCGTCCTGCTTCTCCTGGAGGTAGCGCCACAGGTTGAGGAAGGCCGTGAAGTCGGAGTTCTCGTCGACGAAGCGCTTGTGCTTCTCCGCCGCCTGCTGCTGCTTCGCCGGCTGGTCGGCCGAGGGCCGCTCGCGGGGGTCCTGGATGGTCAGTGCGGCCGCGAGGACCATGACCTCCTTGACGGCGCCGCGCGAACCGGCCTCGACGATCATGCGTCCGAGCCGGGGGTCCACGGGAAGCTGCGCGAGCTTGCGACCGACGGCGGAGAGCCCGCCGTCGTCCTTCAGCGCGCCGAGCTCACGCAGCAGGGCCACGCCGTCGTTGATGGCCTTGGTCTCGGGAGGTTCCACGAACGGGAACTCCGCGATGTCCTTGGGGCTGCGGGTGACGCCCATGGCCGCCATCTGCAGGATGACCGCGGCGAGGCTCGTGCGGAGGATCTCCGGCTCCGTGAACGGCCGGCGGGACTCGAAGTCCTCCTCCGAGTAGAGGCGGATCGCGATGCCGTCGGAGACACGGCCGCTACGGCCCGACCGCTGGTTCGCGGACGCCTGCGAGACGCGCTCGATCGGCAGGCGCTGCACCTTGGTGCGGTGGGAATAGCGCGAGATGCGTGCCGTCCCCGTGTCGATCACGTACTTGATGCCCGGCACGGTGAGGGACGTCTCGGCGACGTTCGTGGCCAGCACGATGCGGCGGTGGTTGCCCGTGGGGCGGAAGACGCGGTGCTGCTCCTCGAGGGACAGGCGCGCGAACAGCGGGAGCACCTCGGTGCCGCGCAGGCGCGTGGTGGACTGGATCCTCGCCCGGAGCGCATCCGCGGCGTCGCGGATCTCGCGCTCGCCGGAGAAGAAGACGAGGATGTCACCCGGCGCCTCGAGGGAGAGTTCGTCCACGGCGTCGCAGACGGCATCCAGGGGGTCGCGTTCCTCCTCGAGCTCGCTGTCCGCACCGCCGTCACCGTCGTCGATCCCGCCCGGCGGCTGGTCGAGCGGCCGGTACCGGATCTCCACGGGGTAGGTGCGGCCCGAGACCTCGATGATCGGTGCGGGGGAGGTGTCCGCGACGGCGGCATCGGCGGCGAAGTGCGCGGCGAACCGCTCGGGGTCGATGGTGGCCGAGGTGATGATGACCTTGAGGTCCGGACGCTCGGGCAGGATCCGCCGGAGGTAGCCGAGGATGAAGTCGATGTTCAGGCTGCGCTCGTGCGCCTCGTCGATGATGATGGTGCTGTACTTGCGCAGCATCCTGTCGTGCTGGATCTCGGCGAGCAGGATGCCGTCCGTCATGAGCTTGATCTTGGTCTTGCGGCCCACCGAGCCGGTGAAGCGGACCTGGTAGCCCACCTCCTCGCCGAGCGGGACCTGCAGTTCCTCGGCGATGCGCTCGGCCACGGTGCGGGCAGCGAGGCGCCGCGGCTGGGTGTGACCGATCAGGCCGCGCTCCGCCAGGCCGAGCTCGAGGCACATCTTGGGGATCTGCGTCGTCTTCCCGGACCCGGTCTCGCCGGCGATGATGGTGACCTGGTTGGCCGCGATCGCGGCCATGATGTCTGCCCGGCGTTCCGAGACAGGAAGGTCCGCGGGGTAGGAGATTGTCAGTGTCATGGTTGCCTGCCAGTCTAGTTGCTCGTGCCGGACCGCAGGCGGGCGTTCACTGAGGGCTGGGCTCCGGCTCGACGGCGTCGTCGGTGCGGGCGGGCACCCCCGCCGATCGGCGCAGGCGGTCGGCCACGACGACGGCGCGCTCGCGCATCTCGGCCGGCTCGAGCACCTCGAAGTCCACGTCCCAGCTCGCCAGATAGGCGAGGGGGAAGTCCAGCGAGTCGAAGCCGGCCCGGAGCAGCGTGGCGTGCTCACCGTCCGCCTCGAGCGTGCCCGTGTTCGAGGGCACGCGCGACTCCAGCTCGTGCAGGGGCGCGTGGAACCTGATGACGGCGTCGTAGGAGTACGGCGAGCGCGTGATGGACTCCTGCACGTAGGCTGCGAGGTCCGTGGCCGGCAGGGGGCGGGGCGTGAAGCGGTCGCGTGCCACCGGGATGCTGTGGCAGCGGTCCACGCGGAAGGTCCGCCAGTCCTCCCGCGAGCGGTCGAAAGCCACGAGGTACCAGCGCCGTCCCGTGTCCACGAGGCGGTACGGCTCCACGACGCGGCGGGAGGACTCGCCGTCGTGCCGTTCGTAGCGGAAGGCCACGCAGCGGCGCTCGGTGATGGCCGACGAGAAGGCGGTCAGTACCTCGGGGTTCACGGGCGTGCTCGCGGCCGCCATGCGGGTCACCGCGGAACGGAGACCGGAGAAGCGGGGGCGGAGGCGGGCCGGGAGCACCTGCTCCAGTTTCGTGAGGGCACGGACGGACGCCTCGCCGACGCCGGAGACAGGGCTCGCCGTGACCGCCGTGAGGCCGATCGCGACGGCGAGTGCCTCGTCGTCGTCGAGCAGCAGCGGCGGGAGCTGGGCGCCGGCGCCCAGCTGGTAGCCGCCGGCCACGCCGGGCGAGGCATTGATGGGATAGCCCAGCGTGCGCAGCTTGCCGATGTCCCGCCGGACCGTGCGCTCGGTGACATCCATGCGCTGAGCGAGCGCCGGTCCGGTCCACTCACGCCTCAGCTGGAGGAGCGAGAGAAGCTGCAGGAGGCGTGCCGACGTCTCGATCATGGTCCAACGGTACGGCCGACCGCGGACAGGAACGGTCCGTATTGCGACCGGGCCACAGGCGATCCGCGCTGTCGACCTGCCGGATCCCGTCCGCGGTCAGGTGCGGTCGGGTCCGGGGTCGCGCGGCGCCCGGTCGTGGCTCACCTTGGACAGCGTGAAGATCCCGTAGCGCATCGCACCGGTGCGGTAGGCCAGGATCATGCGGGGGAGGATCAGGAAGGAGATGCGGCTGCGTGCGACGCGACGGGCCTCGCGGTCGACGAGCACGGCCTTCACGAGCCGAGCGGCGCAGATCGTCCAGGTGCGTGCGACGCGGCGGCTGACGTCCTCATAGGCCGTGACCGTGAAGCCGGCCGCCACTGCCATCGCCTCGTAGTCCTCGCGCGTGCCCATCGACGGCAGCCGCCCGTCCCGGCAGATCGGCTCGAGCAGGTGGCGTACCTTCCACGCGCGGGCCTCGGTCTCGGCGAGCCAGGCGCAGATGACGAAGCGGCCGCCGGGGACCAGCACGCGGTGCGCCTCAGCGAAGAACCCGGGCTTGTCGACCATGTGTTCGCTCGACTCGATCGCCCAGGCGGCGTCGGCCGAGGCATCGGGCAGCCCGCTGACGAGCCAGTCGCGGACGTGGATGTCGACGCCGGGTACCGGATGCGCGGCGGCGTAGCGAGCCTGTTCGGCGGAGAGGGTGAGGCCGGTGACGGCGACCCCGTGTGCGGCCGCGAGCAGCCGTGCGGTGGAGCCGTAGCCGCAGCCGATGTCGACGCACGCCTCGCCCGGGGTGAGGCGCAGCCGTTCGCCGACCGCTCGGCTCAACGCCTCGACCGCCTGGGTGGATGTCTCGCGACCCGTCGTCCACAGCCCGTGATGGACATGCTCGCCCCACACGCCACGATAGATCGGGTCGAGGTCGTCGTAGTGGTCCGCGACCGCTGCGGCGTTCTGGGAGATGTCGGGGACGATCACGCCAACACGCTACAACGACGCTCCATGCCTCCGTAAGGGTCCCGCTCGCGAGGAAGGACCCCGGGTCGAGACGGCGAGGGGGCTCCGGCTCGCCCTGCAGGCCGAGGAGTCCTCGCCCTACGCGCGTCCCCTTCCTGCCAGCCAGAGCGCCCAGCAGCAGAACCCCGCCACTCCCACGACCACCACCGGGAGGCTGGAGCCGGCGTCACCCAGCAGCAGTGCGAGCAGGGCCACGGGCTGCGCGAGGAGCTGGATGCGGAGGAAGGACCGCGCGAGCTCTCGCAACGCACCCGCACTGATCCACCCGCGGAGGGGAAGGTGGGCGAGCAGGAGGTAGAGCACGAACACTGCGTGGAGCCCGGCGACGAACACGAGGAGCCACGGTGATCCGGCGGGCAGATTCACCGCATACGCGACCACGAGCAGCATCAGGGACAGGAACGCGAGACCGATCGACGGAAGCACCGCCGCACCGACCGCCACCAGGACGGGCACGGCGATCCAGGCGGAGCCGTCCCAGACCACGGTTCCGAGCAGGACGGCCACCAGCGCCGTCGCCCCCCTCACCACGGCCAGCGGGACGAGCCCGCCCCGGTCGGGGACGGCGCGGTCCCACGCACCAGGCCGCGCTGCACCAGGCCGCGCTGCACCACGCCGCGCTGCCCCACGGTCGGCCGCGCGCGCCGGCAGGGGGAGCTTCATGGGGTCCCGCCGCCGGCCGGGGCGACAGGGGTGCCGGAGTCGGGGACGCCGCGGTTCCCGCCCCGCCGTCCGGCCTGCCGGGCCAGCAGCCGGAGACCGGACTCGAGGTCGGGCCCCATCGCGGCGAAGAGGTCCGTACCCCCGGTGGTGGAGGCCGGCGTGTCCCGCACACGCGGTCCTGGCCCGGGCCGCGCGTCCGCCGGGGCACCGACGAACACCGGGATGCCGTCGTCCTGCAGGGCTTCGAGGAGCAGGCGGCGCCGGAGGAGCGTCAGCCGCACGGCCTCCGCCTGGGACGCAGTCACCCCTCCCGGCCGCAGCGGGGGCACGCAGTCCACGCCGGCCACGAGGTGGCCCTGCGCATGCCACAGGCGCAGCAGGCGTGCCGGCTCGGCATCGAGGAAGGCCGAGAACACGACGACGACGGTGCCCGGCGGCGGGACCGGATCACGGCGGCGCCGCTTCCGGGGGACCACCGGCATACCCGCCAGCCGGGTCCGGATCTGCTCGAGGTGCCGGGCCCCGCCCGCGGAGCGCAGGGGGCGGCGGGTGCCGGACAGGTCGTGCAGTCCCACCCGGTCCCCGCCGGCCAGGAAGGACGCCGCCACCGTCGCCGCCGCTACCCGCGCCACATGGAGGGACCCCGGACCCGGGCGCCGCGGCCCTGCGGCGAACCAGTCGGCGGTCGATGCCGGAAGGTCGTGCGCCTGGTCGACCACGAGGAAGACGGAGGCCTCGGCATCGGCGTAGGAACGCCGCACCATGAGCCGGTCCTGGTCGGTGGAGCGGCGAGCAGTGGCCCGCCAGTCGATCCGCCGCAGCGCATCGCCCGCCTGCAGGGGTGCCACGGACCGCAGCTCCCCGCCCTCGCCCGGTCGCCTCGACACATGGGTGCCTGCGAGGCCGACGAGGCGGCGGGAGACAGGCCGCGCGAGAAGAGGACCGATCGGTGGGAGGACGCTGATGCGAACCGGCGGACGGGACACGAAGGGTGAGGAACGCGTGACGTCCGCGGTGAAGCCGGATGCACCGTAGGACAGCACGTCGCGCTCGCCCGAGAACGGTGCCCGGACCAGCAGCGGGCACTCCTCGCCGGCTCTCAGCACGAGCGCATCCGGTGGGCACCCGGGTGCGGCCAGGACGGCCGCGACGAGACCTTGGGAGGACGCGCGGCCGGCCGGCCCCGAGGTGAGCAGCAGCCGCAGCCGGGAGCCCTGTCCCTCGGCCCGCCTGTCCGCGGTGATGCCGACGGGTGTCTCCTCCCCGGCGGGCGATGCCGGGCGGCCCGCGAGGGCCAGGAGGGCGAACGGGGCTGCGAGCGCGACGGCGTCCGGCCGGCCTGCGACGAATCCCGCCACCACGCACACCAGCGCCACGATGACCGCCAGGGCCGCACCGGCCGACCGGGTGAGTCCGCCGGCCCTGCTCCCGGCCCCGCCGTTGCTCCCGGCCCCGCCCCTAACCATGGGGCACGGTCGACGGCGCGGGCACCTCGGCCAGTACGTCGCGCACCACGCGCTCCGCAGCCACCCCCTGCGCCCAGGACGACGGCGTGAGGGTGAGCCGGTGCGCGAGGACCGCCACGGCGCCCTCCTTGATGTCCTCGGGGAGGACGAAGGTGCGCCCGTCGAGGACGGCGAGGGCGCGGCCGAGAAGCACGAGTGCCTGGGACCCGCGTGGCGAGGCGCCCACCTCGACATCGGGGTGGCGGCGCGTCGCCGCGGTGAGGCGCACCGCGTAGTCGATGACGTCGTCGTCCACGCCCACGGACTCCACGGCGGACTGCAGCCGCACCAGCCCGTCGCCCGTGGTCACGTTCGCCACCCGCGTCCCGTCCTGCCGCCGGGCCAGGCGTCGGGCGATGATGTCCTGCTCGCCGCCAGGACCGGGATACCCGAACCGGAGGCGGACGAGGAAGCGGTCCAGCTGCGCCTCGGGCAGCGGGTAGGTGCCCTCGAACTCGATCGGGTTCGACGTCGCGAAGACGTGGAACGGCCGCTGCAGCCGCAGGGTGGTGCCCTCCACCGACACCTGCGCCTCCGCCATGGCCTCCAGCAGCGCGGACTGCGTCTTGGGGGAGGTCCTGTTGATCTCGTCGGCAAGGAACAGGCCCGTGAAGATCGGTCCCGGCTTGAACTCGAACTCGCGCGTGGCGGGATTGAAGATGGAGGACCCCGTGACGTCCGAGGGCAGGAGATCGGGCGTGAACTGCAGGCGCCGGAAGTCGAGACCGAGCGCCTGGGCGAGGGTCTTGGCCGCGAGCGTCTTGCCGAGTCCGGGGAGGTCCTCGAAGAGCACGTGGCCGCCGGCGAGGACCGCCGCGAGCGCGAGGCGGAGCGCGCCCTCGGCGCCCACGACGACGGTACCCGTGCGGTGCAGTACCTCCCCGCCCAGCCGGGCGGCGGCCTCGGGAGCGAACGCCCGAGCGGTGTCCGGGATGGTACCCGGGGCGGGAGCGTCGGGATCGATGGTGCTCATGCGGTCTCCTGGGGATGCGGTGCAGGCGGTGCAAGCTGTGCAGGCTTTGCGCCTGGGATGAGGACGAGCGCCGCGAGTTCGTCGACGACGGCGCGGAGCTCGCGGGAGGTGGGCGAGAGGGGGTGGGGCTGCGCGGTGAACGCGCGGAGGGCGTCGCTGCGCGGTGCGTCCGGCCGAGCCGCAGCCACCAGGACCGCGAGCGCGTGCACCTCCAGGACCGCGCGTGCCCCGGGCTCCGCGGACGCCAGCGAGAACTCGAGCGAGTGCAGGTCGGCGAGGCCGTGCACCGGTTCGGGGAGCGGTGGCAGGACGGCACGCGGGACGTCGACCGCCTCGAGGAGCCCGTTGGCGACGCCGGCCGCGACCGCCACCCCGACGAGCATGACGGCATGGCGTGCATCGAGGCCGAAGAACCATCCCGCCACGACGGCAAGGACTACCAGTGCAGCGGTGATGACCCACGCCGAGCGCTTCACGGAGCCTCCATCCGGCGGGAGGGCAGGGCGGCCGAGAGTTCCCGGACCGCGGTGAGCGCCTGGTCCCGGTCGTCCCGGCCCAGCGGCGACGCGGTGCCCGCCCGGCCGAACCGGGCGCGCTGGTAGAGGCGCGTCAGCACGGCCAGGGGAGCAGGGGGCAGGTCGAGGGCCGTGGCTGCGGCGGTCGCGAAGTCCGACGTCGTCTGGGCGCGGGTCCTCGCCACGCCCGCCGTCGCGCACAGGCGTTCGAAGTCGAGCCAGCACCGGATGACGACGTCCGAGGTGTCCCCATCCGCGGTTAGGAACGCCTGCGAGGCATCCGTCCAGGCAGGGAGCGCGTCGGCCGCGAGGGAGCGTGGATCGTGCGGTTGCGGGTCGGTCTGCTCGGACACGCCGTCCTCGGCCTCCCGCTGCGCGCGGAACCGCAGCAGGAAGCGCACCAGCAGGGCGAGCCCCGCCATCACCAGGACCAGCAGTGCCGCGACGGCCCAGTCGCCGGCGATCTCGACGCGCTCGCCGTCGGGCAGGGGTTCCGGGGTACCGGTGGCTGTCGGTGCGGGCGTACCCGGCTGGTCCGGCACGGCGGCCGGTGCCTCCACGACGGGGTCCGCCGAGAAGTCGCCGATGAAGCCTGCCGCGAGGACGGCCAGGACCAGCATGATCACGGTCAGGGCGGGGACGACGGGTGCACCGGACGCGCGTCGCGGCCTGAGCTTCGTCGCCACGCGTCCCCTGCCGGTAGGTGCCAGTACGGTCCCCGGGACCGCGTGCTGGAGAGCCTACCAAAAGCAGAACCGCCGCCGGCCTGATGGCCGACGGCGGTGGACTCTGCGTGAGTCGGTGTGCCCTCGATAGGATTCGAACCTACGACCTTCTGCTCCGGAGGCAGACGCTCTATCCCCTGAGCTACGAAGGCAGACACGGGAGTTTCCGTGCCGGTTGGAGACTCGTCGAGCTTAGCAGGTGAGCCGGGTCCGGGAAAACGCGGGGACCCTTCCAGGCCGCGTCAGTAGCCCAGGAAGGCGTCCGTCTTGACCCGGGACACGCCCGCGGAGCGCATCGTGGTGCGGAAGCCGCCGATGAACGCCGGTGATCCCGAGACGAGCACGGTGCGGCTGCCGAGATCCGGCACGGCGGCCAGGAGATCGTCCGCCGAAGGGTCCACCCCGGCGTACGTCCACGCCCCGGGCAGCGGAGGGACGTCGCTCCCGGCAGGCAGGAAGAGCACCACACGGGTGCCGAGCTCTGCCAGCTCGTCGCGGTACGCGATCTCCTGTGCGTCGCGCACCACGTAGACGAGGACGACGTCGCGGGTCTCACCCCGCGCGGCCAGGTCCCTGAGCTGGCTGATGAACGGGGTCACGCCGATGCCGCCCGCGGCGAGCAGCAGCGGGACGGACGGGTCACGCGGCAGGCAGAAGTCGCCCCCCACGAGGGTGCCGGTGATCCGTGCGTCGCGGGGCAGGTCGAGCAGCGCCTTCTTGAACGAGCTGCCGGATTCCGTGGTGCGCAGCCCGAAGGTGACGTCGTCCTGCTGGGGCGCGGAGGTGATGCTGAAGACCCTCCGGCTGCCGCGGCCGTCCGCGCCGCGGTGCGGCAGGCTCAGCTCCATGTACTGGCCGGCGCGGAACCGCACGGGTTTCGCCGGCGCGAAGACGAGTTCGGTGCTGGTCGGAGTGAGCCGCCGCGAGCCCGCGAAGGACAGCCGCACGCCCCGCCGCTGTCCCATGAGGAACGCCACGGCGTTGCCGATGACGAGCGCGAACTCGGGGCCGAGGAACACCGGGCCGACGGAGAGCTGGAGTGCGAACACGACGGCCACGACGGCCGCGAAGAGCCACTGCTGCCGGCGCAGCGGGGGCAGTGTGAGCGGTTCGGTCATCATGAACCCGAGCAGGAACAGGACGGGGTAGGAGGTCAGGACGAGCTGGAGCCCGGCCCCGGGCGCCATGCCGCCCTGGACGAGGCCCACCAGGAGGAGCCCGAGCGCCACGACGAGGAAGACCAACCCCATGGACAGCTTCCGCGTGCGGTACAGGAGCAGGGCGGCGCCCACCGCGACGACGGGCAGCATGTACGGGTTGGCGACCCACCAGGCGGCCGCACCGACCCCGAGGAGCGTGGCGACGACGGCGCCGGTCGCGGCCGGGTTGAAGACATGGCGCCCGCGGAAGGCGAGGAGGAACTTCGACGCGCCGGCTGCCGCCCCGGCCACCAGGATGCCCCCGAGCCCGGCAGCGGTGCTCGACGGGAACATGATGAGGAACACGATCAGGCCCGTGATGAGGGAGGACTCGCTGTGCGGTCGCAGCCGCAGGATCAGGGCCATCAGCCGGGTGCCGACGATCGTCCCGCCCACCGCGGCGGCGAGTGTCCCGCCGAGCTCGGCGGGCGTGTAGGCGAGGAGCCCCGCCACCGACAGGACGAACGCCTCGACGGTCAGGACCAGGAGGAGGGTCAGCGTCAGCCGGTACATGGTCATGCGGCCGAGCAGGCGGTCGAGTACTGCGGTCATGGGAACAGGGCTCCTTGGAGTGCGGCGGACGAGCGGGCGCGACCGTCCGAGTACACGAGGACGTAGTCGAAGTCGAAGGCCGGGGCGAGGTCGGCGGGGTCGGCGACGAACAGGGCCGTGCACAGGCCGTCCGCGGTCATCGCATCGGAGGCGAGGACCCAGGTGGCGACGACGGTGTCGACGCAGCGGCCCGTCCGGGCGTCGAGGACGTGGTGCAGCCCGTCGCCCCACACGCGGCGGTTGGACGCGGACGCGCACAGGGCGCCCGACCCGAGCCGCACCGTCCCGATGGCCGACGACGGATCGTAGGGGTGCTCCAGGGCGACCGTGATCGTGCCGGTGCCGGTGCCGGTCCGTCGCATGTCGCCGCTCGCATCCACGACCACGTCGTCGTGCCCCTCGGACACGAGGTACTCCAGCATCAGGTCGACGAGCTGTCCCTTGCCCGCGGCGCCGACGTCGAGGAGCGCGGGAGAACTCAGGGCGACGCCGTCCTCCGTCCAGTCGAGGAGGCCCTGCCAGGCGCGGGAGGGCGCCGGTGCCGCGGTGGGCACGAACGAGTACCCGGCGTCGTACCCCAGGGCGGCCAGGCGCTCACCGACCAGCGGCGAGACACTGCCGCCGGTCACGTCGTGGAGGGAGCGCAGCAGCCGGCCGAGCCCGGCGCCGTGGCCCGGCAGCGGCAGGAATCCTCCCGTCGACGCGAGCGCCGTGACGCCGGAGTCCTCGCGGAAGCGCGAATAGAGCGCGTCGTACTCCTCGGCGAGGCGCAGGAGTGCAGCGCGCTGCCCGGGCAGGAGCACCGCGGCGCTGTCGACGCGCCAGCGGGTGCCGATCGCCTCGAAGGTGAAGGAGTCCGCCACGGGGCGCCCTAGAGCTGGGCATCGCTCTTGATCCTGTCGGTCGCTTCGTTGAAGCCACCGCTGGTGAGGGAGGACCCGGCCACCTTGTCGACTGCGAGATCGTCGAGCTTCCTGCCCACGATCGCGTCCGAGATGCCGCCCGCGAAGCGCTCCTGGTACATGGTGGTGGTCGGGTTGTCGGGCATGGGCTCCACCTCGACGGCGGTCACGACGTCGGCCTCGAGCGTCATGGTCACGCCCACCTCCTCCGGACCGGCCGGGGACTGGTAGGAGCCGGTCTCGGTGTAGGTGCCGTCCTCGTACACCTGGCCCGCGGCGTCCGGACCCGCGCTGTTCGGACCCGCGGCGCCACCGGCCTCCGTCGTCGCCGGCACCTCGCCGGCCGGCGCCTCGGTCTCCGCCGGGGTCTCCGCCTGGGACTCCGGGGCGGGAGGCTCGGCCTCGGCGCCGGCGCAGCCCGCTGCCCCGAGGATCGAGACCGCCGCGAGGGCCGTCAGGACCCGCCGGGGGAGCGTGGACGCTGCCGTGCCGGTCGTCCGAGCGGAGGAAGGAGCGGAGGAAGCGGAGGTCGACGCGGGGAGGGCATCGGGAAGGCGGACGGTCACTGGGTGCTCCTGGGGGTCGGCGGAAGGGACCGGGCGGGACGCCCCGATACCGGTGCGGAGGTTGAAGCTCGAACTGACGTGCCTGTTCCGTCCAACGTTCCACTGTGTCATTCGTTTCCCCCGGCACATCGGACTGTCGTCTGGATCACAAAGCACCCGCAGCAGTCCTCGCCGTCGCGTCGGCTGCGTCACGCGAATCGGGGCGCCGAGGTGCGCGCCGCTATGCTGGTCTGGTGACTCCCGAAGAACTCTCTGCCGCTATTTCCGCCTGCCTGAGGGCCGCCGTCGAGGACGGTGACCTCCAGCTCGACCTCCCCTCGGAGGTGCGCGTGGAGCGACCGAAGAACCGGGACCACGGGGACTGGGCCACGAACATCGCCCTGCAGCTCGGCAAGAAGGCCGGCATGAACCCGCGCGAGTTCGCCCAGCTGCTCAGCGAGCGCCTCGCGGGCATCGACGGCGTCAAGAGCGTGGACATCGCCGGTCCCGGCTTCCTCAACATCACGCTCGACGCCGGAGCTGCGGGCGAACTGGCGCGCACCATCGTGGACGCCGGCCGAGCCTACGGCACCAACGAGGCGCTCGCCGGCCACACCATCAACATGGAGTTCGTCTCCGCCAATCCGACGGGCCCGCTGCACCTGGCGCACACGCGCTGGGCGGCCCTCGGCGATTCCATCGCCCGCGTCCTGCGTGCCAGCGGCGCGCAGGTGACCACCGAGTACTACATCAACGACGCCGGTACGCAGATGAACAACTTCGCGGACTCCGTCCTCGCGACCATCAAGGGACGCCCGACGCCCGAGGGCGGCTACCCCGGCGAGTACATCGCCGAGCTCGGCCGCGCGGTGCTCGCCGCCCGCCCCGACGTGGCGGACCTCGAGGACGCCGCAGCCCTCCCGATCGTGCGCGCCCTCGCCTACGAGGCGCAGATGGCCGACATCAAGGAGACGCTGGCGGACTTCGGCGTCCACTTCGACGTGTTCTTCTCCGAGTCGGCCCTGCACGACGGCGGTGCGGTCGAGCAGGCGGTCGACCGCCTGCGCGAGCAGGGCCACGTCTTCGACGAGGACGGCGCCGTCTGGCTGCGCACCACCGACTTCGGCGACGACAAGGACCGCGTGCTGATCCGCGCCAATGGCGAGCCGACCTACTTCGCCTCCGACGCCGCCTACTACCTCTCGAAGAAGGACCGCGGCTTCTCGGAGAAGATCTACCTGCTCGGCGCGGACCACCACGGCTACATCGGCCGCCTCAAGGCCATCGCGGCCTGCGCCGGCGACGACATGGAGCAGAACATCCAGGTCCTCATCGGGCAGATGGTGTCCGTCAACGGCGCTCGCCTGTCCAAGCGCGCCGGCAACATCATCGAACTGCGCGACCTGCTGGACTGGCTCGGCAGGGACGCGCTGCGGTACTCGCTGGGACGCTCCCCGGCGGACTCGGCCATGTCCATCGACCCCGAGCTGCTGCGGAAGAACACCAACGAGAATCCCGTGTTCTACGTCCAGTACGCCCACGCCAGGACCCACGCCGTCGGCCGCAACGCCGTGTCGGCCGGGGTGGACACCAGCACTTTCGACGCCACCTCGCTCGCACACCCCACCGAAGGCGAGCTGCTGGCCGCCCTCGGCCAGTTCCCCGGCGTCGTCGCGCAGTCCGCGACCTTCCGCGAACCGCACCGCGTGGCCCGCCACCTCGAGGTCATCGCCGGCACCTACCACCGTTGGTACGACGCCTGCCGCGTCGCGCCGCTCGGCGACGCGCCGGTCGAGGACGTGCACCGCTCACGCCTCTGGCTGAACAACGCCACGCAGCAGGTCCTCGCCAACGGACTCGACCTTCTCGGCGTCTCCGCGCCGGAGAGGATGTAGCGGTGACGGGGACGGGATCCGCCGAAGCATCGCCGCTCGCGCCCGAGTGGCTGTCCTTGCCCGCCGAGCCTGCCCGGCTGGACGCGAAACTGTGGGCCGAGGACGTCGGGCGGGGCACCGACGGCGTCCTGCGCGTCGACGGCGTGTCCGTGACCGACCTCGCCGAGCAGTACGGCACCCCGCTGTTCGTCATGTCGGAGCAGGACTTCCGCACGCGTGCAGCGACGTTCCGCGATGCGTTCGACGAGGCCTTCGCGGACCTGTGCGGGGGAGTGGACGTGTTCTACGCGGGCAAGTCCTTCCTCTGCACCGAGGTGGCCCACTGGGTCCGGGAGGAGGGCCTCGGGCTCGACACCTGCTCGGGCGGCGAGCTCGCCGTCGCCCTCCGCGCCGGGCTGCCCGGTGCGAAGCTCGGACTGCACGGCAACAACAAGTCCGCCGCCGAGATCACCCGGGCCATCGACGCCGGCCTCGGCCGGATCGTCGTCGACAGCATCCAGGAGGTCGCGCTCGTCGGCGACCTCGCCCTGCAGCGCGGCCGCACCGCCAACGTCATGCTCCGCCTCACCCCGGGCGTCCACGCGCACACGCACGAGTTCATCGCCACGGCACACGAGGACCAGAAGTTCGGCCTCTCCCTGACCACCGACCAGGGCCCGGGCCAGGACGGCGGCCAGGAGGGCGACGCCTCGCCGGCCGCCCGCGCCGTCGCGGACGCCCTCGCGCACCCCGGCATCAACCTCCTCGGTGTGCACTGCCACATCGGGTCGCAGATCTTCGAGCCGGAGGGCTTCGAGCTCGCGGCGCAGCGCCTGCTCGGCTTCCTCGCGGGCGTCCGCGACCGGCACGGCGTCGAACTGCCGGAGCTCGATCTCGGCGGCGGCTACGGCATCGCCTACACGGAGGCGGACGAGCCGCGCCCCGCGGCGGAGATCGCGCAGGCCATGGCCGCCGTCGTCGGGACGACCTGCCGGGAGCTGGGGCTGTCCGTACCCCGCATCTCGATCGAGCCGGGCCGGGCGATCGTGGGCCCGAGCACCTTCACCCTCTACACCGCCGGGACCACCAAGACCGTGCGCGTGGATGCCGCGGCCAACGGCTCAGAGGTGGTGCAGGACACCTCCGTTACGCATCCGCGGCGCTATGTGTCGGTGGACGGCGGAATGAGCGACAACCCCCGCCCGGTGCTCTACGGCGCGGATTACTCGGCCGTCCTGGCCTCCCGGACGCCCGAGGCGGCACCCGTGCTCTCGCGCGTGGTTGGCAAACACTGCGAGAGCGGTGACATCGTGGTGCGGGACGTCTACCTCCCCGAGGACACCGGGGCCGGTGACCTCCTCGCCGTCCCGGGCACCGGGGCCTACTGCTGGGTGCTCTCGAGCAACTACAACTACCTGACGCGTCCGCCCGTCGTGGCGGTCGTCGACGGCGTCGCGCGCCTGATCGTGCGCGGCGAGACCGAGGAGGACCTGTTCCGCAGGGACGTCCAGCGCGAGCCCGCCTCGCCAGGCAACGCAGCGCCCGCCACGGATCCAGGAGCCCGCACAGCATGAACTCACCAGAACCCTCCGCGCGACCCCTGCGCGTAGCCCTTCTCGGCTGCGGAAACGTCGGCTCCCAGGTGGCCCGCATCCTGCTCGAGGACGCGGAGAACCTCGGCCGCCGCGCCGGCGCACCACTCCAGCTCACCGGCGTCGCCGTGCGCAGCCTCGACGCACGACGCGACGTCGACCTGCCGGCGGGGCTCCTCACCACGGACGCCGAGACGCTCGTCGAGGACGCCGACATCGTGATCGAGCTCATGGGAGGGATCGAACCGGCGAAGTCCCTCATCCTCCGCGCGATCGGTCACGGCGCCACCGTGGTCAGCGGCAACAAGGCGCTCTTCGCGCTGGACGGCCCCGAGCTCTACGAGCAGGCCGACGCCGCGCGCGTGCAGCTGTCCTACGAGGCCGCGGTGGCCGGGGCCATTCCGATCCTCCGACCCATCCGCGACAGCCTCTCCGGCGACCGGATCACGCGTGTGCTCGGGATCGTCAACGGCACCACCAACTACATCCTCGACCAGATGGACTCCACGGGTGCCTCCTTCGCGGACGCGCTGAAGGCCGCGCAGGACCTCGGCTACGCGGAAGCGGACCCGACGGCCGACGTCGAGGGCCACGACGCCGCCGCGAAGGCCGCCATCCTCGCCTCCCTGTCCTTCCACACGCGGTTCGCCCTCCACTCCGTGTACTGCGAGGGCATCACGTCCGTCACCGCCGACGACATCGCGGCCGCCGCCGACGACGGCTACGTCATCAAGCTGCTGGCCATCGCGGAGATGCTCACCGACGAGGCCGGCGAGGCGGGCATCGGCGTCCGTGTGCACCCCACGCTGCTGCCGCGCTCCCACCCGCTGGCCGCGGTCCACGGCGCGTTCAACGCCGTGTTCATCGAGGCGGAGAACGCCGGCGAGCTGATGTTCTACGGCCAGGGTGCAGGGGGCACGCCGACGGCGTCCGCCGTGCTCGGCGACGTGATCAGCGCGGCCCGGCGCATGGTGCTCGGAGGCCCGGGCCGCACCGAGACCACCACGGGCCACGTACCCGCGCTGAGCATCGACACCGTCCGCACGAGTTACTGCATCCGCCTGGAGGTCGCCGACCAGCCCGGCGTCCTCGCGCGCATCGCGCAGATCTTCGCCGAGAACGGCGTCTCCATCGAGACCATGCGCCAGCGCATCCACCAGGGCGGGCACGACGGCGGTACCACCGCCGAACTGCGGATCGTCACCCACCGGGCGCCGGAGGCCTCCCTCGCGGCGACCGTCAAGCAGGTCGCCGCGCTCGAGGTCATCACCGCCGTCTCGTCCGTGCTCCGAGTAGAGGGAATCTGAATGGCCCACCAGTGGCGCGGAGTCATCCGCGAATACGCCGACCGCCTGCCCGTCACCGACGCCACCGAGGTCATCACCCTCGGTGAGGGGGGAACACCCCTCGTGCACGCCAGGCACCTGTCCGAGCTGACGGGATCCGCCGTCTACCTCAAGGTCGAGGGCATGAATCCCACGGGCTCCTTCAAGGACCGGGGCATGACGATGGCGATGACCGCCGCGGTCGCAGCCGGGGCGAAGGCCGTGGTCTGCGCGTCGACGGGCAACACCTCCGCGTCCGCCGCGGCCTACGCCACCCAGGCGGGCATCACCTGCGCCGTGCTGGTGCCCGACGGCAAGATCTCCATGGGCAAGCTCAGCCAGGCCATCGCCCACGGTGCGCAGCTCCTCCAGGTCAACGGGAACTTCGACAACTGCCTCGACGTGGCACGGAAGCTCGCCGAGGCGTACCCCGTCTTCCTCGTGAACTCGGTCAACCCCGCCCGGCTCGAGGGCCAGAAGACCGCGGCGTTCGAGGTGGTCGACACCCTCGGCGACGCCCCGGACTATCACCTCATGCCGGTCGGCAACGCCGGGAACATCAGCGCGTACTGGAAGGGGTACAAGGAGTACGCGGCACCCTACGCCTCGATGCACGCCGGCGAGCTCCCCGCCGTCGCCACGCGCACGCCCGTCATGTGGGGCTTTCAGGCCGAGGGCGCAGCCCCGCTCGTCAAGGGTCATCCCGTCACCGAGCCGGACACCATCGCGACCGCCATCCGCATCGGCAACCCCGCGTCCTGGGATTTCGCCGTCGCCGCGCGCGACGAGTCCGGCGGGCTCATCGAGGCCGTGACGGACGAGGAGATCCTCAACGCCCACCGCTGGCTGTCCTCCCGGGAGGGCGTCTTCGTGGAGCCCGCCTCCGCTGCCGGTGTCGCGGGGCTCATCAAGAAGCACGCGGAGGGCCTCGTGCCCGCCGGCAAGACGATCGTCATCACGGTCACGGGCCATGGCCTGAAAGACCCGCAGTGGGCGCTGCGCATGGCGGACGGCTCGGACGTCGAGCCCACCAAGGTGGACTTCGACGTCGTCAGCGTGGCCGCCGCCCTCGGGCTCGAGGACTGACATGGCCGGTCTGCACGCCGCACCGGCGCCCGCGGAGGTGCTCGACCTCCCCGCCGTCGAGGCCGGACAGGACGTCCAGGTGCGGGTTCCCGCCACGAGCGCGAACCTCGGCCCCGGCTTCGACTCCCTCGGCCTCGCACTGACGCTGCAGGACACCGTGCGCGTGCGCACGACGACGTCGGGCACCACGGTCGTGCGGGCCTCCGGTGAGGGGGTGGAGGATCTGCCGACCGACGAGCGGCACCTCGTCGCGAAGTCGCTGATCAGCACGCTCCACCACGCCGGACGGCGGGCAGCCGGGCTCGAGCTCGATACCACGAACGTCATCCCGCACGGCCGCGGGATGGGTTCGTCCGCCGCCGCGATCGTGGCCGGGGTCCTCGCCGGCAACGCGCTGCTGCCCGCCGCGGAGCAGCTCGATGCGGCGCACCTGCTGCAGTGGGCGGCGTCCATCGAGGGCCACCCCGACAATGTGGCACCGGCGCTCCAGGGCTCGCTCGCGATCTCCTGGGAGAGCGGCCACGCCTTCCACAGCACGCGCGTGGAGGTGCACCCGGACGTGGTCCCCGTCCTGGCCGTCCCGGACCTCGCCCTCTCCACGGACAGCGCCCGCGCGCTCCTGCCCGCATCGGTGTCCCACCGGAGCGCCGCCGCGAACGCGGGTCGCGCCGCGCTCCTCGTGCATGCGCTCGGGTCCGACCCGTCCCTGCTGTTCGCCGCCACGCAGGACGCGCTGCACCAGGACTACCGTGCTCAGGCCATGCTGCCGAGTGCCACGCTGCTGCGCTCGCTCCGGTCCGCCGGCTTCGCGAGCACCATCTCGGGGGCGGGCCCCAGCGTCCTGACCCTCGCCGTCGGGGAGGCCGGGGCCCTTGCGGCGGAGGAAGCGCTCCGCGACCTGCTCGGACAGGGCGACACGCCGGGGATGTGGAGCATCGTCAGGCTCGCCGTGCAGCGGGAAGGTGCTAAAGTGGGAGTGCACCAAGGGTAGGAACCGCCGGGCGTATCATGCGCCCATCGGAACCAGTGTGTTCCAGCAGGCAGCGCGTGCTGGTGAACTGGCCGTCTCTCTGGACCGCCGCGAATCTGCAGGTCCACAGCAGTAGAACATCCTCCGGTGTAGCCTCCGACCTTATCTTTGTGCGTGCGGACCCACCTCCCGCACAACGACATCCTCAGGCTTCCAGCACACCCAGTCTGTGCCGGATCGTATCCGACCCGACTGAACCCCGCCTGCTTCCCATGCGGCACGGGGCAAACCACCGCGGACCACCGATCAGGTGGCCGCCCGACGAGGGGGAAGGATCCTTCGTGACTGAAACCACTGACCTGTTACCAGGTGTGGCCACCCAAGACGCTGAAGCAACCGGCGCAACAACTTCCAAGAGCAGCGGCCTCGCAGGCCTGAAGCTCGCCCAGCTCCAGGCCCTTGCCGGCCAGCTCGGTATCACCGGCGGATCGAGGATGCGCAAGAGCGACCTCGTGTCCGCGATCTCGGACCACCAGCGCGGTTCCGCCGTCGCCGACCGCCAGAAGGCCCCGAGCGTCCGCAGCGAGCGCAGCGCCGACGCCGGGAACCCCGCCGTCGCCGGGACCCCCGCCGTGTCCGACGACCGGCCGCAGGACGACCAGCCCGCGTCGGCCGAGCGCCAGCCGCGGACCCGCAACCGCAACCGCCGCGCAGGCAGCGACGGCGTCGTCTCCGCCCCCGGCCAGGACGACGCCGTCCAGGGCGAGCAGGTCGAGGCCCCGTCCCGCGACGCCTCCGACGACACCTCCGCGGACGAGCAGCAGGACCGCGGCGACCGCGACAACGGCGGACGCAGCCAGCGCAACCGCCGCAACCGCCGCGGCGAGGACCGCTCCGACGCGCAGCAGGTACAGGGCGACGTGAACGGCTCGCAGGGCGAGGCGCAGAACGGCGGCCAGGGCGAGTCCCAGGCCGACGCGCAGTCCGGTCAGCAGGGTGAGGGCCGCAGCGACCGCAACGAGCGCCGCACCCGGTCCCGCAACGGACGCGACGACGATCGCTCGAACGGCTCGAACGGCTCGAACGGCTCGAACGGCTCGAACGGCTCGAACGGCTCGAACGGCTCGAACGGCTCGAACGGGAACAGCGCGAGCAGCGACACCCAGTTCGACAGCGGCCGCAACGGCAGCGAGCGCAGCGACAACCGCGGCAACGGCGGCAACGGGGCGAACGGTGCCAATGATGACGACGGTCGCGGACGCAACCGCCGCAACCGCGCTAACCGCAACGGTGGCGCCGGGGGCAACGGTCCCGAGGACCGCAGCAGCCGCTTCCGCGACCGCAACGACCGGAACGACCGGAACGACCGGAACGACCGCAACGAGCGCCGCCGCGGACGCAACCAGCCGGACGTCGACGACGTCGAGGTCACCGAGGACGACGTCCTGCTGCCGGTCGCCGGCATCCTGGACGTCCTCGAGAACTACGCGTTCGTGCGCACCTCCGGCTACCTGCCGGGCCCGAACGACGTGTACGTCTCGCTCGCCCAGGTGAAGAAGCACAACCTGCGCAAGGGCGACGCGGTCGTCGGCGCCATCCGCGCTCCCCGCGATGGCGAGACCCAGGCCAGCGCCCGCCAGAAGTTCAACGCCCTGGTGCGCGTCACCTCGGTCAACGGCAAGCCCGCCGAGGACCTCAAGGACCGCGTGGAGTTCGCGAAGCTCGTCCCGCTCTACCCCTCCGACCGCCTGCGCCTCGAGACGGACCCGAAGAAGATCGGCCCCCGGGTCATCGACCTGGTGGCCCCGATCGGCAAGGGCCAGCGCGGCCTGATCGTCTCGCCGCCGAAGGCCGGCAAGACGCTCATCCTGCAGGCGATCGCGAACGCCATCACGATCAACAATCCTGAGGTCCACCTCATGATGGTCCTGGTCGACGAGCGTCCCGAAGAAGTCACCGACATGCAGCGGACCGTCAAGGGTGAGGTCATCGCTTCGACCTTCGACCGTCCCGCCGACGACCACACCACGGTCGCCGAGCTCTCCATCGAGCGTGCCAAGCGCCTCGTGGAGATGGGCATGGACGTCGTCGTGCTCCTGGACTCGATGACCCGCCTCGGACGCGCCTACAACCTCGCCGCCCCGGCGTCGGGCCGTATCCTCTCCGGTGGTGTCGACTCGGCAGCGCTGTACCCGCCGAAGCGCTTCTTCGGTGCCGCACGCAACATCGAGAACGGTGGCTCGCTCACCATCCTCGCCACGGCGCTCGTGGAGACCGGTTCCAAGATGGACGAGGTCATCTTCGAGGAGTTCAAGGGGACCGGCAACATGGAGCTGCGCCTCTCGCGCAGCCTCGCCGACAAGCGCATCTTCCCCGCCGTGGACGTCAACGCGTCCGGTACGAGGCGCGAGGAGAACCTGCTCTCGCCCGACGAGGTCAAGATCATGTGGAAGCTGCGCCGCGTGCTGTCGGGTCTGGAGACCCAGCAGGCACTCGAGCTGCTCACCAACAAGATCCGGGAGACGCAGTCCAACGTAGAGTTCCTCATGCAGGTCCAGAAGACCACGCTGGGCTCCAAGGACTCCGACTAGCAACGGCAAGCCGTTCGGGACGGGCCGGCCACCTGGCCGGCCCGTCCCGGGCGGCTCCGTCCGTTAACGGGGCGGTCGTCCATGCCCTCTCGACCTTCGTAGACTGGCTGCACAAGCCGAAAGAGGTACACCCGATGTTTGAGTCCATCCAGGGACTGCTCGACGAACACTCCGAGCTGCAGGACCAGCTCGCCGATCCCGCGGTCCACGCCGATCAGGCCCTGGCGCGCAGGCTCGGCCGCCGGTACGCGGAGCTCGGGCGCATCGTCGATGCCCACAACCGCTGGAGCGCGCTCGACGACGACCTCCAGGCGGCCCGCGAGATGGCCTCCGAGGACCCCGAGTTCGCGGCGGAGGTGCCCGTCCTGGAGGAGCAGCTCGCCACGGCGCAGGAGCGGCTCCGCCGGCTGCTGATCCCGCGCGACCCCAACGACAGCCGCAACGTGATCATCGAGGTCAAGGGCGGCGAGGGCGGCGACGAGGCCGCACTGTTCGCCGGCGACCTGCTGCGCATGTATGCGCGCTACGCCGAGTCCCGGGGCTGGAAGACCGAGCTCATCTCGGCCAACGAGTCCGACCTCGGCGGGTACAAGGACGTGCAGATGGCCATTAAGGGGTCCTCGAACGATCCCGCCGAAGGCGTCTACGCCCGGCTCAAGTTCGAGGGCGGCGTGCACCGCGTGCAGCGCGTCCCCGTCACCGAGTCGCAGGGCCGCATCCACACCTCCGCCGCGGGCGTCCTCGTGCTGCCCGAGGTCGACGAGCCGGAGGAGGTCGAGATCAGCCAGAACGACCTCAAGATCGACGTGTACCGGTCCTCGGGCCCCGGCGGGCAGTCGGTCAACACCACCGACTCCGCCGTCCGCATCACGCACCTCCCCACCGGCATCGTGGTGGCCATGCAGAACGAGAAGTCGCAGCTGCAGAACCGCGAGGCCGCCATGCGCGTGCTCCGCTCGCGCATCCTCGCCCACGAGCAGGAGAAGATCGACGCCGCGAACTCCGACATCCGGAAGTCGCAGATCCGCACCATGGACCGCTCCGAGCGCATCCGGACCTACAACTACCCGGAGAACCGGATCGCGGACCACCGCACGGGCTACAAGGCGTACAACCTCGACGCCGTGATGAACGGCGACCTGGAACCCGTGGTGCAGTCCGCCATCGAGATGGACGAGCAGGCACGCCTGGACGCCATCGGCGCGGACGAGTAGACGTGGAGGAAGCCCTGCGGGCCGCCGAACGGCAGCTCCGGGACGCCGGCGTGCCCAGCCCCCGCGTCGACGCCGAGCTCCTGGCCGCGCACCTGCTGGGCGTGTCGCGCGGCCGGCTGCGCGCACTGGCCCTCACCGGTGCGGCGGTCCCCGAGGGGTACACGGCCCTCGTGGACGAGCGTGCCCGCCGCGTCCCGCTGCAGCACCTCACCGGCAGGGCGTCCTTCCGCCGCATCGAGCTGTCCGTCGGGCCCGGGGTATTCGTCCCGCGGCCCGAGACGGAGACGGTGGCGCAGCTCGTGATCGACCGTGCCGCCGGTCTCGACGCGCCGAGGATCGTGGACCTCGGCACCGGCAGCGGGGCGATCGCCGCGGCCGTCGCGGACGAGGTACCCGGAGCGGAGGTGTTCGCCGTCGAACTCAGCGACCTGGCCCTCGCCTGGGCCGGACCCAACCTCGAGCCCTTCGGCGTCCACCTCGTCCAGGGCGACCTCGCGACCGCCCTGCCCGAGCACGACGGCTCGTTCGACGTCGTGGTGTCCAATCCGCCCTACATCCCGGCCGACGCCGTACCGCTGGAACCGGAGGTGGCCGAGCACGATCCGAGCATGGCACTGTACGGCGGGGGAGCGGACGGCATGGACCTGCCGCGTGCCGCCACCCGCACGGCGGCGCGCCTGCTGAGGCCCGGCGGCTACTTCGTGATGGAGCACGCGGAAGTGCAGGCGCCCTGGATCGCCGCGTTCCTCGGGCGGATGGGCGGCTGGAGTGCGGTGACCACCCACCAGGACCTCGGCGGCAGGGACCGTGCGACGAGCGCGGTGCGTGTGGCCGGGGGACCGACGACGACGGAAGAGGCACCATGACGGAGCGCAGCACGCAGACCGGACCCGCTGCAGGCACGGACAGGGGCACGGACAGGGGCACGTCCACGGACACCGTCGCCGTCGCCGCGGTGACGTACGACCGGCACGAGGAGCTGGCGCAGCTCCTGCGCTCCCTCGCGGCCCAGACCGCGCCGATCGCGCGCGTGGCCCTCGTGGACTCGGGGACGAAGCCCGCCACCGACGTCGTGGACGCGGCCACTGCGGCGGGAGGCGCGATCCACTACCTGCGCTCGGAGGCCAATCTCGGCGGGGCGGGCGGCTTCGCCTTCGCCATCCTCGCGGCTCTCGCGAGCGGCGCCCGCTGGATCTGGCTCATGGACGACGACGGCCATCCCGAGGACGAACACTGCCTGACCGAACTGCTCCGCGCGGCCCACGAGCACGACCTCGACGTCGTGAGCCCGCTCGTCGCCGCGACGGATGATCCCACACGGCTGTCCTTCAACTTCCGCATCAACGGGCTGCTCACCAACGACCGCGCGACCCTCGAACCGCTCGGCTACCTGCCCGGCATGGTGCACTTCTTCAACGGTGCCCTCATCCGCGCCGAGGTGTTCTCGAAGATCGGGCTGCCGGACATGAAGTACTTCATCCGCGGCGACGAGGTGGACTTCCTGGCGCGTGTGCGCAAGGCCGGCCTCAAGTACGGCACGGTGGCGACCGTCGCCGTCCGGCACCCGGCCACCTGGTCCGAGATGAAGCCGATCTTCGGCGGGTTCATCACGCCGGTCATCCCCGAGGGCGAGTTCAAGCGGTTCTCCTACTTCCGCAACCGCGCCTACAACGCGCGCAAGTACCGCAACCTGCGCTGGTTCGGAGCCGACGTCATCGGCTTCCCCTACTACTTCCTCACCCGGCGCGACCTCCGGGGGCTTCGCGTCTGGTTCGCGGCCTACTCCGCAGGGCTGCGGGGCACCGGCTTCGGGCCTCCGCCGTCGTGATCCGGCACGGCGCTCCCGAGCAGGTGTGCCGTCCGGCGCCGATGTGCGCAGGCGCGCCCGGCAGTGGAAAGATGAACCGGTGACCACCAGCTACGACTGCTCCGACCCCGCCCAGCGCAGTGAGGGCCTCGCCGCCGCCCAACGCGCCGTCTCGCTCAAGCAGTGCGTCGTCCTGCCGACGGACACCGTCTACGGGATCGGCGCTGACGCCTTCTCACCCCAGGCCGTCGCGACGCTGCTCGCCTCGAAGGGCCGGGGCCGGAACATGCCGCCGCCCGTGCTCATCCCGCGGATCCAGACCCTCGACGGGCTCGCCACCGACGTGCACCCGGACGCCCGCGCCCTCGCCGAAGCCTTCTGGCCCGGCGGCCTCACGCTCATCTGCCATGCGCAGCCCTCCCTGACCTGGGATCTCGGCGACACCCTGGGGACCGTCGCGCTGCGCATGCCCGACGACGACATCGCGCTCGAACTGCTCACCCTGACGGGGCCGCTCGCGGTGTCGTCGGCCAACCGGACAGGCAATCCTGCGGCGACCACCGCGGCCGACGCCGCCGGTCAGCTCGCCGAATCGGTGGCGGTGTACCTGGACGCGGGCCCGCGGACCGCGGCCGACGGGACCGGCTCCACCATCGTCGACGCGACGGGGGAGACCCTCAGGGTGGTCCGCCAGGGCACCATCCCGCTCGAACGACTGCGCGAGGTCGTCCCGGGCGTCGTCGGCCCGGACGGCGCGGACGGCGTGGACGGCGTGGACGGTGCACCCGCCGATCACGACGCCGGAGCGCCCTCGGCCTGATCGCCGTCAGGCAGGGGCGGAGCCGCCGCGTGCCTGCGCCAGGACCTCCCGTACCCTGGGCGCGGGTGCGAGCTCCTGCTCCACGGCCCAGCCGGGCACCTGGTCCTGGCCGAACCACATGAGCTCCACGCGGCGCACGTGGCCGTCGAGGCGTCCGCGGAGGACCGAGGACAATGCGTAGCCACCCGCGACGGCGGCGCGGCAGAGCGCGGCCGGCAGCACGCGCGGCCGTCCGCCCGCCGCCTCGAGGACGGTGCGGACGGTGAGGCCCTCCCACGGCTGGAGGACGATGCCCGGCACCGCGCCACGGTGCAGTCCGACGGCGAGGACGAGCCCCGACAGGGCGTCCACGGAGGTGATCGGCGACCGCGCCGTGCCGGGGGAGGCCACCGATGCGAGCGGGGAGTGCGCGAGCCGAACGAGCGCCGCCGTCGTCGGGCGGGCCGGGCCCTGCACCGAGGTGGCGCGGACCGTCACCACCGACAGTCCGGGCGCGCCGTCCGCCGCGAGTGCCAGTGCCTGCTCGCCGAGCGCCTTGCTGCGCGAGTAGGCGGAGAACGGGCGCACGGTCCCCGACTCGTCGAGCCTGTCCGTCCTGCCCTGCACCGCCGCGCTGCTGAGGTGGACGAGGCGGCCCGCTCCCGCCGCCGCCGCGGCGCGGGCCAGGACGGCGGGGAGCAGGGCGTTGGCGCCGAGCAGATCCGACCCCTCGGGCGCGGAGGGCGCGGCGAGCCCAGCGGCGTTGACGACGACGTCGTGCCCCTGCATCGCGGCCACCAGGGCGGAGACGTCGGTGCCGACGGCCGCCGCCAGGAGCGCGGCAGGCGTCTGCGCGGTTGCCGCCAGACGCGGGGCGGGGAGCGCCCGGGCGTCGATGCCCGCGGCCCCCAGTGCGCGCAGGACCGAGGAGCCGACGAATCCCGACCCGCCGACCACGAGCCAGGTCATCGCGTCCCGCCGGTGTGCGCACGTGCCAGCGGCGGCTCGGGCTGCCACGCGGGATCGCGCAGGATCGCACGCGCCGCGCGCCAGCCCCGCCAGAGGGCGGGCGCGCCGGACAGGGACCGTTCGACGGCGACGAGGCGCACCAGCTCCTTCCCGGCCGAGAGGAGCGTCCCGAAGCCGAAGGCCACGGGACTGAACCGGCCGTGCAGCCGCAGGTAGCGGGCGAGGTGCCCCCGGTTCCGCATGCCGCAGAAGCGCGAGAGGTCGCTGGAGTCGTTGAGGTGCCGCACGCCGAGGTCCACCTGCCGCTGGGCGCGGGTCTTCCGGAGCACGAAGGCGTCGACGTACGCCACGGGGTACCGCCGGGAGATCAGCCAGCCGTAGGTGAGGTCGTCGCCGTTGAGGAAGAACCGGGCGTCGGGCAGCCCGATCTCGCGGACCACGTCCGCGGCCACGAGCATGCCCTCGAAGCAGCCCACGTTGGTGTGGAAGACCCGGGACCGCGCGAAGACGTCCCCGCGCACCGGCAGATGCACGCCGAGGGACTCGTTGAGGATGTGCTGCCAGAAGAACGGTTCGCCCGCGTGGTCGTACCGGCGCCCGTGGATACAGGAGTAGCGGTCCATCCAGGGGCGGAAGGAGGCGAGGGCGTCGGGCAGCACCACGACGTCGTCGTCCATCAGCCACAGCCACTCGGCGCCCTCCCCGAGGGCGCGCGACACGCCGGCCGCGAACCCGCCGGACCCGCCCACGTTCGCCGGGAGGCGGTGCACGAGGACCGGCACGCGCGGCTCGAGGGCCGCCAGGAGGTCCCGGGTGCCGTCGGTGCTCGCGTTGTCGACGACGATCACGCCCGACGGCGCCGGGTCCATGGCGTCGATCGACACGAGGAGGTCCCGCAGGTGGTCGGCCCGGTTGAAGGTGGTGATGACGATGAACACGCGCGGCCTGCCGGCGTCGGGGACGTGCAACGTGGTCCTTCCGGGCCGCGCCAGCGCGGTGCGCAACGGGCCTGGCACGGGCGGGACGGCTAGTATTCTCGGGTAACAGCAGTCTATTACACCGTGTTCCAGCACCCGCCGGACCAGCCCCGCCGGACCGGGCACCGGCCGCTCCGGTGCTACCGGAGCATCCCGGCAGCGGCAGACGGATCCGGTGCTGAACACGGTGGCTGCCTGACACCGTTAGGAATCATGGGACTCAACGAAGGCCGCCCGCCGGGCTCCACCGCCGCGGCTCCATCCGGCGACAAGCCTGCGATCTGGCTGTGGTCGCAGTACCTGCTCGACGCCGTCGCCTGGATCGTCGCCATCCTCCTCGCGCTGATCCTGCGCTACGAGCTCCTCGTGAAGGAGGTCAATGTCCCGGGCATCGCCGTGTTCTGCGCCGTGGCCGTCATCGCCCAGCTGGTGGTCGGACTCAGCTTCGCCCTGTACCGCGGCAGGTACAGCTTCGGCAGCTTCCACGAGGCCAAGCTGCTGGTCATCGTGGCCGTGCTCGTCGCCGTCATCCTCGTGCTCACCGGCGTGGCCTTCTTCAGCGTCATCGAGGTGCCGCGCAGTATCGGGATCATCGCGTTCCCCTTCGCGTGCATGTTCCTCGCCGCGACCCGCTACCTGAAGCGCATGTACGTGGAGAGCAAGGCCAAACCGGGGGAGGACGCCCAGCGGACCCTCATCTACGGCGCCGGCTTCCTCGGCAACTCGCTCGTTACGCGCATGATGCAGGACCCGGAGTCCCCCTACTTCCCGGTGGGGCTCATCGACGACGATCCTGCCAAGAAGCACCTCCGGCTGTCCGCCGTCCCCGTCCTCGGGCGGATCGACGACCTCCGGGACATCGCCGCCAGGACGCAGGCGCAGGTCCTCGTCATCGCGTTCGCCGAGGTCGAGGCCGCGCAGGTGCGCCGGGTCTCCGACCTCGTGGCCGGCCTCGGCATCAAGGTGCTCGTCCTCCCGCCGCTGCGCGACATGCTCGGCGCCGCGGGAGCCGCCATCGCCGACTTCCGCGAGGTCGCGGTCGAGGACCTCATCGGCCGACGGCCCGTGGACATCCACCCCGACGAGGTGGCCGGCTACGTCACCGGCAAGCGCGTGCTCGTGACCGGCGCAGGCGGGTCGATCGGCTCGGAGCTCTGCCGCCAGCTCGCCACCTTCGCGCCGGCAGAACTCATCATGCTGGACCGGGACGAGACCGGGCTGCAGTCCACGCAGATCTCCCTCACCGGGCGCGGGCTGCTCACCGGCCGCGACACCGTCCTCGCCGACATCCGCGATGCCGACGCCCTGCTCGACATCTTCGAGGACCGCAGGCCGCAGGTCGTGTTCCACGCGGCGGCGCTCAAGCACGTCTCGCTGCTCGAGCAGTACCCGGAGGAGGCGTGGAAGACCAACGTCCAGGGGTCGCTCAACGTCCTGCGGGCGTCGGGCGCGGTCGGCGTCACCAACTTCGTCAACATCTCGACGGACAAGGCGGCGGATCCCACGAGCGTCCTCGGCCACTCCAAGCGCGTCGCGGAGAGGCTCACCTCCTGGCACGCGGAGCGCACGGGGCAGAAGTACGTCTCGGTGCGGTTCGGCAACGTGATCGGCAGCCGCGGCTCCATGCTGCCGCTGTTCACCGAGCAGATCCGCAGCGGCGGCCCCATCACCGTCACCGATCCCGAGGTCACGCGCTTCTTCATGACCATCCCCGAGGCCTGCCAGCTCGTGGTGCAGGCCGGCGCCATCGGCAGGGGAGGGGAGGTGCTCATCCTCGACATGGGCGAGCCGGTGCGCATCCTCGACGTCGCCCAGCGCATGATCGCCATGTCCGGCAAGGACATCGACATCGTCTTCACCGGTCTCCGGCCGGGCGAGAAGATGCACGAGGACCTCATGGGCGAGGGCGAGAACGACTCCCGGCCGCTGCACCCCAAGATCTCGCACACGTCCGTGGCGCCCCTCGACCCCCAGCAGCTCAGCCTCCAGGCGTGGAAGGCCGAGGGCGGCTTCGGGCCGGGCAGGCGCGGGATCGGCACCGGTCCGGGTGTGGCCGGCAAGGTCACCGCGGGCACGGCGGACCCGCCGACGGCCACCGTCCCGGCGGTCGGGTCGCACGTCGGACGCTCCGCATGAATCCGCTCCTCGCCCTCGTCGCGCTCGTGGCCCTCGGGCTGTCACTCGCACTGCCCGTCGTCGTGAAGCCCCTGCTGAAGCGCCTCGGTGTCATCGACATCCCCAACGACCGCTCCTCCCACACCACCACCGTCATCCGCGGGATGGGTGTGGCCGTCGCGGCGGCGATCCTCACCGCGCTGGCTCTCTCCCTCGCCACGGGCCTCGTCGCGGTGGACCGGTCGCTGATCCTCATCATCCTGGTCATGATCGCGGCCGCGTCGGCCCTCGGCTGGACCGAGGACTTCCGGGGCCTGTCGATCCGCGTCCGCGCATCCGCGCAGCTCCTCGTCGGAGCCGTCGGGACCGTCGCCCTCGCGACCACCATCGACGACAGCAGCTACTGGTGGGTGCCCGTCGGCGCGGTCGCCGTCGCCACCTACATCAACGCCGCCAACTTCATGGACGGCATCAACGGCATCTCCGGCATGCACGGTGTGGTGGTGGGCCTGTTCTACTCCGGTGCGGGAGTCCTCAGCGACCAGCTCTGGCTGACGGTCGCGGGCCTCGTGGTCGCCGCGGCCTTCGCGGGCTTCCTGCCGTGGAACCTGGGCCGCGGCTTCGTGTTCCTCGGCGATGTGGGCAGCTACCTGCTGGGGGCCTCCATCGTGGCGATCGCCGTCACCGGCCTGCTGGCCGGGGTGTACCTGGAGTACCTGCTCTCGCCCGTGCTGATCTACCTCGCGGACACCTTCACCACCTTCGTGCGGCGCGCCCGGCGCGGGGAGCCCGTCTACACCGCTCACCGGCAGCATGTGTACCAGCGCCTCACGGACACCGGGCTCGGCCACGTCCAGGTGTCGCTGTTCGTCAGCGTCCTGTCGGCGCTCACCGGGGTCGCGGGTTTCGTGGCCGCCACCGCCCCCGCGCCGCTCGCCGTGTCGGCCTCGCTGTTCGCCGCCGCGGTCGTCGCCCTGTACCTGTACTCGCCGCGGATCTTCCGCGCGCTCGCGCGCCGCCGCGTCCCGGCGGAGGCGTGAGGGCCCCGGCGGCCGTCGTCGCCATGCGGTAGAATTTCAGGCGCCGGGCACGCCGACGCCTCCGTCGCGCCGCCCCGGTTCCACGCCTCACGACGCCGTCGGCAGAGGACCAGCAGTGCGCCGGACGGCGCAGTCGACAGAGCGGACAGCGCGTGCCACGACCGGAGCAACCGGCCACCGGAACCCACACGAACCTCGTCCCCGCATCGGGCGCCACCGCGTCCCCCTGGCTGGGCATCCTGGCCAGGAGCGCCGCAGCGTCCGGCGGCGTGGCGCTCGTCCTCGCCGTCGCGGCCCTCCTCGCCACCTCGCCCGCGGCAGGACTGAGCGTGCTGTTCGGCGCCGCCCTCGTCATCGCCTTCTTCGGGATCAGCCTCCTCATCGGACACTTCGCGGGGCGGAGCAACCCCTCCGGCGCGCTCGGGCTGTTCATCGTCACGTACGCCATCAAGGTGGTCGGATTCGCCGCCGTCCTGTTCCTCCTCGGCACGCCCGGCTGGCTGGACCGCACATGGTTCTTCACCGGGGCCCTCGCGACCGTCCTGGCATGGCAGGCCGCCGAGGTGTTCGCGTTCTCGCGGCTCCGCACGCCCCTCTACGACGACCAGCACGACGCCGCGCCCGCACGAACGGTACCGCCGTCCCCCGCTCCTCCAGCCGGTCCCGGCAAGGGTTCCTCCGCCGATCCGACGGGCGGACGCTGACATGGCGGAGCGTCCGGCAGCCGGGCCGGGAGCAGACGGCGACCCCGCGGCGCACAACGAGCAGGCCCGTCTCGCGAACGGCGGTTACAACGCCGGCATAGCAGTCCTCAGCTACATGATTGGCGGGATCGCGGTGTGGAGTTTGATAGGCTGGGGGCTGGATAATCTCCTCGACACGCGCTGGTTGGTGCTGGCGGGAGCGTTCTTAGGTGCAGCAGGGGGTTTCTACCTCTCCCACATGCACAACCTCACCCGGAACCACACCCGAGTCCGCAGCGCGGATCCCGGGCGACCTCCGGTGCCGAGGACGGACCCGAGTGACTCCCCACAACTCAACGAGTCGGACCAGTAACGCTGCGACCGAACAGATCTTGCCCAACGATGGACACTGCAGAGAGGAAACGCGTTGATCGCGCTTGCGCTCCCGGCCGCAACTACCGAAGAGGGATTCGTAGCCCCGACTATCGAGGACACCCACCCCCGGGACATCCTGCCCTGGGGTGACGCCTACGGAGTCTGGTTCGACCCCGGCTTCGGCAAGCAGATGCTCATGGTCATCCTGTCCGTGGTCCTCATCGCCGCCTTCTTCCTCGTCGCCTCGCGGCGCCGCCAGCTGGTCCCCGGCAAGATGCAGTTCCTCGGAGAGTCCGCGTACGGGTTCGTGCGCAACTCCATCGGCAAGGACATCATCGGCGGGCGCGACTTCCTGAAGTACGTGCCCTGGCTCTTCACCGCCTTCTTCTTCGTGCTGGTGAACAACATCTTCGGTGCCATCCCGTTCCTGCAGCTGCCGAGCTTCTCGCACCCGGGCAGCGCCTACGCCATCGCGGCGATCTTCTACCTCCTCTGGGTCGGCATCGGCCTCAAGAAGCACGGCCTGCGCTACTTCAAGCTGGCCGTCGTCCCGTCGGGCGTCCCCTGGTACATCCTGCCGATCGTCGTGCCGATCGAGATCATCTCGAACTTCATCGTCCGTCCCGTGACCCACTCGCTGCGACTCTTCGCGACGATGCTCGCCGGCCACCTCATCGTGACCCTCGCCGGCTCCGCCATCGAGTACATGGTCTCCACCGGCAACATCCTCCTGCAGGGCACCAGCGTGCTGGTCCTCGCCGGCGCCGTGGCGATGTACATGCTCGAGGTGCTGATCATGGTCCTCCAGGCCTACGTCTTCACGCTGCTCGCCGCGATCTACATCGAAGGCGCGCTGCACGCCGACGCCCACTGATTCACACACGTCTTCCCCGTCGGGGATGATCCCAAACAACCTGTCGCATCCGAGCGGCATCTTGAAAGGAACACAATGGAAGTACAGGGTAGCCTCAACCTCGTTGGATACGGTCTCTCCGCAATCGGCGGTGGTATCGGTGTGGGTCTCGTCTTCGCGGCCTACATCAATGGCGTCGCTCGCCAGCCTGAGGCACAGCGTGTCCTCCAGCCCATCGCCTTCCTCGGTCTGGCACTGACCGAAGCCCTCGCGATCCTGGGCCTCGTCTTCGCCTTCGTCATCGGCGCCTGACACAGCCGCCCTGACCGACCGAAGACCAGTTGAAGAAAGACGGGTGAAAAATGCTTAACGCAGCAATCATGGCGGCGGAGGAGGGCTCCAGCCCCCTCGCGCCGAACTGGTGGGAGTTCCTCGTAACGCTGGTCGGCTTCGCCGTGCTGATGTTCATCGTCATCAAGTTCGTCATGCCGGCGTTCGAGAAGACCTTCGCCGAGCGCACCGCCGCGATCGAAGGTGGCATCGCCAAGGCGGAGGCCGCCCAGGCGGAAGCCAACGCGGCACTGAACGAGTACAAGCAGCAGCTTGTCGATGCTCGCACCGAGGCGAACCGCATCCGTGAGGAAGCACGTGCCGAAGGCGCGCAGATCCTCGCGGACCTCAAGGAGAAGGCCGCCGCCGAGTCGGCGCGCATCTCCGAGCAGGCGCACGTCCAGATCGAGGCCGAGCGCCAGGCTGCAGTGGTCTCGCTCCGCGCCGAGGTCGGGACCCTCGCCACGGATCTCGCCAGCCGTATCGTCGGGGAGTCCCTCGCCGACGACGCCCGCTCGTCGCGCGTCGTCGACCGCTTCCTCGCGGACCTCGAGACCTCCTCGCACGGCGTTTCGGATCGTGCAGGTGCGGCGAAGTAATGGCAGGTGTATCGAGCGTCTCCCTGGCCACCGTCCGTGAAGGTCTGGAGTCCCGGCTGCCGGGTACCACCCTGGCCCTCGCGGAGGACCTGTTCGGCGTCCTGGCGATCCTGGACAGCAACGCCGGTCTCCGGCGTGCGCTGACCGATCCGTCACGCACCGGCCGGGACAAGGCCGTGCTGGTGGACCAGCTCATCGCCGGCCGGGTGTCGCCGGAGGCCGCGAGCGTGGTCAAGGACCTCGTCAACGAACGCTGGGCCAACGCCCGCGACATCGGTGACGCCCTGGAGACTCTCGCCGCGACCGTCGTCATCGCCGTGGCCGAGCAGGGCCGCGGAGCGGAGGGCCTGGACCAGCTCGAGAACGAGCTGTTCTCCTTCATCCAGGTGGTCGCCTCGAACCACGCCCTGCAGAGGGCGCTGTCGGAGGCGCAGGCCACGCCGGAGTCGAAGGTCGCCCTCGGCCTGAAGCTCGTACCCCAGGCGGGTGCTGCCGGCAGGCTCCTCATCGCGCAGGCCGTCCGCGCCCCGCGCGGACTCAAGCCCGCAGCCCTCGTGCAGCGGTTCCTCGAACTCGTCGCCGCACGCCAGCAGCGCTGGATCGCCAACGTCAGCGTCACCCGTCCGCTGACGGCAAGCCAGCTCGCTCGCCTGGAGTCGGGCCTGAACGCCATGTACGGCCGTGAGCTCAAGGTCAACGTGAAAGTCGACCCTTCACTCATCGGCGGAGTCCGTGTCAGCGTTGGAGACGAGATGGTCGACTCGACCGTCATCACGCGTCTGTCCGAACTCCGCCGCACGTTGGCGGGATAGGCGTCCGCGCCTGTCCCACCGGAGTTCCACCCACAGAATCACACCCAGGTCGCCACGCACCCCATGGGGACCAACAACACAGGAGAGCAGGGACTGAGATGGCCGAATTGACCATCAACGCCGAAGACGTACGCAGTGCGTTGAACGACTTTGCGGCGTCCTACGAGCCCGGGAACGCGGAGCGCGTCGAAGTCGGCCGCGTCTCCACCGCCAGCGACGGTATTGCCCGTGTGGAGGGTCTTCCCTCCGTCATGGCCAACGAGCTGCTGCGGTTCGAGGACGGCACGCTCGGACTCGCCCAGAACCTCGACACGCGTGAGATCGGTGTCGTCGTCCTCGGTGACTACACCGGGATCGAAGAAGGCCAGGAAGTGCACCGCACGGGCGAGATCCTCTCGGTCCCCGTCGGCGACGCCTTCCTCGGCCGCGTGGTCGACCCCCTGGGCCAGCCCATCGACGACCTCGGCGAGATCGTCGCGGAAGGCCGCCGTGCGCTCGAGACGCAGGCCCCCGGCGTCACGCAGCGCAAGTCGGTGCACGAGCCGATGCAGACCGGCCTCAAGGCCATCGACGCGATGATCCCCATCGGCCGCGGCCAGCGCCAGCTGATCATCGGCGACCGGCAGACCGGCAAGACCGCCATCGCCGTGGACACCATCATCAACCAGCGGGAGAACTGGGCGTCGGGTGACGTGACCAAGCAGGTCCGCTGCATCTACGTGGCGATCGGCCAGAAGGCGTCGACCATCGCCGCCGTGCGCCAGACCCTCGAGGACAAGGGTGCGCTGGAGTACACGACCATCGTCGCGTCTCCCGCCTCCGACCCCGCCGGCTTCAAGTACCTCGCCCCCTACGCCGGTTCGGCCATCGGCCAGCACTGGATGTACGGCGGCAAGCACGTCCTCATCGTGTTCGACGACCTGTCGAAGCAGGCCGAGGCCTACCGTGCGGTGTCGCTGCTGCTCCGCCGCCCGCCGGGACGCGAGGCCTACCCCGGCGACGTGTTCTACCTGCACTCCCGCCTGCTGGAGCGTTGCGCCAAGCTCTCCGACGAGCTCGGTGCCGGTTCGATGACGGGCCTGCCCCTCATCGAGACGAAGGCGAACGACGTCTCGGCGTACATCCCGACGAACGTCATCTCCATCACCGACGGCCAGATCTTCCTGCAGTCGGATCTCTTCAACGCCAACCAGCGTCCCGCCGTGGACGTCGGCGTGTCGGTCTCCCGCGTGGGTGGCGCCGCCCAGGTGAAGTCGATGAAGAAGGTCTCGGGCACCTTGAAGCTCGATCTCGCCCAGTACCGCGACATGCAGGCGTTCGCGATGTTCGCCTCCGACCTGGATGCGGCCTCACGCCAGCAGCTGACCCGCGGTGCGCGCCTGATGGAACTGCTCAAGCAGGGCCAGTACTCCCCGATGCCGGTGGAGCAGCAGGTCGTGTCCATCTGGGCCGGGACGAACGGCTACCTGGACGACGTGCCGGTGGAGGACATCCGCCGCTTCGAGTCCGAGTTCCTGGAGCACCTCGGCCACAAGTCGCAGATCCTCAACACCCTCGCCCAGACGGGCAAGCTCGAGGATTCGACGGCGGAAGAGCTGAAGACCCAGATCACGGACTTCAAGCAGGGCTTCTTCGGGGTCGGCGCCGACGGTTTCGGCGCGGGCCACGAGGAGCACCAGGCCATCGACGCCGAGTCGGTCGAGCACGAAAAGATCGTTCGACAGAAGCGCTAGAGGACCTGTTGCCGGGAGGGGCCATGCCCCTCCCGGCCGGCAGGACCCTGGCCTGATCGCCCCCCGACGCGGGGGCGGAGGAAAGGACAAGAATGGGAGCCCAGATCCGGGTCTACCGCCAGAAGATCGCCTCGACCACGTCGACGCGGAAGATCTTCAAGGCGATGGAGCTGATCGCGACGTCGCGCATCGGCAAGGCACGTACGCGTGTCGCTGCGGCCCAGCCGTACGCCAACGCGATCACCCGGGCCGTCTCGGCCGTGTCGTCGCAGTCGGAGATCGACCACCCGCTCACCACGGAGCACAGCGAGGTGCGGCGTGCCGCCGTGCTGGTGATGACCTCAGACCGCGGCCTCGCAGGCTCGTACTCGGCCAGTGCCCTCAAGAAGGCCGAGGGTCTCTTCGAGGCCCTCCGCTCCGAGGGCAAGGAGATCCAGTCGTTCCTGGTCGGACGCAAGGGGCAGTCGTACTTCGACTTCCGCCAGCGCGACTACGAGAAGGTCTGGACGGGCAACACGGATGCTCCCGAGTTCGAGACCGCGCGTGAGGTAGGCGAGGCCCTGCTGGAGACCTTCCTCAAGGACTACGAGGACGGCGGCGTGGACGAGATCCACATCGTCTACACGAAGTTCCGCTCGATGGTGGTCCAGGAGCCGGCCGTCCTCCGGCTGCTCCCGCTGGAGGTCGTCGACGAGCAGGTACCCCAGGACGGCGAACTGCTGCCCCTGTACGAGTACGAGCCGGAGCCCGAGCAGGTCCTCGACGCGCTGCTCCCCAGGTACATCGAGTCGCGCATCTTCGCGGCGATGCTGCAGGCTTCGGCCAGCGAGCTCGCAGCCCGCCAGCGGGCCATGAAGTCCGCCGGTGACAACGCGACGGAGCTCATCAAGAAGTACACGCGTCTGCGCAACACCGCCCGCCAGGCGGAGATCACCCAGGAGCTCTCGGAGATCGTGGCCGGCGCGGACGCGCTGAACGCGTCCTGACGCCCCACCCGCCCGGGTCCTCGCGGATTCCGGGCAGCTAGACTTAGTTCCACGCCATCTACGTAAATGAAGTGAGAGAGATGACTGCCCAGACTGTTGAGCACGGTACGGACTCAGTTGCCCCCGGCGCCACCGGCCGTATTGCACGTGTCATCGGCCCGGTTGTCGACGTCGAGTTCCCGGCCGACGCAATCCCCGCCATGTACAGCGCGCTGACCACCGAGATCACCCTCAACGGTGTGACGCGCCTGATCACCTTCGAGACCTCGCAGCACCTCGGCGACAACCTCGTCCGCGCGATCTCCCTGCAGGCGACCGACGGACTCGTCCGCGGCACCGTCGTACAGGACACCGGATCCCCGATCACCGTTCCCGTCGGCGACGGCGTGAAGGGCCACATCTTCAACGTCCTCGGCAAGCCCCTCGACGTCGAGGAGTCCGCACTCGAGATCACCGAGCGCTGGCCGATCCACCGCGCGGCTCCGAGCTTCGCCTCGCTCGAGGGCTCCACGGAGATGCTCGAGACCGGCATCAAGGTCATCGACCTGCTGACCCCCTACATCAAGGGTGGGAAGATCGGCCTGTTCGGCGGAGCCGGCGTGGGCAAGACCGTCCTCATCCAGGAGATGATCACCCGAGTCGCCCGTAACTTCGGTGGCACCTCCGTGTTCGCCGGTGTCGGCGAGCGCACCCGTGAGGGCAACGACCTCTGGGTCGAGATGGAGGAGGCGGGCGTCCTGAAGGACACCGCCCTCGTGTTCGGCCAGATGGACGAGCCGCCGGGAACGCGCCTGCGCGTGGCGCTCTCGGCCCTGACCATGGCGGAGTACTTCCGCGATGTGCAGAACCAGGACGTGCTGCTGTTCATCGACAACATCTTCCGGTTCACCCAGGCCGGCTCGGAGGTGTCGACCCTCCTGGGCCGCATGCCGTCCGCCGTGGGCTACCAGCCGAACCTGGCCGACGAGATGGGCCTCCTGCAGGAGCGCATCACCTCGACGAAGGGCCACTCGATCACCTCGATGCAGGCCATCTACGTCCCTGCCGACGACTACACCGACCCGGCTCCGGCGACCACGTTCGCGCACCTCGATGCGACCACCGAGCTCTCCCGCGAGATCGCGTCCCGTGGCCTCTACCCGGCCGTGGACCCGCTCGCGTCGACCTCGCGCATCCTGGATCCGCAGTACATCGGGCACGACCACTACAACACGGCCGTGCGCGTCAAGCAGATCCTGCAGAAGAACAAGGAACTGCAGGACATCATCGCGATCCTCGGCATCGACGAGCTCAGCGAGGAGGACAAGGTCGTGGTCGCCCGCGCGCGCCGCATCCAGCAGTTCCTCTCGCAGAACACCTACACCGCCAAGCAGTTCACCGGCGTCGAGGGCTCGACCGTCTCCATCCGGGACACCATCGAGGGCTTCTCGGCGATCTGCAACGGCGACCTCGACCACATCGCGGAGCAGGCGTTCTTCAACGTCGGCGGCCTCGACGACGTCGAGCGCCAGTGGGCCAAGATCCAAGAGCAGACCGGTAAGTAACGCCGATGGCATCGAACGGTGAACTCGAGGTCGAAATCGTCGCGGCCGACCACTTCGTGTGGTCGGGCGCGGCGCGCACCGTCAACGCACGCACCAGCAACGGGCAGATCGGGATCCTTCCCGGCCACGCCCCCATCCTGGCGATCCTCGAAGCCGGTGAGCTCTCGGTGGAACCCGTCAACGGTGAGCGACTGGTGGTGGGTGTGGACGGTGGCTTCTTCTCGGTCGACTCAAACCGCGTGGTGATCGTGGCGGACAACGCCAGGGTCGGCGGTTCGGTGACTCCGGAATCCGTCTAGGGTTCCCGGCGTGGAGGCTCTCGGTGTGACGTTCATCTGCCTAGCGGTCGTGTTCGGCCTGCTCGTGCTCGTGATCGCCGCGTTCCTCCTCCGCCGCTACCAGCTGGGCCGCGCGCTCGGCACCTTCGACGCCTCCATCCGCTTCCCTCCCCGGGGATGGCGGGTGGGGGTTTGTCGTTACACGGAAAAGAACCTCGAATGGCTCAGCCTCATCTCGCTGAGCCCCATCCCGAAGTTCCGCTTCCTCCGCAGCTCCCTCGAGGTGGTGGGGTGGCGTGCCGCCACCGAGGCGGAGAAGGCCAGCATCCAGCCGGGTGCGATCATCGTCCACCTGACGCACGACGGCGAGGCCTTCGACATCGCCATGAGGTACGACGTCTACGCCGGTCTCTCCTCCTGGATCGAGGCCGGCCCGGTCATCGGCATCGGCACCTGGCGCTGACCCCGCACGGCTGACCTGTCGACGCTCAGTCGAGCTCGAGCGGCAGGACCCAGCGCCCCGCGCGGAGCACGCCCCTCAGTGCGAGGTCGGGGGACACCACGACGGCGTCGGCCCGCAGCCCGCTGCGCAGGCTCCCCACCTCGTCGGCCAGGCCCAGCACGCCTGCCGGGACGCTCGTCGCGGAACGCACCGCGTCGGCCACGCCGACCCCCGCCCCCACGGCGCAGCGCACGACGTCCAGCAGGCTCCCCGCGCCGCCGGCCAGCCCGCCCGTCGAGGTCAGCACCGCGGCATCACCCACGACGGTCACCTCCCCGTGTCCCAGCTGGTACGTCCCCGACGTGCGGCCCGCGGCGGCGGTCGAGTCGCTGACGAGGCAGATGTTCTCCGCCCCCGCGATGGTGAATGCCATCCGCACGGTCTCCGGGTGCAGGTGCACGTTGTCCGCGATGAGCTCGACCGCGATCTCGCCGGCGCGGGCGCGCTGCAGGAGCAGGGGCACCGGGCCGGGGGAGCGGTGGTGGATCGCGGGCATCGCATTGAACAGGTGCGTGGCCATCGGTCTTCCGCTGAACCCCTCGAAGCCGGTGGAGGCGAGCTCCTCGTTGATGAGGTCCAGCGCCCCACCGGTCTCCTCGGTGGAGCTGTCCGTGTGGCCGATCGACGGGATGACCCCGTGCATCACGAGTTCGTAGACCAGGACGTCGCTGCCCGGTAGTTCAGGCGCGTACGTCATGGACGTGAGGTGCCCCTGGCCCGCAGCAACGAGCCGGGCCACGTCCTCCTGCGTCGGCAGGAGCAGGAAGGCGGGGTCGTGCGCTCCGTTGCGCTCCTTGGACAGGAAGGGTCCCTCCGCGTGGATCCCGGCCACGAGCCCCGCGTCCGCCGCAGCGGCGAGGCGGCCGAAGGCGGACTCGAGCTCCTCGAGAGGTGCTGAGCACGTGCTGGCGAGCAGCGTCGTCGTGCCGCTGCGGTGGAGGTGCGCCGCCGCCGCTTCGATGTCGGCGGCGGACCCGGATGTGAAGTCGCCTCCGTCCGCCCCGTGGCAGTGGAGATCGATGAGCCCGGGGAGGATGAGGAAGCCCTCGGGCAGGGGCTCCGCGGAGGGGTCGGCCTTGCCCGCGCCCGCCGAGACGATCCGTGTGCCGTCCCAGCGGAGCACGCCGTCATCGATGATCCCGGCTTCGGTCACCAGGCGTCCGGAAAGGGCAGTGGGCGTTCCGCTGGAGTGGGCCATACTCCGATTCTAGGCCGTCGCCCTGTGCGGGCCCCGGCGGACCGGACGGCGGGCTAGAACAGGCGGGAGGCGCTGTCGTCCACGCCGCGCATCGCGTCGTAGTCCAGGGTCAGGCAGTCGATGCCCCGGTCGGTGGCGAGGACGCGGGCCTGCGGCTTGATCTGCTGCGCGGCGAACACGCCGCGCACCGGCGCCATGATCGGGTCGCGGTTGAGCAGTTCGAGGTAGCGCGTGAGCTGCTCGACGCCGTCGATGTCCCCGCGCCGCTTCAGCTCGATGGCCACCGTGCGCCCCTGGGCGTCGCGCGCGAGGATGTCCACGGGACCGATCGCCGTCATGTACTCGCGTCGGATGAGCGTGGATCCGGCGCCGAGGAGCTCGATCTGCTCGGCGAGGAGCCGCTGCAGATCGGCCTCCACACCGTCCTTCACGAGGCCCGGATCGACGCCGAGGTCGTGGGCGGACTCGTGCAGGTGCTCGCGGATGTTGATGACCAGCCGGTCGTCGCTCTTGGCATGCTGCACCGTCCACACCTCGGTGATGCCCTCGGCACGGTCGGCGTCGTCGGGCTCGCTGACCCGCAGGGTCGCGGGAGGGCTCATCCAGTTCAGCGGCTTGTAGGAGCCGCCGTCGGAGTGCACCAGCACGGAGCCGTCCGCCTTCACCATGAGCAGACGGGTGGCCAGCGGGAGATGTGCCCTGAGCCGGCCGATGTAATCGACGGAGCAGCGGGCTATGACGAGACGCACGTCGAAGATTCTACCGGGTGCAGGACCGCCGGCTGCCCGGTGCGCGGCCGTGCCGCAGCATCGGGCACACTGATGGGGTGCCCCGTTCCAATCGTCCCAGCCGCCCCCGCGGGTCCTCGCGGTCCAAGTGGTCAGCGCCGCCGGAGCCGGATCTCGAGCGCACGCGGCTCGGTTCGCCGCTGCGGGAGTCGGCGCCCGACGGCGAGTGGTCGGTGCGCCGGATCACCGAGCGGAACGCGGCCAAGACCTACACCTGCCCGGGGTGCAACTCCTTCATCCTGCCCGGGATCGCGCACCTCGTGGTGTGGCGGGAGGACTCGCTGTTCGGTGCCGAGACGGCTCTCGCGGACCGCAGGCACTGGCACGTGCGGTGCTGGCAGACGCGGAGCTTCCGCTACTGACGCGCGCCCCGGCGGGACGGCGACGGCGGCGCGCCCGTCCTAGACTGGGAGGATGCCCAGCGACCCGTACACCTTCACGCCGAACGACGAGGCGATCGAGATCCGCGCGGCGACGGTGCTCCCCGCCGACCGGCGCGACATCGAGCTGCACACCGCCGACGGCCTGACGCTCGTGGGCGAGTTCGCCGCCCCCGCCGGCGGCCGTGCGCCGCGGGCCACGCTCGTGACCCTCCATCCCCTGCCAACGCACGGCGGCTTCATGGACTCGCACGTGTACCGGAAGGCGTCCTTCCGGCTGCCCGCCCTGGCCGACATCGCCGTCCTGCGGTTCAACACGCGCGGCACGTGCTCGCCGCGCGGCTGCAGCGAGGGCGCGTTCGACGGCGGCGACGGCGAACGGCTGGACCTCCAGGCCGCCGTCGAGTGGGCCGTGGCGCAGGGGCTCGAGCACATCTGGCTCGTGGGCTGGTCCTTCGGGACCGAGCTGTGCCTCAAGTACGGCGCCCAGGACCCGGTGGCGGAGCTGATCGAGGGGGCCATCCTGCTGTCTCCGCCGCTCCACCGCGCCGTCGACGCCGACCTCGATGCGTGGGGGGCCAGCGGGCTCCCCCTGAAGGTGCTCGTCCCCGAATTCGACGACTACCTGGTCCCCGAGGACGCCGAGCGCCGGTTCGCCCGCGTCCCCCAGGCGGACGTGACGGGCGTGGACGGCGCGAAGCACCTGTGGGTGGGGGAGAAGTACGCGGCGCGCGCGCTTAACGAGATCGTCGGCGTCGTGCGTCCGGACCTCGACCTCCCCCTGCCGGCGCGGTGGACGGGACCAGCCGCCGTCGCACCCTCGGCGCCGACGGGCGGCTGACGGCTACTGGCTGTCCTGCCGTGCGATGAACACTTCCTTGAGGAGCAGCATCACGGCTGCCGCCGTCGGGATGGCGATCAGTGCGCCGAGGACGCCGAGGAGGCTGCCGCCGGCGATGACGGCGATGACGGCGACCGCCCCGGGCACCGCGACGGCGCGCTGCATGATGCGCGGGGAGATGAAGTACGCCTCGAACTGCAGGTACGCCACGTAGGGGATGGCGAACAGGAGGGCGGTGTGCCAGCCGACCGTCAGGGCGATGAGGCTGACGATCACCGCGGCGATGGCGCCGCCCACCAGCGGGATGAACGCCAGCAGCGCGACGACGAACGCCAGCAGCACGGAGAACGGGACATCGGCGATCGACATCACGATGAACGCGAACGTGCCGTTCAGCAGGGCCACGCAGGCCTGACCGATCACGTACATGCCGACGCTGCGCGTGATCTCCTCGGAGAGGACCTCCACGCGGGGTCTGCGCGAGCGGGGCGCGAGCCGGTACGCCCACCTCTTGATGGACGGCAGGGACGCCAGGAAGTAGAGCGCGAGGACCAGGATCACCAGGGAGCCGAACAGGCCGTTGATGATCACTGTGCCCACACCGAGGACGCCGCCGAAGATCCCGCCGACGGCCTCGCTGTTGGCGAAGAACTTGTCGATCTCCGAGACCACGCGGTCGCGGACCTGGAACTGCTGGTCGAGCGTCGTGAAGAACTCCGAGTTCAGGAAGTCGTCGGCGTACCCCGGGGCGCGCTCCACGATCTGGGAGGTCTGGCTCACGATCGTCGGGATGAGCAGCGCGAAGAACCCGGCCACGATGCCCACGAGGACGGACAGGGCCACCGCGATGCCCGCCGGGCGCGGCACGCCCTTCGTCTCGAGCCACCGGACGATCGGGTCGAGCCCGAGGGCGATGAAGAGGGCCGCCCCGATCCACACGAGGAGCTGACCCACGTTGGTGATGATGAAGAACGCCAGCAGCGCGAGCCCCACGCCCACGCTCATCATGAAGCCGAAGTGGATGGGGTGCGCCCTCATGCTGCGGCGATCGGGGCTGCTGAACTTGAGGCGCTCGTCGGCGAGCGACACGTCGGGATCGACGACGACGCCCACGGGTTCGCGTTCGGGCGGGAACTCGAAGCGGGGCCGCGGCTGCGCCGTCGGCAGGGACTTCCGGGCGAGCGAGAACAGGGAGCGCATGGTCGGCGGCGGCGGCGGCGTGCCGTTGCCCGGTGCAGCTGCGGGCTGTGTGTCCTCGCCGGTCCCGGGTGGCTCGGGCCGCGGGAGCGGCTGGTCGAGCGGGACTTCCTGGTGGTCTGTCAACGAGAAGCTCAGCTTTCGAAAGTGCGGTGCGTGTCCGGCGGGTGGGTCGACTAGCGAAACCCTAACAGCCGGGCACCGCCGAGGACGGTCTTGACGGGCCGCCTGGAACGGGGCCGCGGAGGAACTTCGTTACCATTGGGTGACTATTCCCGATGGCCCGTCGCCGCATGCGCCGGGCCATCGGAGCGGAAGGGGCCGGGAGGTCCGCAGCAACGGACGACGATAGGCAACCAGTGCGCGGAAAGACAGCAGTACCGATCATCGTGGCAGGGCTCCTGCTGATGCTCCTCGGCATCGGCCAGCGGACCCTCTGGGCGCCCGCGGAGACGGTCACCGCGAGCGTCGCACAGGGTGCCGATGCGGCACCCGTCACCGTGATCGAGCCCGGAGCCCGCGGCGACGCCGACGGGTCGGTCGAGGTCACCGTCGAGGCGGACGGTCCCTTCACCCTGGCGATCGGTCGCGCGTCCGACGTCGAGGCCTGGGTGGGCGATGCCGCGCACCTCGCCGTCACGGGTGTCACCGACGAGACGCTGTCCTCCGAGTACACCGACGGTGAGGACTCCGTCCCCGACCCGAGCGGCAGCGACCTCTGGATCAGCGAGGAGCCCGGCGACGGGTCGCTGACCTACCGGTGGAGCGAGCCCGTGGAGGGCGACTGGTCCATCCTGCTCGCCGCCGACGGGGAGACGCCCGCACCCACGCAGGTCTCCATCACGCGCCCCAACGACCAGGCCACGCCGTTCGCGCTGCCGCTGATCATCGGCGGAGCGCTCGTCGTCGTCCTCGGCATCGCGCTCCTCTTCGTCCCGCCGCGCAACCGGCGGGGCGCGCAGGCCACCGAGGCTGCCGAGGGCACCCGGGCGTATGCCCGCCGGCACGCCCAGGCCGGCCGGTCGGTCGGGGCCTCGTCGATCGCCGCTCCCGCCCTGGTCCTCACGGGCCTCGTGGCCGGCGGATCCCTGCTGGGGATCGCTCCCGGGATGGCGACCACGACGCCGTCCCCTACAGCCACTGCGACCCCGGGCGCCTCGTCGTCCGCCGCTCCCGGCGCGCCGTCCGCGGGCAGCGAGGCCAGCGGCCCGCCCGTCGTCCTCGCCGCCCAACTCGAGCGGATCCTCGCGGCCGTCGCCTCGACCGTAGCCGACGCCGACGCCGCCTCCGACGCCCGGCGGCTGGCCCCGCGCGTCGACGGCGCCGCGCTCGACCTGCGGACCGGTTCCTACGCCGTCCGCGCGAAGGACGGACAGGCCGCCGCCCCCGTGCCGGTCGCCGCGGAGCCCGTGCTGCTGGACATGATCCCCACCGACGCCGAGTGGCCCCGTACGGTCGTGGCCCTCACCCAGAGTGACGACAACCCGGTGCCGCAGGCCCTCCTGCTGGTGCAGGAGACCCCGCGCGCGAACTACAAGCTGACCTCCGCGGTCCAGATGCTGCCCGGCAGCACCTTCCCCTCCCCGCCGGCGCCCGGCGCATCGGCTCCCGTCCCGCTCGACGACGCCGGGAAGCTCGCCAAGGCACCCCAGGACGCCGTCGCGTCGATCGCCGACTTCCTCACCAAGCCTGCCGGCGCCAACGCCGCGACCTTCGAGGAGAACTCCTTCTCCGAGGCCATCACCGAGTTCCAGGCCGGCGTCGTCGCCGACCCGGGCAACAAGGCGGCCACCATCACCTTCACCCACCAGGCCCAGGGCGAGCGCACGCAGGCCCTGCCGACGGGCGACGGCGGCGCGATGGTGTTCGGCTACCTCACCCACACCTACTCGAGCGTCCCGAAGGGCCGTGGAGACACCATCGACCTGAAGGGCACGGTGTACGAGTCGCTGACCGGCAGCGACACCAGCGACAAGGGCATCGACGTCAACTACGGCGAAGCCGTGATGCTGTACGTCCCCCCGGCCGGCAGCGACGATAGGATCCGGGTGACCGGCGCAGCGCAGCAGCTGCTGTCGGCGAAACTCCGCTGACCCGGAATCCACGAGCATCCCTCCCAGGCAGCCAGAGAAAGGCAGAGCATTGTCCACACCACCACAGCGGGGCGGAATGCCGCCGTCCACCATGAACCTGCGGGGAGCGGTGGACCTGTCCGCGCTCAAGGCGCGTGCCGACGCCGCCGCCCGCCCCGCCGCGGCACGCCAGCCCTCGGCAGGGCCGAGCCCGTACGTCGTCGAGGTGACCGAGCAGACGTTCCCGCAGCTTGTGCAGCTCTCGACCCAGGTGCCCGTGGTCGTGAACCTCCGTGCCACCTGGAGCGAGCAGTCGAACCAGGTGACCGCCGTCCTCGAGGCGGCCGCGGTGGAGTTCGACGGCCGCATCCTGCTCGCCAACGTGGATCTGGAGGCCCAGCCGCAGATCGCCCTGGCGTTCCAGGCCCAGGGGGCACCGACCGTTGTCGCCGTGGTCAAGGGCCAGCCGGTGCCGCTGTTCGAGGGTGCCGTGCCCGAGCCCCAGATCCGCGCGTACCTCGACGAACTGCTGAAGGTCGCGGAGGCCAACGGCGTGACGGGTACGCTCAACGACGGCGCCGGGCCCGGCCCGGCAGCGCCCGAGGAACCGCAGCTGCCGCCCCTGCACCAGGAGGCGTTCGACGCCATCGAGGCCGGCGACTACCCGGCCGCTGCCGCCGCCTACCGCCGCGCGCTGGCGGAGCAGCCCGCCGACGCCGACGCGAAGGCCGGACTCGCGCAGGTGGAACTCATGCAGCGCGTGCAGGACGCGGACGCCGCCGCGGTGCGGCAGCGCGGCGCCGACGAGCCGGACGCCGTCGACGCACAGCTCGCCGTGGCCGATCTCGACCTCACGGGCGGCCATGTCGAGGACGCCTTCAACCGCGTCGTCGCCTTCATCGGACGGACCGCGGGCGAGGACAGGGAAGCCGCGCGCAAGCGCCTGCTGGAACTGTTCGACGTCGTCGGCGTCACCGATCCGCGCGTCGCGAAGGCCCGGAGCGCCCTCGCACGCGCCCTCTTCTAGCAGGACCCCGCCGCCGGTCGCGGCGCTCCTCCCCGCACGCACCCCGTTCGACCACCAGAGGATGGCATGACTCCCGCAGTTCCCGCCGGCACGCCCGGCCTGTTCGACCCGATCACGCTCCGTTCGCTGGACCTGCCCCACCGGGGCTGGGTCGCCGCCATGTGCCAGTACTCGTGCGATCCCGCCACGGCTCCCGGCGTGCCCACGGACTGGCATCTCGTGCACCTGGGTCAGTTCGCGACAGGGGGCGCGGCGCTGATCATCACGGAGGCCGCCGCGGTGAGCCCCGAGGGCATGATCAGCCCCCGCGACGCCGGCATCTACACGCAGGAGCAGGCCGACGCCTGGCGCCGCATCAACGACTTCGTCCACGAGCACAGCGCGGTCGGGACGAAGACCGCGGTGCAGTTGGCGCACGCCGGGCGGAAGGCCTCCACGTACTGGCCCTTCAGCGGGAAGCACGACTCCGTCCCGGAGTCCGAGGGCGGCTGGCAGACCGTCGGGCCCACCGACGAGGCCTTCGGCCGGTACGCTGCGCCCCGTGCCATGACCGAGGAGGACATCCGGAAGGTCATCCGCGACTTCGGTGCGGCCGCCGCCCGCGCTGTCGACGCCGGCTTCGACACCATGGAGATCCACGGTGCCCACGGGTACCTGTTGCACCAGTTCCTCTCCCCGCTGGTCAACACCCGCACGGACGGGTGGGGCGGCTCCGAGGAAGCCCGCTTCCGGCTGACGCTCGAGGTGATCCGCGAGGTCCGGCGCGTCATCCCCGCCGCTATGCCGCTGCTGCTGCGCATCTCCGCGTCCGACTGGACCGAGGGCGGGATCGACGGCGCCGTGTCGGCGCGGCTCGCCAAGCGTGCCGCCGAGGAGGGCGTCGACTTCGTGGACGTGTCGTCCGGCGGAGCCGTCCCTGCAGCGTCCATCCCCGTGGGCCCCGGCTACCAGGTGGCGCTCGCGGAGGAGGTCCGGACTTCCGGCGTGCCGACCGGCGCCGTCGGCCTCATCAACGACCCGCGCCAGGCCGACGACGTCATCCGCGAGGAGCGGGCCGACGTCGTCCTCATCGCCCGCGCCGCCCTGCGCGACCCGCACTGGTGGATGCGCGCGGCGGACGAGCTCGGCCACGACCTCGTCCCCGCGCCCCAGTACGAGCGGGCAGGAGGCTTCTGACCTGCTGCTTCTCCTCCTTTGGGATGACGAGGAGCGAGAGCGCGCGTTGCTAGCGTGACAGCATGAGTTCCCTCGTGCCACCGCCGACCGATGAGAACGATCCGCAGGCCGGGGCCGGTACGGCCGCACTGAGCATCCGTGGTCTCGCCAAGCGCTTCGGAGAGAAGATCGCCGTGAACGGGGTGACCCTCGAGGTTCCGACGGGCTCCTTCTACGGGCTCGTGGGACCGAACGGCGCCGGCAAGACCACCACCCTCTCCATGGCCACGGGCCTGCTCCGGCCCGACTACGGCCAGGCGCTGGTGCACGGCGTCGATGTCTGGGCGCAGCCGCTCGAGGCGAAGAAGCTCATGGGCATCCTGCCCGACGGCGTCAGGCTGTTCGACCGGCTCACGGGCGAGCAGCTCGTCACCTATGCGGGACTGCTGCGCGGCATGGACCGCGAGACCGTGCTGGAGCGCACCGGTGACCTGCTGCGCGCCCTCGACCTCACGAACGACGCCGGGACGCTCGTGGTGGACTACTCGGCGGGCATGACGAAGAAGATCGCGCTCGCCTCGGCCCTGATCCACGCACCGAAGCTACTCGTCCTCGACGAACCGTTCGAGTCCGTCGACCCCGTCTCGGCCGCGAACATCCGCGACATCCTGGCAGGCTATGTGCGCTCCGGCGGCTCGGTCATCGTGTCCAGCCACGTGATGGACCTCGTGCAGCGCATGTGCGACCACGTCGCCGTCATCGCGGCGGGCACCGTCCTCGCCGCGGGAACCGTGGACGAGGTCCGGGGCGACGCGACCCTCGAGGACCGCTTCGTCGAGCTCGTCGGTGGCCGCAGCACATCGGAAGGGCTGTCGTGGTTGCGGACCTCCTGAGACTCAAGCTCCTCCTGCTGCGGAATTCGCTCAAGCGCAGCACGGGGCAGCTCGTCGGTGTGATCCTCGGCGGACTGTACGGGCTGGGACTCCTGGTCCTGCTCATGATCGGCCTGGTGCTGCTCGGCACCGCGGAGCTCGAGGTCATCAGGACCGTCCTCGTGATCGGCGGCTCGGCGGCCGTGCTTGGCTGGATCCTCATCCCCATCGCGGCGACCGGCATCGACATGACGCTCGACCCCGCGCGGTTCGTTACCTTCGCGATCCCGATGCGCCAACTGCTCGCCGGTCTCGTGCTGGGCGGCCTCGCGGGCATCCCGGGGCTGGTCACCCTGATCGCAACGCTGACGCAGGTGGTCACCTGGATCCGCTACCCGGCGGCCGCCCTGACAGCCCTCGTCTGCGGTCTGATCGCCGTCCTGCTGTGCGTCGTGGCCTCGCGGCTCGTGACGACGGCGGTGTCCTCGATGACGGGCTCCCGACGCTTCAAGGACGTCAGGGGAATAGTCGCCTTCATCCCCCTGATCTTCCTCGGTCCGATCATCGGGGGAGTGACGGCGGGGTTCCAGAGCTCGCCCGGGTTTGCACTGACCCTCGCCGATTTTCTCGCCTGGACGCCGCTCGGTGCGCTGTGGGCGGCACCGGCGGATGTGGCCGCGGGCAGCATCGGTCCGGCGATCCTGAAGTTCCTGATCGGGACGGCCACACTGATGCTGTTCCTCGTGCTGTGGAGCCGCGGCCTCACCCACGCCCTGGTCACGCCTCCCTACAACGCCGTCACGAAGCGGGCGGGCGGGAACCTCGGCTGGTTCGCCCGGTTCCCGGCGACCCCCGCGGGGGCCATCGCGGCGAGGGCTCTGACCTACTGGCTCCGCGACCCGCGGTATTCCGCGTCCCTCGTGGTGATCCCGTTCGTCGCGGTGCTGCTGTACTTCTCGGGCGGAGGATCGGGCACGGCCTTCGCCTTCCTCGGGCCCCTCACCGCGTTCCTGCTCGCATGGTCCATCTCGGCCGACATCTCCTACGACAACACCGCCTTCAGCCTGCACGTCTCCACCGGCGTCCGCGGATACGACGACCGTCTGGGCCGGGCCGTCGCACTGATGGTCTTCTCGCTGCCGGTCACCCTCGTGTTCACGGTGGTGCCGTTGCTCGTCACGGGCCGGACCGAGGATCTGCCCGTGATGCTGGGTCTGTCGCTCGGCCTGCTGCTGACTGGCGCGGGCCTGTCGAGCGTCGTGTCGGCGCGCTACACCTACAACGTCCCTCTTCCCGGCGAGAGCGCCTTCAAGACGCCGCCGGGAACGAACTTCACCATGTTCGCCGTCCAGTTCATCGGATGGTTCGTGATGCTGCTGCTGGCGTTGCCCGAGATCGTCCTCGCGATCCTCTACTTCGTGACCGGTGACGCGCTGTTCGGCTGGCTGACCGTCGTGGTCGGGCTGGTGCTCGGCAGTGTGCTGTTCGTGGTCGGCGTCAGGACGGGCGGCCGGTGGTACGACCGCAGGGCTCCTGAGCTGCTCCTGGCGGTCTCTGCCAACCGCTGACCCCTGACCGTCGGGCTCGAGCCAGCCCTGGTGCCCCCCTGAAGATCGTGCACCTGTCCATACCCGCGCTGCACCTGGTGGCCGTCCGGGCGCTGGCGGCGGGCGGGCATCAGGTGCAGCTCCTCCCAGGTTCCGGGTCGTCCGGCCGGATTCGCCTGTGCACAACCTGTAGCACCCGGGCCTCATGGGGCTATGCTGAGGGCCATTCCGGTCGCCGGACGCCTGTGATGGGGGAGTTGCATGGTCCTTGTGCGTGCAGATGGTCATGGTCGCCGTCGTCGAGGGGTAGCGCCTCTCCTGGCCGGTGCGGTGCTTGCGGTGCTGTTCCTGGCCGGATATCAGGGCGATCCGGATCCGTCCGTCCAGCCGAGCCCTGACTCTTCGTCGACTTCCTCCGCGGCGCCTTCAGTTTCTGCCACACCGTCGGCGTCCGCTTCCTCGAGCCGTGAGCCGTCGCCTGCATCGTCGGCCGGTCCGGCGGCGAACATCCCGGTGCCCGTGAAACCCGCGCTGGCGGACGAGAACTCGGCCGAGGGGCTCGAAGCGTTCACGAAGTACTGGTTCGAGCTGTTTTCCTATGGCTACGAGACCAACGACTGGGCGCCATTCGAAGCCGTGACGGACCCGCGGTGTGAGACGTGTTCGAACACGGTCAGCGCGGTCAAGGATGTCTACGCGAATGGCGGATGGGTCTCTGGAGCCAACTCCGACGTCACTACGTTCAGCACCGATTTCCTGACGAACACAGAGGGATCAATTGGCTCTTATGTAGAAGTGGTTCAAGGGGCATCGAAAACTTACTCGGCCTCTGGCGAGGTCGAAGCCGACGCGCCAAAGGGAGACCCCAATTTCAATGCAATTTTCTCAGCTCATCTAGAGGGCCGTTGGGTAATGCTAGATTTCGGTGCACCTGAAGGTACACAGTAATGAAATCCCTATTGGTACGCGTCATTTTCATGGTTACCGTTTTCCTACTCTGCACTCCTTCAGCGGCGGCGTCAGGTAGAGGCAACGACATCCGATTCGACGGCGACACAGCAACTGCAAAGGTTCGAGATACAAGTTCCTTTGACAAGAAAGCACTAGGAGGCAGACCCGACGCTCAACCGGGCAGCGTTGCAAAAGAGGTGCCAGCCATGTTGCCCATGGACGACGGCATCGAATACACCTACGTCCGGGCCTGCACAGCCGGGGTCGGTGAGGCCCTCGACCCGGCGACCTGCCCACGAATTAACGCGCGTTGCGCTGTCCGTGAGGGTGGCGTATTGGTGAACTGGATCGAGGTCAACAACAACACGCAGCCGGCAACACGGACGCCGACAGGCCGGACCTCGTGTATGTACCCCGGCGAGCCGCCGCAACTGCCGGTGGAGGGCGCGGCAGTGCCGGAGGAAGCGCCCATCGTTATCAGTCTCGAGGAGTTCCAGAAGCAACCGGTGCTGGCGGCGACGATCCTGTCACAGCCCTCGAACTTCGGGTTACGTAACGCCCACTCGAACATCTATGCGCAGGCTCAGGAGCAGGAGTTCACGTTCGACTTCCAGGACGCCTCGATCGTGCTCAAGGCGCGGCCGGTGTCCTACCGATGGAACTACGGTGACGGCTCCAGCATGACGACCATCACGCCAGGCGGCCCTGTCATCGAGAACGCTTTCAACACGCCCACGACTACGAGCCATCAGTACGCTCAGACAGGGGACTTCCAGGTCACGGTGACCACGTTTTTCGCCGGGGACTATTCGGTGGACGGCGGACCGTTCCAACCGGTCGCCGGGGAAGCTGCGGTCGTGTCCGCGCCGCATCTCATGAGTATCTGGCGAACGCAGTCCCACCAAGTGAGTCAGGACTGCTTGGAGAATCCGACCGGCATCGGCTGCCAACCACCCACGCGCTGATCGCCCGCCAGCATCGACTGGTTCCTCCAGCCGGGGGCCACCCTTCGACGAGTCCTACCGCGCCGCCAGGTCCTTACCTCCTGCGCTCCGGAGGGCAGGCGGTCAGAAGGGTGGTGGGTCGGGGGTGGTGGTGTAGGTGCGGCCGGTGGGGGAGGTCGCGGTGAGGGTGCCTGGGCTGCTGGGGGTGCTGGGG